>NZ_JOGP01000001.1:0-693311 GCF_000719505.1 Streptomyces sp. NRRL B-3229 | reverse complement strand
CTCCCACCCCCCATCTCCGTCAGGTCCGCCCCCAGCCCCCTTCGCCCTCTTCGCTACGAACTCCGGCGCGCGACGGGGATCGGGACCGGTTTCCTCACCGCCGCGGCCGTACTCGTGACGTCCGCCCTCACCGCCGTACTCCTGGCACGGGTCGGTCACACCCCGCAGGCCCGCCTGCTGGCCGCATGGCCCAGGCAACTGCCGCTGCCCCCTGCGGCTCTCGGAGCGGGACTGCTCGGCGCGCTCGCCTTCGGCGACGAGTTCCGCCACCCCGCCCTGGCCGCGGACCGCGGCACCGTACCCCGTCGGCTGGGGCTGCTCGCCGCGAAACTCGTCGTCGCCGCGGTCACCGCGCTGTTGCTGGCTCTTCTCGCGGTGGGCTGCGACGCCGAAGTGCTGTACCTCGTCTACGGACGGGAGCTCACGGAAGTTCCCGGCGACTGGGTGGTGTTGAGCGCGAGTTGGATCGGACTCGTGATCGGGTGCGCCTGGGCAGGCGTCCTGGCCGCCGGCATCTTCCGGTCGACCACGGCCGGGCTCGCAGCGGTGGTCTCGGTGCCCGTCCTCGGCGTACCCCTCGTACAGAGGGCCCTGGAGGGGGCGTCCGTGCGGACCGCGGCAGGACTGGCCGCGCGGTTGCGTGAGGTCTTCCTGATCCAGTGGCCCTTTGGTGGAGGGCGCTATCTGGCCGGAGCGGTGCGAGTGATCGTTCAACCTGTGGGTGGCGCAATGACGTTGTCGCTGACCGCGCTGCTGTGTGCATATCTGCTCACGAGCCTGCGCGGCAGGGTCCGATGACGACCGTCCGTGCCGTTCCGGTCCCGACGTGCGCACAACTCCCCGGTGAAAGCGCATTTCTTTCCGATAAGGCGTCAATTGCGACGGGGTGAGCGATCACCCTTTCGTGTGCTTTTCACCAAAGACCTCAAGGGAGTTGGAGGCGACGCCGACAAAGGATCCGTGAGTACCCTTGCGCACACCATGATGACCGCCGCCCGCTCCGCCGACTCCGGTCTGGCCGGCCCGGGCGAACTCGACCGCTACCCCTACGCCGAGGCCCCGGCCGTCGGCCGCGTCGGAGCCCCCATGTGGGACGGCTCGGACCCGGAGCTGGGCCGCGTGGGCCGACGAGCTGCCGGCAGCCGTGGGCGCGGACTGCACGGCCAACTCGTCCAGCAGCTCGGACAGATGATCGTCTCCGGTGATCTGGGCGCCGACCGTCCGCTCGTCCCCGAGGAGATCGGACAGCGCTTCGAGGTCTCCCGCACTGTCGTCCGTGAGTCGCTCCGCGTCCTTGAGGCCAAGGGCCTGGTCAGTGCCCGCCCGAACGTCGGCACGCGCGTGCGTCCCGTCAGTGACTGGAACCTCCTGGACCCGGACATCATCGAGTGGCGGGCCTTCGGACCGCAGCGCGACGATCAGCGCCGCGAGCTGAGTGAGCTGCGCTGGACGATCGAGCCGCTCGCCGCGCGCCTGGCCGCCGGACACGGCCGTGACGACATCCAGCAGCGCCTCGGCGACATGGTCGAGATCATGGGGCACGCCATGAACCAGGGCGACGCGATCACCTTCTCCCGCGCCGACGCCGAGTTCCACTCCTTGCTCATCCAGGTTGCGGGCAACCGCATGCTGGAGCACCTCTCCGGGATCGTCTCGGCCGCCCTCCAGGTCTCCGGCGGCCCGGTCACCGGATGTGACCGGCCGAACGAGTCGTCGTTGGCGCACCACGGCCGGATCGTCGACGCACTCGCCACCGGCGACGGCATGGCGGCCGAGGCGGCCATGCGGCAACTTCTGATCGTCCACCCCGAGGTGGAGCGCGTGGTGCCCGCCCCGCGCGAGCACTGACCGCGCGCAGCGGGCGGCGCGGCCGGGGATGCCTTCCCCTTTCCGCAGCATCGTTCGGCCGTCGAACCGCCGCCGTCGGACCCCGCAGGGTCTACAGGGACCCTGCGGGGTCCGACGGCGCGCAGGGGTGAGAGCATTTCCTGGCATCGCCGACCGGAGCAACCGGCTGACCATGTCTGCCCACGTCTGACCGTTTTTGGTTACTTACGGGGTGTGACTCGGGCCACGCGGATTGGGCGTAACGCTCGTGGAAACAGCGCGATGACCTAAGAGGTGACAGCCGCGGAGGGAATACGGACGCCGTTCAAGGCGCTGTGCATCTTCCCCGGCCCCCGCCCGCGCCGTCGGCCCTTCCCAGGTCGGTGGTCGGCTCCTGTCCGCCATGGACGGGGCCGGAAGCCGTTTTCCAACGTTCCGAGAGGTTGTTCGTGTCGGCCAGCACATCCCGTACGCTCCCGCCGGAGATCGCCGAGTCCGTCTCTGTCATGGCTCTCATTGAGCGGGGAAAGGCTGAGGGGCAGATCGCCGGCGACGACGTGCGTCGGGCCTTCGAAGCTGACCAGATTCCGGCCACTCAGTGGAAGAACGTACTGCGCAGCCTCAACCAGATCCTCGAGGAAGAGGGTGTGACGCTGATGGTCAGTGCCGCGGAGCCCAAGCGCACCCGAAAGAGCGTCGCAGCGAAGAGTCCGGCCAAGCGCACCGCCACCAAGACGGTCGCGGCGAAGACGGTGACCACGAAGAAGGCCACCGCCACCGCCACCCCTGCGGCTCCCGCCGCCGAGCCCGCTGTCGAGGGCGAGGAGCCCACGAAGCCCGCCGTGAAGAAGGCGGTCGCCACCAAGAAGGCGGCCGTGAAGAAGACGGTCGCCACCAAGAAGACCGCGGCGGCCAAGAAGACGACCGCCAAGAAGGACGACGCCGAGGTCATCGAGGAAGAGGTCCTCGAGGAGATCAAGCCCGGCGAAGAGGAAGAGGAGGGGGCCGAGAACAAGGGCTTCGTCCTCTCCGACGACGACGAGGACGACGCTCCGGCCCAGCAGGTCGCCGTCGCCGGCGCCACCGCCGACCCCGTCAAGGACTACCTCAAGCAGATCGGCAAGGTCCCCCTGCTCAACGCCGAGCAGGAGGTCGAACTCGCCAAGCGCATCGAGGCCGGTCTGTTCGCCGAGGACAAGCTGGCCAACGCCGACAAGCTGGCTCCGAAGCTCAAGCGCGAGCTGGAGATCATCGCCGAGGACGGGCGCCGCGCCAAGAACCACCTCCTGGAGGCCAACCTCCGCCTGGTGGTCTCCCTGGCCAAGCGGTACACCGGCCGCGGCATGCTCTTCCTGGACCTCATCCAGGAGGGCAACCTCGGTCTGATCCGCGCGGTCGAGAAGTTCGACTACACCAAGGGCTACAAGTTCTCCACGTACGCCACCTGGTGGATCCGTCAGGCGATCACCCGCGCGATGGCCGACCAGGCCCGCACCATCCGTATCCCGGTGCACATGGTCGAGGTCATCAACAAGCTCGCACGCGTGCAGCGCCAGATGCTCCAGGACCTGGGCCGCGAGCCCACCCCGGAGGAGCTGGCCAAGGAACTCGACATGACCCCGGAGAAGGTCATCGAGGTCCAGAAGTACGGCCGCGAGCCCATCTCCCTGCACACCCCGCTGGGCGAGGACGGCGACAGCGAGTTCGGTGACCTCATCGAGGACTCCGAGGCCGTCGTCCCGGCCGACGCGGTCAGCTTCACGCTCCTTCAGGAGCAGCTGCACTCCGTGCTCGACACCCTGTCCGAGCGCGAGGCGGGCGTCGTCTCGATGCGCTTCGGTCTCACCGACGGTCAGCCGAAGACCCTCGACGAGATCGGCAAGGTGTACGGCGTCACGCGCGAGCGCATCCGCCAGATCGAGTCGAAGACCATGTCGAAGCTGCGCCACCCGTCGCGTTCGCAGGTGCTGCGCGACTACCTCGACTAGGTCCTGGTCGTACGACACCGAAGGCCCGGTCCCTGCCCAGGGGCCGGGCCTTCGTGCTGCGCGCACAGGCGCCCTGCATGACTCTGGGTTTCCGATCACCACACGGAGTGAGGAGCATGCATGCGTTGTTCCATTGCCCGGACGCTGACCCGGCCGCTGACCCGGCCGCTGGTTCTGGCGGCCTTTGCCGCGGCCATACCGCTGGTGTCGGCCGCCCCTGTGGCGGCCGACAGCATTGTCGTCGGGGGATTCCCGGTCGATGTGTCAACGGCACCCTGGACCGTGGCTCTGTCCAGCCGTGACCGGTTCGGGGGTACGCGTGCCGGGCAGTTCTGCGGCGGTGTCGCTGTCGACCCGACCACGGTGCTCACCGCGGCCCACTGCATGGGCGAGAACGTGCTGGGAGCGCCACCGGAGCGGGTGCGCGACCTCCGGGTCATCGCGGGCCGTACGGACCTGCTCTCGGACCAGGGAGCGGAGATCGCCGTACGCGAGGTCTGGGTGAATCCCGGATATGACCCGCAGACCAACGCGGGGGACTTCGCGGTCATCACTCTCGCACAGCCCGTGCCGCAGAACGCCGTGATCGGCATGGCGGCCACCGGTGATCCCGCATACGCGGCGGGGACGCCCGCCACGGTGTACGGCTGGGGCGACATCACGGGCGGGGGTGACTACGCCCGAAGCCTGCGGGCCGCGCAGGTGCATGTGATGTCGGACACGCGTTGCCGTGAGGCCTATCCGGGTACGGCCGAGGGCACCTACCTCGCCGACAGCATGCTGTGCGCCGGGGAGGAGCGTGGCGGCCGCGACTCCTGCCAAGGGGACAGCGGGGGTCCGCTGGTCGCGCAGGGCAAGCTGGTCGGACTCGTGTCCTGGGGGAACGGCTGCGGGCGTGCGGGCTGGCCCGGCGTCTACACGCGTGTGTCCGACATCATGCGGACTCTGGACCAGCAGGGGCCCGGAGGGTCCGCCTCGGCAGCGCGGAACGGTGGAGGAGCGCCTCAGGGGCGCTGAGCGGTCTCGTACGAGCCATGAGCAAGGGCGGCTGCCCCTGGGAGCAGGGGCAGCCGCCCTTATGCCGACCTGTGTCGGCGCCGGCTCGTCGTGGACGCGAGTGTCAGCGCTCTTCTTCGGAGGCGTTAGCGGGAACGGCCGTGAGCCGCTCCGTCTCGTCCTGTATCTCAGCGGCGATCTTCTTGAGTTCCGGCTCGAACTTGCGACCGTGGTGGGCGCAGAAGAGCAGTTCTCCGCCGCTGATCAGGACGACGCGTACGTACGCCTGGGCGCCGCAGCGGTCGCAGCGGTCTGCGGCCGTCAACGGGCTCGCGGGGGTCAGAACAGTAGTCACGTCGCCTCTTCTCTAGCTCGACGAGCTGTCGTACCAGGGTCAACATCCAACCAGCCCCAAAACGTTCCCGCTCGGGGCTTCTCCCAGAGAGAAATTTTCCGGACGGCTGGCTGCTGCCGGTTTGGCGGCGAATGTGCCGTATTGCGTGTCTGTGTGTCTTACGGTTTCGCGCTGGTCGGTCAAGGTCGGTCCCGCCGGCTGGGTTGCCGGTTGTTCATGAGGACGTGCCCGGAGCCTAAATGGTTCATGCCCCTGAGGGAACGTGATATGTACTTCACCCCTTCGAGGGATCGAACAGGTATGCGACTCTGGATTAGTCTGTCTTCCGCACGAGGGTGGCGTTACAACGGCTCTACCAGGCCTCGGTACCCTCATGGCGGCTACCGAAGCCGCGCCCTTACCCAGAAGGGCCCCATCTGAAATTCAGCGAGGAGCGAACCGCGTGACCGCCGAGACGTCCGTGCCGTCCACAGCTCTGCTGGCAGGAGCAGACCGGGACGGTTCCAACTACACCGCGCGGCACCTGCTCGTCCTCGAGGGGCTCGAGGCCGTACGCAAGCGCCCGGGTATGTACATCGGCTCGACCGACAGCCGTGGCCTCATGCACTGCCTGTGGGAGATCATCGACAACTCCGTCGATGAGGCCCTGGGCGGGTACTGCGACCACATCGAGGTGATCCTCCACGACGACGCCTCCGTGGAGGTCCGGGACAACGGCCGGGGCATCCCCGTCGACGTCGAGCCCAAGACCGGCCTGTCCGGTGTCGAGGTCGTCATGACCAAGCTGCACGCCGGCGGCAAGTTTGGAGGCGGCTCGTACGCGGCCTCCGGCGGTCTGCACGGTGTGGGCGCGTCCGTGGTCAACGCCCTGTCCGCGCGACTGGACGTCGAGGTCGACCGCAGCGGCCACACGCACGCGATCAGCTTCCGACGCGGCGTGCCGGGTGCCTTCGCGGCGACCGGGCCCGACGCAAAGTTCGACGCCACGAGCGGCCTGCGCAAGACCAAGAAGATCCCCAAGACCCGGACCGGCACGCGTGTGCGGTACTGGGCCGACCGTCAGATCTTCCTCAAGGACGCCAAGCTTTCCCTGGAGAACCTCCACCAGCGCGCCCGCCAGACGGCGTTCCTGGTGCCCGGCCTGACCATCGTCGTCCGTGACGAGTTCGGTCTCGGCGAGGGCGGCAGCAAGGGCGAGGAGTCCTTCCGCTTCGACGGCGGCATCAGCGAGTTCTGCGAGTACCTGGCCGCCGACAAGCCGGTCAACGACGTCCTCCGCTTCTCCGGCCAGGGCACCTTCAGGGAGACTGTCCCGGTCCTGGACGAACACGGCCAGATGACCCCGACCCAGGTCACCCGTGAGCTCGACGTCGATGTCGCGATGCGCTGGGGCACGGGATACGACACGACCCTGAAGTCGTTCGTGAACATCATCGCCACCCCCAAGGGCGGCACCCACGTGGCCGGCTTCGAGACGGCCGTCACCGGCACGATGAACGAAGTGCTGCGTGCCAAGAAGCTGCTGCGCGTGGCCGAGGACGACATCGTCAAGGACGACGCTCTCGAAGGCCTCACCGCGGTCGTCACCGTCCGCCTGGCCGAGCCCCAGTTCGAGGGCCAGACCAAGGAGGTCCTCGGCACCTCGGCGGCCCGCCGCATCGTGAACACCGTCATCTCCAGGGAGCTCAAGGCCTTCCTGACGTCCACGAAGCGGGACGCCGCGGCCCAGGCCCGAGTCGTCATGGAGAAGGCAGTCGCCGCCGCGCGCACGCGCATCGCGGCCCGCCAGCACAAGGACGCCCAGCGCCGGAAGACGGCCCTGGAGTCCTCCACGCTGCCGGCCAAGCTCGCCGACTGCCGCAGCGACGACGTCGACCGCAGCGAGCTGTTCATCGTCGAGGGGGACTCCGCGCTCGGTACCGCGAAGCTCGCCCGGAACTCCGAGTTCCAGGCGCTGCTGCCGATCCGCGGCAAGATCCTCAACGTTCAGAAGTCGTCCGTCACCGACATGCTCAAGAACGTCGAGTGCGGCGCGATCATCCAGGTCATAGGGGCGGGGTCGGGCCGGACGTTCGACATCGACGCCGCCCGCTACGGCAAGATCATCATGATGACCGACGCCGACGTCGACGGTTCGCACATCCGCTGCCTGCTGCTCACGCTGTTCCAGCGCTACATGCGGCCCATGGTCGAGGCGGGCCGGGTGTTCGCGGCGGTGCCGCCGCTGCACCGGATCGAGCTGGTCCAGCCGAAGAAGGGGCAGGACAAGTACGTCTACACGTACTCGGACCGCGAGCTGCGCGAGAAGCTGCTGGAGTTCCAGAGCAAGGGGGTTCGGTACAAGGACTCCATCCAGCGGTACAAGGGCCTCGGCGAGATGGACGCAGACCAGCTGGCCGAGACGACGATGGACCCCCGGCACAGGACCCTGCGCCGGATCAACCTCGCCGATCTCGAGGCCGCCGAGCAGGTCTTCGATCTGCTGATGGGCAATGACGTGGCGCCCCGGAAGGAGTTCATCTCCGGGTCGGCCGCCACACTCGACCGGTCGCGCATCGACGCGTAGTCGCTGGGCTCGGGCGGGGCTGCGACTGGCCTCGCCCGGGGTTCGGGCGGGTTTGGCGGTTGCGCGTATCGAGCCTCCGGGATTTGTGGCCGGGGCGGGCGGCTTACGTGGGTGTGGTCGGGGTGGGTGATCGGCGCGGCCTTTTCGCCCTTGGGGACGGGTGATGGCCGCGGGTGCAATGCGAGCCGGGCCCGGCGGCCGAAGCTGCCGGTGCCGGCCGGCGGTCGATGCCTGCCGGACGGGCGTCGGCGACGGTTGATGCAGGTTCGTTGATTGCGTTGCCTGGCAGGCCCGCGGGGCGGGTGCTCACTCGACGGTTTCGACGGCTGGCGGATCAGCGTCCGACTCGGCGGTCACTTCTCACGTTGTGCGCAGGTCCAGCCGCCATCGGCCGGGGCGTCTCCACCCGAGGGTGGAGGGCGCACCCGCTGCGGAATCCACCCGTGATCCACCCCGGCTCCGATCTCCCGACCTGCGGATTTCCGTAGCTTCGAAGGTGTCGGCGGCATCCGCAGCCGGCAGTCCCTTCCTCGCTCACGGAGGCTGTGATGTCCGGGCTCGTCGACGCGTTGCTGATCGTGGTCGCAGTGATCGTGGTGATCACCCGGCAGTTCCGCGCAAACCGGATCGACACCGGGCGGCGCTGGTGGCTGCTCCCCGTGATCCTGGCCGTTGTGGCGCTCCGGGAGGCGGGACTGGTGGACCACCGGCACCACACAGCATCGCTCACTCTGCTCGTCGCCGAGCTGCTCACAGGTCTCGCCATCGGAGCCGGCTGGGCCTGGACCAGCCGCATATGGACCGAGCCGAACGGGACGGTGTGGAGCAGGAGCACCAAAGCGAGCGGAGCCGTCTGGTGCGTCGGCATCGGACTGCGAGTCGGCCTCTTCGCGCTCGGTGCGGCGATAGGTGTCCACCAGGACTCCTCCGCGCTGCTGCTCGCTCTGGCCGCCACCCTCCTGGTGCGCTCCGCGATCCTGGTCCGGCGTGCGCAGTCCCTGCGCCCGACCGTTGTCCCCGCACCGTCGTACGGTGAGCCCATGTTCGAGTCCACGGGGAAGGTACGCGGGTGACGGAGAACAGCTGGACCCGCTGGCCCTCCCGGGAGGCGCTCACCCGTGAGGCGGCCACGCGCCCCCGGCGGGTGCTCGGCTGGGTCACACGGTCGCTGGTGCTCGCCATGCTGCTGTGGGGGGCCTTCAACGGCACCCATGTCCGTGGCTGGGGCGTGCTCGTGGCGGTGGCTGCGATCCTTTCGGCCACGGTCGTGGGTTGGGCACTCTTCCGCACCACCCTGGCGCACCGGCTCTGGCCCTCCCTGGCGCTCTACGGCGTCCTTCTGGCGATCGGGGTCGTCGCCCAGGCCTCCGACTTCGGAGTGATCGCCCTGGTCCTGTGGTGCGGTTGCGCCATCACCGCGCTGGAGCGGCTGCCCATCGCCGCCGCCCTGCCGGTGGCCGTGGTCGCCCTCGCCCTGTACGCCGCGGTCAACGACGACGCATGGCTGACCACCCTGGCCACCACCACGGGACTCGCCCTGGCCGGCTACGTCCTGCGGCTGGACGCCGAGGCACGCGGCAGTGCCCAGCGGCTGCTCACCCAGGAGAGGGCGGCCCGAGCGGCCGAGGCGGAGTCCGCGGCACTCGGGGAGCGGGCCCGTATCGCCCGGGAGATCCACGACGTGCTGGCACACAGCCTCTCGGCCCAGCTGGTGCATCTGGAGGCGGCCCGGCTGCTGATAGAGGGCGGAGCCGACCGGGACCAGATCCTCGAAAGGGTGGTCGCGGCCCGGGGCATGGCTCGCGACGGTCTCGCCGAGACCCGGCAGGCATTGTCGGCCCTGCGCGGGGACATGACGCCGCTGGAGGACTTCCTGAGTCAGCTCGTGGGCACGGACGACAGAGCCGAAGCCACCATTTCGGGTGAGCGCAGGCCCCTGCCGGCCGAGGCATCGCAAGCGGTGCGCAGGGTCGCCCAGGAGGCCCTGACCAACGTCCGCAAGCACGCGCCGGGGGCCAAGGTCCGGATGCGGCTCGAGTACGGCGAGGACCAGGTGACGCTCGTGGTCCGGGACTCGGGTGGTTCGCCGGGTGAACTCACCACCGCCGGGGGCGGGTACGGTCTGCTGGGGATGCGGGAGCGCGCCGAACTGCTGGGCGGTTCGCTGGACGCGGGGCCGGACGACGAGGGGTTCATGGTGACGTTGAAGGTGCCGGTATGACGGAGGGGGCGCAGACGAAGCCTGCGCGGGTGGTCGTCGCGGACGACCAGACCGTGGTCCGCGAAGGCATCGTGATGTTGCTCGGCCTGCTGCCCGGGATCGAGGTCGTGGGCGCCGCGGGGGACGGCGAGCAGGCGGTGCAGCTGGTCGCGGAACTCGCCCCGGACGTGGTGCTGATGGACCTGCGCATGCCCCGCTGCGACGGGGTGGAGGCGACCCGGCGGATCCTGGCCGAGCACCCCGGCACGCAGGTCGTGGTGCTGACGACGTACGCGGACGACGACTCGCTGTTCCCCGCGCTCAAGGCGGGAGCGCGGGGCTATCTCACCAAGGACGCGGGAGGCGACGAGATCGTACGGGCCGTGCACAGCGTGCTCTCCGGGGACGCCGGGCTCTCGCCGAGCATCCAGCGACGGCTTTTGGAGCGGCTGTCGCAACCCGAGCCGCCTCAGCCGACGGTCACCTCCGTGGAACCGCCCGACGGGCTCACCGCCCGGGAGGTCGAGGTGCTGGCGTTGATCGCCGAAGGGCTCACCAACCAGGAGATCGCCCGCGCACTGCACGTCTCCACCGCCACCGTGAAGACGCACATCAACAACCTGTTCGCCAAGACGGGACTCAAGGACCGTGCACAGGCGGTGCGTTACGCCTACGCGAAGGGACTTGTGCGGCCACCGACGGGAGGAGTCACCTGATGGGGTGAAGTGCGCGGGGAAGGAGAGTCGGGGGTCTTCCTGTTCTGTCCATCCTTGAGCATGCAGTCAAGCAACGCTCGTCCCCGCGGAAGCGGGGGTGACGCCGAGAGTTCGGCCGAGACCCACGACGGGCACGATCAGGCTCGCGTCGAGGCGTCCGGGGTGCGGTACGACGATCCCTGGTACGACGCGCTCGCCTCCGGCTGGGGCGAGACGAGCGGTGACGGCACTCCCGTGGCCCCGGTTGACGCGGCACGCGCGGAGCGCGCGGACAGGGCGGCGGCCGCGGCCGATGTCTACCTCGAAGTGCAGCGCAGTGCGGCCTTCCAGGAGGTGCGCAGCCGGTACCGGCGATTCGTGGTCCCGGCGGGGATCGGGTTCTTCGTCTGGTACGTGGCCTACGTCGTGACGGCGACGAGCGCGCCGGGGCTGATGGCTCGACCCGTGGCGGGCGCGGTGAACGTGGCGATGCTCGCAGGACTCGGACAGTTCCTGACCACGTTCCTGCTGACCTGGGCCTACGCCCGGCATGCGCGGCTGCGCCGGGACCGTGCCGCGCTCGAACTGCGCTGGGACACCCAGGAACTGACGCGTACGGCTCGGGGCGGTGCTGCATCGTGACGGGGAACTACCAGACTCTGGCCCTGCTCCTGTTCAGCGCGTTCGTCGCGGTCACACTGGGGATCACGACGTGGGTGAGCCGTCACCGGCACGGCTCGGCGGAGGAGTTCTACGCGGGGGGCCGGCTGTTCTCGCCGATGGAGAATGGTTTTGCCATCGCGGGCGACTACATGTCGGCGGCGTCCTTCCTCGGGATCTCCGGGCTCATCGCGCTGTTCGGGTACGACGGGATGCTCTACTCGGTCGGCTTCCTCGTGGCTTGGCTGGTGGTGCTCTTCCTGGTCGCCGAACTGGTGCGCAACTGCGGGCGGTTCACCCTCGCCGACGTGGTCGCCGCGCGGATGAACGAGCGGCCGGTGCGGATCGCGGCGGGAACCTCTTCGGTCACTGTGTCCGTGCTGTACCTGGTCGCGCAGATGGTCGGCGCGGGCAGTCTCGTCGCGCTGCTGCTCGGCGGCACCGGTGAGGCGGCACAGTCCTGGACCGTCATCGGGGTCGGCGCACTCATGGTGATCTACGTGTCCCTGGGAGGGATGCGAGCCACCACCTGGATCCAGATCGTCAAGGCGGTGCTGCTGCTCGGCGGGACCGTGGCGCTGACCGTGCTGGTGCTGGTGCGGTTCCACGGCGATTTCGATCAGTTGCTGCTCACGGCGGCCGAACGCAGTGGCCATGGCCGGTCGTTCCTCGCGCCGGGCCTGAAGTACGGCGGGGACTGGACCGCGCGCTTCGACTTCATCAGCCTGGGACTCGCGCTTGTGCTCGGCACAGCGGGGCTGCCGCACATCCTGTCCCGCTTCTACACCGTGCCCACCGCACGCGCGGCACGGCGTTCGGTGGTCTGGTCGATCGGGCTCATCGGGGGTTTCTACCTGATGACGATCGTCCTCGGCTTCGGTGCCGCGGCGATCGTCGGGCCCGCAGCAGTGAGGGGATCGAACGCTGCTGGGAACACCGCCGTCCCATTGCTGGCCCTCGACCTGGGCGGTGGTGCCGACTCCACGGGCGGAACGGTTCTGTTCGCGATCGTCGCCGCCGTCGCCTTCGCCACGATCCTTGCCGTGGTCGCCGGCATCACGCTCGCCTCCTCGGCCTCCGTCGCCCATGACCTGTACGCCTCGCTACGGCGTGGACGCGGGAAGCCGCGCAGCGAGGTGGCCGTGGCCAGGACCGCCGCCGTGGGGATCGGGGTGGTCGCGATCGCCCTCGGCCTGCTCGCGAGGGACCTCAACGTGGCTTTCCTGGTCGGCCTCGCCTTTGCCGTCGCCGCGTCCGCAAACCTGCCGGTCCTGTTGTATTCGCTGTTCTGGCGGGGGTTCACCACCCGGGGTGCCGTCTGGTCCGTCTACGGCGGGCTGGTCCCGGCCCTGGCCCTGGTGCTGCTGTCGCCCGTGGTGTCCGGGAGCCCCGAATCGCTGTTCCCTGGTCTCGACTTCCAGTACTTCCCGCTCCAGAACCCCGGCCTGGTCTCCATCCCACTGGGCTTCGTCGCGGGCTGGCTCGGCACGATCACCTCGGCGGAGGTCGCTGACGAGGCCAAACACGCGGAGACCGAGGTGCGGTCACTGACGGGGGCGGGGGCCGTGTAGCGACGGCGACGTCGAGCGGGCGGCGCCCTGCGTCGTCGCACGGCGCGCGTCTCCGCCGTACGACATCCGACGCTGGGTCCTCCAGGCGTACGGCATCAGGTGCTCGGGCACTCTCACCGCTCGTCCGCAGCGGCCAGGAGGGCCAGGGCGGGGCTAGGGTGCCACCCACGCGTACCGGTGCTCCGGGCGTCCTGTGTCGCCGTATCTGAGCGACAGCCGAAGGCGGCCGGCCTGTTCGAGGTGGCGGAGGTAGCGCTGGGCGGTGGAGCGGCTCAGGCCGGTCTCGGCGGCGACCTCGTGGGCGGACAGGGGATGGTCGGCGTGGTGGAGGACGCGGCAGATGAGGTCCGTCGTGGGTTCCGAGTGGCCGCTGGGCAGACCGGGGGAGGCCGGTGCTGATGTCATGCGCAGGGCGCTGAAGATCCGGTCCACCTGTTCCTGGCCGGCGATGCCGCGGCCCCCGACGCGGTCGACGGTGCGGCGCAGGGCGGCGTAGGAGTCCAGACGGGTGCGCAGGGCCGCGAAGGTGAACGGTTTGACCAGGTAGTGGAGGGCGCCCAGGCGCATCGCCGCCTGGATGGTCGTCACGTCACCGGCCGCGGTGATCATGATGACGTCGGTGCCGTGGCCCTGTTCCCGCATGCGGTGGACGAGTTCGAGGCCGGTCTGGTCGGGCAGGTAGTGGTCGAGCAGGACCAGGTCGATGGTCCCGCGCTGCACGTTGGACAGCGCCTGGGCGGCGCTGTGCGCGCGGGCGGCCACCCGGAAGCCGGGAACCTTCCCCACGTACTTGGCGTTGATCTCGGCGACACGGAAGTCGTCGTCCACGACCAGGACGTCAATCATCGGGCCTCTCTCCCTCAAGGCCTGGCGGGCGTAACGCCCGTGTTTCGGCTCCGCTGTTGTAGCGCGCGCAAAATGAGCACAACAGGCTGTTGCAAGCAAAAGAACGGCATGCGCCCAGAAGACTGATGCCGTGGTGTGGGCCACATCTACCGTCCACGGCCATGAGCGCAGACATCAGCCCCGCCATTGAGCTGCGGGGCGCGAGCAAGACATTCCGGACCCCGTCGGGGGGTCTGCACACGGCGGTCAGGGGACTCGATCTCACGGTGGGGCGTGGGGAGTTCGTGGCGGTCGTCGGCCCCACGGGCTGCGGCAAATCAACCACGTTGACGCTGGTCAGCGGGTTGGAGGAGCCCTCGGAGGGCGAGGTCCTGGTGGTCGGGGAGCCGGTCCGCGGAGTCGGGGACAAGGTCGGTTTCGTCTTCCAGCAGGACGCCACCTTCCCCTGGCGCACGGTGCTCTCGAACGTGATGGCGGGTCCGCGTTTCCGTGGTGTGCCCAAGGCCGAGGCGAAGCAGAAGGCGCGGGAGTGGCTGGCCCGGGTCGGGCTCGCGGCCTTCGAGGACCGCTACCCACACCAGCTCTCCGGTGGCCAGCGCAAGCGCGTCGCGCTCGCCGCCACCTTCGTCAACGACCCCGAGATCCTCCTCATGGACGAGCCGTTCTCGGCGCTCGACGTGCAGACCCGGGCCCTGATGTCCGACGAACTGCTCGAACTGTGGGAGGGCACTGGCGCCTCCGTCGTCTTCGTCACCCACGATCTGGAGGAGTCCATCGCGCTGGCCGACAAGGTCGTCGTGATGACGGCCGGCCCTGCCACCGTCAAGCAGGTGTTCGACATCGACCTGCCGCGGCCGCGCAAGGTCGAGTCGGTGCGTCTGGAGCCGCGGTTCATCGAGATCTACCGCGAGATCTGGGAGTCCCTCGGCGAAGAGGTCCGCATCACCCGGGAGAGGGGTGCCGCTCATGTCGCCTGAGGTCCTCAGCACACCGGTCGTGGACACGGCCAAGACCCCGCCGGACCGCGCGCACTCACGCGCGCGTGCCGCCCGCAAGCGCCGGATCGTCGTCACCGTGTCCCGGGTGCTGCTCCTGGTGGCCGTCCTCGGTCTGTGGGAGCTGCTTGCCCGGGCCGAGGTCATCGATCCCTTCAACTTCTCCATGCCCTCGAAGATCTGGGACCAGATCTGGACCTGGATCACACACGGGACCGCGCTCGGGTCACTGGGCGAACAGATCTGGTACACGCTGCACGAGGCGCTGCTGGGCTGGGTCTTCGGTGTGGTGGCCGGTGTGGTCTTCGGTATCGCGCTGGGGCGGATCACCTTGCTCGCCGACGTACTTGGTCCCTACATCAAGGTGCTCAACTCGATACCCAGGATTGTCCTTGCCCCCATCTTTGTGATCTGGTTCGGTCTCGGACCGGCCTCCAAGGTGGCCTCAGCCGTCGTCCTGGTCTTCTTCCCGGTCTTCTTCAACGCCTTCCAGGGCGCTCGCGAGGTCGACCGCAACCTGGTCGCCAACGCCCGAATCCTCGGCGCGAGCGACCGCAGGGTGACGCTTCAGGTCGTCATCCCGTCCGCCACCTCGTGGATCTTCACCAGCCTGCACGTCAGCTTCGGCTTCGCCCTCATCGGCGCCATCGTCGGCGAGTACATCGGCGCGACCAAGGGCATCGGCCTGCTCGTCGCACAGTCACAGGGCACCTTCAACGCGGCCGGTGTGTACGCCGCGATGGTCATCCTCGCCGTGGTCGCACTCCTCGCCGAAGGGCTGCTCACCTTCGCCGAGCGCCGCATCTTCCGCTGGAAGCCCTCAGGGTCCGACAGCTGACGACCGCTTCGACGCGCCCCCCTTCCGTGCCGACGGCCCCTCCTGCCCCCTGCCCCCTGCTCGCCTCTCGGCGACCGCTCCCGCACCTTCTCGCCCGTGAGCATCCGACGCGGCGCCCCTTCCTCTCACAAGGACGTGAACCCCATGCGCAAGTCCGCCCGATACGCCTCCCTGGCCGGAGCCGGCCTGCTCGCCCTCTCCTCCCTCACCGCCTGCGCCAACGACGCCTCGAGCACCGCCTCGACCGGCTCCGGCGGCAAGGGCGACGGCAAGGGAACCAAGGTCAAGATCATGGTCGGCGGGCTCGACAAGGTCATCTACCTGCCCGCGATGCTCACCCAGCGGCTCGGCTACTTCGACTCCGAGGGCCTCGACGTGGAGCTGCTGAGCGAGCCCGCCGGAGTCCAGGCCGAGACCGCGCTCGTCTCCGGCCAGGTCCAGGGTGCCGTCGGCTTCTACGACCACACGCTGGACCTTCAGGTGAAGGGCAAGGACGTGGAGTCGGTCGTACAGTTCTCGCACGCGCCCGGCGAGGTGGAGATCGTCTCCAACAAGGCGGCCGGTGACATCACCTCGCCCAAGGACTTCAAGGGCAAGAAGCTCGGCGTCACGGGCCTCGGCTCCTCGACCGACTTCCTCACCAAGTACCTCGCGGTCAAGAACGGCGTGAAGGTCAGCGACTTCACACCAGTGGCCGTCGGAGCGGGGCCGACCTTCATCTCGGCCCTGCAACAGGGCTCGATCGACGGCGGTATGACGACCGACCCGACCGTCGCGACGATTCTGGACAAGAAGGCCGGCAAGGTCCTTCTGGACATGCGCACGCCCCAGGGTTCCGACGAGGCGTTCGGCGGACCGTATCCCTCGTCAAGCCTGTACATGCAGACTGAATGGGTCAACGGTCACAAGGACACCGTGCAGAAGTTGGCCAATGCATTCGTCAAGACGCTCAAGTGGATGTCCACCCACAGCGCGACCCAGATCGCCGACAAGATGCCCGCCGACTACTCGCAGGGCAACAAGCTGCTCTACGCGGTGGCCATCAAGAACACGCTGCCCATGTTCACCAAGGACGGCGTGATGCCCAAGAACGGTCCCGAGACCGTCGAGAAGGTTCTCAAGGCGTTCAACCCGGCCATCCAGAAGGCCGACGTCGACCTCGACAGGACGTACACGACGGAGTTCGTCGGGAAGGCCGCGCAGAACGCCGGCTGAACGCGGCGCTGTGCACGAGATACCTGCTCACGCGCGGGTCGCCCACACGTAACGGTGTTCCGGGCGGCCCGCGTCGCCGTACTTGAGGGTCAGTCTGGCCCGTCCCGTGCGCTCCAGGAGCTTCAGATAACGCTGGGCGGTCTGACGGCTCACCCCGGTCCGCTCGGCGATCTCCTGAGCCGACAGGGGCCCTTCGGCGTTCATCAGGGACCTTCGGACGAGTTCCGCCGTGGTGGGGGAGTGTCCCTTGGGCAGGTCGGGCTCCGCCGACGAGGACAGGGCGCCGAAGATGCGGTCCACCTCGGCCTGTTCCGCCTCGCCGCCTCCGTCCAGGGTGCGGCGCAGCTCGGCGTACGCCTCCAGCCTGGCTCTGAGGCCGGCGAAGGCGAAGGGCTTGACCAGGTACTGGAGCGCGCCGTGCCGCATCGCCGCCTGCACGGTCGTCACGTCCCGCGCCGCCGTCACCATGATCACGTCGGTCTGGTGGCCGCGCCGCCGCATCTCCTGGACCACCGCCAGGCCCGTCTCGTCGGGCAGGTAGTGGTCCATGAGGACCAGGTCGACGTGCGGCAGCGCCTCCAGCTGCCGTAGCGCCTCCGCCGCGTTGTGCGCCTCACCGGCCACCCGGAAGCCGGGCACCTTCTCGACGTACGCGGCGTTGACGCGCGCCACGCGGGTGTCGTCGTCCACGACCAGGACCTCGATCATCACGACTCCTCCTCGGCGGCCCGCTGGGCGGCCGGTGCGGTGAGAGCGGGTTGCGGCTCGGCCAGTGCGTCGGGCAGGACGACGGTGAACTCGGCGCCCCCGCCGCCGGCGTCCCCGACGGTCGCGCTGCCGCCCTGGCGCTCGGCGAGCTTGCGCACCAGGGAGAGTCCGAGGCCACGCCCCCTGTGGGCCGGGGGTTCCTTGGTCGACCAGCCCTCGGTGAAGACCAACTCCCGCTGCTCCACCGGGATCCCGGGCCCGGTGTCCCGCACCCTGAGGACAGCCGTACGGCCCTCCGTGCGCAGTTCGACCTCCACGCGTGCGTGCGGTGCTCCGGCTGCGGCGTCCAGGGCGTTGTCCACCAGGTTGCCGACGATGGTGACCAACCCGCTCGGGTCGACCAGCCTCGCCGGCAGCCGGGTCCGGTCGGAGACCCAGAGGGCGACTCCGCGTTCGGCCGCGACGGTGGCCTTGCCCACCAGCAGGGCGGCGAGCAGCGGATCCTCGATCTTCTCGGTGACCTGTTCCGCGGTGGCCCGGTGGTCGCCGACGACCTCTCCGACGAACTCCACGGCGTCCTCGTACATCTCCAGCTCGAGCAGCCCCAGGAGTGTGTGCATCCGGTTCGCGTGCTCGTGGTCCTGCGCCCGCAGCGCGTCGATCAGGCCGTGGGTCGAGTCGAGTTCCCGGCCCAGCTGCTCCAGTTCGGTGCGATCGCGCAGAGTGGCGACCGCGCCGCCGTCGTCTGTGGGCATGCGGTTGGCGACCAGCACCCGCTGGCCCCGGACGGTGACCAGATCGGTGCCGGTGACGCGTCCGGCCAGGACGTCGGCCGTACGGCCGTCCCCGAGCGCCTCGTCGGGGGAGCGGCCGACGGCCTCGTCGCCGATGCCCAGCAGCCGCCGTGCCTCGTCGTTGAGCAGGCGGATGCGCCCGGCGCGGTCGAGGGCGACGACACCCTCCCTGATGCCGTGCAGCATGGCCTCGCGCTCGGCGAGGAGACCGGAGATGTCGGAGAAGGCCAGATCGCGGGTCTGGCGCTGGACGCGGCGCGAGATGAGCCAGGCCGCGAGCGCACCGACGGCGAGGGCCCCGCCGGCGTAGGCGAACAGCCCGGGGATCGCGTGGATCAGCCGGGCGCGCACGCTGTCGTAGGCGATGCCGACGGAGACCGCCCCGACGATCTTGCCCTGGCTGTCGTACAGCGGGACCTTGCCGCGGGCGGTGCGGCCCAGGGTGCCGCTGTCGATCTGCATGATCTCCTTGCCCGCCAGAGCCTGGCCGGGGTCGGTGGAGACGATCCTGCCGACCTCACCGCGGGTCGGATGCGACCAGCGCACGCCCCGCCAGTCCATCACGACGACGTACTCGGCCCCGGTCGCCCGGCGGATCCGCTCCGCCTCCTTCTGGACGGGGCCACTGGGGAGCGGGGGCGTGTCCTTGACCTGCTCGGCGATCTGCGCCTCGGCGGCGGTGGTCTGGGCGATGGCGAGCGCCCGGCGCATCGCCTGGTCGTCCAGCTGGTTGCTCAGCGGGGCCAGGAAGAGCCCGGTCGCGAGCACCGCGACTCCCGCGGCGATCGCCAGCTGCATCAGGAGCACCTGAGAGAACACGCGGCGGGGCAGGCCCAGGCGCAGGCGTCGGGCGGGGGGAGTGCGGCTCATACCCATGAAGGTACGTGGGGGCGCCGGATCCATCGCCGGAGGTGTGGCATGGATCTCTTGATCAATGTGTGGACGGGGTTCTTGGGCGGTCAGCTCGCCAGGACCGTCGAGGTGGTCAACTCCCGCACCGTCACCACGTCCATCCGCGCGGGCGAGCCGAGCACGGACGCTCCGCAGCTCTCCGGGCGAGGCGGCAGCGAGGCCGTCTGTGCCACGAGGACGCGCCAATGGCGGCCGTCGACGTGCGCGATGGTCACCTCCCAGTGCGGAGCCGTGCCGTCGGTCCGTACGACCGTCAGCGCCTCCGCCGTGTACTCGCCCACGGCCCTGCGCACGGCCAGCTCGGCCGCCTGGCCGGGCCGCTCCCAGGCGGAGCTCCCGCGGCACCCCTCGACCACGATCCGGCCCTCCTGGACGCTGTGGAGGACCTGCTTGACGGTGTGGGCCTCGGCACGGCCGTAGGCGTAGCCGTACGGCAGGACGAGCACCGTCGGCGAGAAACGGTGACCACCCAGATGGGTGACCTCCCAGACGCCCTCCACTCCCGAGGCAGCCAGTTCCGCGGCGAGCGGACGGCCGAGGAGGGCGCAGCAGCGGTCCCGCTTGCCGTTGGTGCAGACGAGTGCGAGCGGATCGCCGGTGTGGGCGCGCCCTTGGAGGGCGGCGTCGAAGGAGGTGTGGTCACCCCTGCCGAGCGCGGCGAGATCCAGGTCGAGCAGGTCCCGCGGGTCACGGGTCGTCGCGCTGCGGAGCCACACGTTGCCGGGCACGGTGTGGGCCGCGTACACCTGCCGGACCGTGGGGGCGCCACTGTCGGCGTGCCGCCCTGGGCGGCGGATCAGGGCGATGCGTACGCCCGTGTCCTTCGCCGCAGCTTCCAAAGCGCGGCCGAGCGCGGGGTCCAGGTGGCTCGAGGTGAGAGCCTTGGCGCCCCAGGGGCCGGGCTGCTCCAGGAGCAGCCAGGTCCGCGCGGTGGCCGCGGTTCCGGAAACGGGCTCGTCGAGGTCGTGCGAGACCGTTGTGCAGGTACTCACAGAGGTGAGCCTAACCTGACTTGGCGCGCGGCGACTTTCGATCCGGTCGGAGCCGGGGAGCGGACGGGTGCGGCCGTGCCTCCTGCGGAGTCACTGCTCGGGCAGCGGCTGCGGTGGCTTCGGGCCCACATAGATGCCGCTCGGGCGCATGCGCAGCGGGCGCTCGCCGTACTCCTCCAGGGCGTGGGCGATCCAGCCCGCCGTCCGGGCGACGGCGAAGACCGTCTCGCCCGCCGTGGAGGGCATGCCGGAGGAGGCGGTCAGCACGGCGAGGGCGAGGTCCACGTTGGCGTGCAGGGGGGCGTGCCGGGCCGTGGTGGCCACGATGTCGCGGGCAGCAAGGAGGGCGGGCTCCGCGCGCGGGATCTCCTCCAGAAGCGCGAACAGGGCACGCGCGCGTGGGTCCTCGCCGGGGTAGAGCCGGTGGCCGAGGCCGGGGATGCGCCGGCCGGCCCGCAGCTCCTCGGCGATCACGGGGGCCGCGTCGCCCTGGTCGAGCACGTCGAGCAGCAGTTTGTGGGCCAGCCCGCTGGCCGCGCCGTGCAGGGGGCCCTCCAGGACGCCGAGCCCGGCGGAAACGGCCGCGTACGCGTGCGCGCGGGCCGACGCGGCGACCCGTACCGCGAGGGTCGAGGCGGCGAGGTCGTGGTCGACGAGCAGGCCGAGCGCGGTGTCCAGAGCGCGAAGGGACGCCTCGTCGGGCTTGCGGCCGCTCAGGCGGGTCCAGAGCCGGTGGGCCAGGGGGCCGTCGTCGCGGCGCCGGTCGCGTGTGACGGGTGGCAGGGCGGCGACGAGCGTGGGGATGAGGGTGCGGGCGGTGCCGAGCACGGCCTCCTCGGACAGGTCGAAACGCAACGGGTCGGCGGCGGCCGCGGCGATCGCCGCGACGCGCAACCGGTCGGTGGGGCTGGTGTGCTCGGGCAGCGCGTCCACGGCACGGCGCGCCGCCTGCACGGAGGAGTCGGGTGCCGTGAAGGTGACGCCCGGGCGCAGCTGTCCTGTCCAGAGCCACTCCGTGATCTCTTCGTAGGAGTGGCGTGCCGCCAGTTCCGTCGCGTCGACGCCGCGGAAGTAGTAGCGGTCCCGGTCGATGAACGTGATGCGGGTCCGTACCGACAGTTCGCCGCCGCTGCCCGGATTCCCGCCGCTCTCCCGGCGGTTGCGTCGCGCGAGGGTCTCCACCTCCTTTGTGTCGAAGGTGCTGCCCCGGCCGCCGGGGACGCGTCGGCTGCTGAGCTGGCCGCGGCTGACGTAGGCGTACACGGTCTCGGGCTTCACGCCGAGCAGTTCGGCGGCTTCCTTGGTGCTGAGCCGGTGTTCGGCGGAGCCGGGGTGGGCGTCTTGATCGCGCATAAGAGGTCACCGTATCCGCAGCCGAGATGGTTGATGGCGTGTGTTGATCTCATATTGATTGAGTCAATATTGACAGCGCATGAGTCAACCATGGAGAGTCGAATCAAGTCCAGGGAGGAATCATGTCGGTCAACAGGTCTGAAACCACTCGCATCGATGTGCCGCGAGGGCTCGCCGGAGTCGTCGTCACAGACACCGAGGTCGGGGATGTGCGAGGGCGTGAGGGGTTCTATCACTACCGCCAGTACTCGGCCGTCGAGCTTGCGCAGACCCGCAGCTTCGAGGACGTGTGGCATCTCCTGGTCCGCGGTGAGCTGCCGGACGCGGCACAGGGTTCGGCCTTCCGTGCCGAGACGGCGGCGTTGCGGCGGTTGCCGGACGAGGTGCGGGCGGCGCTGCCCGCGATCGCGGCGGCGAGCGGGGCATCGGGGCCGCTCGCGGGGATGCGGAGCGCGCTGTCGCTGCTCGGGGCGGCGAAGGGGTTCCGTCCCGTCTACGACATCGACCCCGAGGGGCGGCGACGGGACACGGTCGTGGCGGCCGCGGCCGTACCCACGCTGCTCACGGCGCTGTACCGGCTGGGTGCGGGGCTGGAGCCCGTGGAGCCGCGTGAGGACCTCTCGTACGCCGGGAACTACCTCTACATGTTGACGGGTTCGGAGCCGGAGCAGGCGCGGGCCCGGGCAATCGAGCAGTACTTGATCTCAACTATTGATCACGGATTCAATGCATCAACCTTCACGGCTCGGGTGGTGGCATCGACGGGGGCGGATGTGGCGGCATGCCTCGTCGGGGCGGTGGGGGCGCTGTCCGGACCGCTGCACGGGGGTGCGCCGAGCAGGGCGCTGGACACGCTGGACGCGATCGGCACGCCGGACCGGATCGACCCATGGATCCGGGAACGTGTACTGGCCGGCGACCGGATCATGGGTTTCGGCCACGCGATCTACCGGACGGAGGACCCCCGGTCCCGGATGCTCCGGGAGGTCGCGCAGCGGTTCGGTGGCTCGCGCGTGGACTTCGCCGTCGAGGTGGAACGTCAGGTGGAGGCGATCCTGGCCGAGTTGAAGCCGGGGCGGGAGCTGCACACCAACGTCGAGTTCTACGCGGGCGTGGTCATGGAGCTGTGCGGGCTGCCGCGCGAGATGTTCACGCCCACCTTTGCCGCGGGGCGGGTGGTGGGGTGGAGCGCGAACATCCTGGAACAGGCGGCGGACTCGAAGATCATTCGGCCGGTGGCGCGGTATGTGGGGGTGGAGGCGCCGGTGGCGGTGCCAGCCGCGTGAGTCGCGAGCCAAGTCACGAAGAGGCCCGGCATCGGGTCGATGCCGGGTTCTCGGCTCTGGGTCACTGCCTGTGGAAGGCCGTCGGCGGATGGCTTTACGTCGTCCGCCGTAGGGCCAGTGCTATGCATCTGGAATGTCGCTCTTCGCCCTCAGCAAGGTCTCTCGGGTGATGACCACGATTCGTTCGTAGTCTGCTCGTGCGGCGTCGGGCGGGAGCTCCGGATCGAGTTCCTCGGTGGCCTCTCGCCCAATCACGGCGAAGTTGCCGTCACTGAGCTCGAAGATGTCGGGGCAGGTCTGGCCAGAAGCGCTGCCGCGCTCCCGCGGAGAAGCCCCCACACGTCGCACGATTTTCACGGAGAGATACCAACCTAACTCGGAGTCACGGAAGGGGCTCCGAGTGGTCTCCTCGGAGGCGGGTGCCTCCGAGGCGGGGTGATTCAGCGGAGGCGGGCAGATCCGAGCCATGGGTGCGCGCTTGGATACCCGTAGGACAGGCAGTCAAAACATAGCGGCTTGGGATGCCGTTGATGCTCACGGGCCTGTGTCAGTCGAGTGAATTGCCCTCCTGCGTCTGGTATCTGAGGGCGAATGCGGTCGCATTGGTGTCACCGCGCGAACGGTTGCGTAGGGAATTCGTGGGGCGCACGGCCGGCTCCCGTGATCTGTCGAAACGGGGGCCGTCGACTCCACGCCTCGCGCGGTGGAGTCGACGGCGACCGGGTGCCGGCAGTGATGTTCACGCGCCGTCCCGACTCCCATGGGCTGCCACGGAGCGCGAGGCGAGCGCTCATCCTCAGGAAGGTTCGTCGGGCGGTTCGCCCACCACCCACCACTCGTCACTGTCGGCGTCGGCCTGCTCGCGGATCAAGTCGTCCATCATGCGACCCAGTTCGGCCTCCTCCGACGTGTCGGGAAGGCTCTTGCGGTGATGCTGGGTCGCCGCCCAGTACTCCTGGAAGATCTCGTTCTGGCAGATGACGCGGAGATGCCCGAACAGCTCCGCGCGTGTCAGGGCTCCGATGCGATGGAAATACAGCGCGTTGGTGTACAGGGCGTTCGCGAAGAGGAACTGCCGCTGCTTCTCCAAGGGGATTTCGGCCTCGTAGGTGTCGAGGACTGCTGCCAGTGCTGGATCACTCATGGCCTTGCAGAGCAGATCGAAGTGGAGTCGGTGTTGTTCGGTGAGCATTGCTCTCCTGTGATGGCGCGTGCCTGGCGCTGTGACGGCACGAGTTATGGCTGCAAACCCTGATACCGCAGCCGAAACGATCCTCCGTGCGCCTGCACTCTGTGTGGCCATGTCAACCCCCGGATCAGGCGGCCGTCCGCCGGTCGTCGGGGTGCGGGTCGACTGATGGGGACCGGCGAGCGGTGGGCGGCGCTTGCCGTCTCCCAGGGTGCCGAGCGGCTCTGATCGGCGGGGGAGGCGGAGAGGAGGCGCACGGAGGGAAGCGAGGGTCGCACGAACCGGCGCCTTCCCCAACGTCTGCCCCGCAAGTGCTGCTAACAATCGTTCACTTCGGCGGGTTTGTTCCGGCTCGTATCCTGGTCCGGCATTCAGAGCTCGTCAGTGCGCCGGGACCGCGATCCGGTGCACGCAGCAGCGCGAAAGAGGTCGTACGTTGAGTCAGCCGAGCGGGAGCCCCCGGCAGATCCCGGTCGTCGTCCTCGCCGGATTCCTTGGTTCCGGCAAGACCACCCTCCTCAATCATCTCCTCCACCGCAGCGGCGGCAGCCGAATCGGCGCCGTCGTCAACGACTTCGGCGCCATCGAGATCGACGCCATGGCCGTCGCCGGTGCGCTCGGCGACTCCACCGTCTCTCTCGGGAACGGCTGCCTGTGCTGCGCCGTCGACGTCAGTGAGCTCGACGGCTACCTCGCCAAGCTCGCCCACCCCGACGCCGGCATCGACGTCATCGTCATCGAGGCCAGCGGGCTCGCCGAGCCGCAGGAACTCGTCCGCATGGTCCTCGCCAGCGAGGAGCCCGGCATCGTCTACGGCGGTCTCGTCGAGGTCGTCGACGCCGCCGAGTTTCAGGACACCCGCGCCAAGCACCCCGAGCTCGACCGTCACCTCGCCCTCGCCGACCTGGTGGTCGTCAACAAGCTGGACCGGGCGGACCGCCGGGACGCCGAGCGTGTCCTCGCCACTGTGCACACCCTTGTCGAGCACGCCGCCGTCGTCCCCGCCATGTACGGCCGTATCGACCCCGAGTTCCTGTTCGACTGCCGCCCCAGCGAGGAGCGCATCGGACAGCTCTCCTTCGACGACCTCGACGACCTCGACGACCTCGACGACCACGGGGACCAGGGCGACCACAGTCACGACAACCACCTGCACTCCGGCTACGACAGCCTGTCGTTCCGTTCCGACGTCCCCATGGACCCCCGTCGGCTCATGGCCTTCCTCGACAGCAGGCCGGACGGGCTGTACCGGATCAAGGGGTACGTCGACTTCGGGCCCTACGACACCCGCAACCGGTACGCCGTGCACGCCGTCGGCAGCTTTCTCCGGTTCTATCCCGAGCCCTGGGGAGCCGGGGACGAACGCCTCACGCAGCTCGTCCTCATCGGCTCGGGTATCGACACCCAGTCCCTCGGCAAGGAACTGGAAGCGTGCCGGGCGGACATGACAGACGCCCCGCACGCCGCCGACGAAGCCGGCATGTGGGGCGTCCTGCGCTTTGTCCAGGGGACGGAAGAGGATCCCGAGGAACCTGCCTAGACCGGTCGGACCAGCTCCAGCAGTCTGGACCGGCCCGATCGGCTCTGCCGGCGGCCCAGATCGGCCCGACCGACCTGGAGCAGACCGGCCGACCTGGACCCCCCCGCAGACCTACACCGGCCCCGCCACCACCGACACCGTCTTCGGCAGCGACACACCCGATCCGTCCCGGCGCGGGTCGATCTCCGGCAGGTCCGCCGGCGTGCCGTTCTTCTGCGCGGCGCGGGCCGGGACGGGGCCCGCCCAGGCCAGGGACAGGCAGTCCTCGCCCTTCAGGAACCGCTGGCAGCGCACACCGCCCGTGGCGCGGCCCTTGCGCGGGTACTGGTCGAAGGGGGTCACCTTGGCCGTCGTCTGGACCGAGTCGTCGAGCGTGCCGCGTGAGCCCGCCACCGTGAACACGACCGCGTCGGCGGCCGGGTCCACCGCGGTGAAGGAGATGACCTTCGCGCCCTCGGTGAGCTTGATGCCCGCCATACCGCCCGCCGGACGGCCCTGCGGGCGCACCTGCGAGGCCTGGTAGCGCAGGAGTTGCGCGTCGTCGGTGATGAAGACCAGGTCCTCCTCGCCCGTGCGCAGTTCGACCGCGCCGACGATCCGGTCGCCCTCCTTGAGCGTGATGACCTCCAACTCGCCCTTGTTGGACGGATAGTCGGGGACCACGCGTTTGACGACACCCTGTTCGGTGCCGAGCGCCAGACCGGGTGAGGACTCGTCCAGCGTGGTGAGGCAGATCAGCGTCTCGCCGTCCTCCAAGGAGAGGAACTCCGCGAGCGGGGCCCCGCCCGAGAGGTTCGACGCCGCCTCCGGCAGCTGCGGCAGGTCGATCACGTTCAGGCGGAGCAGACGGCCGGACGACGTCACCGCGCCGATCTCGCCCCGCGCGGTGGCCGGCACCGCCGAGACGATCACGTCGTGCTTGGCGCGCTTTCCGCCGGCTTCCGCCGGGAACGGCTCACCGTTCGCCGTACGGGCCAGCAGCCCCGTCGAGGACAGCAGCACCCGGCACGGGTCGTCCGCCACCTGGAGCGGTACGGCCGCCACCGGCGCCGTGGCCCCGGCCTCCAGCAGGACCGTGCGCCGTTCGGTGCCGTACTTCTTGGCGACCGCGGCCAGCTCGGCGGAGACCAGCTTGCGCAGCTCGGAGTCCGACTCCAGGATCCGGGTGAGTTCCGCGATCTCCGCGTTGAGCCTGTCCTTCTCGGACTCCAGCTCGATGCGGTCGAACCGGGTCAGCCGCCGCAGGGGCGTGTCCAGGATGTACTGCGTCTGGATGTCGCTCAGCGAGAAGCGCTCCATCAGGCGCTCCTTCGCCTGCGCGGAGTTGTCGCTGGAGCGGATGATCCGGATGACCTCGTCGATGTCGACCAGGGCGGTGAGCAGACCCTCGACCAGGTGCAGCCGGTCGCGGCGCTTGGTGCGCCGGAACTCGCTGCGGCGGCGCACCACTTCGAAGCGGTGGTCGAGGTAGACCTCCAGGAGCTCCTTGAGGCCGAGCGTGAGGGGCTGCCCGTCCACCAGCGCCACGTTGTTGACGCCGAAGGACTCCTCCATCGGCGTCAGCTTGTAGAGCTGTTCCAGGACCGCCTCCGGCACGAAGCCGTTCTTGATCTCGATGACCAGGCGCAGGCCGTGGGCGCGGTCGGTGAGGTCCTTGACGTCGGCGATGCCCTGGAGCTTCTTCGCGCCGACCAGGTCCTTGATCTTGGCGATCACCTTCTCCGGGCCGACCGAGAAGGGCAGCTCGGTGACGACGAGGCCCTTGCGGCGGGCCGTGACCGTCTCGACGGCGACCGTGGCGCGGATCTTGAAGGTGCCGCGGCCCGTCTCGTACGCGTCCCGGATGCCCGACAGGCCGACGATCCGGCCGCCGGTGGGCAGGTCGGGACCCGGGATGTGCTTCATCAGGGCGTCCAGATCCGCGTTGGGGTAGCGGATCAGGTGACGGGCGGCCGCGATGACCTCGGTGAGGTTGTGCGGCGCCATGTTGGTGGCCATGCCGACCGCGATGCCGGAGGCGCCGTTCACCAGCAGGTTCGGGAAGGCGGCGGGCAGCGCGCCCGGCTCCTGCTCCTGGCCGTCGTAGTTGGGCGCGAAGTCGACGGTGTCCTCGTCGATGGACTCCGTCATCAGGCTCGCGGCCTCGGCGGCGCGGCACTCGGTGTACCGCATGGCGGCCGGCGGGTCGTCGTTGCCCAGCGAGCCGAAGTTCCCGTGGCCGTCGACCAGCGGGACGCTCATCGAGAAGGGCTGCGCCATGCGCACGAGGGCGTCGTAGATCGACGTGTCTCCGTGCGGGTGCAGCTTGCCCATGACCTCGCCGACCACGCGCGCGCACTTCACATAGCCGCGGTCGGGGCGCAGGCCCATCTCGTTCATCTGGTAGACGATGCGCCGGTGCACCGGCTTGAGGCCGTCGCGGGCGTCGGGGAGCGCGCGGGAGTAGATGACCGAGTACGCGTACTCGAGGTACGAGCCCTTCATCTCGTCCACGACGTCGATGTCGAGGATCCGCTCCTCGTACGAGTCGTCGGGCGGCGGGGTCTTCGTGCTGCGGCGGGCCATCGCTGCCGGCTCCTCTTTTCTGGTCGCTCGCCTACGGGTCGCTCACATCGGCCCTTTGGCTCACTCTTGCTGAAGCGTGAACAGGATCTGACGCGGACCATTGTGGACCGCGGCACTGACAGTCCGGGCCAGGACCCGGCTGAGCCACCTGGCAGGCGACCACCGGGCCACCTGGCAGGCGACCACCGGGCCACCTCGCAGGCGACCACAACGTCGCCCGACCGGCGACCACCGGTCACCCGGCTCGGCGCTCGCGCAGTGCCCCGCTCACGGTTGCCCGCAGGCTACGCGATCCGCTGTGGGCGTACGCGCCCCGGGAACTTCACCCAGGGTCCGCACGCTTGCATACAGTGGCAGGACCGGCAGGAAAACAGCTCCACAAACCGCGGTTTTCAACGACCGCGACCGCGATCGAAGGGACGTACATGCCCATGGGTCACACGGCCACAGACCAGGCAGGCACCGGGGGCCTGACAGCGACCGAGCACCGCCTGGCCAACGGCCTTCGCGTGGTGCTCTCCGAGGACCACCTGACCCCGGTCGCGGCGGTGTGCCTCTGGTACGACGTCGGTTCGCGCCACGAGGTCAAGGGCCGTACCGGCCTGGCTCACCTCTTCGAGCACCTGATGTTCCAGGGGTCGAAGCAGGTGCACGGCAACGGGCACTTCGAGCTCGTCCAGGGCGCGGGCGGCTCGCTCAACGGCACCACCAGCTTCGAGCGCACCAACTACTTCGAGACCATGCCGACCCACCAGCTGGAGCTCGCCCTCTGGCTGGAGGCCGACCGCATGGGCTCCCTGCTGGCCGCCCTCGACGACGAGTCGATGGAGAACCAGCGCGACGTCGTCAAGAACGAGCGCAGGCAGCGCTACGACAACGTCCCCTACGGCACCGCGTTCGAGAAGCTCACCGCGCTCGCCTACCCCGAGGGCCACCCCTACCACCACACCCCGATCGGTTCGATGGCCGACCTGGACGCGGCCACCCTGGAGGACGCGCGCGCGTTCTTCCGTACGTACTACGCGCCCAACAACGCCGTCCTGTCGGTCGTCGGCGACATCGACCCGGAGCAGACGCTCGCCTGGATCGAGAAGTACTTCGGCTCCATCCCCTCGCACGACGGCAAGCCCGCGCCCCGCGACGGCTCGCTTCCCGAGATCATCGGCGAGCAGCTGCGCGAGGTCGTCGAGGAAGAGGTCCCCGCGCGCGCGTTGATGGCCGCCTACCGGCTGCCCCACGACGGCACCCGCGAGGCGGACGCGGCCGATCTCGCCCTGACCGTCCTCGGCGGCGGCGAGTCGTCCCGCCTCTACAACCGGCTCGTACGGCGCGACCGTACGGCCGTCGCGGCCGGCTTCGGCCTGCTGCGCCTCGCCGGAGCGCCCTCTTTGGGCTGGCTGGACGTGAAGACCTCCGGGGACGTCGAGGTGCCGGTCATCGAGGCCGCCATCGACGAGGAGCTCGCGCGGTTCGCCGCGGAGGGGCCCACCGCCGAGGAGATGGAGCGCGCCCAGGCCCAGTTGGAGCGCGAGTGGCTGGACCGGCTCGGCACCGTCGCGGGCCGCGCCGACGAACTGTGCCGCTACGCCGTCCTGTTCGGCGACCCGCAGCTCGCCCTGACGGCCGTGCAGCGCGTCCTGGACGTGAGCGCCGAGGAGGTCCAGGCCGTCGCCAAGGCCAAGCTGCGTCCCGACAACCGGGCGGTGCTGGTCTACGAGCCCACCGCCCCCGCCGAGATCGCCGAAAGTGCCGAGGACGCCTCCGAGGACCCGCAGGCCGCGGCGACCGTAGAAGCCACCGACGAGAACGAGGAGGCGGCCAAGTGACCGAGCTCGCCGCGATGGAATTCCACCCGCAGCCGCAGGCGGGCGAGCCCAAGGTCTGGGCCTTCCCCGCCCCCGAGCGCGGAACGCTGGACAACGGCCTCACGCTGCTGCGCTGCCACCGCCCCGGCCAGCAGGTCGTCGCCGTCGAGGTGCTCCTGGACGCGCCCCTGGACGCCGAGCCGGCCGGCCTGGACGGCGTCGCCACGATCATGGCGCGCGCCTTCTCCGAGGGCACCGACAAGCACTCCGCCGAGGACTTCGCCGCCGAGCTGGAACGCTGCGGCGCCACCCTCGACGCGCACGCCGACCACCCCGGCGTCCGTCTCAGCCTCGAGGTGCCCGCCTCACGCCTCGCCAAGGCGCTCGGTCTGCTGGCCGACGCCCTCAGGGCGCCCGCGTTCGCGGACAGCGAGGTCGAGCGGCTCGTCACCAACCGCCTGGACGAGATCCCGCACGAGCTGGCCAACCCGTCCCGCCGCGCCGCCAAGGAGCTCTCCCGGGAGCTGTTCCCGGCGGACTCGCGCATGTCCCGTCCGCGCCAGGGCACCGCGGAGACCGTCGAGAACATCGACTCCGCCGCCGTACGCGCCTTCTACGAGAAGCACGTACGCCCCGCCACCGCGACCGCCGTGGTCGTCGGCGACCTCACCGGCATCGACCTGGACGCGCTGCTCGCCGACACCCTCGGCTCCTGGACCGGCTCCGCGGCCCAGCCGCGCCCCGTGCCGCCGGTGACCGCCGACGACACCGGCCGGGTCGTCATCGTGGACCGCCCCGGAGCCGTCCAGACGCAGCTCCTGATCGGCCGAACCGGCTCCGACCGGCACGCACGCGTGTGGCCCGCGCAGGTGCTCGGCACGTACTGCCTCGGCGGCACCCTCACCTCCCGACTGGACCGGGTCCTGCGCGAGGAGAAGGGCTACACCTACGGCGTGCGCGCGTTCGGGCAGGTCCTCAGGTCCGCTCCGGACGGCTCGGGGGCCGCGATGCTCGCCATCAGCGGCTCCGTGGACACCCCGAACACCGGTCCCGCCCTGGACGACCTGTGGAAGGTGCTGCGCACGCTCGCCGAGGGCGGTCTCACCGACGCCGAGCGCGACGTCGCCGTGCAGAACCTCGTGGGGGTGGCGCCGCTCAAGTACGAGACGGCGGCGGCCGTCGCGAGCACGCTGGCCGACCAGGTCGAGCAGCACCTGCCGGACGACTACCAGGCGACGCTGTACCAGCAGCTCGCCGCGACCGGCACCGTGGAGGCCACCGCGGCCGTCGTGAACGCCTTCCCGGTGGACCGCCTGGTGACGGTCCTGGTCGGCGACGCGGCCGCCATCAAGGAGCCCGTGGAGGCCCTCGGCATCGGCGAGGTCAAGGTCGTGACGGCCGAGTAGCGGACGGCACGCACGTCGTGGCAGCCGAGCAGAGGTCGGCACGCACGTCGCGACAGCGGAGTGGCGGACGGCATGACAGGGGCCCTGGTGACGGAAGCGTCACCAGGGCCCCTTCGACACCGAGGTCGCTCGGACACCCAACTCACTTAGATGTCCGAATTGGGGGGGAGGTTGCCTGTCTGCCCTGTGGGATGCGCTACAAACACCGTGATCCGTTTGGGCCTTGAAAGCCGTCCCGCTTAGCGTCATCCGGGCTGTTCGTCAGGCACTGCGCCGCGCCCGCGGCACCGGACAGCCATCGCCGAGTCCCCGTACGGCGCGAGCCAGGGGAGCCGGGGACCCACACCAAGTCCCTGGGGTGAATCGGGCGTCCGTGGCATCGCGCGGGGCTCGTAGGAGACCTTCCTGCTCCGAACCCGTCAGCTAACCCGGTAGGCGAGAAGGAAGGAAAGGATCAGCCACCACATGGCGTTCACCTGCGCCACCGGGAAGCACCGTCGTCCCAGCCGCATGAAGCGCACCACCGCCCGCGCCGCGGGCGTCGCCGCCCTCGCCACCACCGGCGTCATCGGCGCCGTCGCCGCCCCGGCGCTCGCCGCCGACAACTCCGTCACCGCCGTGGAGCAGAGCGGTCTCATGCCCGTCGTCAGCACCGGCCAGTCGCTCGCCGCGCAGATCGACGCGCAGGCCGTGGCCCAGGAGCAGGCCGCCGCGCAGAAGAAGGCGGCGGCCGAGGCCAAGCGCAAGGCCGAGGCCAGGGCCAAGGAGATACGCGAGGCCAAGGAGCGCGCCGCCCGCGAGGCCGAGCGCAAGCGCCTCAACGCCTTCGTCGCCCCGATCTCCGGCTCCTACATCTCCACCGGCTACAAGAGCGGTGGCTCCCTCTGGTCGTCCGGCAGCCACACCGGTGTCGACTTCCACGCCGCCAGCGGCACCTCCGTGCACGCGGTCGGCCGCGGCACCGTCGTGGAGGCCGGCTGGGGCGGGTCGTACGGCAACAACATCGTGATCAGGATGGCCGACGGCACGTACACCCAGTACGGCCATCTGTCGTCCATCGGCGTCTCGGTCGGCCAGTCGGTCACCCCGGGGCAGCAGATCGGCCTGTCCGGCGCGACCGGCAACGTCACCGGACCGCACCTGCACTTCGAGGCGCGCACCACCCCCGACTACGGCTCGGACATCGACCCCGTCGCCTACCTGCGTTCGCACGGCGTCAACGTCTGACACCGCTTCCGCGCGAGACCTCCGCGCGATCTCCGCGAAACCCCGGCTCCCCGAGCCGGGGTTTCGTCGTTTCCGGAGCCCCCTTGTCCAAAAAATATCCCCGGATTCCGGTCCGCCGTCGGAAATTCCCGCTGATTGCAATAGAGTCACTGAACACACGTCAATCGGCGACGTTTCGCGGGGATTAAGACGGAGGTCGGACATGCGTATTCCGGCGCACTCGGTATGCACGGCGATCCGGGACGACATCGTCGCCGGTGTCCACGAGCGCGGCAGCCGGCTCACCGAGGAACTGCTCGCCCGCCGCTACGGCGTCTCCCGTGTCCCGGTCCGGGAGGCACTGCGCACCCTGGAGGCCGAGGGCTTCGTGGTGACGCGGCGGCACGCGGGCGCGTGCGTTGCCGAACCGACCGAGCAGGAGGGTGCGGATCTCCTGGAGATGCGCCTGCTCCTCGAACCGCTCGGCGCCGCCCGGGCCGCCCAGCGGCGCACCGAGGCCCACCTCAAGGTGCTGCGCGGCCTGGTCCGACTGGGTCAGGAGCGTGCCAGGCGGGGCAACAGCGAGGATCTGCGCTCCCTGGGGGGCTGGTTCCACGAGACGCTCGCCCAGGCCGCCGGCAGCCCGGCGATGACCTCGGTGCTGACCCAGCTGCGGCACAAGATCGCGTGGATGTACGTCGTGGACGCGCCGGCCGACCCGGTGGAGTCGTGGGCGGAGCACGGCGCGATCGTGGACGCGGTGGCGCGCGGGGACGGCGAACGCGCGCGGGCGATCACGGCGCTGCACACCGAGCGCTCGGGCGGCGCGCACCGGTTGCGGCTCACCTCGGGGGCGGATCGCCCGGACCGTGTGAGGACCTCGCAACATCCTGTAAACGTGACAGGCCTGCGGCATTAACACGGGCGCCGTATACAAAGAGGAGGGAATTCGTGGGGCGGCATTTCTGCTGCCCGTAAAAGGGAAATGCGAAGGGCCCGCCCGATAATCCGGACGAGCCCTTCGACTTGTTTTACCGCGCTGCGCCCCGGAGAACTCAGACGGTCTCGGGAAGCTCCTCGAGTCCCTCGGCGACCAGCTTCGCGAGCCGGTCGAGGGCCGCGTCCGCGCCCTCGGCGTCGGAGGCGAGGACGACCTCCTCGCCGCCCTGGGCGCCGAGGCCGAGGACGGCCAGCATGGAGGCCGCGTTGACGGGGTTGCCGTCGGCCTTGGCGATCGTCACCGGGATACCTGCGGCCGTGGCGGCCCGGACGAAGATGGAAGCGGGTCGGGCGTGGAGGCCCTCGGCCCAGCCGACGTTGACGCGGCGCTCAGCCATGTGATGCTGCCCTTCGGTGTTCAGGGTTGTCTAGACCAGTTTCCCACACGTGAAGCGTCTCCGGAGGGGACCCGATGTCCCTCCCGGGGTGAGCGGTCGGACCGCGGCCTCGGTCCGACGTCCGTCCCGGCGAGTCCTCGTGCGCTCGCTCGTTCTCCACAGACTGCCTCGCGCCGTTGTCGTACGCGAGCCGTACTCTGGGGCCCATGCAGAGCGCGTCGGACCGGCACGAGTACCCCGCCCACTGGGAGGCCGACGTAGTGCTGCGCGACGGCGGCACCGCGCGCATCAGGCCCATCACCGTCGACGACGCCGATCGCCTGGTCAGCTTCTACGAGCAGGTCTCGGACGAGTCGAAGTACTACCGCTTCTTCGCGCCCTACCCACGCCTGTCCGCCAAGGACGTCCACCGCTTCACGCACCACGACTTCGTGGACCGGGTGGGACTCGCCGTCACCATCGGCGGCGAGTTCATCGCCACCGTACGCTACGACCGCATCGGCGAGGACGGCATGCCCGCCTCCGCCCCCGCCGACGAGGCCGAGGTCGCCTTCCTCGTCCAGGACGCCCACCAGGGGCGCGGTGTCGCCTCCGCCCTCCTGGAACACATCGGGGCCGTCGCGCGCGAGCGCGGCATCCGGCGCTTCGCCGCCGAGGTGCTGCCCGCCAACGTCAAGATGATCAAGGTGTTCACCGACGCCGGGTACACCCAGAAGCGCAGCTTCGAGGACGGCGTCGTACGCCTGGAGTTCGACCTGGAGCCCACCGACCGGTCCCTCGCCGTGCAGTACGCGCGCGAGCAGCGCGCCGAGGCGCGGTCCGTGCAGCGGCTGCTCGCCCCCGGCTCCGTCGCCGTCATCGGCGTCGGCCGCGCCCCCGGCGGCGTGGGCCGCAGCGTCCTCGCCAACATCCGGGACTACGGCTTCGCGGGCCGCCTGTACGCCGTGAACAAGGCGTTCCCCGAGGAGCAGAAGGACCTCGACGGGATCCCCGCGCACCGCTCGGTGAGCGACATCGACGGCCCCGTCGACCTCGCGGTCGTCGCCGTACCGGCCGACCACGTCCCCGAGGTGGTCGCCGAGTGCGGGGCGCACGGCGTGCAGGGACTCGTCGTGCTGTCCGCCGGGTACGCCGAGAGCGGCCCCGAAGGACGCGAGCGCCAGCGCGAACTGGTCCGGCACGCACGCGCGTACGGCATGCGGATCATCGGCCCGAACGCCTTCGGCATCATCAACACCCACCCGGACGTCCGGCTCAACGCGTCCCTGGCCCCCGAGACCCCCCGCCCCGGCCGTATCGGCCTGTTCGCCCAGTCGGGCGCCATCGGCATCGCCCTGCTCTCCCGGCTGCACCGCCGCGGCGGCGGGGTCACCGGCGTCACCGGCGTCTCCACCTTCGTCTCCTCCGGCAACCGCGCGGACGTGTCCGGCAACGACGTCCTCCAGTACTGGTACGACGACCCGGACACCGACGTAGTCCTCATGTACCTGGAGTCCATCGGCAACCCCCGCAAGTTCACCCGCCTCGCCCGGCGTACGGCGGCGGCGAAGCCCCTGGTCGTCGTGCAGGGGGCCGGATCCGCCCCGCAGGGCCATGCCGTGCGCGCCACCCGCCTGCCGCACACCACGGTGTCCGCGCTGCTGCGGCAGGCCGGAGTGATCCGCGTGGACACCATCACCGAACTCGTCGACACCGGCCTGCTGCTGGCCCGCCAGCCGCTGCCCACCGGGCCCAAGGTGGCGATCCTCGGCAACTCCGAATCGCTCGGCCTGCTCACCTACGACGCGTGCGTGGCCGAGGGCCTCAAGCCGGCGACCCCGCTGGACCTGACCACCGCGGCCACTCCGGAGGACTTCCATGTCGCCCTCGCGCGCGCGTTGGCCGACGACTCCAGTGACGCGGTGATCGTGACGGCCATCCCGGCGGTCGGCGGGGGATCGGCGGGCGACGCCGCGCTCGCCGAGGCCCTCAGGTCCGCGGCGGAGCAGGTCCCCGGCAAGCCGGTCCTCGTGGTCCATGTCGAGCTCGGCGGCCTCGCGGAGGCCCTGTCCGCGGCGACCAGTACCGCACCCCAGGCCGCCGCGGTCCCGCCGGTGATCCGCGCCGACCACCCCTTCCGCGCCCTGGACCGGCTGCGCGCCACCCCGGCCCCCGCCGAGCCGCCCGTCCCCGAGACCGCCGAGCGCCTCATCCCCGCCTACCCGGCGGCCGAGCGCGCGGTGCGGGCCCTGTCCGACGTGGTGGAGTACGCCCAGTGGCGCCGGGACGCCGCCGAACCCGGCAAGGTGCCCGAGTACGACAACGTCGACGAGAAGGGCGCCGCCGCCCTCATCGACGGCCTGCTCACACGCGGGCAGGGCCTCAGCCTCGGCGGCGACGAGACCTGCGAGCTGCTCGCCGCATACGGCATAGAGGTCCACCGCGCGCTGCCCGCTCCCACCCCCGACGCCGCCGCGGAAGCCGCCCGCACCCTCGGCTACCCGGTCGCCCTCAAGGCCACCGCCCCGCACCTGCGCCACCGCGCCGACCTCGGCGGCGTACGCCTCGACCTCGCGGACGAGGAGCAGCTGCGACGGGCGTACACCGAGCTGACCGAGCTGTTCGGGACGCCCGACGAACTGCGGCCCGTGGTGCAGGGGATGGCCCCGCGCGGGGTGGACACCGTCATCCGGGCCGTCATCGACCCCGCCGCCGGTGCCGTGCTGTCCTTCGGGCTCGCCGGGGCCGCCTCGCAGCTGCTCGGCGACACCGCGCACCGGCTGATTCCGGTCACCGACCGGGAGGCGGCGAGCCTCGTCCGATCGATCCGGACGGCCCCGCTCCTCTTCGGCTGGCGGGGCTCCACGCCCGTCGACACACCCGCCCTGGAGGAACTGCTGCTGCGGGTGTCCCGGCTGGTCGACGACCATCCCGAGGTCGTGGCGGTCACCCTGGAGCCGGTCGTCGTCGCCCCGCGCGGCCTGAGCGTCCTCGGCGCCTCCGTACGGCTCGCGCCGCCGCCCGCGCGCGACGACCTCGGTCCCCGGACACTCCCCACGTACTGAGCTGCGGCGAGCGGTGCCTCGCAGTCAGTGCGCCCCCGTAGGATGGACGTCATGGCCAAGACCAGTACGACGACCCAGGGGCTGCGAGCGGCGATCGAACGCAGCGGCTACTACCCGGCCCTCGTGGCCGAGGCGGTGGAGGCCGCCGTCGGCGGCGAGCCGATCCGGTCGTACCTGGTCCACCAGGAGACGACGTTCGACCAGAACGAGGTGCGGCGGCACGTGACCGTGCTCGTCCTCACCGACAACCGCTTCATCGTCAGCCACACCGACGAGCAGGCCGCGGACAGCACCTCCCCGACGCCGTACGCCACCACCTCCACGGAGTCCGTGAAGGTCGGACGGATCTCGTCGGTCGTGGTCAGCCGGGTCGTCGCCAACCCCGAGCAGTACCAGCCGGGCACCCTGCCCCGCGAGGTCGTGCTGACCATCGGCTGGGGCGCCGTCTCCCGCATCGACCTGGAGCCCGCCGCCTGCGGCGACCCCAACTGCGAGGCGGACCACGGCTACACCGGCAGCTCCACGGCTGACGACCTCAGCCTGCGCGTCAGCGAGGCGGGGGACGGCCCGGACACCGTGCGCCAGGCGCTCGCCTTCGCGCAGGCCATCTCCGAGGCGACCGCGGACGTCACCCGCTGATGGCACAGCAGGCCGCCTGGGACCACCCCGAGCCCCTCGCCCTCGACACCGCGCCCGTCCCCGAGTACGGCACCGGCTCCCTCGCCGACCTGCTGCCCACCCTCGCCGCCGGCATGGCAGTGCCGGACATGACCGCCGCGATCACCGAGCTCACCCCCGCCGACCGGAACTGCGTGTTCCTGATCGACGGCCTGGGCTGGGAGCAGCTGAAGGCACACCCGGACGAGGCGCCCTTCATGACCTCGCTGCTGGGGAGCTCACGCGGCGGCACCGGCCGCCCCCTGACCACCGGTTACCCGGCGACCACCGCGACCTCCCTCGCCTCCGTGGGCACCGGAAAGCCGCCGGGCGCCCACGGCCTGCCCGGCTACACCGTGCGCAACCCGGCCACCGGCGAGCTGATGAACCAGCTGCGCTGGCAGCCGTGGACCAAGCCGGACGCCTGGCAGCCGTACCCCACCGTCTTCCAACTCGCCCACCAGGCGGGGGTGCACGCGGCCCAGGTCACCTCGCCCACCTTCCAGAACACCCCGCTCACCAAGGTCGCGCTCAGCGGCGGGACCTTCCACGGGCGCCTGTCCGGCGAGGACCGGGTGGACCTCGCGGCCGAGCAACTGGCCGCCGGCGACCGTTCCCTGGTGTACACGTACTACGCCGAGGTGGACGGCGCGGGCCACCGTTTCGGAGTCGACTCCGACACCTGGCGCGGTCAGTTGATGTACGTCGACCGCCTGGTCCAGCGGCTCGCCGAGCAACTGCCCGCGAACAGCGCGCTGTACGTCACCGCCGACCACGGCATGCTCGACATCCCCTTCGACGAGCAGCACCGCATCGACTTCGACGAGGACTGGGAACTGCGGGCCGGGGTCGCCCTGCTGGGCGGCGAGGGCCGGGCCCGCCATGTGTACGCGGTACCGGGCGCCGCCGGCGACGTGCTGACCTGCTGGCGCGAGGTCCTCGGCGAGCAGTTCTGGGTCGCCTCGCGGGACGAGGCCGTCGCGGCGGGCTGGTTCGGGCCGCCGGAGCGTTTCGACGAGCGGGTGTACGACCGGATCGGTGACGTGGTCGCCGCCGCCCGCGACGACGTCCTGCTCATCGCTTCCGAGCGGGAGCCGAAGGAGTCGGCGATGGTCGGCAACCACGGTTCCATGACCCCCGCCGAGCAACTGGTCCCCTTGCTCGAAGTACGCTCCTGAAGCCCATCCGGCCCTGTCCGCCGCAGAAACCGAAAGGTGCTCGACTCGCCATGCCCGAGCTGGTGTTCTTCTCCGGAACGATGGACTGCGGGAAGTCCACGCTGGCTCTCCAGATCGAGCACAACCGGTCGGCGCGCGGCCTGACGGGCATGATCTTCACCCGGGACGACCGGGCCGGCGAGGGCAAGCTCTCCTCACGGCTCGGCCTGGTCACCGACGCGGTGGAGGTCGAGGACGGCCAGGACCTGTACGCCTACCTCGTCGACCACCTCTCGCGCGGCGGCCGCGCGGACTACGTGATCGCGGACGAGGCGCAGTTCCTCGCGCCGGAGCAGATCGACCAACTCGCCCGCGTGGTCGACGACCTGGCCCTCGACGTGTACGCCTTCGGCATCACCACCGACTTCCGCTCCAAGCTGTTCCCCGGCTCCCAGCGCCTGGTCGAACTGGCCGACCGGGTCGAGGTCCTCCAGGTCGAGGCCCTGTGCTGGTGCGGCGCCCGGGCCACGCACAACGCCCGTACGGTGGGCGGGGAGATGGTCGTCGAGGGTGCCCAGGTGGTCGTCGGTGACGTCAACCAGTCCGACGACATCGGCTACGAGGTCCTGTGCCGCCGCCACCACCGCCGCCGCATGACCTCGGGTACGGCCCGGGCGGCCGCCCTGTCCCCGGACGTGCTGCCGGTCGAGCAGCCCGGGGCGCACGTCTGACCGAGGGCATCGACGCGGGGCGTGCCGTTGACCGAGGGCCCGCGCGGGTTCTCGTTTCTCTCGGCGCCGGTTCTCGCTGAGCCCTCAGCGAGGGTTCTCGATCAGCGAGAACCGCGCCCCCTCCGGATCCGCCACCGTGGCCACGCGCCCGTGCGGGCTGTCGTGGGGCGGGCGCAGCACATGACCGCCGAGGTCCACCAGGAGCCGGGTCGCCGCGTCGGCGTCGGCCACCTCGAAGTACGTCATCCAGTGCGGGCCCCGGTCGCGGGGGAGCTCGTGGCCGACACCATGGAGGCCGGCGACCGGGCGGCCGCCGGCGTGCAGGGTGACGTAGTCGAGCTCGGCGGAGACCACCGGCTCCTCCTCGAAGCCGAACACCGTCTCGTAGAACTTGGCGACGCCCTCCGTCTCCACGGTCAGCAGCTCGTGCCAGGCCGGAGTGCCCGGGACCCCCGCGACGGACGTGCCGAGGAGCGCGGCCGCCTGCCACACGCCGAAGACGGCACCGGAGGGGTCCGAGCCGATCACCAGCCGCCCCGCGTCCCCGGCGTCCAGCGGCCCCACCCCGACCGTGCCGCCGCACAGCCGTACCGTCTCGGCCGTCAGGTCGACGTCCTCCGAGGCGAGATACGGCGTCCAGGCGACCGGAAGGTGCCGGTCGGGCGGCAGCTGGCCGATCCCGGCGACCTCCTGGCCGCCGAGCTGGGCCCGGACATAGGGCCCGAGCTGCTGCGGCCCGGGCACGAACTCCCAGCCGAACAGGGAGCCGTAGAACTCCTGGGTGGCGGCCATCCCGTGCACCATCAGACTCACCCAGCAGGGGGTACCGGGCGTGTACCGAGCGGGCCTGGCGGCCGGCTCCCGTGCCTCGGTCATCGTCACTCTCTCCTCGGCCCCTCGCGGTGGCCGTGTCGTGTCCGCGGTCCGGACCTCCGTGCCGATGCTCGCACCACCCGCGGTGCCGCGCGCTCCGGGCGCGCCGCCGCACGGCACTCCGTGCCCGGGCGTGCCCGGCGTGCGGCACTCCCGTGCCCGGCGTGTCAGGCGGGCGGCCGCCCGTCCCATGGCGCGCGATGGCCGACGGATGGCGATCGGCTGTACAGCATGTGCCCGTTCCCGTACGCCTGGTGATCGGGCCTGCTCGGCGGAGCAGAGTAGCCGGACATGGACGACACGGCCACCCCGTGCGCGAGGATGGTGGCCATGAACGCCATCATCTCCGCATCCGAACTCGCGAGCGATCTGGCGGGCCCGAAGCCGCCCGTTGTGCTCGATGTCCGCTGGCAGTTGAGCGTGGCCAAGGCGGCCGGAGAGCCGCCGTTCGACGGCCGTGCCGCGTACGCGGCCGGCCACATCCCGGGCGCCGTCTACGTCGACCTGGACCGGGAGTTGGCAGGACCGGCCGGCGGCGGTGGGCGGCACCCGCTGCCCGACCTCGCCGTGTTCGGGGCCGCGATGCGCCGCGCGGGTGTCTCCGCGGACCGGCCGGTGGTCGTGTACGACGGCGGACAGGGCTGGGCGGCCGCCCGCGCGTGGTGGCTGCTGCGGTGGACGGGTCACCCGGACGTGCGAGTGCTCGACGGCGGGTTGACGTCCTGGGAGGGCCCGCTCCAGTCCTCCGTGCCGGGCCCCGCGCTCGCAGAGGGCGACTTCGAGCCGGTGCCGGCCGCGACGGGGCTCCTGGACGCCGACGAGGCCGCGGCGCTCGCCCGCGCGGGAGTGCTGCTGGACGCGCGCGCGGGGGAGCGGTACCGCGGGGACGTGGAGCCGATCGACCGGGTGGGCGGCCACATCCCGGGCGCCCGCTCGGCGCCCACCACGGACAACGTCGGCCCCGACGGCCGCTTCCTGCCCGCTGAGGAGCTGCACGCCCGCTTCAAGTCCCTCGGCGCCGGCGACGACACCGAGGTCGGCGTCTACTGCGGCTCCGGCGTCTCCGGCGCCCACGAGGTGCTGGCCCTGGCGGTCGCCGGTATCCCGGCCGCCCTGTACGTCGGTTCGTGGTCGGAGTGGTCCTCGGACCCGGAGCGCCCGGTCGCGGTGGGCCCGGACCCCCAGTAGCCCACGGGACGTCCCGAGCACGCGGGCAGCGAAAGGGCCCGCCTCTTCCCGAGGCGGGCCCTGACGGCCGTAGAACTGGCTGCCCTCAGCCATAGAACTGGCTGCTCCAGCCGTGGTACCGGCTACTCCTGCTTCTTGCGTCGGGTGCCGAACACGATCTCGTCCCAGCTCGGGACCGCCGCTCTGCGACCCGGGCGGACGCCGTCGGCCTCGGCCTGGCGGTCGGTCGCGCCGATGAGGCGGTCACGGTGGCTGGCCACCGAACGCGGCATGAGGACGTCCGCGTAGGCGGAGCCGGCCGAGGCCGCGGGAGCCGGGGGCTCCTCCGCCTCGGGCTCCGGGTCGGGCTCGTCGACGGTCGCCGTCTCGGACGGCCGCTCCGGGACGACCATGTCGCCCCGGAAGCTCGGCACCGCCTCCAACAGGCTGGTCAGCGAGTCCCGTTCGGCGACCGTCTCCTCGACGGGCTCGGCCGGGGGCAGGCTCGGCCGGTCGAGGGCGCGGTCCAGCGGACGGTCGCGCGGCAGCCGGGCGATCCGCGGCACGAACGGGAAGCTGGGCTCCGGCGCGCCGAGGTCCTCGGACTCACCGATCAGCGAGCGGGCCTCGTCGTCGACGGCCTGGACGAGCCGCCGGGGCGGGTCGTAGGTCCAGCTCGCCGAGTGCGGCTCACCCGCGACGCAGTAGACCAGCAGGACTTCCCAGGTGCCGTCGTCGCGGCGCCAGGAGTCCCACTGGACGGTGTCCTTCTCGGCGCCGCGCAGCAACAGCCGCTCCTGCACGGCCTCGCCGAGCTGCGGTCCGGCGTTCTCGCCGGGCCGGCGGACCGGGGTCTTGCGGGCCCGTTCGGCCATGAAGGCGCGCTCGGCGAGCACGGGGCCCTCGAAGCGCCGCACACGGTCTACGGGGATGCCTGCGAGCTGGGCTACCTCTTCCGCGGTGGCTCCGGCACGTATACGCGCCTGGATGTCGCGGGGACGGAGATGGCTTTCGACCTCGATCTCGATCTGACCGAGGCGTGGACGGTCGCCGCGCACCGCTGCGCGCAGCCGCTCGTCGATCGGAAGCGTGTACTCCGTTGAGTCGGCAGCCTTCAGCACCAGCCGTGTGCCGTCATTGGAGACGGCCACGACACGCAGTTCGGGCATGGGGACCTCCCGGGTGGTGCCTGCCGACGTCACGTGCGTCGCTGCTTCCGCTAGTCGAGTGTGGCCTGCCCGGGTGCAGCCTGCCACAACCTTGCCGAGTTGCCCGGCGTGTCGGGCACGGGCCCTGGATCGCCGTTATGGCACGGTTACCTATTCGCAACGCTAAGTGACCAACTCCGTCACCCTGTGCAACTAGCCCCCTCCCGGCCGCCCTTGAAGGCCACGGACGCCCTGGCGGGAGATCGAACCCAGGGCTCGCAACAGTACTCCATTTGGGCCACGTGCGTGGATTGGCACGCCACTCAACTTCGTTCAAGACGTGATGTCCGGCCCGCCGTTGAGCGGATCGGCGATCTTGAACGTGGCGCACTTCACGCGCTATGTGTTGCCCTTCACGCAATGTCCAGAAACGGAACGGCCGGTGCGGCCCCGGCGCCCGGCTATGTCCCCAACACCCGACGCAAGTAGTCGTTCTGGAAGCGGCGGTCCGGGTCGAGGCGGTCCCGGAGGGCGGTGAACTCGCCGAAGCGCGGATATACGCCCTCGAAGTACTCGGCGTCGCGCGTGTGCACCTTGCCCCAGTGCGGGCGCCCCTCGTGCGCCGTGAAGATCCGCTCCGCGGCCGTGAAGTACGCCTGGTACGGCGTGCCCTTGACCATGTGGACGGCGATGTACGCGCTGTCCCGTCCGGACGCGGTGGACAGCGTGATGTCGTCGGCCGGCGCGGTGCGCACCTCCACGGGGAAGCTGACCCGGAGCGCCGAGCGCTCGACCATCGCCTTCAGTTCCCGCAGCGTCTCGATCACGGCCTCGCGCGGGACGGCGTACTCCATCTCCACGAACCGCACCCGGCGCGGCGAGGTGAAGACCTTGTACGGGATGTCGGTGTAGGTCCGCGCGGACAGCGCCTTGCTGGAGATCCGGGCGATCGAGGGGATGGTGCCCGGCGCCGCGCGCCCCACCCACTGCGCCACCTGGAAGACCCCGTTGGAGAGGAACTCGTCCTCGATCCAGCCCTTCAGCTGCGGCACCGGCTGCTCGGGGCCCGCGCTGCGGTTGTTGCGCTTGGTGGTGGTCGACCCGGTGTGCGGGAACCAGTAGAACTCGAAGTGCTCGTTCTCGGCCCAGAGTTCGTCGAAGGCACTGGTGACCGCGTCGAAGCTCATCGGCTCCTCGCGGGCGGTGAGCAGGAAGATCGGCTCGACGGCGAAGGTGATCGCGGTGACGATGCCGAGGGCGCCCAGGCCGATCCTCGCGGCCGCGAAGACCTCGGGGTTCTCCTTCTCCGAACAGCTGAGCACCGACCCGTCGGCCGTGACCAGCTCAAGTCCCTTGATCTGGGCGGCTATCGAGCCCGAATCGCGGCCCGTACCGTGGGTCCCGGTGCTGGTGGCCCCGGAGACCGTCTGCTCCATGATGTCGCCCATGTTGGTGAGCGACAGCCCCTCGCGCGCGAGAGCCAGGTTGAGTCTCTTGAGGGGAGTGCCCGCCTCCACCGTGACGGTCATGGCGTCCCGGTCGATGGTGCGGATGCCGGTCAACAGCTGAGGGCGGATCAACACACCGTCGGTCGCCGCGATCGACGTGAAGGAGTGCCCGGTGCCGACCGCCTTCACCTTCAGACCGTCCTCCGCGGCCTTCCGCACGGCAGCCGCCAGCTCGTCGACCGAGGCGGGTGTGACCTCCCGCGCGGGACGCGCGACGACATTGCCGCCCCAGTTACGCCACGTGCCGTTCTTCGCGCTCGCTGCCGTGCTCAACGGTGCCTCCCCGACGTGGAGCCGGCCTGCTGAGCCGGCGGTACCCCAGGAAACCGACCGCGACCGCGACGGCCCCGGCGACCGCCGGAACCCCGTACCCGCTCCGCGCACCGGCCGCGTCGATCACCCAGCCGGCCGCCGAGGAGCCGAGCGCGACCCCCACCGCGAGCCCGGTGCTGATCCAGGTCATTCCCTCGGTCAGTTGCGCGCGTGGTACGTGCTGCTCGATCAGGGACATCGTCGTGATCATCGTGGGAGCGATGGACAGGCCCGCTACGAACAGCGCCACGGCCAGAAACGGCAAGTTTCCGACCAGTAGGAGGGGGATCATACTCACGGCCATGGCGCATATGCCCAGCAGCCAGCGACGTTCCGGCGCTCCCGGCAGGTGCAGCAGCCCGAAGACGAGCCCCGCGACGCACGAACCCGCCGCGTAGAGGGCCAGCACCACGCTCGCGGCGGCCTTGTGGCCCTGCTCGTCGGCGAAGGCCACGGTGACCACGTCCACCGCCCCGAAGATCGTGCCGGTCGCCACGAAGGTGGCCACCAGGACCTGGAGGCCGGGGGAGCGCAGCGCCGAACCGCCCCCCTGCCCCGTGCGCGGATGCGGCGCCGGCTCGGTGGCCCGCTGCGCGGTCAGCCAGAAGACGCCGATCGCCAGGAAGCAGGCCGCGAGCAGCGGCCCGGCCTCGGGGAACCAGGCCGTCGACAGACCGATGGAGATGATCGGCCCGAAGATGAAGCACACCTCGTCGACCACCGACTCGAAGGAGTACGCGGTGTGCAGCTGCGGGGTGTCGCGGTACAGGGCCGCCCAGCGCGCGCGGATCATCGCGCCGAGACTCGGCACCGCCCCGATGCCGACGGCGCAGACGAACAGCGTCCAGTCGGGCCAGCCGAAGTGGGCGGCGAGCAGCAGCCCGGCGGCCGCCGTGAGCGCCACGAGCGTCGCGGGACGCAGCACCCGCCGCTGCCCGTGCTGGTCCACCAGACGCGAGATCTGCGGTCCGAGCACCGCGGCGGCCAGCGCGATGGTGGCCGACAGGCTGCCCGCCAGGCCGTACCGGCCGGTGAGCTGGGAGACCATCGTGACCACGCCGATGCCCATCATCGACAGCGGCATCCGGCCGACGAGACCCGCGGCGGAGAAACCCTTGGAGCCGGGGGCGGCGAACAGAGCGCGGTAGGGGCTGGGCACGGCGGTCTCCGGTCGGAGAAGGGACAGCTGGAGGGCGGTCACGAAGTAAGGCGTCAACGCGGCTCATACAGCTTACGAGTGAGGTGACCCTAACGCACCCGTTAACGCACCCGTTCGAACGGCCCGGGAACCCGGCCGGTCACCCCGCCGTTTCCCGGCTGTCAGTACCGGATGACAGGATCGACCCATGCGAGACGCGCTCGACGCCACCCCCTACGACGCCCTGCTCCTGCTCTCGTTCGGAGGCCCCGAGGGCCCGGACGACGTGGTCCCGTTCCTCGAGAACGTGACGCGCGGGCGCGGCATCCCCAAGGAACGCCTGAAGGAAGTCGGACAGCACTACTTCCTGTTCGGCGGGGTCAGCCCCATCAACGACCAGAACCGCGCCCTGCTGGACGCCCTCCGCAAGGACTTCGCCGATCACGGGCTGGGCCTGCCGATCTACTGGGGCAACCGCAACTGGGCCCCCTACCTCACCGACACCCTGCGCGAGATGGCCGCCGACGGCCATCGCCGCATCCTGGTCCTCGCCACCAGCGCGTACGCCTCCTACTCGGGCTGCCGCCAGTACCGCGAGAACCTCGCCGACGCGCTGGCCGCCCTGGAGGCCGAGGGCCTGGAGCTGCCGAGGATCGACAAGCTCCGGCACTACTTCAACCACCCCGGCTTCGTGGAGCCCATGGTCGACGGGGTGATCCAGTCCCTCGCCGAGCTCCCCGAGGAGGTCCGCGACGGCGCGCACCTCGCCTTCTCGACCCACTCGATCCCGACCGCGTCCGCGGACACCTCGGGTCCGGCCGAGGGCCACGGCGAGGGCGGCGCCTACGTCACGCAGCACCTGGAGGTCGCCCGGCTGATCGCCGACGCCGTCCGCGAGCGCACCGGCGTCGACCACCCCTGGCAGCTCGTCTACCAGTCGCGCTCCGGCGCCCCGCACATCCCGTGGCTGGAGCCCGACATCTGCGACCACCTGGAGGAGCGCCACGACTCCGGCGCCCCGGCCGTGGTGATCGCGCCCATCGGCTTCGTCTCCGACCACATGGAGGTCCTCTACGACCTCGACACCGAGGCCAAGGCCAAGGCCGAGGAACTGGGCCTGCCGATGCGCCGCTCGGCGACCGTCGGCGCCGATCCCCGGTTCGCCGCCGCGATCCGTGACCTGGTCCTGGAGCGTGCCTCGGTGGAGCGCGGCCAGGAGGTCACCCCCTGCGCCCTGGGCGCCCTCGGAGCGAGCCACAACGTCTGCCCCGTCGGGTGCTGCCCCGCCCGTGCCCCCAGGCCCGCCGCCGCGGGCGTCGACAGCCCGTACGCGTGAGGAGCGCCGTGACCGACCCCCTGCACGCGGAACTGCTCGACCTGGCCCAGGAGGCGGCCCGGAGCGCCGGCACCCTGCTGCGGGACGGCCGCCCGGCCGACCTCGCGGTGGCCAGGACCAAGTCCAGCCCCATCGACGTGGTGACCGAGATGGACATCGCGGCCGAGAAGCTGATCACCGACCTGATCTCCGAGCGCCGCCCGGACGACGGCTTCCTCGGCGAGGAGGGCGCCTCCACCGAGGGCACCAGCGGGATCCGCTGGGTGATCGACCCGCTCGACGGCACGGTCAACTACCTCTACGGGCTGCCGACCTGGTCCGTCTCCATCGCGGCCGAGCAGGACGGCGAGACCGTCGTCGGGGTGGTCGCGGTGCCGATGCGCGGGGAGACCTACCACGCGGTCCTCGGCGAGGGCGCCTGGGCCACCGGCGCCTGGGAGGGCGAGCGCAGGCTGACCTGCCGGCCGGCGGCGCCGCTGGAGCAGGCCCTGGTGTCGACGGGCTTCAACTACGTCAGCGAGGTCCGCACCCACCAGGCCGAGGTGGCGGGCAAGCTGATCCCGCTCCTGCGCGACATCCGCCGCGGCGGATCGGCCGCGGTCGACCTGTGCGACCTGGCCGCGGGCCGCCTCGACGGCTACTACGAGCGTGGCCTGAACGCCTGGGACTACGGCGCGGGCGACCTCGTCGCCCGGGAAGCGGGCGCCCTGACCGGCGGACGCCCCGGAGAGCGCCCCAGCCGGGACCTCACGGTCGCGGGCACCCCGGGCGTCTTCGAGCCCCTCCAGCGGCTCCTGGAGGACTTCGGCGCCTGGCACGACTGAGGTGCGGACGACGGCCGTACGACTACGCGTGCACCGGGCGAACGCCAGGTGAACGCGGCTCCCCACGGACGCAGCGGACCCCCGGCGCTGGATTCGCCGGGGGTCCGCCGTCGTGCCGCGAAGCCGGTCAGACGCTAGGCGCCGACCTCCACACCGTGTTCGGCGGCGAGGCGGCGCAGGTCGTCGAGCTCGCCCTGCTCCACCTCGACGAGGAAGTCGTCGCCGTCGTTGCGAGCGCGCGTCAGGTCGGTCTCGGTCGCCCTTATGCGCTGCAGAAGTCCTGCGGTGAATGCGTCCATGCTGCGCCCCCTCGTCCTGGGTCGTGAGTCGGTGGCACGGGGGTGTGCCGGTTCGGAAGGGGCGATCACGTCTCCTGCGGGTGCCCAGCGCTGCCCTGCCGGGCGGCGACGGTGCCGGACACCCACGCCCGCTCTGGACAAACGGGAGCACGTCGTGCCGCATGGTGGTACGGCACATGCAGAGCGTGATCGCGGGGTGTAAAGCCGTCCTCCCCCCGCTCCTTCCGACGGAAACCTCAACCACGCGAGAAAATCCCGCATTCCCGCTCTCACACCCGTCTTTCAGCTGCCCCTCATCCGCCTTACCGCCGACTTATGGCCGAAAAGGGCAGGATGGAGACCAACACTCACCCGAACTCCTGCCCGTCGTGCGCCCTGAGCGCGCAACGCGGGTGGACACAGGAAGGACAAGCGACGTGCGCGTACTCGTCGTCGAGGACGAGCAGCTGCTCGCCGATGCGGTGGCCACCGGACTGCGCCGGGAGGCCATGGCCGTCGACGTCGTGTACGACGGTGCGGCCGCCCTGGAGCGCATCGGCGTCAACGACTACGACGTGGTCGTCCTCGACCGCGACCTCCCGCTCGTCCACGGCGACGACGTCTGCCGCAAGATCGTCGAACTCGGCATGCCCACGCGGGTGCTGATGCTCACGGCGTCCGGCGACGTCAGCGACCGCGTCGAGGGCCTGGAGATCGGCGCCGACGACTACCTGCCGAAGCCCTTCGCCTTCAGCGAGCTCACCGCACGCGTGCGTGCCCTCGGCCGGCGCACCAGCGTGCCGCTCCCGCCCGTCCTGGAGCGCGCCGGGATCAAGCTCGACCCCAACCGCCGCGAGGTCTTCCGTGACGGCAAGGAGGTCCAGCTCGCGCCGAAGGAGTTCGCCGTCCTGGAGGTCCTCATGCGCTCCGAGGGCGCCGTCGTCTCCGCGGAGCAGCTCCTGGAGAAGGCCTGGGACGAGAACACCGACCCCTTCACCAACGTCGTGCGGGTGACCGTCATGACCCTGCGCCGCAAGCTGGGCGAACCCCCGGTGATCGTCACGGTCCCCGGCTCGGGCTACCGGATCTGATACCAGTGGCTTCGACTCCCGCTCCTCCCCAGGCCCCTCCGAAGCCCACCTGGGACCCCAGGCGGCCGGCCCCGCAGCTGCCCTGGCTGCGCCCGACCATCCGCATAAGGCTCACGCTGCTGTACGGCGGCATGTTCCTGATCGCGGGCATCCTGCTGCTGTCGATCATCTACCTGGTGGCCGCGCAGGCGCTGAACGTGGGCAGCAAACTGCCCTTCGAGATCACCAACGGCAATGTCGCCAGCGACATCTGCCGCAACCTGCCCTCGAGCGGCACCTCCGAGGTCATGAACAAGGCCATCAACGCCTGTGTCAACGACCAGCGCCAGCACGCCCTCGACGACCTCCTCAGCCGTTCCCTGCTGGCCCTGCTCGGCCTCGCGATCATCGCCTTCGCCTTCGGCTACGCCATGGCGGGACGCGTCCTGTCGCCGCTCGGCCGGATCCTGCGCACCGCCCGCGCGGTGGCGGGCTCGGACCTGTCGCGCCGTATCGAGCTGGACGGCCCGGACGACGAGATCAAGGAACTGGCCGACACCTTCGACGACATGCTGGAGCGTCTGGAGCGCGCCTTCACGGCCCAGCAGCGCTTCGTCGGCAACGCCTCGCACGAGTTGCGGACACCGCTGGCGATCAACCGCACGCTCCTGGAGGTGCACCTGTCCGACCCGGGCGCGCCGGCGGAGCTCCAGCAGCTCGGCAAGACGCTGCTGGCCACCAACGAGCGCAGTGAGCAGCTCGTGGAGGGCCTGCTGCTGCTCGCCCGCAGCGACAACCAGATCGTCGAGCGCAAGCCCGTGGACCTCGCCGAGGTCGCCGAGCAGGCGGTCGACCAGGTGCGCGCCGAGGCCGAGGCGAAGGGCGTGGCGCTCCGCGGCGAGCAGAGCTCGGCGGTCGTCCAGGGCAACGGCGTCCTGCTGGAGCGCATCGCCCTGAACCTCGTGCAGAACGCGGTGCGCTACAACGTGCCCGAGGACGGCTGGGTCGAGGTCACCACCGAGGTCCAGCACGGCCAGGCGGTGCTCACGGTCTCCAACACGGGCCCGGTCGTGCCGGCGTACGAGGTCGACGACCTCTTCGAGCCCTTCAAGCGGCTGCGCGGCGCCGACCGCACCGGCAGCGACAAGGGCGTCGGGCTCGGACTGTCCATCGTGCGGTCCGTGGCGCGGGCGCACGGCGGGCACATCTCGGCTCAGCCGCGCGAAGGGGGTGGACTCGTGATGCGAGTGACCCTGCCGGTCTGAGATCATGGCCCCCGCACTGAGGTCGACACACAGGGATGTTCGCTTTGCGCGGAATTTTCTGGGCACCCGATGGGCAGTTCCGTGTGTGATCGATCACAAGGGAGAATTTCCGGCCATCTACTCTCAGTGATCATGCGCCTTACCGGAAAGCCGGGAAAATCCGGGTTTTCACAGGTCCTGATCACGGGAAGTACACGGTGAGACGCCTTTGAAGTGCGGGATTCGGACCGTGTACGGTCCCGATCGCCATCCAACCCGATCACTCAAGAGGAGTCCGGTTGGGTGTCGATTGAGTAACAGACCTTGATGTGAGGCAAAATCTCCGCCTCAGGTCGGGCACAAGTCCGGCCTCTCACGCGTTACGTGCGCTGGAGACACCGCAGACACCCAGAGGGGGAGAGCGACATGGCAACGGATTACGACACCCCACGCAAGACCGATGACGACGTCGATTCGGACAGCCTTGAAGAGCTCAAGGCACGGCGGAACGACAAGTCGACGTCCGCTGTCGACGTCGACGAGTTCGAGGCCGCGGAAGGCCTGGAGCTGCCCGGAGCAGACCTCTCCAACGAGGAGCTGGCCGTCCGGGTGCTGCCCAAGCAGCAGGACGAGTTCACCTGCATGAGCTGCTTCCTGGTGCATCACCGCAGCCAGCTGGCCCGCGAGAAGAACGGCCAGCCGATCTGCCGCGACTGCGACTGAGGGAGGGTCGGGCATGACTGGCTCGACCTCTCCTCGGAAGCGCCGTTTTCCCCTGGGGAAGGCGGACAAAGGGCCGTTGGACGGTCCTCAGCGCGCGCGTGACGACGAGCGGGGCTCTTTCGATCCGGGAGCCTCGCTCGAACCGGTGGTTGCCCGGGCCGACCTCCCGGCGCCCACCGGTCCGACCGGGACGCCCGCGCCCGTCGCCGGACCGGGGGTCCCCCCGCTCGAGCGAAGCCGAGAGTGGGGGAGGGTGGCGGCGATCCGGGACAAGACCCGGGAAGGGGTCCGCAAGGGCGGCAGCCGGGCCAGGGCGGGCCTGGCGTACCTCACCGACCGGATCATCGAGATAGCCCCGCGTGTGCCCGTACGGGACCTCGCGACCCTGCGCCGTCAGTTCCCCGGCCTCGGCCCCGAGCAACTCGCCGACAAGCTCGTCACGGGCGCGGCGAGCGCCACCGCGACGGTCGGTGCGGGCGTCGGTGCGGCGGCGATGCTTCCCGTGCCGCCGGCGATGCCGACCGAACTGGCCGCCGAGATCACCGGTGTCGCCGCGATCGAGCTGAAGCTGATCGCGGAACTGCACGAGGTCTACGGCGTACGACCGCCGGGCAACCTCAGGGAGCGCAGCACCGCGTATCTGAACTCCTGGTCGGGAGAGCGCGGGATCGACGTGAAGAAGCCGTCGACCGTGAGCGGCTCGCTCAACACCCAGATGAAGCATCAGCTGCGGCAGCAGATCATGAAGCGGATGATCCGCGACCTGCCGAACCTCATGCCGTTCCTGGTCGGCGCGGCCGTGGGAGCGGTCATGAACCGCCGGGACACCAGGAAGCTCGCCGAACGGATCCGCAAGGACCTGCGCAAGGTACAGGTCCCCTGGGACCAGCTTCCCGCGCTGCCGGCCCTGGAGGCCCCGGCGAACCCGCTGGAGCTGGAGGAGTAAGACCTCCGTGAGAAGTCTTCGGGCCCCGACCCGGAGTGAAGTACTGCACGAACGTTCTAGGCGGCGGCTTTGCGGGCCGCCTTCAGCGCCTCGGCCAGCCGCTCCGGCTCACGCGTCGACAGGTACAGGTAGGGCGTCGGGTCCTCCGGATCGGTGACCTCCACCTTCAGCGCCCTCGGGATGTAGGCCCGCAGCAGCAGGAAGGCGCGGGTGTCGGCCTTGTACGTCCGCCAGGCCCGGGCCTCCTCCGGGTCCAGGACCTCCGCCTCGCCCAGCGCGGACACCGGGATCTTCGCCTCGCCGGCGATCAGCGAGTCACCCACGACCCGGATGCGCAGCGAGCCGTAGGAACTCGCCATGACCGCGGCGACGGCGGTGCCGCCGACCAGGCCGCCGAGCAGCGGAAGCGGGCCGAACGGCAGCAGGATCAGCGCGAAGGCGACCCCGACCAGGAAGGAGATCAGCCACCAGGAGCGGGGGGCGGTGAGGCGTTCGTCGTACGGGACGGCGGAGGGCTGCATGAAACCAAGCTTGGCACGGTGTCCTGATACCTCCGACGCGCGGGTAAGGTCTGCGCCTGTGAGTGGTACTTCCCCGGCTCTCCAGCCTCCCGCCGACGCGGTGCGACCCGTGCGGCACCCGGACGCCCCCGCGCCCGGTGAGCTGCTCGGTGCGCACTACGGCCAGTGCTTCGGCTGTGGCGGCGAGCAGCCCCACGGGCTGCACCTGGCGGCACGGGCCGGCGAAGGCGTCTCGGTCACCGCCGAGTTCACCGTGCGCCCCGCCCACCAGGGCGCCCCCGGACTCGCGCACGGCGGGGTGCTCGCGAGCGCCCTCGACGAGACCCTGGGCTCGCTCAACTGGCTGCTGCGCACGATCGCCGTGACCGGACGTCTGGAGACGGACTTCGTGCGGCCGGTGCCGGTCGGCACGGTGCTGCACCTGGAGGCCGAGGTGACGGCGGTGGCCGGGCGGAAGATCTTCTCCACCGCGACCGGCCGGATCGGCGGCCCCGAGGGACCCGTCGCGGTCCGTGCCGACGCGATGTTCGTCGAGGTCAAGGTGGACCACTTCATCGACAACGGCCGTCCGGAGGAGATCCGGGCCGCCATGAACGACCCGGACCAGGTCCGGCGTGCCCGTGCCTTCGAGGTGAACCCGTGAGCCGTGCCCCCCTGAACGTGCTGATCCGGCGCGTCGATCCCGACGTACCGCTTCCGGCGTACGCGCACCCCGGTGACGCGGGGGCCGATCTGCGGACCACCGAGGCCCGTGAACTCAAGCCGGGGGAACGGGCCGTGCTGCCCACGGGGGTGTCTGTGGCGCTGCCGGAGGGGTACGCGGCCTTCGTGCACCCCCGATCCGGCCTCGCCGCCCGCTGCGGTGTCGCTCTCGTGAATGCCCCGGGGACGGTTGATGCCGGGTACCGTGGGGAGATCAAGGTGATCGTGGTGAATCTCGACCCGCACGAGTCGGTGCGGTTCGAGCGCTTCGACCGGATTGCCCAACTCGTCGTCCAGCAGGTCGAGAGGGTCCGCTTCCAGGAGGTCGCGGAGCTTCCCGAGTCGGCGCGGGCCGAGGGGGGCTTCGGGTCCACCGGCGGTCACGCCGCCGTGGGCGACGGGGGCGATACAAGCGGTGACGCCGCTGTGAGCGGCACAACGGGTGGGAATCGATACGCATCGGTCGTATCCGACCGGGAAGGACAGTGACGTGTTCGGACGTCGCAACAAGAAGGGTGCCGCCGAGGGCGCGGCCGGCGAGGCCGAGCAGGTCGTCGACAGTGTCGACACTGAGGCGGACGACGTAGAGCGCGAGCGCGTACGGCTGGAGCCGGAGCCGCGGCCCGACGGGCCCTGGGACAGCACCGAGGTGCGCGACCCCGCCGAGGGCCGGGTCGACCTGGGCGGTCTGTTCGTCCCGGGTGTCGACGGCATGGAGCTGCGGGTCGAGGTCGCGGGCGACGCGATCGTCGCGGCCACCGTCGTGCTGCGCGACAGCGCCATCCAGCTCCAGGCCTTCGCCGCTCCCAAGCGCGAGGGCATCTGGGGCGAGGTGCGCGAGGAGATCGGCTCGGGCATCACCCAGCAGGGCGGCATCATCGACGAGGTCGAGGGTCCGCTGGGCTGGGAGCTGCGCGCGCAGGTGCCGGTGCAGCTGCCGGACGGCACAGGCGGCTTCCAGGTCGTGCGGTTCGTGGGTGTGGACGGCCCGCGCTGGTTCCTGCGCGGTGTGATCTCGGGCCAGGGCGCGGTGCAGCCGCAGGCGGCCGGGCTTCTGGAGCAGATCTTCCGGGACACGGTCGTGGTCCGCGGCGAGGGCCCGATGGCGCCCCGCGACCCGATCGTCCTCAAGCTCCCGAACGACGCCCAGATGGTTCCCGAGGGCGTTCAGCAGCAGGACGAGGGCTCCCGCTTCTCCGGTGGCATGGGGCAGCTCCAGCGCGGACCGGAGATCACCGAGGTCCGTTAGTCGTACCCGACGTCGAGGGCCGTACCCCGTCCGGGGTGCGGCCCTTTCGCATGCGAGGACCCTTGACGTCGGATTGGTCTGTACCTACGGTCTCCGCTCAACGCCTCTGTTCATAAAGGCGCTTTCCGTTCACGTACGAGAACGAAAGGCCCCCCACGCATGCGCAGAACCGCTCTCCTCGTCACCGTCGCGGCCCTGGCCGCCGGAGCCCTCGCGGTGCCCGCGGACGCCGCTCCCACCACCTTCGTCCATCCCGGAGTCACCGTCTCCCGGGGCCAGTTGGACTTCGTCCGCGGCAAGATCGAGGCCGGCGCCCAGCCCTGGAAGGGGGCCCTCGACCAGATGCTGGCGAGCAAGTACGCCGATCTGAACCGCACGCCCAAGCCGCGCGCGGTCGTCGAGTGCGGGTCGTACTCGAACCCCAACTACGGCTGCACCGACGAGCGCGAGGACGCGATCGCCGCGTATACCGACGCGCTCGCCTGGTACCTCACCCGGGACGACCGGTACGCCAGGAAGGCCATCCAGCTCATGGACGCCTGGTCGGCGGTGATCACGGACCACACCAACAGCAACGCGCCCCTCCAGACCGGCTGGGCCGGCTCGACGTGGCCCAGGGCCGCCGAGATCATCAAGTACGCGTACACCGGGAGCTGGGCGAACGCCGGGCGCTTCGCGACCATGCTCCGCACCGTCTATCTGCCCGAGATCATCAACGGCTCGAACTCCAACGGGAACTGGGAGCTGTCGATGATGGAGGCGGCCGTCGGCATCTCCGTCTTCCTGGAGGACAAGGCGTCGTACGACAAGGCGATGGGGAAGTTCCGCACCCGCACGGCCGCCTACGTCTACCTGGAGTCCGACGGCGCGCTGCCGAAGACCGTGCCGAGCCAGAACCTCGACACCCGGGACAAGGTCGTCAACTACTGGCAGGGGCAGTCCACCTTCGTCACCGGGCTCACCCAGGAGACCTGCCGGGACCTCACGCACACCGGGTACGGCATCTCCGCGATCTCGCATGTCGCCGAGACCAGTCGCATCCAGGGGCAGGATCTGTACGGCACCGATGTGGGCGAGCGGCTCCGGCAGGCGCTGGGGTTCCAGTCGAAGTACGAGCTGGGGGCGGTCGTGCCGAGCTGGTTGTGCGGGGGATCGCTGAAGCCGGGGCTCGGGCCGGTCACCGAGGTCGGGTACAACGCGCTGCACAATCGGCTTGGCATGGGCATGACTAACACGCAGGCCCTGACCGAGCGGAACCGTCCGGCCGGCAGCAACAACCTCTTCGTGGCGTGGGAGACGCTCACCCACGGGGACAACCCGAGCTGAAACCGTTGTAGGGCCGGGCGCCGGGCGGTGATACTGGCGCCCGGTTCCACGGTTCGCCGATTCACGGGTTGACGGTTTCACGGGGGAGGACGCATGACTCAGGTGGTCACCGAGACCATGGTGCGGGTCGAGGACATCCACAGGTCGTTCGGTGAGGGGGCCGGCGCGGTGCACGCACTGCGCGGGGTGTCCTTCGAGGTGCCGCGCGGTGAGCTGGTGGCCCTCAAGGGGCGTTCCGGCTCCGGGAAGACCACGCTCCTCAACATCGTCGGCGGGCTCGACCGGCCCGACCGGGGGCGGGTGGAGATCGACGGGGTCGATCTCGCCGGGCTGGACGAGGACGGGCTGCTGGCGCTGCGCCGGGACCGCATCGGCTTCGTCTTCCAGTCCTTCGGGCTCATCCCGATCCTCACGGCGGCGGAGAACGTCGGCGTACCGATGCGGCTGCGGCGGATGGACGCACGCGCGCGTGAGGAGCGTGTCGAGCTGCTGCTGTCCCTGGTCGGCCTCTCGGACCACGCCAAGCAGCGGCCCGGGGAACTCTCGGGCGGTCAGCAGCAGCGGGTCGCCATCGCCCGCGCCCTCGCCAACAACCCGTCCCTCCTGGTCGCCGACGAGCCGACCGGCCAGCTGGACGCGGAGACCGGTCACGCGGTGATGGAGCTGCTGCGGGCGGTCGTACGCAGTGAGAACGTGACGGCGCTGGTGGCCACGCACGACGCGACGCTGCTGGATCTGGCGGACCGGGTGCTGGAGGTGGGGGACGGGGAGATCGTGGCGGGCTGAGGGCGGTTTCGGCTTCGGCCGGTGCCGTGCCCGGCCGGGGCCGAACCAGATGCGGTCCGGGACGACAGTGACGCCCCGTCGTGATGCGCAGGGTCGGCAGGACGGTCGTCGCAGCGCCGCCCGCGTCAGAGTTGCGTCAAAGAGGCCCGTCGAGGTCGGTGCATGGCCGCTTTGCCGGGATCGGCGGACGTAGGGTCGGCGCTGCGCAGGCAGTCTCGACCGGAAGACAATGAGCTCATGGCACGCGGCAGGCTTCGGATCTATCTCGGTGCAGCACCGGGCGTCGGCAAGACGTACGCGATGCTCTCCGAGGCGCACCGCAGGGTCGAGCGGGGGACCGACTGCGTCGTGGGCTTCGTGGAGCACCACGGGCGGCCCCGCACCGAGGTGATGCTGCACGGCCTCGAGGAGATCCCGCGCCGCGAGCTCGAGTACCGGGACGCCGTCTTCACCGAGATGGACGTCGACGCCGTGCTGCGGCGGGCCCCCGCCGTCGCCCTGGTGGACGAACTCGCCCACACCAACATCCCGGGCTCGCGCAACGCCAAGCGCTGGCAGGACGTGGAGGAGCTGCTGGCGGCCGGGATCGACGTGGTCTCGACCGTGAACATCCAGCACCTGGAGTCGCTCGGTGACGTCGTCGAGTCGATCACCGGGGTGCGGCAGCGCGAGACGGTGCCCGACGAGGTCGTTCGGCGGGCGGACCAGATCGAGCTGGTCGACATGTCGCCGGAGGCGCTGCGGCGGCGGATGGCGCACGGCAACATCTACCAGCCCGACAAGGTCGACGCCGCCCTCTCCAACTACTTCCGGCCCGGCAACCTCACCGCCCTGCGCGAACTCGCCCTGCTGTGGGTGGCCGACCGCGTCGACGAGTACCTCAAGCAGTACCGCAACGAGCACCGCGTCTCGCGGATCTGGGGTTCGCGGGAGCGGATCGTGGTCGGGCTGACCGGCGGCCCCGAGGGGCGGACCCTGATCCGGCGGGCCGCCCGCCTTGCCGAGAAGGGCGCCGGTGGCGAGGTCATCGCCGTCTACATAGCGCGCAGCGATGGGCTCACCTCCGCCTCGCCCAAGGAACTCGCCGTGCAGAGGACCCTCGTGGAAGACCTCGGCGGAACCTTTCACCATGTCGTCGGCGACGATATTCCGGCCGCGCTGCTCGACTTCGCGCGCGGGGTCAACGCCACCCAGATCGTCCTCGGCTCATCCCGCCGCAAGACCTGGCAGTACGTCTTCGGACCGGGCGTGGGCGCGACCGTCGCGAGGGAGTCGGGGCCCGACCTGGACGTGCACATCGTCACCCACGACGAGGTCGCCAAGGGGCGCGGACTGCCCGTCGCCCGGGGCGCCCGTCTCGGCCGGGCCCGCATCCTGTGGGGATGGCTCGTCGGCCTCGCGGCGCCGGTGCTGCTGACCGTCCTGCTCAGCGCCGTCGACCTCGGGCTCGCCAACGACATGCTGCTGTTCCTCGCGGTCGTGGTCGCGGCGGCCCTGCTCGGCGGCCTGTTCCCGGCGCTCGCCTCGGCCGCGGTCGGCTCGCTGCTCCTGAACTACTTCTACACACCGCCCCTGCACCGCTGGACCATCGCCGACCCGAAGAACATCGTCGCCATCGTGATCTTCGTGGGCGTCGGCATCTCGGTCGCCTCCGTCGTCGACCTGGCGGCCCGCAGGACCCACCAGGCCGCCCGGCTGCGCGCCGAGTCGGAGATCCTGTCGTTCCTCGCCGGGAACGTCCTGCGCGGCGAGACCGGCCTGGAGGAGCTCCTGGAGCGGGTCCGGGAGACCTTCGGGATGGAGTCGGCGGCCCTGCTGGAACGGGCGAGCGACACCGAGCCCTGGACCTGCGCGGGCCGCTCCGGGCTCGGACCGGCCGTGGACCGGCCGGAGGACGCCGACGTCGACGTACCGGTCGGGGACCACATGGCCCTCGCGCTCGCCGGCAGGGTGCTGCCCGCCGAGGACCGCCGGGTGCTGGCCGCGTTCGCCGCCCAGGCCGCCGTCGTCCTGGAACGCAGCCGCCTCCAGGAGGAGGCCGACCGGGCCCGCGCCCTGGCCGAGGGCAACCGCATCCGTACGGCGCTCCTGGCGGCCGTGTCGCACGATCTGCGGACCCCGCTCGCCGGCATCAAGGCGGCCGTCTCCTCGCTCCGGTCCGACGACGTGGCCTGGTCCGAGGAGGACCAGGCGGAGCTCCTGGAGGGCATCGAGGAGGGCGCCGACCGGCTCGACCACCTCGTGGGCAACCTGCTCGACATGTCCCGCCTCCAGACCGGCACGGTCACCCCGCTCATCCGGGAGATCGACGTGGACGAGGTGGTGCCGATGGCGCTCGGCGGGGTGCCCGACGGGAGCGTCGAGCTGGACGTCCCGGAGACCCTGCCGATGGTCGCCGTGGACCCGGGTCTCCTGGAGCGCTCGGTGGCCAACCTGGTCGAGAACGCCGTCAAGTACAGCCCGCCCGGGCGGCCCGTCAGGGTCTCCGCCAGCGCCATCGCCGACCGGGTCGAGGTGCGGGTCGTCGACCGCGGCCCCGGTGTCCCCGACGAGGCCAAGGAACGCATCTTCGAGCCCTTCCAGCGCTACGGCGACGCCCCGCGCGGTGCCGGGGTGGGACTCGGCCTCGCGGTGGCCCGGGGTTTCGCGGAGGCCATGCACGGCACCCTCGACGCCGAGGACACGCCCGGGGGAGGCCTCACCATGGTGCTGACGCTCCGGGCCGCGCACGCGCGCGTGGAGCTCCTTGCAGAACCCTTCGCGGAAGCGGAAGCGGAAGCCGGACGCCCGGAAGCGGAACCCGGAAGCACGGAAGCGGAACCCGAAAGGCAGGCCACATGACGAGGGTGTTGGTCATCGACGACGAGCCGCAGATCGTGCGCGCCCTCGTGATCAACCTCAAGGCGCGCAAGTACGAGGTCGACGCGGCGCACGACGGCGCCACCGCGCTGCGGCTCGCCGCCGCCCGCCACCCCGACGTGGTCGTCCTGGACCTCGGCCTGCCCGACATGGACGGCGTCGAGGTGATCAGAGGGCTGCGCGGCTGGACCCGGGTGCCGATCCTCGTGCTGTCCGCCCGGCACTCCTCCGACGAGAAGGTGGAGGCGCTGGACGCGGGCGCCGACGACTACGTGACCAAGCCGTTCGGCATGGACGAGCTGCTGGCCCGCCTCCGGGCCGCCGTGCGCCGCGCCGAGCCCACCGGCGGCGACGAGGACGAGGTCCTGGTGGAGACCGACGAGTTCACGGTCGACCTGGCCGCCAAGAAGGTCCAGCGGCACGGCAGGGACGTACGGCTCACGCCCACCGAGTGGCACCTGCTGGAGGTGCTGGTCCGCAACACCGGGCGGCTGGTCAGCCAGAAGCAGCTCCTCCAGGAGGTCTGGGGACCGTCGTACGGCACGGAGAGCAACTACCTGCGGGTCTACATGGCCCAGCTGCGCCGCAAGCTGGAGGCGGATCCCTCGCACCCCAAGCACTTCGTCACGGAGCCGGGAATGGGATACCGGTTCGAGAAGTGAGGGCCCGGGGACCTAGGGTCGGTTCGAACGCCAGTGCCGTGGGTACAACGCTGTCGGCGGGCCCCGGTACGCTTTTGGATATGAGTGCTGTTCCGCGTTCCGAGAAGCCGGTGGGCCGGTTCCGGCGCATGCTCGACCGGCTCTCCTCCTCGCAGGAGGACCTGGAGTCCGAGGAGCTGCGCGAAGACACCGAGACCGCCGGCTGCACCCGGATCGGCGACTGCCACGACCGCCAGATCGTGACCGTTACTGGTACCTTGCGCACGGTCACCCTGCGACCGCGCGCGGGCGTCCCCGCCCTGGAGGCCGAGCTGTTCGACGGCTCCGCCGCCCTGGACGTGGTGTGGCTCGGCAGGCGCTCCATCGTGGGCATAGAGCCGGGTCGCAAGCTGATCGCGTCGGGCCGGATCTCGATGAGCCGGGGCCGCCGGGTGCTGTTCAATCCGAAATACGAACTCCGACCCGTGGGACGGGAGTAGCCGGTGACGTCTCTCGACAAGCCGACCGAAGACACTGAGGCCGACGACGCGCGGGCGGTGACCGAGGCGGCCCTGTTCGAAGCGTTCGGCGGCGTCCGGGGCATGGTCGAGACGGTCCTGCCAGGGCTGCTCTTCGTCACGATCTTCACGATCAACAAGGACCTGCACCTGTCGGCGATCGCCGCGCTCGCGGTGTCCCTGCTGCTGGTCGTGGTGCGCCTGGTCATGCGCGACACCGTCAAGCACGCCTTCAGCGGGGTCTTCGGCGTCGCCTTCGGTGTCGTCTTCGCGATGATGACCGGCAACGCCAAGAACTTCTACCTGCCCGGCATGCTGTACACCCTGGGCCTGGGCCTGGCGTACGTCATCAGCACCCTCGCCGGTGTGCCGCTGATGGGGCTCATCCTCGGCCCGGTGTTCAAGGAGAACCTCTCCTGGCGGACCCGCAACCCTGGCCGCAAGAAGGCCTACGCCAAGGCCAGTTACGCCTGGGGCGGCATCCTGCTCGCCAAGTGCGCGATCCTCTTCCCGCTGTACTGGTGGGCCGACACCGCCCAGCTCGGCTGGGTCCTGGTCGCCCTGAAGATCCCGCCCTTCCTGCTGGCCGTATGGCTGACCTGGGTCTTCCTCGCGAAGGCGCCCGCTCCGATCGACGTGTTCGCGGAGATGGAGGCCGAGGAGAAGGCCGAGGAGGAGCGCCAGCGCGCGGAGCGCGAGGAGACCGCGGGCGGGCGGCACCGGCGGGAAGCCTAGACCGCTCCACGACGACACGACGGAGGGCGCCCTGCATCACGCAGGGCGCCCTCCGTCGTCGTAACCGCTAAGACGCTTCTTCCTTGCGGACCGACAGCAGGTCCTCCAGCTGCTCCTCGCGGGCCTGGGCCGCCACGAACAGGAGTTCGTCGCCCGCCTCCAGGGAGTCGTCCTGGGAGGGGGTGAGGACGCGGGTGCCTCGGATGATGGTCACCAGGGAGGTGTCCTCGGGCCACTCCACGTCGCCGACCGTGGTGCCGGCCAGCGCCGACTCCTCCGGGAGGGTCAGCTCGACGAGGTTCGCGTCGCCGTGGCTGAAGCGGAGCAGGCGGACCAGGTCGCCGACGCTCACCGCCTCCTCGACCAGCGCCGACATCAGGCGCGGGGTGGACACCGCGACGTCCACGCCCCAGGACTCGTTGAACAGCCACTCGTTCTTCGGGTTGTTCACCCGGGCGACGACCCGCGGGACGCCGTACTCCGTCTTCGCCAGCAGGGAGACGACCAGGTTGACCTTGTCGTCGCCGGTCGCGGCGATCACGACGTTGCAGCGCTGGAGCGCGGCCTCGTCCAGGGAGGTGATCTCGCAGGCGTCGGCGAGCAGCCACTCCGCCTGCGGGACGCGCTCGACCGAGATGGCGGTCGGCGCCTTGTCGACGAGAAGGACCTCGTGGCCGTTCTCCAGCAGCTCGCCCGCGATCGAGCGGCCGACCGCGCCGGCACCGGCAATGGCGACCCTCATCAGTGACCGCCCTCCTCTTCGGGGCCCTCGGCGAAGGACGCCTCGACCTTCTCGATGTCGTCCGTACGCATCATCACGTGGACCAGGTCACCCTCCTGGAGCACGGTCTGCGAGGTGGGCAGGATCGCCTCCCCGAGGCGGGTCAGGAACGCCACCCGGACGCCCGTCTCCTCCTGCAACCTGCTGATCTTGTGGCCGACCCAGGCGGACGAGGCGTGCACCTCGGCCAGTTGGACGCCACCCGTGGGATCGCGCCACAGCGGCTCCGCGCCGGACGGCAGCAGCCGGCGCAGCATCTGGTCCGCCGTCCAGCGGACCGTGGCCACCGTCGGGATGCCCAGACGCTGGTAGACCTCGGCACGCCGGGGGTCGTAGATACGGGCCGCGACGTTCTCGATGCCGAACATCTCGCGGGCGACCCGCGCGGCGATGATGTTGGAGTTGTCGCCGCTGGAGACCGCGGCGAAGGCGCCGGCCTCCTCGATGCCCGCCTCGCGCAGGGTGTCCTGGTCGAAGCCGACTCCGGTCACACGACGGCCGCCGAAACCGGAGCCCAGTCGTCGGAAGGCGGTGGGGTCCTGGTCGATCACGGCGACCGTGTGCCCCTGTTGCTCCAGGGTCTGGGCGAGAGCGGAACCCACTCTCCCGCAGCCCATGATGACGATGTGCACGACCGTCCTTCCGGTGTCAATAACTACTGCTCAGCCACATCAGGGTCTCAGACAGAGGCCCAAGCTACACACGCGCGGTAGGACGAGGGCACCCCTGTGCACGGTTGCCCCCAACTTCGTGCTGTCAGCGGCGGCTGATGCTGCGGACGCTCGCGAGGGTCAGGATTCCGAGGCCGACGAGGGCGGCGGCGGCACCGATGAGCTCGGCGGTCGTGTACATGAGGCCTCCGGGGGCGGGGTCGGACGGGGGTCTTGTCATATAGGCATGCGGATCCGTGCGGCCGTGGAATCCGTAGCCGGGGAGCGTCCGGTTTTCACCCGGAGAGCAGATGCGGGGTGCCGGGTGGTTGAGCGCACGTTCGAACGCTTACGCTTCTCTGTTGTGTCCAAACTGACCGACGTGCCCAAACGGATCCTGATCGGGCGCGCACTGCGCAGTGATCGGCTCGGGGAAACGCTCCTGCCGAAGCGCATCGCCCTTCCCGTGTTCGCCTCCGACCCGCTGTCCTCCGTGGCGTACGCGCCCGGCGAGGTGCTGCTGGTCCTGTCCATCGCGGGTGTGTCGGCGTACCACTACAGCCCGTGGATCGCCGTCGCGGTCGTCGTGCTGATGTTCACCGTGGTCGCCTCCTACCGGCAGAACGTGCACGCCTATCCGAGCGGCGGCGGCGACTACGAGGTGGCCACCACCAACCTCGGCCCCAAGGCCGGCCTGACCGTCGCCAGCGCCCTGCTCGTCGACTACGTCCTCACCGTCGCCGTCTCCATCGCCTCCGGCATCGAGAACCTCGGCTCCGCGGTGCCCTTCGTGGTCGAGCACAAGGTGCTGTGTGCGATCGCCGTGATCGTGCTGCTGACGCTGATGAACCTGCGCGGGGTCAAGGAGTCCGGCTCGCTCTTCGCGATCCCGACCTACGTCTTCGTCGCGGGCGTCTTCATCATGATCGCCTGGGGCGCGTTCCGCGGTCTGGTCCTCGGTGACGCCATGCGGGCACCCACGGCGGACTACCACATCAAGGCCGAGCACCAGGGCCTGGCCGGCTTCGCCCTCGTCTTCCTGATGCTGCGCGCCTTCTCCTCCGGCTGTGCCGCGCTCACCGGCGTCGAGGCGATCTCCAACGGCGTGCCGGCCTTCCGCAAGCCCAAGTCGAAGAACGCTGCGACCACACTCGCGGCGATGGGCCTGCTGGCCGTCACCATGTTCTGCGGGATCATCGCGCTGGCCATGAGCACCAATGTCCGCATGGCCGAGAACCCGGCCGTCGACCTGGTCCACAACGGCGTCCCCCTCGGCTCCGACTACGTCCAGAACCCGGTGATCTCCCAGGTCGCCGAGGCCGTCTTCGGCAAGGGCAGCTTCCTGTTCGTCGTGCTGGCCGCGGCCACCGCGCTGGTGCTGTTCCTGGCCGCCAACACGGCCTACAACGGCTTCCCGCTGCTCGGCTCGATCCTCGCGCAGGACCGCTACCTCCCGCGTCAGCTGCACACCCGTGGCGATCGCCTCGCCTTCTCCAACGGCATCGTGCTGCTGGCCGGCGCGGCCGCAATGCTGGTGTGGATCTACGGCGCCGACTCGACCCGCCTCATCCAGCTCTACATCGTCGGCGTGTTCGTGTCCTTCACGCTCAGCCAGACCGGCATGGTCCGGCACTGGAACCGCCACCTGGCCGTGGAGAAGGACCCCGCCAAGCGCACCCACATGATCCGCTCCCGCGCGATCAACGCCTTCGGCGCCTTCTTCACCGGGCTCGTCCTGGTCGTCGTCCTGGTCACCAAGTTCACCCACGGTGCCTGGGTGGCCCTGCTCGGCATGTGCATCTTCTACGCCACGATGACGGCGATCCGTAAGCACTACGACCGCGTCGCCGAGGAGATCGCCGCGCCCGAGGGCCCGAGCGACGACAGCCTGCGGCCCTCCCGCGTCCACTCCGTCGTGCTGATCTCCAAGATCCACCGCCCGGCGCTGCGTGCGCTCGCCTACGCCAAGCTGATGCGCTCGGACTCCCTGGAGGCCCTCTGCGTCAACGTGGACCCGGCGGAGACCAAGGCGCTGCGCGCCGAGTGGGAACGGCGCGCGATTGACGTACCCCTGAAGGTGCTGGACTCGCCGTACCGCGAGATCACCCGGCCGATCATCGACTACGTGAAGGGGCTCCGTAAGGAGTCGCCGCGGGACGCGGTGTCGGTGATCATCCCCGAGTACGTGGTCGGGCACTGGTACGAGCATCTGCTGCACAACCAGAGCGCGCTCAGGCTGAAGGGGCGGCTCCTGTTCACGCCGGGGGTCATGGTGACCTCGGTGCCGTACCAGTTGCAGTCCTCGGAGGCGGCCAAGATCCGGGCGAAGCGGCGCCAGGAGTGGAACGCGCCGGGCGCGGTGCGGCGCGGGCCCGCCGCCGTGGACCGGGCGAAGGAGCCGTCGGAGCCGAAGTAGACTGGACGGCTGTTGTCCCCACGCGAGTCGCCTGTCTTTGCGGACGCGTGTCCCTCACCTTTTTGGAGTCACCCCGCCATGCAGGCAGAACCGAAGAAATCGCTGGTGGGGACGGAGTTCGAGGTCGAGGTCGGCCCGGTCGCCCACGGCGGGCACTGCATCGCCCGTACGACCGACGGCCAGGTGCTGTTCGTGCGGCACACCCTGCCCGGTGAGCGGGTGGTCGCCCGGGTCACCGAGGGCGAGGAGGGCGCGCGGTTCCTGCGCGCCGACGCCGTGACGGTGCTGGAGGCGTCCAAGGACCGCATCGAGGCACCCTGTCCCTACGCCGGTCCCGGCCGCTGCGGCGGCTGCGACTGGCAGCACGCCAAGCCGGGGGCGCAGCGGCGCCTCAAGGGCGAGGTGGTCGCCGAGCAGCTGAAGCGGCTCGCGGGCCTCACCCCCGAGGAGGCCGGCTGGGACGGCACCGTGATGCCGGCCGAGGGCGACAAGCTGCCGGCGGGCGAGGTACCGGCGTGGCGCACCCGCGTGCAGTACGCGGTGGACGCCGACGGCAACGCGGGCCTGCGCCGCCACCGTTCGCACGAGGTCGAGCCGATCGAGCACTGCATGATCGCCGCGCCGGGCGTGAGCGAGCTGGGCATCGAGGAGCGGGACTGGTCGGGCATGGCGTCGGTGGAGGCCATCGCGGCGACGGGTTCGCAGGACCGCATGGTCATCCTGGAGCCCCGGCCGGGCGCCCGGCTGCCCCTCGTGGAGCTCGACAAGCCGGTCTCCGTCATGCGGGTCGAGGAGAAGGACGGCGGCATCCACCGCGTCCACGGCCGTGCGTTCGTGCGTGAGCGTGCCGACGGCCGTACCCACCGGGTGGGCAGCGGCGGCTTCTGGCAGGTCCACCCGCAGGCCGCCGACACCCTGGTGAAGGCCGTCATGCAGGGCCTGCTGCCGCGCAAGGGCGAGATGGCGCTCGACCTGTACTGCGGTGTCGGCCTGTTCGCGGGAGCGCTGGCCGACCGGCTCGGCGACCAGGGCGCGGTGCTCGGCATCGAGTCGGGCAAGCGCGCGGTCGAGGACGCCCGCCACAACCTCGCCGACTTCGACCGGGTCCGCATCGAGCAGGGCAAGGTCGAGAGCGTCCTGCCGCGGACGGGTATCACCGAGGTCGACCTGATCGTCCTGGACCCGCCGCGGGCGGGGGCGGGCCGCAAGACGGTCGAGCACCTGTCGTCGCTGGGCGCCCGCCGCATCGCGTACGTCGCGTGCGACCCGGCCGCGCTGGCGCGGGACCTGGCCTACTTCCGTGACGGCGGGTACCGGGTGCGGACGCTTCGGGTGTTCGATCTGTTTCCGATGACTCATCATGTGGAGTGCGTGGCGGTTCTGGAGCCGGTGGCGAAGGGTTCCTGAGCTGTCGTAGATCAGTGCCTAGGGCGCGTCCGTTACCAACGGGCGCGTCCTTTTCGTTTGCGGTGGCTGAGTCTCCGCCGGTGGGGGTGGGTCCATGCCGGGTGGGCTTGCCTGAGGAAACCGATCGGTTTACGCTACGGGAAACCGATCGGTTTCCTGTCTGTGGAGGTTTTAGTCATGACCGCTCTCAAGGGCGCCAACGTCTTCGTCACCGGCGGCAGCCGCGGTATCGGCAAGGCGCTGGTGGAGGAGCTGTACGCGCGCGGGGCCGGCAAGGTCTACGCCACGGCCCGCGACCCGCGTACCGTCACGCACCCGGACGCGGTCCCGGTGGCGCTGGAGGTCACCGACCCGGCCTCGGTGGCCGCGGCCGCCGCGCAGGCCGGTGACGTCACCGTGCTCATCAACAACGCCGGTGCTGTCGTCGGCGCGTCCTTCCTCGACTCCCCGGTCGACGACGTACGCCGGGAGTTCGAGACCAACTTCTACGGCCCGCTCCTGCTTACCCGGGCCTTCGTGCCGGTCATCGAGCGCAACGGCGGCGGTCACCTGCTCAACGTGCACTCCGTGCTCTCCTGGATCGCACTCGGCGGCTCCTACAGCGCCTCGAAGGCCGCGCTCTGGTCGCAGACCAACTCCCTGCGCCTGGAGCTCCAGCCGCGCGGCATCGCCGTCACCGGTCTGCACGTCGGTTACGTCGACACCGACCTCGCGTCCGGCGTCGACGCCCCCAAGTCGGACCCCCGTGACGTGGCAGCGCTCGCCCTCGACGGTGTCGAGGCCGGGGCGTACGAGGTTCTCGCCGACGACATCTCGCGTCAGGTCAAGGCGGGGCTGGCGGGCGACCTGGCGGGGCTGTACGAGCAGCTCGGCAAGTAAGGGCGGGGCGTATCCCGCCGGCCCGTCGGAACGGCTGATGGACCGGATGTTTCAGTGCACGCCCGCCGCGTCGAGCAGCGTGGTCACGGTGGGGGCGACGAGCCCCGGCAGGGTGTCCGCCTGGATGCCCGCGCGGGCGCTCGCGCCGTCGAAGACCAGGCTGAGCTGCCGGGCGAGCAGATCGGGATCGCTCGCGCCGCCCTGTTCGGCCTCGGCGCGGAAGAAGGTCGTCAGGTTCGCCTTGACCTGGTGGGCCACCTGGCTCGCCGGGTGGCCCTGGTTCTTGAGTTCGACCTGCACGGCCAGGAACGGGCAGCCGTGGAAGTCGGGCGTCGCTGCCTGCGTTTCCACCTGCGCGAAGACATGCAGGATGCGCTCGCGCGGTGAGCGGCCGTCGTCCGCCGCGGGCAGGTAGGTGGCCACGTAGGCGGAGGCTCGCTCCTTCAGGCTCACTGCCAGGAGTTCGTCCTTGCTCCCGAACAGCTGGTACATGGAGCGCTTCGACACACCGGCCGCCTTGCACAGCGCCTCGACGCCGATGCTGACGCCGTTCTGGTAGGTGAGCGTCGCCGCCGCCTCCAGCAGCCGCTCCCTGGGGCTCTGTTTCACTTCGGTGGTCATACGGCGAGGTTACCCGGAGGGGACGGAGCGCAGACCGATCGGTTTCCGGCGCGGCTCCCCAGCCCTCCTGGCGCGTCAGGGCATGTTCGCCGCGTCGAGCAGGGTCGTCACCGTGGGGATGACGAGCCCGCCGTGTGTGTCGGCCTTGATGCCCGCGCGGGCGCCGGCGCCGTCGAAGACCAGCATCAGTTGCCGGGCCAGCAGGTCCGGGTCGTTGGCTCCGCCCCGTTCGGCCTCGGTGCGGAAGAAGGCCTTCAGGGTCTCCTTGATCCGGTGGGCCGCCCGGCTCGCGGGGTGGTTCGGGTCCTTGAGCTCGATCTGCACGGCGAGGTAGCGGCAGCCCTGGAAGCCGGGGTCGCTCACCTGCGCCTCCGTCCGTTCGAAGACGTGCAGGATCCGTGCGCGGGGTGGGCGGGTGTCGTCCGCCTCGGGAAGGAGTGCCGTCACCTGGGCGGAGGTGCCTTCCTCCAGGCTCGCCGCCAGCAGTTCGCCCTTGCTCTCGAACAGCTTGTACATGGAGCGCTTGGATACTCCCGCCGCCCTGCACAGGGCGTCGACGCCGACGTTGACGCCCTCGCGGTAGGTCAGCGCGGCCGCCGCCTCCAGCAGGCGCTCTCGGGAGCCGGGCGTCGTCTCGGTGGTCATGAGGCGAGATTAGCTCGAATTCGAGCCGCTAGAAACCGATCGGTTTACGGCTTCCGTGGCGGCCGTCGCCAGGTTGTCCACCGACCTGACGTACTGGCCGGCCTGCTGCATGCGGCGGCCTGACCCCCACGCCTGGCCTGTCCGGCCGAGACAGGTCTGACCTGGTCCTTTGCTCGGCCTCGTATAGTTCGACGTGCTTCGATGAACCCAGGAGGCCGACCGTATGAGGATCTCGCAGCGGGCTCGGTCCGTCGCGCCGTTCTACGCCATGGAGTTCGGCAAGCATGCCGCGGTGCTGGAGGCCGCGGGGCGGCACGTCGTCAAACTCAGCCTGGGGGAGCCGGACTTCGGGGCGCCGCCGGCCGTGGTCGAGGCGATGCGGGACGTCGTGGGCCGCCGGCCCATGAGCTACACCGGGGCGCTCGGGCTGCCCGAACTGCGGCTGGCCATCGCGCGGTTCTACGGCGAGCGGCACGGCGTCGACGTCGATCCGGCCCGGGTCGTCGTGACCGCCGGGGCGTCGGCCGCGCTGGTGCTCGGTGCCGCCGCGCTCGTCGATCCCGGGGACGAGGTGCTCATCGCCGACCCCTCCTACCCCTGCAACCGGCAGATCGCCGAGAGCTTCGGGGCACGGGTCGGCCTCGTACCCACCAGCGCGGAGTCGCGGTACCAGCTGGACACGGCCACCGTCCGGTCGTTCTGGACCGACCGCACCCGCGGGATCATGGTCGCCAGCCCGTCCAACCCGACCGGCACCTCCGTACCTGCCGACGAGCTGGCCGCGATCTGCGCGTTCGCCCGGGAGCGGGACGCGTGGCGGATCGTCGACGAGATCTACCTCGACCTCGGTGACCACGACGAGCACGGGCGTCCGCCGCGCAGTGTGCTGTCGTACGACCAGGAAGCGGTCGTGATCAACAGCTTCTCGAAGTACTTCGGGATGACCGGCTGGCGGCTGGGCTGGTGCGTGGTGCCCGAGGCGCTGGTGCCGGCCCTGGAGCGGCTGGCCCAGAACTACATGATCTGCGCCTCCACCCCCGCCCAGCATGCCGCGCTCGCGTGCTTCACGCCCGAGTCGCTCGCCGTGTGCGAGGAGCGGCGGGCCGAGTTCGGGCGGCGCCGGACGCTGGTGCTGGACGGGCTCGCGCAGATCGGGCTGCCGGTGCCGGTGCCGCCCGACGGGGCGTTCTACGTCTACTTCGACGTCAGCGGCACCGGGCTCACCTCGTGGGAGTTCTGCGGACGGGCGCTGGAGGAGGCCCACGTCGCGCTCACCCCGGGGCGGGACTTCGGGGTGGGCACCGCGGACACGCACGTACGGCTGTCCTACGCGGCCTCGGCGGAGGAGTTGCGCGAGGGCATCGCGCGGCTCGGGAAGTTCGTCGCCACGCTCGCCTAGACAAGGCGCACGCTCGTCCAGGCATGGCACAGGGGCCGGTCCACGAGGACCGGCCCCTGCTTCACATGGACGCTCAGACCAGGTCGAAGCGGTCCAGGTTCGAGACCTTGACCCACGCGTCGACGAAGTCCTTCACGAACTTCTCCTTGGCGTCGTCGCTCGCGTAGACCTCGGCGAGGGCGCGCAGCTCGGAGTTGGAGCCGAAGACCAGGTCGGCACGGGTGCCGGTCCACTTCAGCTTGCCGGTCTCCGCGTCCCGGCCCTCGAACGCCGTCTGGTCCTCCGAGGTGGACTTCCACGTCGTGCCCAGGTCGAGCAGGTTGACGAAGAAGTCGTTGCTCAGGACGCCCGGGCGGTCGGTGAAGACGCCGTGGGCGGTGCCGCCCTGGTTCGCGCCGAGGACGCGCAGACCGCCGACGAGGACGGTCATCTCGGGGGCGCTCAGGGTGAGCAGGTTGGCGCGGTCGAGCAGCAGGTACTCGGCCGGCAGGCGGTTGCCCTTGCCGAGGTAGTTGCGGAAGCCGTCCGCGACCGGCTCGAGGGCGGCGAAGGACTCGACGTCGGTGTGCTCCTCGGTCGCGTCCACGCGGCCCGGGGTGAAGGGGACCTCCACCGCGACGCCGGCGTCCTTGGCGGCCTTCTCGACCGCCGCGGCACCCGCGAGGACGATCAGGTCGGCCAGGGAGACCTTCTTCGCACCGGAGTTGAACTCGGCCTGGACGCCCTCCAGGACCCGCAGGACCTGGGCGAGCTGCTCGGGGTCGTTGACCTCCCAGCCGCGCTGCGGCTCCAGACGGATGCGGGCGCCGTTGGCACCGCCGCGCTTGTCGCTGCCGCGGAAGGTGGACGCCGAGGCCCACGCGGTCGACACGAGCTGCGAGACCGTGAGGCCGGTCTCCAGGACCTTGGCCTTCAGGGCCGCGATGTCGGCGGCGTCGATGACCTCGCCCTCGGCCTGCGGCAGCGGGTCCTGCCACAGCAGGGTCTCCGACGGGACCTCCGGGCCGAGGTACAGGGACTTCGGGCCCAGGTCACGGTGGGTCAGCTTGTACCAGGCGCGGGCGAAGGCGTCCGCGAACTGGTCCGGGTTCTCGTGGAAGCGCTTGGAGATCTCGCCGTAGATCGGGTCGAAGCGCAGCGAGAGGTCCGTGGTGAGCATCGTGGGCCGACGCTTCTTCGAGGCGTCGTGGGCGTCCGGGATGATCTCCTCGGAGTCCTTGGCCACCCACTGCTTGGCGCCGGCGGGGGACTCGGTGAGCTCCCACTCGTAGCCGAAGAGGATGTCGAAGAAGTCGTTGCTCCACTGGGTCGGCTTGGTGGTCCAGGTGACCTCGAGACCGGAGGTGATGGCGTCGCCGCCCTTGCCGGTGCCGTAGGTGGACTTCCAGCCCAGGCCCTGGTCAGCCAGGTCGGCGGCCTCGGGGTCGTTGCCGACGTGGTCGGCGGGGCCGGCACCGTGGGTCTTGCCGAAGGTGTGACCACCGGCGATGAGAGCGACGGTCTCCTCGTCGTTCATCGCCATGCGGCGGAAGGTCTCACGGATGTCGCGGGCCGCGGCCAGCGGGTCCGGGTTGCCGTTGGGGCCCTCGGGGTTGACGTAGATGAGGCCCATCTGTACGGCGCCGAGCGGGTTCTCCAGCTCGCGGTCGCCGGTGTAGCGCTGGTCGTCCAGCCAGGTGGTCTCGGGACCCCAGTAAACGTCCTCGTCGGCCTCCCAGACGTCGGCGCGGCCGCCGCCGAAGCCGAAGGTCTCGAAGCCCATGGACTCCAGGGCGACGTTACCGGTGAGGATCATGAGGTCGGCCCAGGAGATGGACTGGCCGTACTTCTTCTTCACCGGCCACAGCAGACGGCGGGCCTTGTCCAGGTTGCCGTTGTCCGGCCAGCTGTTCAGCGGCGCGAAGCGCTGCTGGCCACGACCGCCACCGCCGCGGCCGTCGCTGATGCGGTAGGTGCCGGCGCTGTGCCAGGCCATGCGGATCATCAGCGGGCCGTAGTTGCCGAAGTCGGCGGGCCACCAGTCCTGCGAGGCGGTGAGCACCTCGGCGATGTCCCGCTTCACGGCGTCCAGGTCGAGGGCCTGGAAGGCCTGGGCGTAGTCGAAGTCCGCGCCGAGCGGGTTCGCGACGACCGGGTCCTTGGCGAGGATCTTCAGGTTCAGTCGCTCCGGCCACCACTGGCGGTTGCCGCCGCCCTGGGTGGGGTGCGCGGCGCGCCCGTGCGCGACCGGGCAGCCGCCGGTGCCCTCGGGCTTGGAGTCGGTGACGATTGCGTCGTGGTTCTCAGACATGGAGGTCCTTCCGAACGGGGTGGATCACAGAGCTGAAGCTGAAGTAACGGCTCGGGGGGAACAGGCGGGGCACAGGCCCCAGTAGATGACCTCGGCCTCGTCGATCGAGAAGCCGCGGTCGTCGGAGGCTGTCAGACAGGGCGCGTGACCGACGGCACAGTCGACGTCGACCACGGCCCCGCACGACCGGCAGACCAGGTGGTGGTGGTTGTCCCCGACCCGCCCCTCGAACCGGGCCGGGCTGCCCGGCGGCTCGATGCGGCGCACGAGACCCGCTGCGGTGAGCGAGTGCAGGGCCTCGTAGACGGCCTGGAGCGATATGTGGCCGAGACGGTCGCGCACTGCCGTGGCGATCGCGTCGACGGGGAGGTGGTCACCGGCCCGAACGGTCTCGAGCAGTGCGACGCGCGCAGCCGTCACCCGCAGGCCGGCACCGCGCAGCTCATCGGCGGTGTTCGGAGGCTGGGGGGCGGTCATGGGGACCAACCTACCCTCATAAACCTGAATGGTTCAAGAAATGGAACCGTTCCAGATCTGTGTCGCGTCGGATCACCGCCTCAGCGGCGCCCGTAGACGCTCACAAGGGTTCCCCGTCAGCTGTGCGGGCGGTGTAACTCCTGGTGAACGGCTCGGGAGACATCTGCGTAATGGCCGTTTCGTACGGTCGACGGAGATCTAGTCGTCGAGCTCAGGAGGCGTGCCCGTGGCGCGGACGGTCTGCTCGTACTGCGGCGTCGGCTGCGGCCTGGTGCTCGACATCGGGCGGGGCCCGGACGGCCGCCGTACGGTCCTGAAGGCCTCCGGCGACAAGGAGCACCCCGCCAACTTCGGCAAGCTCTGCACCAAGGGCGCCACGACCGCCGACATGCTCGCCGCGCCCGGCCGGCTGACCACGGCCCTGGTACGGCCCGAGCGCGGCGAGGAGCCGGTGGCCGAGGCCGTCGGCACGGCGATCACCGAGACGGCCCGGCGGCTGCGGGAGATCGTCGACGAGCACGGCCCCGACGCCGTCGCCCTCTACGTGTCCGGGCAGCTGAGCCTGGAGGCGCAGTACCTGGCCAACAAGCTGGCCAAGGGGTTCCTGCGCACCAACCAGATCGAGTCGAATTCGCGGCTGTGCATGGCCAGCGCCGGCACCGGCTACAAGCTCTCCCTCGGCGCGGACGGGCCGCCCGGCTCGTACCAGGATTTCGACAAAGCCGACCTCTTCCTCGTCATCGGCTCCAACACGGCCGACTGCCACCCCATCCTCTTCCTGCGCATGATGGAGCGGGTCAAGGCCTCGGGCGCCAAGGTGATCGTCGTCGACCCGCGGCGCACCGCCACCGCGGCCAAGGCCGACCTGTTCCTCCAGATCAGGCCGGGCACCGACCTCGCCCTCCTCAACGGCCTGCTGCACCTCCTGCACGCGAACGGCGACACCGACCCCGACTTCATCGCCGCCCACACCGAAGGCTGGGAGGCGATGCCGGAGTTCCTCGCCGACCACCCGCCCGCCGCGGTGGCCGAGACGACCGGCCTCGCCGAGGAGGACATCCGGGAGGCCGCTCGGCTCATCGGCGCGGCCGGTGAGTGGATGAGCCTGTGGACCATGGGCCTCAACCAGTCCACGCACGGCACCTGGAACACCAACGCCCTGGTCAACCTCCACCTGGCGACCGGCGCGATCTGCCGCCCCGGCAGCGGCCCGTTCTCCCTCACCGGTCAGCCCAACGCCATGGGCGGCCGCGAGATGGGCTACATGGGCCCCGGCCTGCCCGGCCAGCGGTCCGTCCTCGTCGACGAGGAGCGGGCCTTCGTCGAGGACCTCTGGGAGCTGCCCCCGGACACCCTGCGCGCCGACGGCGTCGGCAAGGGCACCGTCGAGATGTTCCGGAAGATGGCCGACGGCGAGATCAAGGCCTGCTGGATCATCTGCACCAACCCGGTCGCCTCCGTCGCGGGCCGCCGCACCGTCATCGAGGGCCTGGAGGCCGCCGAGTTCGTCGTCACCCAGGACGTCTTCGCCGATACCGAGACCAACGCGTACGCCGACGTCGTCCTGCCCGGCGCGATGTGGACCGAGGGCGACGGCGTCTTCGTCAACAGCGAGCGCAACCTCACCCTGACCCCGGCCGTCGTGGACCCGCCCGGCGAGGCCATGGCGGACTGGCGGATCATCGCCGCCGTCGCCCGCGAGATGGGCTACGAGAAGGGCTTCTCCTACGACAGCGCCGAGCAGGTCTTCGAGGAGATCAAGCGGGCCTGGAACCCGAAGACCGGCTGGGACCTGCGCGGGGTCTCCTACGACCGGCTGCGCGAGACGCCGGTGCAGTGGCCCTCGGCGAGCGCGGACGGGCCCGACCGGAACCCGATCCGGTACGTCGACGAGGACGGCACCCTCCGCTTCCCGACCCCGAGCGGGCGGGGCGTCTTCTTCGCCCGGCCGCACCTCCCGCCCGCCGAGCTGCCGGACGACGACTACCCCTTCGTCCTGAACACCGGGCGGCTCCAGCACCAGTGGCACACGCTGACCAAGACGTCCAGGGTGGCGAAGCTGAACAAGCTGAACCCCGGGCCCTTCGTGGAGCTGCATCCCGAGGACGCCTCGGCGCTGGGCGTGGCCGACGGCGACTCCGTCGAGGTGGCCTCCCGGCGCGGGCGGGCCGTGCTGCCCGCCGTCGTGACGGACCGGGTACGGCCCGGGTGCTGCTTCGCGCCCTTCCACTGGAACGACCTCTTCGGGGAGTACCTCAGCGTCAACGCGGTGACCAGCGACGCGGTCGATCCACTGTCGTTCCAGCCGGAGTTCAAGGTGTGCGCGGTGTCGCTGACGAAGGTGGCGGTGCCGGTCGCTCTGCGGTCTCCGGGGCCTGGGGGTGCTTCTGTCGAGGCGGCTGCGGCGGCTGCGGCGGCTGCGGCGGCTGGGGTGGCCGGGGCGGCTGGGGTGGCTGGGGCGGCTGGGGATGCTTCCGTCGAGGCCACGGCCGCGTCGGTCTTCGGTCTCGACCCCGCACCGCCGCCCGTTCTCAGCGCGCAGGAACGCCAGTACCTGGTCGGATTCCTCGCCGGGATCCCGGCGGGATCGCCCGGGGTGCCGGTGCTGCCTCCCGGCGCGCCCTTCAGCCCCGAGCACGCCTTGTGGGTCAACGGCACACTCGCCGGGATGTACTCCCGGGCGGCCGCCACACAGGCAACCACCACACAGACCTCGGCCACACCCTCCTCGGGCACGATCCTGCGCCGTGAGGTCGTCATCCTGTGGGCCTCGCAGACGGGGACCGCCGAGGAGTTCGCGGCCGCCACCGCCGAACGCCTCAGCACCGTCGGGCACAGCACCTCCCTGGTCGGCATGGACCAGGCCGACCTGGGTCAACTGCCGCCCTCCGCCGACCTGTTGCTGATCACCAGCACCTTCGGCGACGGCGACGCCCCCGACAACGGCAGCGGATTCTGGGAGACCCTGGCCGACCCCGGCACTCCCCGTCTGGAGGGCCGGCGGTACGCGGTCCTGGCCTTCGGCGACTCGTCGTACGACGACTTCTGCGGACACGGCCGCCGGCTCGACCAGCGCCTCGGTGAACTGGGTGCACTGCGGCTCGCCCCCCGTACGGACTGCGAACCGGACTTCGAGGACGCGGCCCACGGCTGGCTGGACGAGGTCCTGACGGCACTCGCGGGGGAGGAGGGGAGCGCTGCGCTGGAGGCCGGGTCCGGCGCCACCGGGCTCACGGGTGGCGGGGTCGGCCTGCCGGGTGGTGGTGTCGGTGTGCCGGGTGCCGAGGTCGGCCTGCCGAGTGGCGGGGTAGGTCTGCCGGGCGCCGGGGTCCGCCTGCCGGATGCCCCGGTCGGCCTCGTAGGCCGCGGTCTTCCCGCGGTGCCCTCCGCAGTGCCCGCCCCCGCCCCCGTCGCCCCGCGTCCGCGTAAACCCGCCCCCGTCCTCGCCCGCCTCACCGGCAACCGCCTCCTGAGCCTGCCCGGCGCCGGGAAGGAGGTCCGGCGGTTCACCTTCGACACCCGGGACAGCGAGACCCCGTTCCTGTACGACGCCGGTGACGCGCTCGGTATCCGGCCGCTCAACTCGGCGGACCTGGTCGAGGAGTGGCTCGCGGTGACCGGCCTCGACGCGACGGCCGCCGTGGACGTGAACGGCGTGGGCGAGGTCCCGCTCGGCGAGGCCTTCCTGCGACACCTGGACATCACCCGGATCACCCCCGCCCTGCTCCGCTTCGTCGCCGAACGCGCCCGTGATCCAAGGGAGTTGAAGAAGCTCCTGCGCCCCGACAACAAGGACGAGCTGGCCAAGTGGGGCTGGGGGCGGCAGGCCGTGGACGTGATCACCGAGTACGGCGTGCGGGCCGCCCCGCAGGACTGGGCGCGGACCCTCGGACGCCTCCAGCCGCGGCTGTACTCCATCTCGTCCAGCCCCCTCACCGACCCGCACCTCGTCTCGCTCACCGTCTCCGTCGTGCGTTACGAGAACCTGCGCGGCACGCCCCGCCAGGGCGTCTGCTCACCCTTCCTGGCCGACGCCGCCGCGGGCACCCCGGTGCCGGTGCACGTCCAGCGCTCCCCGCACTTCCGCCCGCCCGCCGATCCCGCCACACCGATGGTCATGGTCGGCCCCGGCACCGGCGTCGCCCCTTTCATCGGCTTCCTGGAACAGCGCCGCGCCCTCGGCGGACGGGGCCCCGCCTGGCTGTTCTTCGGCGAACAGCACCGAGCGACCGACTTCTACTACGAGGACGAGCTGGCCGCCTTCCTCGCCGACGGCACCCTCACCCGCCTGGACACCGCCTTCTCCCGCGACCAGCGCGCCAAGGTCTACGTCCAGGACCGGATGCGTGAGCACGGCCCGCTGCTGTGGTCCTGGCTCCAGGACGGCGCCCACTTCTACGTGTGCGGCGACGCCTCCCGCATGGCGAAGGACGTGGACCGTGCGCTGAGGGACATCGTGGCGCTGCACGGCGGTTTCGACGAGGCGGGCGCGGCGGCCTACGTGAAGCAACTCGCCACGGACAAGCGCTATGTGCGGGACATCTACTGACCAGACTGCCGGACGGGCGGTGAACCACCCATGGGAGTATCGGTCGCCATGAGGGCATCCCCTGCGGTCCGCAGCCTGCGCGCGGCGGTGTTCGCCGCGTTGTGCGTGCTGCTGGCCGCCGGGGGACACGCCCTGGCCACCGGCATGACACCGCCGGTGTGGGCACAGGCGGCCGGGTTCCTGCCGGTGTTCGCGGCCGGCTGGCTGCTCGGCGGCCGGGAACGCTCGCTCGGAGCCATCGGCGCGGCGACCCTCACCTCCCAGGCCGCACTGCACCTGGCCTTCGGCACAGCCGGCTCCCACCCCACGGCGGCCCAGCAGGGCATGGGGATGTCCCACATGGTCATGCCGCACACGGTCAGGGCCCACATGGCCGTGCACGGCATGCGGATGATCCACACCACCACCCCGCCGCCGCACGCCGTCACCCCGCACGCCACAGCCGCCCACCTCTCCGCCGCCCTCCTGCTGACCTGGTGGCTGCGGCGCGGCGAGGCCGCCCTGTGGTCGCTCCTGCGCCGTTCCGTCGCGCTGGTCCCCGGTCTCGCCGCCTGGTGGCAGGGCTACGGCGAGCCGGCCGCCCCGGACCCGGCGTCCCCGGCCCCCGCCCACGGCACCCGCACGCCCCGCCCCCTCCTGCTCCACCACACGGTCCACCGGCGCGGACCGCCCACGACGATCCCGTACGCGATCTGACACCTCTCTTCCTCTCTTCCTCTGGTACGGAGATCCCTCACCCATGTCCCGCGCACACACCGCCCTGCGCCGCGCCGGCCTCGGCACCGCCGTCGCCGCCGCCGCGCTCCTGACCGCCGCCGGAGTCGCCTCCGCGCACGTCACCGTCCACCCCGACAGCTACGCCAAGGGCGCCACCGACGGCGTCCTCAGCTTCCGCGTCCCAGACGAGAGCGACACCACGAGCACCACGAAGGTCCAGCTGTTCCTGCCCACCGACCACCCGCTGCTCGGCGTGCTGGTCTCCCCGCACGACGGCTGGACCGCCACGGTCACCGACACCAAGCTCAAGACGCCGGTCAAGACCGACGACGGCACGATCACCGACGCGGTCTCCGAGATCACCTGGACCGGCGGGAAGATCGCGCCGGGCCACTACGAGGACTTCGACGTCGCCTTCGGCCAGCTCCCCGACGACACCGCCGAGTTGTCCTTCAAGACTCTCCAGACGTACTCCGACGGCAAGGTCGTCCGCTGGATCGAGGAGGCCGCCAAGGGCGACGAGGAACCGGAGAACCCGGCCCCGGTCCTCAAGCTCACGTCGGCCACCAACTCCGGCACGGCGACGAAGAGTCCGGCCGCCACCCCAAGTACCACGAAGGCCTCGGCGAGCGACTCAACGGCCCGCGGTCTCGGTGCCGCCGGACTGGTCGTGGGAGTGCTCGGCCTCGCGGCCGGGGCCTTCGCCGTCGTCAGGAGCCGCGCCGCCAAGTGAGCAGTCACCTGTGGATTTCCGTACCCACAGGTGGTTCTCGGTGCCCGAATGGGAGGATGAGGCGCCATGACAGCAGGGTGGTGTTCCCGCACGCTACGGGCCGCGGTGTTCGCGGCCGTCTGCGTGCTGCTCGCCGCTCTGGGCCACGTCCTCATGTCCGGCGCCCATGTGCCGGGCCGGACGCTGGCCGCGGGCCTGGTCGTGACCGGGTGCGCGGGCTGGTGTCTGGCCGGCCGTGAACGCGGGCTGCCCCTGATCGTCGCCGTCGCCGTCGGTGCCCAGACGGCCCTCCACACGGCTTTCTCCCTCGCACAGCCCACTCCAGCGGCGCCGGACATGGGCGCGATGCACATGGAGTCCATGCACACGAGCGGCATGGACTCCATGGACACGGCTCAGCTGGGGGCCTCGTCGGGCGTCGGCGCCCTCGCGTACTGGCTGCCTTTCGGCATGTACGCCGCCCACCTGATCGCCGCACTGGCCACCGGCCTCTGGCTGGCGTACGGCGAACGGGCCGTCTTCCGCATCCTGCGGGCCGTGGCCGGGCGGCTGGTCGCCCCGCTGCGGCTGCTGCTCGCCCTGCCCACGACCCCGCACCGGCCACGCGTGCGGATGCGCCGGGCCCGGTCGGAACGGGCGCCGCGGCTCGTCCTTCTCGTCCACGCGATCACCCATCGCGGTCCGCCTGCGGGGACGGCTGTCGCCTGACGACAGCTGGTGCCCCGGGGCCGCCCCTGTGCGCCCCGGGCCTCGGTCGTCCGCCCCTGGGGCGTCGTACGACCGCTTCCTCACCGGAGAGCCGCGCACCCCTGTGCGCCCGAGCGCTCCGGATCACGGCTGACCCGAGAAGGACACCTGGTGATCACTTCCACCCTGCCTGCGCCTGCCCTCGCCCCCGACGACCTCCGTGCCCGGCGCGAGGCCGCCGACGCCTCCGCCACCGCCTGGGCGCTCGCCGCCCGCGCGGGCGACGCCGACGCCGTCGACCACTTCGTGCGCGCCCTGCACCGGGACGTGCTGCGCTATGTCTCCCACCTGTGCGGCGACCCCCAGGCCGTGGACGACCTGGCCCAGGACACGTTCCTGCGGGCGCTCGGCAGTCTGCACCGGTTCGAGGGGCGGTCCTCGGCGCGGGCGTGGGTGCTGTCCATCGCCCGCCGCGCGGTGGTCGACGGCTTCCGGCACGCGGCGGTGCGGCCCCGCCGGTACGACGGTGCCGACTGGCAGGCGGCGGTGGAGCGGGCGCAGCCTCACGGTGTGCCGGGCTTCGAGGACGGGATAGCGCTGGTCGAACTGCTGGGGGCATTGTCCGAGGAGCGGCGGGAGGCGTTCGTGCTCACGCAGATGCTGGGGTTGTCGTACGAGGAGGCCGCGGTGGTGAGCGGGTGTCCGGTGGGGACGGTGCGGTCTCGCGTGGCGCGGGCCAGGGGGGTGCTGATGGAGCTGGTGGTCTGAGGCCGGTGGGCGGCTGCGGGTTCGTTGTGGCTGGTCGCGCCCGCGCGGCGGTAGCCGCAAATTCGGCACAGCCCCGCGCCTCCAACCAACTCCGCTCACTGTTGCTTGCGCAGCAACCTGGCTGCCGTGCCCGCCGCCGCCAGGCCTGCCAAGCCCGCTCCGGCCAAAGTCAGTGCCCTCGCCCTCCGGCTCGGTGGTGTCGGCCTCGCTCCCGGGGCCACGCCGTACGCGCTGCCCGGGGCTCCCGGGATCGCGCTCGCCAGGACTTCCGCGAGGTGGACCGCCTCGTGGCCGCCGCTGTCGAACTCGTGGATCTGGGTGCGGCAGCTGAAGCCGTCGGCCAGGACCACTGTCTCCGGGGGCTCCTCCCGCAGGCGGGGGAGGAGTACCCGCTCCGCACAGGCCTCGCTGACCTCCAGGTGGCCCGGTTCGAAGCCGAAGTTGCCGGCGAGGCCGCAGCAGCCGGAGTCCAGCTGCTCGGCGTCGACGCCGGCGCGCCGCAGGAGCTCCCGGTCGGCCTGCCAGTCCAGGACCGCGTGCTGGTGGCAGTGGACCTGGGCGAGGGCCTTCGCGGAGCGGTCGGGGACGCGCGGGGGCTCGTAGCCGGGGGAGTGCTCGGTGAGCAGTTCGGCGAGCGTCACCGTCCGGTCGCGCAGCCGCCGTACGTCGTGGTCGCCGGGGAACATCTCGGGCGCGTCCGAGCGGAACACCGCCGTGCAGCTGGGCTCCAGGCCGACCACCAGGCCGCCCGCCCGCACGTGTTCGGCGAGCGTGCGCACGGTCCGGCTCAACACCTTCTCCGCGGTCGCCAGTTGGCCGGTCGAGATCCAGGTCAGGCCGCAGCACAGCGGCTCCTCGGGAAGGATCACCCGCCAGCCCGCGTGCTCCATGAGGGTCACGGCCGCCCGCCCGATGTGCGGGTGGAAGTGGTTGGTGAAGGTGTCCGGCCACAGCAGGACGCTGCCGCGCGCCCCGTCCCCGTAGGGCTCGTGCCGGGCGAACCACTGCTGGAGGGTCTCCCCGGCGAACAGTGGCACCTCGCGGTTCTCGACACCGGCGAGCGCCACAGCCGCCCTCGACAGCGGCGGGGTGTGGGTCAACGCGTTGACGAGCGGCCCGAGTCGGGCGCGTCCGACGAGCTGCGCCACCGCGGGCAGCCAGCCCATCGACAGGTGCGCGCGGGGCCTGCGCCACCAGCGGCCCTCGTAGTGGTGGGAGAGGAACTCCGCCTTGTAGGTGGCCATGTCGACGTCCGCCGGGCAGTCCTTCTTGCAGCCCTTGCAGGCGAGACACAGGTCGAGGGCGTCCCGGACGGCCTCGGAGCGCCAGCCGTCCCGGATCGGGCTGTCGCCGTGTCCGTCGAGCATCTCGAACAGCAGCCGGGCCCGTCCGCGCGTGGAGTGCTCCTCCTCGTGGGTGACCTGGTAGGAAGGGCACATCACCGCGCCGCCGTCGGTGGTGTGCTGACGGCACTTCCCCACCCCGACACAGCGGTTGGCGGCCTCGGCGAAGGACCCGCCGTCGTGCGGGAAGCGGAAGTGCAGCTCGCGGGGGTCGTAGGGGGCCCAGTCGCCGCCGAGCCGCAGGTTCTCGTCCAGCCGGTACGGCGCCACCACCTTGCCGGGGTTCATCCGGTCCAGCGGGTCGAAGACGCCCTTCAACTCGCCGAAGGCGGTGACGAGTCGGTTCCCGAACATGCGGGGCAGCAGCTCGCCGCGGCTCTGTCCGTCGCCGTGCTCCCCGGACAGGGAGCCGCCGAACTCGACGACCAGGTCGGCGGCCCGCTCCATGAAGCGCCGGTAGGTGGCCACCCCGTCGGCGGAGTACAGGTCGAAGGGGATCCGGGTGTGCACGCAGCCGTGGCCGAAGTGGCCGTAGAGACTGGGCCCGGTGTCGCTGAGGTAGCCGAACTCGTCGTACAGGGCTTGCAGTCGGCGCAGATAGTCGCCGAGCCGTGCGGGCGGGACCGCGGAGTCCTCCCAGCCCTCGAAAGTGTCGGGGCGGCCCGGGATGTGCGCGGTGGCGCCGAGTCCGGCCTCGCGGACCTGCCACAACTCCTGCTCGTGGGAAGGGTCGTCGAGGAACGCGATGTCGGGGTCGTGCTCGGAGTGGTGCAGGCCGTCGAGCATGCGGTGGGCGTTCTCGTCGGCCTCCTGGTGGGTTTCTCCGCCGAACTGCACCATCAAGTAGGCGTTGCCGTCGGGTAGTTCGGCGCGCGCCTTGGGGTTGAGGCGCTTGATCCGCTCGTCCTCGATCAGCCGGGCGTCGAGGCCCTCCAGCGCGATCGGCTCGTACGGCAGGATGGCCGGGACGGCGTCGGCGGCCGACTCGATGTCGGGGAACCCGAGGACCACCAGGGTGCGTTCCCTGACGACCGGCACCAGCTTCAGCTCCGCGCGCAGCACCGTGACGAGGGTGGACTCGCTGCCCACCAGCAACCCGGCGACGTCGAAGCCGTGTTCCGGCAGCAGGGAGTCGAGGTTGTAACCGGAGACCCGGCGCGGGATGTCCGGGAAGCGGGCGCGGATCTCCTCGCCGTAGGTGTCGCGCAGGGCCCGCAACCGCCGGTACACGGTGGCCCGTAGATCTCCCTGCCGTTCGATCTCCGCGTACTCCTCGTCGCTGGTACGACCGCACCAGAACCGGGTGCCGTCGTACAGCTGCACCTCCAGGCGGGCGATGTTGTCGACGACCTTGCCGTACGCCTGCGCGGTGGCTCCGCAGGAGTTGTTGCCGATCATGCCGCCGATGGTGCAGTTGGCGTGGGTGGCCGGCTCGGGGCCGAACCGCAGCCCGGTCGGGGCGAGTTGCCGGTTGAGTTCGTCGAGGACGATGCCCGGCTGGACGACACAGGTGCGGGCCTCCTCGTCCACGGACTCCACGCGGTCGCAGTACTTCGACCAGTCGATCACCACGGCCGTGTTGGTGCACTGTCCGGCCAGGCTGGTCCCGCCGCCCCGGGACAGCACCGGCGCGTCGTGCTCGCGGGCCACGGCCAGCGCCTCCGCCGCCGCCTCCGGGGTACGGGGCACGACCACGCCGATCGGGGTCTGGCGGAAGTTCGAGGCATCGGTCGAGTAGGCGGCCCGGCTCCCGGCGTCGAAGCGGACCTCGCCGTCGACCCGCTCGCGCAGCGCGCGCTCCAGGGCGGCGGGGTCCGGAGGGGGCGCGTCGGGCCGTCGTACGACGGGAACGGGCAGGTCGGAGGTCGCCATGAACCCCTCCTTCGGTCGGGCGCGGGCACCGGCCGGGTACCCGCAACCGCACCGCTGACTACTCCGGCGCCGCCTCCTCGGCGAGCTCCGGCATCAGGGCGCACAGCGCCTCGCGCTGGTCGGGGCCCATGAACCGGGCCAGGGCCGCCTTGACCGTCTCGGCGAGGGTGCCGGACGCCTGCTCGATGAGGTTCCGCGCCTTCTCGGTGAGCGCCACCTCGACGCCCCGCTTGTCGCCGCAGACCGATTTGCGGGTGACGAGTCCGGCGTGCTGGAGACAGGCGATCTGGTAGGTGAGGCGGGTCTTGGGGCGGCCCAGCAGCTCGGCGATCCGGGTCATGCGCAGGCCCTCCCGGGGGCCCGTGGCGAGCAGGCACAGGACCAGGAACTCGTCGTGCGAGACGTCCAGCCGTTCCTTGACCACGCCCCGCAGCTCCTGCTCCACGGCGCCGGTCGCGGCCAGCATCAGCATCCAGGCGTGCAGCTCGGCGGGCAGGAGTCCGTCACCTGCGGCGGAGGGACAGTCGGAGTGGTCGGCCATGGCTTCGATTCTACCCGTTGTCCAAATTTGAATAATCCGCTAGCGTGGCGTCATCCAAATTTGGACTACCTGAGTGAGGAACCATGTCCGTCGCCGTCGAAACCGGAACCTGGCAGCTCGACCGGACCGCCACCACCGTCGCCCTGAAGCACAAGACGATGTGGGGCCTGGTCACGGTCAAGGGCGCCTTCGCCACCGTGGACGGTCAGGGCGAGGTGCGGGCCGACGGGTCCGCCGTCGGCACCGTGACCCTCGACGCGGCCTCCCTCGACACCAAGAACGCCAAGCGCGACGAGCACCTGCGCGGTGCCGACTTCTTCGATGTCGCGAACCACCCCGAGATCACCTTCGCGGTGCGCAGCGCCGAACTGCGCGACGGCGACCAGGTGCACGTGGTGGGCCAGCTGACCGTCCGGGGCATCAGCCGCCCGCAGTCCTTCACCGGCCGGATCAGCGACGCAAGCGCCGACGCGGTCACGGTCGACGCCGAGTTCACCGTCGACCGCGACCAGTTCGGCCTCGGCTGGAACCAGCTGGGCATGATCCGCGGCCTGACCACGGTCGACGCCACGCTCCGCTTCAAGCGGTCGGCAGCGTGAGGTAGGCGCTCGACAGCGTCTGCGGCGACGAGGTGAACACGCGCAGCCGGACCTGCTGGTGCTTGTGCGGCAGCGCGTACGTCCCGTCCGGCGGCCGCAGTTCGTAGACGGCCGTGGCGTGGGCGGGCAGCGTGGCCGGCCCCCGCACCACCGTGAAGTACGGGTACATGCCCTGGCCACGGGTCAGGGTGAAGTGGGGCGTGAGCGCCTCGTCGTCCGTGTTGGTCACCCGGAGGGTCAGCCGGGAGAGCGCCCGGGTGTCGTGCCGGACCCCGGCGAGCTCCAGGCGCAGGGGCGGTGAGCCGGTGACCGCCAGGGCCGCGCTCGCCAGCGCCGGGGCCAGCAGCACGGCCGCGACGACCCGCGCGCGACGCCGGTCCGCCCCGCCCAGCCGCCGGGCGAACGGTTGCCAGGCCCCCGCGAACTCCGTCGCGGGCGCGGTCACCGCCGCCGCCAGCCACAGCGGGGTCATCATCAGGTAGTAGCCGTCCTGCGAACGCGTCGCCAGCCAGAACGCCAGCCACGGCAGCACGGTCGCCGCAGGGCCGAGCCGGCGCACGAACAGCACCGACAGCGTCAACATGCCGGCGAGCAGCAGCACACTGGCGTACCCGTACCAGTCCAGCCGGTCGCTGCCGTTCGTGAGATACAGCGAGACGCCCACCAGGCCCTGGCCGTGCAGCACCGCGCCCTGGATCAGCGGCAGCGCGATCCCCTTCAGCCACGCGACCGGCTGGGTCACCACGAAGTACGCGTCGATCAGCAGCCATACGGCGGCGGCGACCCCGGCGAGCCGCAGCACCACCAGGCCCGCCGCCCGCGCCCCGAGCTCCCCGCGCCGCACGGCGTAGATCCCGGCCAGCAGGAACGGCGCGAGGAACCACGGCAACTGCTGCGCCGCGCACGCCGCTCCCAGACAGGCCGCCTGCGTCACCCCGGCGGGGCCCAGCCGCCCGCCCCGCCCGATCCGGGGCCAGCGCACCACCACCGGGACCATCAGGGCCAGCGCCAGGATCGCGGGATAGCCGAGCCGGCCGTACATCTCGATCATCGAGAAGCCGAGGCACGCCATGGTCGCCGCCGAGCGCCAGGGCGTCGGCAGCAGCCACCACAGCACGACCGTGCCGACGAGCAGCGCGCCCGTGCTCATCGCGATGGCCGGCAGACTGCCGTGCCCGAGCCAGAGCAGGGGAGCGGTGAGCAGCGGGGCGAGCGGGGGATAGCCGTACGTGTAGTCGTAGCCGCCCGTGACCGTCGGGGTGAGGGCGATGCCCTTGCCGCCGAAGAGCCAGGGCCAGGGACGGCCGTAGATCCCGTGCCCGGCGGCCAGGTCGTGCGCGGCCTGGGTGGTGAGGACGGACTCGTCGGAGCCGCGGTGGAACAGCGCGAACGTGCACAGGGCGAGCGTCAGGCCGGTCACCAGGACGCACAGGTCCACGCGGGCCAGGGACCGCCGGCCGCGCACCACCAGGGCCAGCGCGCCGCACGCGAGGATCGAGGCATAGCAGAGCGAGATGACCGCGGCCAGGGCGATCCGGTGGGTGGCCGCCTGGGTCCACACCTCACGGGTGCCGATGAGGAGGCTGACGTCCGCGAGCAGGGTCAGGACGCGATGCCATTGCGTGGGGGGTTCAGGCTCGGCGGACACCGCGGGCCGGGTGGCCCGGTCGGGTGCCGACAGCTGAGTATCTGCCAGGAACACGGCATCGGACGCTAATCGGGGCCGGTGAGGGGGGTGGGGCAGGAGGCCAAGAGTCCGGTGTGAGGCGGGTAAGACCCTTTCGTCACGATGAGCGGGGGCGCGTGGGGCTGCCGAGGCGGTCGCGGACCGTGTCGTTGTTGGGCCGAACGGGTGACTTGGCGTAAGAATTGGCTGGTGCAGGCAATGAAGGCGAGTCGGAGCGGGGGCAGCCGGTGAACAGGTACGACGTCACCGATGAACAGTGGGAGGGGCTCGCCCAGGTCGTTCCGTTGCGAGGGCGGGACGCGTGGCCGTCCGCGATCGACCACCGGACGGTGCCGGAGGCCCCTACCGAGGCCCGGCGCCGGTTCGTCGTCCTGCGGATCAACGTCTTCGCGGACGCCCGTGAGGTCGCCGAGACGCTCATGGCGGGCATCCCCGTCCTCCTCGACCTCACCGGCGCGGAGACGGAGGTCGCCAAACGGGTCCTCGACTTCAGCACCGGGGTCGTGTTCGGCCTGGCCAGCGGGATGCACCGGGTGGACCGCAACGTGTTCCTGCTGACGCCGGCGGGGACCGAGGTGACGGGGTTGATGGAGCAGGCGGGGGTGCCGGGGGTCTGACGGCCGGGGCGCTTCCGGGCGGGTGGCCGCGGTGTGAAGCCGGCGGGGCCGTTCGCCCGATCGTAGGAAGGCCGTCGGGGAGGAACGGTTCCCCCGTGGGCGGAGTCCTACGGTCCGGATATGCGTGTGTCCCCCACCTCCTCCGTCGTCCCGGCCCAGTCGGCCTCCCCGCTCGCGGAGTCGTCGCACGGCGGTGAGTCGCCCTCCCCGCTCGCGGAGTCGTCGCGCAGCGGTGAGCACCGCCCCGACCGGCCGTGTCTCACCGAACTCCGGCTCTCCGCGTACGCCGTGCACCGCCGCGTCGTCCTGCCGATCGGGCCGCTGACCCTGTTCGCCGGCCCCAGCGGAAGCGGCAAGACCGCTGCGCTCCGGGCCTACGAGGCACTCGCGAGGCTCGGCGGCGGCGCGAGCCTCGTCGAGGTCTTCCCCGACCCCGGCGCCTGCGTCCCCGACCGGGCACGCCCCGACGCCCAGCACCGCCGCGGCTTCCGGATCGGCTGCACCGCGGACGGCCCCGAGGGACCGGTCCGCCTCGACGTCGCCGTCCAGGCCGAGCCCCAACTGCGCATCGTGGGGGAGCGGTTGAGCTCCGGCGGGCTCGTCCTCCTGGAGACCGCCCTGCGCGACCCCGCCCGCCGCGCCGTCCAGGCCGCCTGGCACACCGCCGGGACCGCCCCGGTCACCCGCGCCCCGCTCCCGGACGACCGCCTCGGCACCGCCCTGCTGCCGCTGCGGGTGGCCGGCAAGACGGACGGGCAGCGGCACGTCCTCGCGGCCGCCGAGCAGATGGTCGTCGCCCTGCGCTCCGTCTTCGGCTGCGACCCGCGCCCCGGACGCATGCGCCTGCCCGTGCCGACCGGCTCCGGACGGCTGCTCGGCGGCTGCGACAACCTCGCCGACGTCCTGTGGCGCACGCGCTCGGAATGCTCCCGGCGGCACGCCCAACTCGTCGCCGCGGTGCGGGCCGGATGCGCGGGACCCGTCGCCGACGTCCTCGCCGAGCCCCTGCTCACCGGGGCGGTGCGGGCGCTGCTCGACCGCGGGGACGGCGGCCGTACGGAGCTCGGGCGGCTGGGCGACGGCGAGTTGAGGTACCTGGCCCTCGCGCTCGTCCTGCTCACCGGACCCGGTGTGCTGGAGGTCGACCCGGCCGGCGAGGTGCCGGCGGCCATGCAGACGCTCACCGTGCTCGCCGACAACCTCGACCGCGGACTGGATCCACGGCAGCGGGCCGAACTGCTACGGCTGGCCCTGCGGATGTGCGAGCGCGGACACATCCGGCTGGTCGGCGCGGTGAGCGACGCCTCGTGGGCCGCCGGGACGGACGGCGTCACAGTGGTACACCTGGAGCCGTGACCGAACCTCTCGACGTGGCGAAGCTCCAGCGCAGACTGGCCGAGTTCGCGGCCGCCCGCGCCTGGCAGCCGTACCACACGCCCAAGAACCTCGTCGCCGCGCTCAGCGTGGAGGCCTCCGAACTGGTCGAGATCTTCCAGTGGTTGACGCCGGAGGAGTCCGCGCGGGTCATGGACGACCCCGGCACCGCGCACCGCGTCACGGACGAGATCGCCGACGTGCTCGCATATCTGCTCCAGCTGTGCGAGGTGCTCGGCGTCGACCCGTTGGCCGCGCTCTCCGCGAAGATCGACCGGAACGAACGGCGCTTTCCCGCGCCGTGAGGAGCGCGGCCCTGACGAACCCGCCCCCGAGGAGCGGTCCACTCCCCTTTCACTCTCCGTGATGAAAAGCTGTGCCGAAATCGATTCGTTGTCCACAGATTTCCGCCTACCTCTGGCTTTTCGTTCCGAGCGACCTCACTCTGGGTAGTGAACAAGGGAGTTCGGGCGGACGTGCCGGGGGTACGTCGCGACAGACGGGGGCAGCCGATGGACGCGGTGCGGCTCATCGTGACGAGCAGGCGTGCCCTGGCCGGTGGCGGTGAGCCGCCTCAGGTCATGGCCGAGGTGTGGCAGGCGCAGGCCCTGGCCCAGGCCATAGGGAGTCGCCTCGCGGTCGCCGGACCGCCCGAACTCCGAGGCGAGGCACTCGGGTTGACCGAGCTCGCGGGGCGCGGCTGCGGGGTCCTGGACCGCCCCGACATCGCCCTCGCGGAGCTGCGGGCCGCCCAGCTCACCGACCTCGGCGACGCCCGCCAGGCCCTCCAGTACCTCGGGGGCCTCCTCGGCGAGGTCGGCATCGCCCTGGTCGGCCTCGCGTGCGCGGCGGACGACGAGACGACGTACTGGCAGTGCATGGAGGCGATCGACGCGGCGGACGAGTCCCGGGACCGGGTCCTCCAGATGCTGCGAAGACTGGCGGACCGGGGGGAGGGACTGACTGAACGGGAGGCGGGGTGAGTTCTTCGGCCGCGGGCCGGTGGGGGTTGTTCGCGCAGTTGCCCGCGCCCCTGAGTGGGTGCAGTCGAACCCTGCCCAGCTGTACCCACCTGCTTTCAGGGGCGCGGGGAACTGCGCGACCAGCCCCCAACCACCCGCACCCGAAGACAGACCTCAGCCGGCCTCCTCCTCACCGACCCCCCGCCCAGAACCCCGACCAGCTTCGCCCTGGAGCTGGCCGGGTGGCACCTGCGGTCGCTGGACGGGGAAGACCCCGGCGCACCGCGCCCCGAGGCTCCCCGGCCGCAGCTCGCCCTGCCGCCGGGTCCGTCGGCCCCCGAGCCGTCCACGCCCCAGAGCTGGCGCACTCGGGACAGCGCTGACCGTGTGCTGGATCAACTGGTTTCGAGGACGAGTTCGCAGACCTGGAGGACGACGATGAAGGCTGACCGGCGCAGGGAGACAAAGCGGCGGCTGCGGGAGATCAAGCGCGACCCGGCGTCGGCCGAGCCGGGCGAGGCCCAGCACCTGACGGCCGAGTACCGGCCGCTCCGGTCGGCCGAACGCGACCCGGCGGCCGACCGGCCCGAACGCACTCTGTCCGACACCCTGCTGCCCGACGGCCTGACCGAGGCCGACCGGGCCGCCGTGGAGACGTGGCCGCCGGAACTGCGCGCCCGGCTGCACGATCGCGCCCTGACCCGGCAGATCCTGCCCTGGCGGGATTGAGCTGGGCTTCTGTGAATCGTGGGCGCTACGGCCTGTCCGCCTGTGTTTACCTGGCAGGCTGGCGGGCCGTGATCATGCCCGATTAGCGACAGTGAATTGACGTCGCCCCAGGTCAGACGTCCTGTGATTCCTCGGGTGGAAAACCCGCTTCGATCTTTAGGTCGGACAAATCCGCGTTCAGTGCCGCCATCAACTCCTCCATCTGCTGCAACAACCCCTTCGGCTGCCCAGCCCCCGCAGTCAGCGGCACGGTTCCTTCGGACATGACGGCCTCCTCGGCCCAAAAACCCACGCGGGTAACGGATGGCGCACCGGCGACGACAAGCCGGTTCCGCCCGAGCCAACGATCACCAAAGAGCCCGGTCACTGGCACAGTCAGCCCTCGCGCACCCCGTGGACGGATTTTCACCCGACCGGGGACGGCGGCACGGCGGAGGTCACAGGGACCGGTGAGGCCACAGCGCACCCCTGCGTGCAGGATGGAGACATGGATCTGCGCATCTTCACCGAGCCCCAGCAGGGCGCGAGCTACGACACCCTCCTGACCGTCGCGAAGGCCACCGAGGATCTGGGCTTCGACGCCTTCTTCCGTTCGGACCACTACCTCAAGATGGGCGACGGGGACGGCCTCCCCGGCCCCACCGACGCCTGGATCACCCTCGCCGGTCTCGCGCGCGAGACCAAGCGCATCCGCCTCGGCACCCTGATGACCGCCGCCACCTTCCGGCTGCCCGGCGTCCTCGCCATCCAGGTCGCCCAGGTCGACCAGATGTCCGGCGGCCGTGTCGAACTGGGCCTGGGCGCGGGCTGGTTCGAGGAGGAGCACCAGGCGTACGGCATCCCGTTCCCGAAGGAGAAGTTCGCGCGCCTGGAGGAGCAGCTGGAGATCGTCACCGGCCTGTGGGCCACCGGGCCCGGCGACACCTTCGACTTCCACGGCGAGCACTACGACCTCACGAAGTCGCCTGCGCTGCCCAAGCCCGCCCAGGACAGGATCCCCGTGCTGATCGGCGGCCACGGCGCCAAGCGGACCCCGCGGCTCGCCGCCCGCTACGCCGACGAGTTCAACCTGCCGTTCGGCTCGGTCGAGGACAGCGAGAAGCAGTTCGGCCGGGTCCGCGCCGCCGCCCAGGAGGCGGGCCGCGCGGCCGACGCGATCACCTTCTCCAACGCCCTCGTCGTCTGCGTCGGCAAGGACGACCAGGAGGTCGCCCGCCGTGCCGCGGCGATCGGCCGCGAGGTCGACGAGCTCAAGGAGAACGGCCTGGCCGGCACTCCAGCCGAGGTCGTCGACAAGATCGGCCGCTACGCCGCCGTCGGCTCCCGCCGCGTCTACCTCCAGGTCCTCGACCTCGACGACCTTGACCACCTGGAGCTGATCTCCGCCCAGGTCCAGTCGCAGCTGACGTAACAGGTCCAGACAGGTCCAGTCGCCGCTGCCGTAAATCGAAGGCGCTGGTCACAGCCCCTGTGCGAAGCTGAGGACGTCGTCCTGCCGAGCCCCCAGGATCACCTTTCCTGGGGGCTCTCGCGCGCACGGCACCCTGTACCGTCCACCGGCCGGAAAGGCCCTCACCATGTTCCTGACCCTCACCACCACCGGCACTCCCGAGCGCCCCGCCACCGACCTCGGCTACCTGCTGCACAAGCATCCCGAGAAGGCGCAGGCGTTCTCCACCTCCTACGGCAGGGCGCACGTCCTCTACCCCGAGGCGGACGATCAGCGCTGCACGGCCGCGCTGCTCCTGGAGGTCGACACGGTGGCGCTGGTCAGGCGCGGCAAGGGCAAGGGACGCGGCGGCGCCCCCGACGCGGCCCTCGCGCAGTACGTCAACGACCGCCCGTACGCGGCCTCCTCGCTGCTCGCGGTGGCCCTGAGCGCGGTGTTCTCCAGCGCGATGCGCGGGGTGTGCGTCGCCCGGCCCGAACTGCCCGCGCAGGCACGGCCGTTGCGCATCGAGGTCCCCGCACTCCCGGCGCGCGGCGGCCCGGCGCTCGTCCAGCGGCTGTTCGAGCCGCTCGGCTGGACCGTGACCGTCGAACCGGTCGCGCTGGACGCCGAGTTCCCGGAGTGGGGCGACTCGCGCTACGTCCGGCTCGAACTGGAGTCCGCGGAGCTCACCGTCGCCGAGGCGCTGCGCCACCTGTACGTCCTGCTCCCGGTCCTCGACGACGCCAAGCACTACTGGGTGGCCCCCGACGAGGTCGACAAGCTGCTCCGCGCCGGTGAGGGCTGGCTGCCCGCACACCCCGAGCAGAAGCTGATCACCAGCCGCTACCTCTCCCGCCGCTGGTCGCTGACGCGTGAGGCGATGGAGCGCCTGGAGCTGGTGCGGCTCGCCGAGGCCGACGACAGCGAGGTCGAGGACATCGACAACGCCGTCGAGGCGGACACCGAGACCGAGGAGAAGCCCACCCCGCTCGCCGTGCAGCGCCGCGAGGCCATCCTGGACGCGCTGCGCGCCGCGGGGGCGGCCAGGGTGCTCGATCTCGGCTGCGGACAGGGCCAGTTGGTGCAGGCGCTGCTCAAGGACCCGAGGTTCACCGAGATCGTCGGCGTCGACGTGTCCGTGCGGGCTCTGACCATCGCCTCCCGGCGGCTCAAGCTGGACCGCATGGGCGAGCGGATGGCCTCCCGCGTCCAGCTCCTCCAGGGCTCGCTCGCCTACACCGACAAGCGGCTCCAGGGGTACGACGCCGCCGTGCTCAGCGAGGTGGTCGAGCACCTCGACCTGCCGAGGCTGCCCGCCCTGGAGTACGCGGTCTTCGGCGCGGCCCGCCCCCGGACCGTCCTGGTGACGACCCCGAACGTCGAGTACAACGTCCGCTGGGAGTCGCTCCCGGCCGGCCATGTCCGCCACGGCGACCACCGCTTCGAGTGGACCCGCGAGGAGTTCCGGGCCTGGGCGACCTCGGTGGCCGAACGCCACGGCTACGAGGTGGAGTTCCGGCCCGTGGGCCCTGACGACCCCGAGGTCGGACCGCCCACGCAGATGGCCGTCTTCGAACTGAGCACAGCTACGCCGAGCACCGCTGTCAGGAACGAGAACAGCAACGAGAACAGCAACGAGAACAGCAACGAGAAGGAGGCGAAGGCGGCATGACCGAGACCCAGCGCACGGGGCGCACTCTCCCCGTCACCGACCTCTCCCTCGTGGTCCTCGTGGGCGCCTCCGGCTCCGGCAAGTCCACCTTCGCCCGGCGGCACTTCAAGCCGACCGAGGTGATCTCCTCCGACTTCTGCCGGGGCCTGGTCTCCGACGACGAGAACGACCAGGGCGCCACCAAGGACGCCTTCGACGTCCTCCACTACATCGCCGGCAAGCGCCTGGCGGCCGGCCGCCGTACGGTCGTCGACGCGACCAGCGTGCAGTCGGACTCCCGACGCCAGCTGATCGACCTGGCCAAGCAGTACGACGTGCTGCCCATCGCCATCGTCCTGGACGTCCCCGAGGAGGTGTGCGCCGAGCGGAACGCGGGCCGCACCGACCGGGCCGACATGCCGGTCCGGGTCATCAAGCGGCACATCCGCGAACTGCGGCGCTCCATCCGTCACTTGGAGCGCGAGGGCTTCCGCAAGGTGCACGTCCTGCGCGGGGTGGCGGACATCGAGAACGCCACCGTCGTCACCGAGAAGCGCTTCAACGACCTGACCCACCTCACCGGCCCCTTCGACATCGTCGGCGACATCCACGGCTGCGCCGCCGAACTGGAGACCCTGCTGGGCAAGTTGGGCTACACCGACGGCGTCCACCCCGAGGGCCGTACCGCGGTCTTCGTCGGTGACCTCGTCGACCGCGGCCCGGACAGCCCCGGGGTGCTGCGCCGCGTGATGTCGATGGTCAAGTCGGGCAACGCGCTGTGTGTGCCGGGCAACCACGAGAACAAGTACGGGCGTTACCTCAAGGGCCGCAAGGTCCAGCACACCCACGGCCTCGCGGAGACCATCGAGCAGATGGAGACCGTCTCCGACGAGTTCCGGGCCGAGGTACGGGAGTTCATCGACGGGCTCGTCAGCCACTACGTCCTGGACGGCGGCCGTCTGGTGGTCTGCCACGCCGGTCTGCCGGAGAAGTACCACGGCCGCACCTCCGGACGGGTGCGCTCGCACGCACTGTACGGCGAGACCACCGGCGAGACCGACGAGTTCGGGCTGCCGGTGCGCTATCCGTGGGCGGAGGACTACCGCGGCCGGGCGGCCGTGGTCTACGGCCACACCCCCGTCCCGGAGGCGACCTGGCTCAACAACACGATCTGCCTGGACACCGGTGCCGTCTTCGGCGGCAAGCTCACCGCGCTGCGCTGGCCGGAGCGCGAGCTGGTCGACGTACCGGCGCAGCAGGTCTGGTACGAGCCGGTCAAGCCCCTCAAGTCGGAGGCGCCCGGCGGTCAGGACGGCCGGCCGCTCGACCTCGCCGACGTGCACGGCCGCAGGGCCGTCGAGACCCGGCACCAGGGCCGGGTCGCCGTCCGGGAGGAGAACGCGGCGGCCGCCCTGGAGGTCATGAGCCGTTTCGCGGTGGACCCGCGGCTGCTGCCGTACCTCCCGCCGACCATGGCCCCGACGGCCACCAGCCGTGAAGAGGGCTACCTCGAGCACCCGGCGGAGGCGTTCGCGCAGTACGCCGAGGACGGGGTCGAGCGGGTCGTGTGCGAGGAGAAGCACATGGGCTCGCGGGCGGTGGCCCTGGTCTGCCGGGACGCGGACGCGGCCCGCAGGCGCTTCGGCGTGGACGGCCCGACCGGCTCCCTCTACACCCGGACCGGACGGCCGTTCTTCGACGACGGGTCGGTGACGGAGGAGGTCCTGGACCGGCTGCGGGCGGCGATCGGCGAGGCCGGCCTGTGGTCCGAACTCGACACGGACTGGCTGCTGTTGGACGCCGAGCTGATGCCGTGGTCGCTGAAGGCCGCGGGGCTGCTGCGCTCGCAGTACGCGGCCGTCGGTGCCGCGTCCGGTGCGGTGTTCCCGGGGGTGCTGGCCGCGCTGAAGGGGGCGGCGGACCGGGGCGTGGAGGTGTCGGACCTGCTCGCCCGTCAGCGTGAACGAGCGGACGCGGCAGGGGCGTTCACCGATGCGTACCGCCGCTACTGCTGGACCACCGACGGCCTGGACGGCGTCCGCCTGGCACCGTTCCAGATCCTCGCGGTCCAGGGCCGCAGTCTGGCCGGGCTGCCGCACGACGAGCAACTGGCCCTGTTGGACCGGCTGGTGGAGCACGACCCGACCGGGCTGCTCCAGACCACCCGCCGCCTCTACGTCGACACCGGTGACCCGGAGTCGGTGCGGGCGGGCGTCGACTGGTGGCTGGAGATGACCGGCCGGGGCGGCGAGGGCATGGTCGTCAAGCCGCTCGGCGCGGTGGTCCGCAGCACCGAGGGCCGCCTGGTCCAGCCCGGCATCAAGTGCCGGGGCCGGGAGTACCTGAGGATCATCTACGGCCCCGAGTACACCCGCCCGGAGAACCTGGAGCGGCTGCGCAAGAGGTTCCTGAACCACAAGCGCTCCCTCGCGATCCGCGAGTACGCCCTCGGCCTGGAGGCGCTGGACCGACTGGCGGAGGGCGAGCCGCTGTGGCGGGTGCACGAGGCGGTGTTCGGGGTGCTGGCCCTGGAGTCGGAACCGGTCGACCCGCGGCTGTGAGCCGGAGCCCCGTGGGGTGAGCGACGGTCTCTCACCGAGCCTGGGTCCGGTGGGGCGGGCGGCCGGGCGGTCGCTCACCGATCCGCGGGGCGGTGGGGTGGGCGGCCGGTCGGTCAGTCACCGATCCGCGGGGCTGTGGGGTGAACGACCGATCGAGCACTCACCGAGCCGCGGGCCGGTGGGGTGGGTGCCCGTAGGCCACTCACCCCACCAACCGCAGCCGCTCGGCGCAGACCCCTACCTCCACCGTCTGCCCCCAGGTCAGCTCCAGCGCGTCCCCCTCCATCCCGTCCCCGAAGGCGATCAGCCGTTCGGACTCGACGGTGAGGCGGAGACGGGCGCGGGCCGCGAGTTCGCCGGCGGTCAGCGAGGTGCCGGTGGCCGGGGACGGCCAGGCCTCGCGCACGAACCACACCAGGCGGTTCTCCGTCGGCTCCGGCAGTCGCAGGCGGGCGCCCCGCTCCTGCCACACCGACCGGAGCCAGCCCGTGGCCCCCGTCCCCGTCCCCACCAGCACCCCGGAGGAAGCCTGGGCCTCGACGACACCCCCGTCGCCCTCCAGGCCCAGGCGGTATCGGGCGGTCTGATGACCGCCGGCGCCCAGGTAGATCTCGTTCAGCGCGACGAGCCGCTGGGTGTCGTCGGCGACGGCCTCGACCATCGTCAGCTCGTCGACGCTCCGGCCGGCCACCGCGAGCAGTCCGGCCGTGTCCCGCGGGCGGTGCCGTACCAGGACCCCGGGGTTACGGCCGGGATCGGTGTCGATGCCCAGCACCGGTTGCCCGGAGAGGTACTTGGCCACATTGGCCACCAGTCCGTCCTGCCCGACCACGACGACGACGTCCTCGGGGGCGAACAGGAAGCGGTCCAGGTCGGCGCGCTCGACCCGTGCCTGACGCCACGTCAGCGGGATCGCGGACGTCACGTCGGCGAGCGCCTGCCGGACCCGCTCGTGACGCTCGGCGACCTCGCGGATGTCCCGGCCCCGGGAGGACAGGAAGAAGGCCGCCTGTCCGTGTGTGCCGTGGTGGGCCACCAACTCCTCGTACTCCGTGGTGCGATGGACCAGCACGGCCCGCGGGGCGAGACTCACTCCGGCTCCCGCGCGCCCAGCCTCGCGAGCAGCCCCGTCAGCACGTCCGGCGAGATCGTCACGCTGTCGATGTGCGGCAGGTTCTCCGCGAGCCGGGTCCCGGTGAGGGCGTGCAGGGTGGCGACGTCGACGTCCCCGTGCACCTGCAACCAGGCGGCCTGTGCCTGTGCCTTGGCGTCACCGACCGTGCGCACCCCTTCGGCCTCCGCGCGGGCGAGCCGTACCGAACGGGCCGCCTCCGCCTCCGCCCGTACCGCGTCCGCGGCCGCGTGCTCCTCCGCCTCCCGGCGTGCGTTGGTGCCGCGCTGCTCAACCAACTGTTCTTCCCTGCGCGCCAGTTCGATCTGGCTGGCGAGTTCGTTCTCGGCGATGGCGCGCTCCCGCTCGACGGCCACGGCACGCCGTTCGTAGGTCGCCCGGTCCGCCTCCTGCTGGATCTGCTCACGGGCCGGGGTGCGCAGCGCCCGCTCCACCTCCGGCTCGGGGCGCACCGCCATCACGCGGACGGCGACCACCTCGATGCCGGTGGCCGGCAGCCGGGGTTCGGCGTCCAGACCCGCCCGGATCCGCTCGCGCACCGCGGACACGCCGTCCACGAGCGCGGCGGACAGGGATGTCCTCGTCAGGACGTCCAGCGCGTGCTGCTGGGCCGTCTCCGTGAGCAGGGTGCCCAGCTGCTCCAGGGGCGCGCCCCGCCACACCCCGGTGTCGGGGTCGATCGAGAAGTCCAGGCGGGCGGCGGCGAGGGCCGGGTCGCCGATCCGGTAGGTCACCGTCGCCTGCACGGCCACGTCCTGGAAGTCGGATGTACGGGCGTGGAAGGTCATGGCCAACTCGCGGTCGTCGACCGGCACTTCGGAGAGCGCGGCGGTCAGTGCGCGGAACCAGAAGCTGAGTCCGGGGCCGTCGTGCAGCAGCTTGCCGCCGCGGTGGTGCCGGATGTGCGCCGTGGGTGCGCCACGCAGGTGGCGCCAGCCGAAGCGCCGGGTGATGTCGGCCATCAGGTCTCTCCCTCTTTTCGTCTGTACGACGATAAGCGAGGCGGTCGTTTATCGTCAAGGGGACGACAAGAGGAAATCCGTGCGAATGGAGGGGTCAACAGGCTCCCCGTTGGTCAGGATGGAGGCATGGGATTCCATGTCGACTCCGAGGCCGGGCGGCTCAGCCGCGTCATCCTGCACCGGCCGGATCTCGAGCTCAAAAGGCTCACCCCCAGCAACAAGGACCAGCTGCTCTTCGACGACGTGCTGTGGGTGCGCCGGGCGCGCGCCGAGCACGACGGGTTCGCCGATGTGCTGCGCGACCGCGGGGTCGCCGTGCACCTCTTCGGTGACCTGCTCACCGAGGCCCTGGAGGCCCCGGCAGCCCGCGCCCTCGTCCTCGACCGTGTCTTCGACGAGAAGGAGTACGGCCCGCTCGCCACCGACCACCTCCGTGCCGCCTTCGAGACCCTGCCCGCCACGGAGCTGGCGGAGGCGCTGGTCGGCGGCATGACCAAGCGGGAGTTCCTGGAGACCCACGCGGAGCCGACCTCCGTGCGCTTTCACGTCATGGACCTCGACGACTTCCTCCTCGCCCCGCTGCCCAACCACCTGTTCACCCGCGACACCTCGGCCTGGATCTACGACGGCGTCTCCGTCAACGCCATGAAGTGGCCCGCCCGGCAGCGCGAGACGGTCCACTTCGAGGCGATCTACCGCCACCACCCGCTCTTCCGCGACGAGACCTTCCACCTCTGGTCCGAGGGGCAGGCCGACTACCCGTCCACCATCGAGGGCGGGGACGTCCTGGTCATCGGCAACGGCGCCGTCCTCATCGGGATGAGCGAGCGGACCACGCCCCAGGCCGTCGAGATGCTCGCGCACAAGCTCTTCGCGGAGGGCTCCGCGCAGACCATCGTGGCCCTCGACATGCCGAAGCGGCGGGCCTTCATGCACCTCGACACCGTGATGACGATGGTCGACGGCGACACCTTCACCCAGTACGCGGGCCTCGGCATGCTGCGCTCGTACACCATCGAACCGGGCGCCGGCGACAAGGAGCTCAAGGTCACCGACCACCCGCCGGAGCACATGCACCGCGCGATCGCCGCCGCGCTCGGCCTGGACGCGATCCGGGTCCTGACCGCCACCCAGGACGTGCACGCCGCCGAGCGCGAGCAGTGGGACGACGGCTGCAACGTCCTTGCCGTGGAGCCGGGCGTCGTCATCGCCTACGAGCGCAACGCCACCACCAACACCCACCTGCGCAAACAGGGCATCGAGGTGATCGAGATCCCGGGCAGCGAGCTGGGCCGGGGCAGGGGCGGGCCGCGCTGCATGAGCTGCCCCGTGGAGAGGGCGGCCGTGTAAGGGGGCCCCACTGCACGGAAGGGCTCACTGTATAGAAATGCTGAATATCGTATAGACTTCCAGAGTCCTGTTCTCGTCCCTCGGAGCGTCCCCATGGCGACCGTCCCCACCGCCCTCGCCGGGCGCCACTTCCTCAAGGAGCTCGACTTCACGGCCGAGGAGTTCCTCGGTCTGGTCGCGCTGGCCGCCGAGCTGAAGGCCGCCAAGAAGGCCGGGACCGAGACGCGCCGACTGAGCGGGAAGAACATCGCGCTCATCTTCGAGAAGACCTCCACGCGCACGCGGTGCGCGTTCGAGGTCGCCGCCGCGGACCAGGGTGCGTCCACGACGTACCTGGACCCGTCCGGCTCGCAGATCGGGCACAAGGAGTCCGTGCGGGACACCGCGCGCGTGCTCGGTCGTATGTACGACGGCATCGAGTACCGCGGGGACAGCCAGCGGAAGGTCGAGGAGCTCGCCGCGTACGCCGGGGTGCCGGTGTACAACGGGCTCACCGACGACTGGCACCCCACGCAGATGCTGGCCGACGTGCTGACCATGACCGAGCACACCGCCAAGCCGGTGCGGGAGATCGCTTTCGCCTACCTCGGTGACGCGCGGTTCAACATGGGCAACTCCTACCTGGTCACCGGCGCGCTGCTCGGCATGGACGTGCGGATCGTCGCTCCCAAGACCTACTGGCCCGCGCAGGACGTCGTCGACCGGGCCCGCGCGCTCGCCGTGGACAGCGGGGCGCGGATCACCCTCACCGAGTCGCTGGAGGAGGGCGTCCTCGGGGCGGACTTCGTGGCCACCGACGTCTGGGTGTCCATGGGGGAGCCCAAGGAGGTCTGGAACGAGCGGATCTCCGCGCTCGCGCCCTACGCGGTGACCATGGAGGTGCTGCGGGCCACGGGGAACGCGGACGTGAAGTTCCTGCACTGCCTCCCGGCCTTCCACGACCTCGGCACGAAGGTGGGCCAGGAGATCTTCGAGACCCACGGCCTGGAGTCCCTGGAGGTCACGGACGAGGTCTTCGAGTCGGCGCACTCGGTGGTCTTCGACGAGGCGGAGAACCGTCTGCACACGATCAAGGCGGTCCTGGTGGCGACCCTGGCCTAGGCCGGCCGGTGGGGCCGGTGGCCGGTGGCCGGTCGCGCGGTCACCCCTGGGCGGGCTCGGTCACAGCGGGTTCCACTGATGGGGCACCACCGCCAGCCGGAACCACACCGCCTTGCCGGTCTCGGTCGGGCGGTGGCCGCAGGACGAGCTGAGCGCCCTGATCAGCAGCAGGCCGCGGCCGTGTTCCTGCCAGGGGTCCGGGTCCCTGACGTCCGGCTGGGTCAGATGGCCCGGCGGGGCCGGGTCCGGGTCGTGCACCTCCACCTGGCAGCCCGTGGGCAGCAGCTCGACCACGAGCTCTATGGGCGTGTCCCCGGCCGTGTGCTCCACGGCGTTCGCCACCAGCTCGGCCGTCAGCAGCTCCGCGGTGTCGCAGTCCGCCCCGTGCTCCAGCTCGGTCAGCGCGGTGCGGACCAGGGCGCGCGCCACGGGCACGGCAGCGGCGGAATGCGGCAGCGCGATGCGCCAGGAGGCGGAGGCGGAGGGGCGATCTTGCAAGGCGGGTCCGTTCATGAGCAGGCTGTCCTGCTTTCAACCGTATGAATGGTACGGCGCCGCGAGCAGGGTCGTCCGGCGGGCACCGTACGGGACCTTCGGCCCCGTCGGCAGGCGGCTTACCCGTAGCAACGGCTTGCCTCGCGCGACCGATCCCACTGTTACCGCTCTATGCACGAGCGGTGACATCTCTATATTGCCCTCGTGACGACAGTCACGAATAAGTGATAACTTCGACACGTGTCCGCGCCACCGTCCGAGGAGGCCGCACGTCATGAGTCCCTTCACCGGTTCCGCCGCCCGCACCCCCGACTGGCGGCACCTGCGCGTCGAGCTGGCGGACGGGGTCGCCACGGTCACCCTCGCCCGCCCCGAGAAACTCAACGCGCTCACCTTCGGCGCCTACGCCGACCTGCGCGATCTCCTCGCCGAACTGGCCCGCGAGCGGTCCGTCCGGGCGCTGGTCCTGGCAGGTGAGGGCCGCGGCTTCTGCTCCGGCGGCGATGTCGACGAGATCATCGGCGCCACCCTCGCCATGGACACCGCCCAGCTCCTCGACTTCAACCGGATGACCGGCCAGGTGGTGCGGGCCGTGCGGGAGTGCCCGTTCCCGGTGATCGCGGCGGTGCACGGCGTGGCGGCGGGCGCGGGGGCCGTCCTGGCGCTGGCCGCCGACTTCCGGGTGGCCGACCCGACCGCCCGGTTCGCGTTCCTGTTCACCAGGGTCGGCCTGTCCGGCGGCGACATGGGCGCGGCCTATCTGCTGCCCAGAGTGGTCGGGCTGGGACACGCGACCCGGCTCCTGATGCTGGGTGAGCCCGTCCGGGCACCGGAGGCCGAGCGCATCGGCCTGATCAGCGAACTGACGGAGGAGGGCCGGGCCGAAGAGGCCGCGCAGACGCTGGCCCGCCGCCTGGCCGAGGGCCCGGCACTGGCGTACGCCCAGACGAAGGCCCTGCTCACAGCCGAGCTGGACATGCCGCTGGCGGCTTCGGTGGAACTGGACGCATCAACCCAGGCCCTCCTGATGAACGGCGAGGACTACGCGGAGTTCCACTCGGCTTTCAAGGAGAAGCGCCCTCCCAAGTGGAAGGGGCGGTAAGTGTCCCCACGTTCGGGGGCGCGGGGAACTGCGCGACCAGCCCCCACGCACCCGCAGCCGCCGAACAAGCGAGGCCACCCCCTACGAGTAGCGATCATCGGCGGCGGCCCCGGCGGCCTGTACGCGGCCGCGTTGCTGAAACGCCTGGATCCCGCCCGAGAAGTGACCGTCTGGGAACGCAACGCCCCCGACGACACCTTCGGCTTCGGCGTGGTCCTCTCCGACGAGACCCTCGGCGGCATAGAACACGCGGACCCTCGCGTCTACGAGGCCCTCCAGCACCACTTCACCCGCTGGGATGACATAGACATCGTCCACAGAGGGACCCGCCATACCTCCGGCGGCCACGGCTTCGCCGCGCTGGGCCGCAGACGCCTCCTGGAGATCCTCCACGACCGCTGCCGGACCCTCGGCGTCGACCTCCGCTTCCGTACCCCCGCCCCGCCCGGCCTCGCGGACACGCACGACCTCGTCATCGCCGCCGACGGAGTCAACAGCACCACACGTGGGGCCCACGCCCATGTGTTCCGCCCCCATGTGACCCCGCACCACTGCCGCTACATCTGGCTCGCCGCAGACTTCCCTTTCGACGCCTTCCGTTTCGAGATCGCCGAGACCGAGTACGGCGTGATGCAGCTGCACGGCTACCCGTACGCGCCCGACGCCTCCACCGTGATCATCGAGATGCGCGAGGAGGTCTGGAGGGCCGCCGGCTTCGACGAGGCCACGCCCCAGGAGTCCACGGAGACCTGCGCCAAGATCTTCGAGGAAGCCCTCCGCGGCCGTTCCCTGCGCTCCAACAAGTCCACCTGGACCACCTTCCGCACGGTGGTCAACGAGCACTGGTCCCACGGCAATGTCGTCCTCCTCGGCGACGCGGCCCACACCGCCCACTTCTCCATCGGCTCCGGCACCAAGCTCGCCGTCGAGGACGCCCTCGCCCTCGCCGCCTGTCTGGAGGAACAGCCCTCGGTGGAAAGGGCGTTGGCGGCCTACGAGGCCGAGCGCAAACCCGTCGTCGCCTCCACGCAGCGGGCCGCCCTCGCCAGCCTGGAGTGGTTCGAGAACCTCGCCCTGTACCTCGACCAGCCGCCCCGCCAGTTCGCCTTCAACCTGCTCACCCGCAGCCGCCGTGTCACCCACGACAACCTGCGGCTGCGCGACGCCCGCTTCACCGCCGCCGTGGAGCGCGAGTTCGGCTGCGAGCCCGGTACACCCCCGATGTTCACCCCGTTCCGGCTGCGCGGACTGATCCTGCACAACCGGGTCGTCGTGTCCCCGATGGACATGTACTCCGCCACGGACGGCCTGCCCGGCGACTTCCACCTGGTCCACCTCGGCGCCCGGGCGCTGGGCGGCGCCGGACTGGTGATGACCGAGATGGTGTGCGTCTCGCCCGAAGGCCGGATCACCCCCGGCTGTACCGGCCTCTACGACGGCGCTCAGACCGAGGCCTGGAAACGGATCACCGACTTCGTGCACGCGCGGTCGCCCGGCACCGCGATCGGCGTGCAACTCGGCCACAGCGGTCGCAAGGGATCGACCAAGCTGATGTGGGAGGGCATCGACGAACCGCTGCCGGAGGGCAACTGGCCCGTCGTGGGCCCGTCCCCTATCCCGTACAGGGCCGGCAACCAGACCCCGCGCGAACTCACCCGCACCCAACTCGCCGAGATCCGCGAGCAGTTCACGGCGGCTGCCCGCCGTGCCGACCGCTCCGGCTTCGACCTGCTCGAACTGCACTGCGCGCACGGCTACTTGCTCTCCAGCTTCCTGTCCCCGCTGACCAACCGCCGCACCGACGGGTACGGCGGCTCGCTCGCCGGACGCCTCCGCTTCCCGCTGGAGGTCTTCGACGCCGTCAGGGAGGTGTGGCCGCGGGAACGGCCCATGACCGTCCGGATCTCCGCCACCGACTGGGCCGAGGGCGGCAACACGGCCGAGGACGCCGTGGAGATCGCCCGCGCCTTCGCCGCGCACGGCGTCGACGCGATCGACGTGTCCACCGGGCAGGTCGTGGCCGAGGAGCGACCGGAGTACGGGCGCTCCTACCAGACGCCCTACGCCGACCGGATCCGCCACGAGATCGGCGTCCCCGTGATCGCGGTCGGCGCGATCTCCTCGTGGGACGACGTCAACTCGCTGATCCTGGCCGGGCGTACGGACCTGTGCGCGCTGGCCCGCCCGCACCTCTACGACCCGCACTGGACGCTGCACGCGGCCGCCGAACAGGGCTACGACGGCCCGGGTGCCGTCTGGCCCGACCCGTACCGCGCGGGCAGCCGGCGCCCGCAGACCGGGCGCACGGACGCTCCCAAGCCCCGGCTCACCCTGGGCACTTGAGAGACATCCTTGGGACCCGTGGTGCGGCCGGCAGGGATCACAGCCCCGCGAACGCGGCCCCCGCGTCCCGCAGCCGTTCGTGCAGCCCGCGGAAGACCGCCGCCGCCCGCTCGCCCGGCCAGTCCGCCGGGAGCAGCGGGGCGGGCAGGCCGGGGTCGGCGTAGGGGAGGTGGCGCCAGGAGTCGAGGGCGAGGAGGTAGTCGCGATAGGCCTCCTCGGGCGGGGTGTCGGCCCGCTCCTCCCAGGCGTGCAGCACCCGCTCGTGGCGGTCCAGGAACGCCTCGTGCTCCTTGGCGATCTCGGCCAGGTCCCACCAGCGGGCGACGGCCTCCGCGGTCGCCGCGAAACCGAGGTGCTCGCCGCGGAAGAAGTCGACGTACGGTTCCAGGCGCAGCCGCTGGAGGGTGTGCCGGGCCTCCTCGTACAGCCGCGCCGGGGCGATCCACACCCCGGGGGCCGCCGTGCCGAAGCCGATTCCGGCCAGGCGTGAGCGCAGCACGTGCCGCTTCTGCCGCTCCGACTCCGGCACCGAGAACACGGCGAGGACCCAGCCCTCGTCCTCGGGGGGCCGTACGGCGTAGATGCGCCGGTCGCCGTCGTCGAGCAGCTGCCGGGCGTCCGGGGAGAGCTCGTAGCCGGCCGCGCGCTGTGCGGTACGGGCCGGAAGCAGCAGCCCCCGGCGCTTGAGCCGCGACACCGAGGACCGTACGGAAGGGGCGTCCACGCCGACCGCGGCGAGCAGCCGGATCAGTTCGGCGACGGGCACGGGGCCCGGGACGAAGCGGCCGTAGGCGCCATAGAGCGTGACGATGAGAGACCGTGGTGCATGCTGGTCGGACACGTTGATCATCTTAGGTCGTGTGGATCACTGCTGGTCACCATCGGTGCGCAGCCGGAACCGCTGGAGTTTCCCGGTCGCCGTGCGCGGCAGCGCGTCCATGAAGACGATCTCGCGCGGGCATTTGTAGGGCGCCAGTTCGGCCTTGACGAACGTGCGCAGCGCCTCGGCGTCCCGCTCCGCGCCCTCTTTGAGGACGACGTACGCCACGACCACCTGACCGCGCGCCTCGTCGGGCTGCCCCACCACGGCCGCCTCCACCAGGTCCGGATGCCGCAGGAGCGCGTCCTCGACCTCCGGTCCCGCGATGTTGTACCCAGCCGAGATGATCATGTCGTCCGCGCGCGCCACATAGCGGAAGTACCCATTGTTCTCCCGGATGTATGTGTCCCCGGTGATGTTCCAGCCGTCCCGCACGTACTCGCGCTGCCGTGGATCGGCGAGGTAGCGGCAGCCCACGGGACCGCGCACGGCGAGCAGGCCGGGCTCCCCGTCGGGCCGCTCCCGGCCCGTCTCGTCGACCACGCGCGCGTGCCAGCCGGGCACGGGCACCCCGGTCGTCCCGGGCCGGATGTGCTCGTCGGCCGCGGAGATGAAGATGTGCAGCAGCTCGGTGGCGCCGATGCCGTTGACGATCTCCAGCCCGGTCCGCTCCCGCCAGGCCCGCCAGGTGGCCGCGGGCAGGTTCTCGCCCGCGGAGACACAGCGACGCAGGGACGAGACGTCGTACGCGTCCAGCTCGTCCAGCATCGCGCGGTAGGCGGTCGGGGCGGTGAAGAGCACGGAGACCCGGTGCTCTGCGACGGCCGGCAACAGCTGCTTGGGGCCCGCCTGTTCCATGAGTAGGGAGCTGGCGCCCGCGCGCATCGGGAAGATCACCAGGCCGCCGAGCCCGAAGGTGAAACCGAGCGGGGGACTGCCGGCGAAGACATCGCCCACATGGGGGCGCAGCACATGCTTGGAGAAGGTGTCGGCTATCGCGAGCACATCCCGGTGGAAGTGCATACAGCCCTTGGGCCGTCCGGTGGTCCCCGAGGTGAAGGCGATCAGCGCCACGTCGTCGGCCGCCGTCTCCACGGGGCTGTACGGCGTGCCGGGCGCCTCGCGGTTCAGGAGGTCGTCGGGGGTGTCGCCGCCGTACGTCGTGATCCTGAGGCCCGGTACCTCGGCCTTGGCGAGGTCGTCGACGGCGCGTATGTCGCACAGGGCGTGCTCGATGCGGGCGATCTCGCACATGGTGGCCAGCTCGTGCGGCCGCTGCTGGGCCAGCACGGTCACGGCGACCGCGCCCGCCTTCAGGACCGCCAGCCAGCAGGCCGCGAGCCAGGGCGTGGTCGGGCCACGCAGCAGGACGCGGTTGCCGGGGACGATCCCGAGGTCCCCGGTGAGGAGGTGTGCGAGCCGGTCCACGCGGGCGCGCAGTGTGCCGTACGTCCATGTGGGCCCGGAGGGGGTGTGGAAGACCGGGTGGTCGTCGGGCTGGCCTGTCAGCAGTTCGGCGGCGCAGTTCAGCCGAACGGGGTAGCGCAGCTCCGGCAGGTCGAAGCGGAGTTCCGGCCACTGGTCGGGGGGCGGGAGGTGGTCGCGCGCGAAGGTGTCGACGTGGGCCGAGACGTTCATGGCGGGTCGCCCCCTGCCTTGTGGGCTGCGTGGCCGAGTGGGCCGCGGCGGGCTCTGCTTTGTGGGCGTCGATGCCGGCTCGCACAAGGAGCGTATCGTGTTGGTGACGACAGTCAACGGCGCGCGATATTGTCGTAGGGCCCTGTCGAGAGAGGGGACCGGCAATGCCCGCATTCTCGCTCGAACCGTCCCAGACCGCCCGCTGCGCGGAGCTGCGCGCCCTCGCCGAGGAGCGGCTGCGCCCGCTCGCGGAGAAGGGCGAGCCCGGCCGGGTGAACCGGCCGCTGGTCGCGGAACTGGGCCGACTCGGCCTGCTGGAGCGGCTGTTCACCTCCGGTGCGCTGGATCTGTGTCTGATGCGGGAGTCCCTGGCCCAGGCCTGCACGGAGGCCGAGACCGCCCTCGCCCTCCAGGGCCTGGGCGCCCACCCCGTCCACGCCCACGGCACCCCGGCCCAGCGGGAACGCTGGCTGCCGGCGGTGAGCGAGGGCAGCGCAGTGGCCGCGTTCGCACTGAGCGAGCCGGGGGCGGGGTCGGACGCAGCGGCGTTGGGGTTGCGGGCGGAGGGGGAGCCGGGCGGGTCGGTCGGGACGCCGGGAGTGCGGGCGAAGGGGGAGCCGGGCGGGTCGGTCGGGACGCCGGGAGCGCGGGCGGAGGGGGAGCCGGGCGGGCGGGGGGCGGCGGAGGGGTCGGGTGCGGCGCTGTGGGAGCAGGCGTCGGCTGACTCGGAGGCGCCTGGGTCGCGGGCGGAGCGGGAATCGGCCTGGCAGGGTGCGCCGGGGTCGCGGGCGGGACGGACCCCGGCCTCGTCGGCCGATCCGGCGGCTCAGCCGGTCGCCGTTTCCGACGGCGCCTCCCGTTGGCGGCTCACCGGTGAGAAGTGCTGGATCTCCAACGCCCCCGAGGCCGACTTCTACACCGTCTTCGCCCGGACCACGCCCGGTGCCGGTGCCCGGGGCGTGACCGCATTCCTCGTGCCCGCCGACCGGCCGGGGCTCACCGGCACCGCCCTCGACATGCTCTCCCCGCACCCCATCGGCGCCCTCGCCTTCGACGCGGTACCGGTGAGCGCCGCCGACGTCCTGGGCGAGGTCGACCGGGGGTTCCGGGTCGCGATGGACACGCTCAACCTCTTCCGGCCCAGCGTCGGCGCCTTCGCCGTCGGCATGGCACAGGCGGCGCTGGACGCGACCCTCGCGCACACCGCCCGACGGGACGCTTTCGGCGGCAAGTTGAGGGACCTTCAGAGCGTCGCGCACACCGTCGCCGAGATGGCCCTGCGCACGGACGCGGCCCGCCTGATGGTGTACGCGGCGGCGACGGCGTACGACGAAGACGCCCCGGACGTGCCCAAGCGGGCGGCGATGGCGAAGCTGCTCGCGACCGAGACCGCGCAGTACGTCGTGGACACCGCGGTCCAACTGCACGGCGCCCGCGCCCTCCAGCGCGGTCATCTGCTGGAGCACCTGTACCGGGAGGTACGCGCCCCGCGCATCTACGAAGGGGCGAGCGAGGTCCAACGGGGCATCATCGCCAAGGAGTTGTACGCGTTGTACGCGAACCAGGAGGCCGTGTGAGCGCCGAGCGCATCAACCCGCCCGAGCTGTCCCCGCCCACCGGCTTCTCGCACGCGGTCGTGGCCACCGGGTCACGGGTGGTCTTCCTGGCGGGGCAGACGGCCCTGGACGCCGACGGCAAGGTGGTGGGGGAGACCCTGCCCGAGCAGTTCGAGCGCGCGCTCGCGAATCTGCTGACCGCGCTGAGGGCGGCGGGCGGAACCCCGGCGGACCTCGCCCGGGTCACCGTCTACGCCACCGACATCGCCGACTACCGGGCCCATGTCCGTGAACTGGGCAGCATATGGCGGGAGTTGGCAGGCCGGGATTACCCGGCCATGGCGGTCGTGGAGGTCGTACGGCTCTGGGACGACCAGGCGGCGGTGGAGCTCGACGGGTTCGCGGTACTGCCCTAGCCTCGCGGGGCCGACCGGAGATCCGCGCGGCTCGGGAACCGGATCAGGCGGCGACGGTCAGGAGGTCGACCTGTACCCGGTGCGGAGCGACGACCCGGCCGTCGGGCAGCAGCTCGCCGGTGTCGTCGAAGACGATCGCCCCGTTGCACAGCAGGTTCCAGCCCTGCTCGGGGTGGGCGGCGACGACGTGCGGGACGGTGCTGTCGGACGCAGAGCACGAGGACCGGTGAGAGCACATGGCGCACCTCCACATTGGTGGGACCGCCTCTATGGGGTCCGTATCCGTATGTGTAGACCATGCTCCCGCCGCGAACTCATCGGAACGGCCCGACGTGAAGCGTGACAACACGCGGACAACTCTCGGACCGTTCCACGACGCTCGATGCGGACTCGCCACCGAAGGAGTGACGATCACGCTGGTGGGCGCGTGTTGCCGGTAGCAGTGGAGGACCGTTCCATTCGACCGGGAGGTATCCCCATGTCCGTCCGTCCCGCTCTCGCCGCCGCGGGTGCCGCGCTGTTCCTGCTCGTGGCCCCCGCGCTGCCCGCGCACGCCGACCCGTACGAGACCGTCACCGTCGACCCCGTGGGCCGTATCGCCGCGGACGGCACCGTCACGCTCTCCGGCACCTACCGCTGCGCCGGCGGCACGGGCCCCGTGTTCGTCAGCTCCTCTGTGGGGCAGCGCTCCCCGTCGGTCCGGCAGGGCATCGGCGGCACCCGCGCGGTGTGCGACGGCGTCGAGCACGTCTGGGAGAACACGGGCAAGCCCACGCCGGGCTCCCTCGAACCGGGCGAGGCCCACGTGGAGGCCACCGTCATGGAGCTGAGCCCCCAGGGCGGCCTGCCTATGCCGCGCTTCCACGCGACCGGGCAGCAGGACATCACCCTGACGAAGAGCTGAGCGGCGGCCGGGCTCGACGGTGAGGGCCGGCCGGCCCGGCCCGGCCCCGGCAGTCAGAGCCGTCCAGCCGCGCTCACCGCACGAGTCTGATCTCCGGAGGCCACAGCACACCGTCGGCCAACAGCAGTGCGGGGCCCAGGTGTTGAGGACACACGACCAGTGGGGGCCGGGCATGGCAGGAGATCTCGAATCGGGCCCGGGCCCCGCACTCCTCCCCGTCGCGCGGCCCGGCGTGCCGACTGGCGCACCGCAGGACGGGCGTGGCGTCCGCGGCGGTCACGAGGCACCTGCCGGTATGTCCGAGGCGCGTCCGAGGGCAGCCTTGGTCATGGTCTCCTCCTCCGAGCGAGCCGACGGCCGGGCTCGGGCTGGTCCGTAAGGTCCCGCCCACCCGGCCGGGTCCGTACCGGTCCCGGCCACCCGGCCCGCCTCCACGCTAGGAACTCACGGCCGGGACCGCCTCGCCCGGACGGCCGTTCGGGTGATTATCGTCGTCCCATGGCGGACCCCACGGCGGATGACGAACCCACACGCGCGGCCAGACTGCTGGACGCCCAGGCGAAGGCCGAGCGGCTCTTCGCGGAGATCGGGGCGCGCGGGCTGATCGCGCCGGGTGCGGGGGAGCGGGAGGTCAGCGACCGCGTCCGGGACCTGGCGAACGAACTGTTCGGCACCACCCGGCACTGGCACAAGCGGGTCGTGCGATCGGGACCGAACACCCTCAAGCCGTACCGGGAGAACCCGCCGGACCGGGTGATCGGCGCGGACGACATCGTCTTCGCCGACTTCGGCCCGGTCTTCGAGGAGTACGAGGCCGACTTCGGCCGCACCTTCGTGCTCGGCGACGACCCGGACAAGCACCGCCTCCGCGCCGACCTGCCGCGGATCTTCGCCGCGGGCCGGAGCTTCTTCGAGGCCGACCCGGACATCACCGGCGCCCGCCTGTACGCCGAGGTGGCGCGGCTGGCCGCCGAGTCCTTCTGGGAGCTGGGCGGTTGGCACGCCGGTCACCTGGTCGGTGAGTTCCCGCACGAGTGGATCGACGGCGCCGACGTGGAGTCGTACATCGCCCCCGCCAACGACACCCCGTTGCGCCGCACGGACAAGGCGGGACGCCGTTGCCACTGGATCCTGGAGATCCATCTCATCGACGCCGAGCGGGAGTTCGGCGGCTTCCACGAGGAACTGCTCACGCTCTGAGCTCGCTTCGGCCCCGGTCAGGAGCGGTCGATGTGCACGTTCGTGGACTTCACGCGGGCGGTCGCCTCCACACCGACCTCCAGGCCGAGTTCCTCCACGGCCTCCCGCGTCAGCAGGGAGACCAACCGGTGCGGGCCGGCCTGGATCTCGACCTGCGCCGCGACGTCGCCGAGCTTCACGGCGGTGACGATGCCGGGGAAGGCGTTGCGGACGGAGGTGTGGGAGATCTCCTCGTCGCCGCCGTCGCCCTTGGCGAGCTCCACGGAGAAGGCGGCCAGGTCCTTTCCGTCGATGAGGCGACGCCCGCCCTCGTCCCGATGTGTGGGAACCCGCCCGGCGTCCGCCCACCGCCGCGCGGTGTCAGGACTCACGCCGAGCAGCCGTGCGGCCTGGCCGATCGTGTAGGACTGCATAGGCGCCAAGATAGGCGATCCACAGCGACGAGCCGTGCGTGAGCCGGATCCCCGAGGCACCGGATCGCCGGAGCGCCGGGGCAGGTTTTGCCGGAACGGCAACACCGCTGGCCCGGCCGGGACACGAGGGGCGACGGTGAGCCCATGACTCGCGACAACGCAGGAACGACCACCCCAAGGACCCCCTCGCCCGCCGACGGATACGCCGGAGACCCCGCCGTACGGGCGGAGTGGGACGACCGCTACGCCGACCGGGCGCAGCTGTGGAGCGGCCGTCCCAACGGCGCCCTGGTGGCCGAGGTCGCCGGGCTCACGCCCGGGCGGGTGCTCGACGTCGGCTGCGGCGAGGGCGCCGATGCCGTCTGGCTCGCGCGTGGCGGCTGGGACGTGACCGCGCTGGAGGTCTCGGGCGTGGCGCTGGAGCGAGCCGCGGGGCACGCGCGCGACGCCGGCGTCACCGTGCGCTGGGTGCACGCCGAACTCGCGGAGGCGGGACTCCCGCCCGGCTCCTTCGACCTGGTCTCCGCGCAGTACCCGGCCCTGCCGCGCACCCCCGACACCGCGAACGAGCGGGCGCTGCTCGGGGCGGTCGCACCCGGTGGCGTGCTGCTGCTCGTCCACCACGCGGGGATGGACACCGGGCACCCCCACGACAGCGAGTTCGACCCGGCAGCGTACGTCTGGCCCGCGATGGTCGCGGCCCTGCTCGACGACGACTGGGAGCTGGAGGTGGACGAGCAGCGCCCCCGCGTGGCCCCCGACGGCGGAGCCGGCGCACACCACACCGACGACGTGGTGCTGCGAGCCCGCCGACTGCGCTGACAGCGCCCTGGCATTCGAGAGAAATGTCCGAAACTGGACCCTGGTCGCCTCCAACCGTTGCGCCTTCCCCCTTGTCTGACATGGCACGGATTCGCCGTGCACGCAGACAAGAGGGGATGCTCACAGATGAAAGCTTGGGCAACCGTGCTGGCAGCACTGACGCTGGTTCTGACGGGGGCGGGCACCACGTCGGCTGCCGCTGCCGCGCCACAGACCGAGGCCTGTCCGACAGGTTGGGGCAGCATCACGAAGGCGGCGCCCGGGTCGTTGGGGACGACCGGTTCCCTGGCGGATGTCAGGACCGGCGAACACGCCTGCTTCGACCGGATGGTGCTCGACATTCCGGGCATGACGACGGCCGACCCGGCGGGGTACTGGGTCCAGTACGTCCCCAGCTTCAGCCACCCCCCGTCCCAGACCGGCATCCCGGTCGCGGGAGGGGCGATCATCGAGATCGAGTTCACCGCGCCGGTCGACGACTCGCGGTACCACGTCAGGCTCGCCGATCCGCTGCCGGGACTCGACTTCCGCGGCTACCGGACCTTCCGGGACGCGAAGTTCGGAGGCCGCTACGACGGAGGGACCCACATCGGGCTCGGCGTCCGCGCCAAGCTGCCGTTCCGGGTGACGGTACTGCCCGACCGGCTGGTGGTGGACGTGGCACACACCTGGTAGCCGGGCGCGGCCGGAAGTCCCAGTGAACTCCCACGGGCAGGAGCCACTCTTTCGGCTCTGCACCGGGCACACGGGTGCGCTGTGGGCCAACGACCGTGGTTCGACAGCCGGGGCGCCGGGGGATCGGCGGTCGGCTTGCTGAGCTGCACCCCGTTTTGTGGAGTCGGCGGACTGTCCCGAGTGTGATGCTCCCCGCGGGCGGACAGATCGAACTCCACTCCCCGGCGACCGAGTTCGATCTGCCCCCCTTCGTCGTCGAGGTCGCGAACGAGGCCCCCCAGTGCCCCGAGCTCGAACGCCGCGGCGACACCCTCTTCGTCGTCCTGCGCGCGGCACGGTACCTGGCCGCGCCCGAGGAGTTCGACTTCGGCGAACTTCAGGTCGTCCTGGGCCCCGGCTTCGTCCTGACGGTCCGTCACGCCGACGCCCACGGCCTCTCCGCCGTACACCGCCCGGCACATGGCTCGTACCTGTCCGTGTCATGGCGTGTTCTGTGCGTCACTTGATCGGCACTGTTTCAGCACCCGCCCCGCCGTACGATCGACCGCCCGTCAAACGATCGTCGAAAGGCAAGAGCCCCCGGCATGGCCTACACAGCTCAAGATCAACAAACCGCGTCCCTGGCAGATCTGTCGTTCGAGGCTTTCGGTGTGATGACGGCTCGGCGCGGGGCCGAGCAGGTGCCTCTCGGTCCCCCACGGCACCGGGCCGTGCTGGGACTGCTGCTGATCCGGCTGGGCCAGGTGGTGCCCGCCGATCAGCTCGTCGACGAACTGTGGGGCGACAGCCTCCCCAGACGCCCGCAGGCCACCCTACAGACGTACCTGTCCCACCTGCGGCGGGTGCTGACGGGCCGGCACGGCCCGATCGCCCCGCTGCGCTACCAGGCCCCCGGGTACGTCTTGACGGTGGAGCCGGGCACGTTCGACCTGTCCCGGTTCGAGAGCCTTGTCTCGCGGGGGCAGCGCCATGTGGCCGACAGCCGACTCCAGGACGCCCGCGATGTGTTCGACCAGGCGCTGCGATTATGGAGGGCCGAGCCCTTCCTGGACCTCGCGGCCTACGCCCCGCTCGCGGAGGAGGCCGCGCGCCTGAGCCTCCTGCGGACCACCGCCGTCGCGGCCCACGCCGACACGCTGCTCGCGCTCGGCGAGGCCGGTGACGCCGTCGCGCTGCTGCGTCGCGAGGTGTCCCTCCAGCCCACCGACGAACGCCTGGTCGGCAGCCTCATGACGGGCCTGTACCGCCTGGGCCGGCAGGCCGAGGCGCTCCAGCTGTACGACCGGACGCGCGCCTACCTCTCCGAGGAACTCGGGGTCGCCCCGGCCCGCGAGCTCCAGCGCGTCCACCTCGCTCTGCTGCGCCACGAACTCGACGACCAGACGCCCGCCCCGGCCGCCGTCGAGACACGGGTGCGGCCCGGCGCCGGGGCCGAGCGGGAGGCGGGCGGGCCCGTGCCGCAGGACGGCGAAGCGGCCGTCCCCGAGTTCGGACAGCGGCCCCCGGCACCGGCGGCCTGGTCGGCCTTCCCCTGCCGCGACGACGCCCTCGACGCTCTGCGGTCGTCCATCACCGGCGCCCTGCGCGGCAGCGGGCACACCACCGCCGTCGTCGGTGAGGCGGGCGTCGGCAAGACCGAACTGGTGGCGCGGGCCACGGATCAGGCGCTGCCGCCGCACCCGCACGCGGAGGTGATCCGCGTCAACTGCCGCGGCAGCGAGGGGATGCCCGTCGGCTGGGTGTGGCAGCAGGTGCTGCGCCGGCTCGAAATCCTGTACGGGGTGTCCTTCGACGACCTGCGCAAGCAGCGCGCCGAACGGCATTCGATGACAACGCTGTCGGGAGACCCCTCGGACCAGATGGACTTCCTCGCCCAGGACGTGCTGTGCGAGGCGATCCTCCAGTGCGCCGACGACAGCCCGCTCCTGCTCGTCCTCGAAGACGTGCACCGGGCGGACCGGCTCACGCTCGACGTGCTGGGACTGTTCAGCAGCCGCACACAGGGGCGGCCCGTCAGCGTGGTGATCACGGTCCGTGAACCCGGTCTCGGCGCCGGGCCCGACACCGACGGCCCGCTCGTCGACCTCCTGGCCGACTCCCGCACCAAGGTCGTGCACCTGGACAACCTCACCGAGGACTACGTCCGGGCCGCGGTCACGGCCCAGGCGGGGCCCGGCGTCGACGCGTCCGTCGTACGGGCGCTGTACGAGCGCAGTGCCGGCAACCCGTACCTCCTCGACCAGTTGCTCGCCGACGCCGGCGGGGCGCGGCGCCTGCGCGACCCCCGTGCCGCCGACATCGTCCGCGCCGGGATCCCGACGGGCGTCCGTAGCATGCTGCGTCGGCGGTTCGCCGAGCTGCCCCCGCGCGTCCTGCACCTCCTCCAGTGCTGCGCCGTGCTCGGCGGCGAGGCGGGGCTGGCCTCGCTGACCGCCATGCTGGACGACGGCGGGGCCGGCCACGACGTCCTGGAAGAGGTCCTGGGTACCGGGCTCATGCGCCGCGACCCCGACGACCCGCACCGGCTCGTCTTCCGCTACGGCCTCATCCGCGATGTCCTCCTGGCGGAGCTGCGCTGCCAGGAGCGGGCGGCCCTGCACGCGCGCGCCGTCGGCGTGCTCGGCGCCCGCCACGGCGGCTCCCCCGAGGTGAGCGAGCAACTGGCCGAGCACGCCTGGCAGGCCGTGCTGGCCCTGCCGGCCGAGGACGTGCTTCCGCACCTCAGGCGCGCCGGCGAACAGGCCATCGGCGACGGCGACTACCGGCGCGCGCAGACCTGGTTCGAGCACGCGCACACCTTGCTCTGCGCCTCGCCCCGGGACGGTGACGCGGCATCCGAGCAGACGCTGGACCTGCGCGCCACGCTCCTCTACACGGCGACCATCACCCGCGGTTACGGTGATCGGCAGGTGGAGGCCGAGGCCGGGCGCATCCGGAAGCTGTCCGCCGCCACGGCGGGCCGGACCACCGAGGAGGGCGCCATGCTGCTGCGGCAGTTCGTGGCCGCACTGGTCACCGGCCGGCACATCGAGGGCGCCCGGCACCTGGAGCAGCTGCGCGTCCTCGCCGAGCGGTCCGGCGGCCCGGAGATCCGGTTCTACGAGCGGATCGCCCGCGGACTGCTCCAGTTGCCGAGCGAGACCGCCGACGCGCTCACCTCCCTGACCGAGGCGGAGCGAATGGCAGAGAAGCTGACCCCCGGACAGCGGGAGGGCATCCGCCGCTCCCAGCACGACCCGCGGTTCCTGGCCACGAACCATCGCGTCCTCACCCTGTGGCTGCTCGGCGCCACCGACGAGGCGCGGGCGCTGTGCGAGGAGCTGCTCGTGGCCACCGGCCGGGACGGCTCGCCGGTCGACCAGGCGAGCGCGTACTACTTCCACTCCCTGATAGCGGCCCTGGGCGAGGACCCCCACGGGGCGGCGGCCTCCAGCGGCCGGGGCCTGGACATCGCCCGCGCCCACGGGCTGAGCCACTGGACCGCGATGCTGCGGGTGTGCCAGAGCTGGGCGCTCCAGCAGAGCGGCGAGGCCGCCGCGCTCGACAGCCTGGAGTCGGCGATCGCCGAGCTGCGCGAGCGGCGGCTGCTCATCCGGTTGCCGCTCCACCTGGGCCTGCTGGCCCACGCCCAGCACAGCAGCGGGGCGGTCGAGGACGCCAGGCGGACGCTGCGGTCGTCGGCCGCGGAGGTCAGGTCCCGGGGGGAGTTCGCCTATGCGAGCCGCACTCTGCCGTTCACCCGGCTGTGTCCCCTGACGTCCGTTTCGTAGCGGCCGGGTCGCCGGCTCCTTCGCCTCTCAGCCGGGCGCGGGCCTGTCCGGCCTCGGGGTGGCGCAGTCCCTCGAGGATCCGCACCGCCTCCTGCCACAGGGGCAGGGCGGCGGCGCGGTTTCCCCGGGCCTCGTGGGTGTCTCCCATGTGCAGGAGGGTGTCGGCCTCCAGGTAGCGGTCGTTCATGTGCCGGTAGAGCTTCAGGGCGCGCTCGTAACAGCGGAGGGCTTTCTCGTGGTGGCCCAGGTGGTGGTGGGCGTAGCCGAGGCTGTCCCAGGCCGCGGCCTCGCCGGCGGTGTCGCCGCTCCCCTGGTGCAGCGCCACCGCCTGGGCGCACACGGCCACGGCCTGCTGGTAGGCGCCGTTCAGGATGTGGGTCCAACCCGTCTCGTTGAGGACGAGCGCCTGTCCGGTGAGGTTGCCGACCGCCCGGTACAGGTCGAGGGCCTGCGCGTAGTGGCGCAGGGCCGCGTCGTGGTCGTCGCGGGCGTTGGCCAGGAAGGCCAGCGACCGGTGTGTGCGGGCCTGGCCGCCCTGATCGCCGAGTCCGGTGAACAGGGCCATCGCTTCATGGAGTTCGGTGTGGGCCCGGTCGTCCTGGGCGAGGCGCCCGTACGCGAATCCCAGCGCCCGGCGGGCCTTGGCCTCGCGGCGCCGGTCCTGGAGCGCGAGGGCGGCGTCCACGGCGATGGACTGGATGTCGATCTGGTCCTGCCAGCGGCCCCTGCGGTCCAGGTACAGCTCCAGGGTCTGGGCCAGCAGCCAGGCGCGGTCCGGGTGGCCCGTGCTCCCGGCCCGCTCCACGGTGGCCAGCAGCACGGGCAGTTCCCGCTCCATCCAGGCGGCGGCCGAGGCCGGGTCGGTGAGGGGCTCCAGTTCGACGCCCGGTTCGGGGGGTGTGTCGGGGGCCGCGTCGATGCGGTCGGGGGTCAGCACGGTCGTGGCGGCGTGGGCGCCGTGGACGTAGTGGTCGAGCAGCCGCCGTACCGCTGCTGCGCGCGTGTCGGCGTCGTCGTGGCCCTGGAGCTGCTCGGACGCGTAGATCTTGAGCATGTCGTGGAAGGCGAAACGGTTCGGCAGCGGCCGGATCATCAGGTGGGCGTCGGCGAGCTTGGCCAGCAGCGTCGTGGTCCGGCGCGGCCGCAGCGCGGCCAGGCTCGCCGCGGCCGAGGCGGACAGGTCCGGTCCGGGGTGCAGGGACAGCAGCCGCAGGAGCCTGGCCGCCTCGGGGCCGAGGCCGTCGAGGGACCAGGAGAAGACGGTGCGCAGGTCGGTGTAGGGGTCGTCGTCGGCGAAGGCGTCGAGGCTGTCGTGGTCGGCCCGGAGTTCGGCGGCGATGGAGGCGAGGGAGAAGCCGGGCAGGGTGGCCGCGCGCGCCGCGATGACCGCGAGGGCGAGGGGCAGTCGGTGGCAGAACTCCACGATCGCGTCGACGGCCTCGGGTTCGGCGGTGGTCCGGTCCTGGCCCAGGTGGCGCGCGAGGACCTCACGGGACTCCACCTGGCTGAGCGGGCCGAGGATCAGGGGGGCGGCTCCGTGGGTGGCGACGAGGCCGCGCAGCTGGGTGCGGCTGGTGATGACGACGAGGCAGGTGCGGCTGCCCGGCAGCAGGGGGCGTACGTGCTGCGAGTCGCGCGCGTTGTCGAGGACGATCAGGACCCGGCGGTCCGCGAGGATGCTCCGGTAGAGGGCCATCTGGGAGTCGAGGTCGGCGGGCAGGCGGCGGGCGGAGACGCCGAGGGCGATGAGGAACGAGCGCAGGGCCTCGGCGGCGGTGACGCAGGGTCCGCTCGCGTCGAAGCCGCGGAGGTTGACGTAGAGCTGGCCGTCGGGGAACCGGGGCGCGAGGCGGTGGGCGAGGTGCACGGCGAGGGCCGTCTTGCCCACGCCGGCCATTCCCTCGATGGTGTTGATCACCGCAGAGGTGGTCGCGGAGGCTTCGTCGAGCTTGTCGAGGGCACTGGTGATCCGGGCCAGTTCGTCCCGGCGGCCGACAAAGGTGCGTAAGTCCAGCGGGAGTTGGGTGGGACGGACCGTGGCCGGCGCGTTCGGCGGCGCGGGGTTCTCCGCCGGCAGGGCTTCCCGGCGCTCGTCCTTCGGTGTCGCGGCCTGTTCCGAGCTGCGCAGCAGGCTCGCGTGGGCGAGGCGGAGCTCGCGGCCCGGATCGATGCCGAGCTCGTTCTTCAGCCGCAGGCTCATCTCCTGGAACAGGCCGAACGCCTCCGCCTGACGCCCCGTCCGGGCGAGCGCCTGGATCAGCCGGGCGTGCACCGCCTCGTCCATCGGGTACTGCGCGATCGCCCGGTGCAGCAGGGGCAGGACCGGGGCGGGTGTGCCCAGCGCCAGCATCAGGTCGGCGCCCTCGCGCAGGGCCGCCAGGTGTTCGCTGTCGACGGCGGAGAACAGGGGGTGCACCCGGATGTCCGGGGAGACTCCCTGCGCTGCTTCTCCGCCCCAGAGGGAGAGGGCCTGGATGTAGAGCTCGGCGGCGGCGCTCACCTCGCCGTCGTCGGCGGCGTCGCGGGCGCGGGCGAGAAGTTCACGGAAGCGCAGCAGGTCGAGGGTGGTGGCGTCGGCGTCGATCCCGTACCCCCCGGCGCGGCGCACCAGCAGGGCGCCCGGGGCGCGGGGCGGGAGGTCGGGCTCCAGCAGTTTCCGCAAGGAGCCGATGTGGCGGTGGACGACGTTCACGGCGCTGTTCGGAGGGTCGCCGTGCCACAGGACATCGACGATCTGGCTCAGGCCGACGGTCTGTCCGGCGTGCAGCAGGAGCAACGCCAGCAAGGCGCGCTGTTTCGGTGGTCCGAGGGGTAACTCGGCGCCTCTCCGCCACACTTTGACCGACCCCAGGACCGCGAACCGCACGTGATGATCCCGGTCTTCACTCATCTTCACTGGTCCCGGTAGGAGGATCTTGAACGCTCCAACCCTAGTTCGCGATCTTCCTCGCCGTACGGCCCGTCAACGAGGGTGGCTGGTCCGGGACGGGTGGTCGTAGCGCCGTTCGTTGTAACTGAGCATGTCGAGGAGGCCCCGGGCGGTGAGCCGCTGCCGGTTCCTGGCCAGATCGCGTGCCCGGGGAATCGGCACTCCTGCGGGGTCGGCCCAGGTGAGCCGGCCACGGTCGTCGATGCGGGCCCGGCAGCGGTTCGCGTTGTCCTGGTGCAGGCAGAACGGGATGTCGAGGTGCCCGAGGGTGAACGCGCGGACGAGCGCCTTTCCGACATCGCTGCCGAGGGTCAGCGTGTGCGTGATGATCGCCTGGGCCTCCTCGTAGATACCGGAGTCCGGAATTCCGGCGGGTTCGGCCACCGCCTCCCGCTCGGCTGCCCTCGCGGCGCGTTCCAGGGCATCGACGTTCTCCGTGATCGACGGGATCCTGCTGGCCTCCACCGCGGTCTTGACGATCAGCCGCTCGGTCCCGGATCTGGCGGCGAGCCTCGCACTCGCTTCGAGCAGCCCGTACGCCCCCTGTCGGCTGCGGGGATAAACCCCCATGTACGTGTACAGGACGGCGTGCCAGTCGGTGTCTCCGAGCCATTCCTTCGCCAGGGCGCGCAGGGCGTGGATCGCCTCGATGTCCTGTTGCTGATTCGTCTGCTGGGCGTAGCTGACGGAAATGTCCCGCAGTCCGTGTTCGCGGAAGAACAAGCCTTCCAGAATGCTCAGGGAGATCAGCAGGCTCGGCGGGCACAACTGTCCGAGCATGCAGCCGCCGAAACTCTCCAGATGCACCGGTTCGCTGATTCCCGCGAGCATCTCGCAGCATTCCGCCCAGGCGTCGACGGCTTGCGCCAGGGGGACGCGGCTGTACGGCAGACAGTAGGAGACGGGGCCGCCTTCGGTGGCGTCGGCGCCGGCCGCCACCAGTTGCTCGAACAACTCGCGGGGCAACGCCGAGCCGTGCCTCACCTGCACCGGGAAGTCGTCGCCCGCGACCCCGGCGAGCACCTCGCGGGTCACCGCCGCGCCGTGGGCCACCAGCGGGAACCCGTTGAGGTCCGCGCCCTTCTCCAGGGCGAGAAGGGCCGAGGCGTGATCGTTCACCCGTGTGTAGCTGTCGACGGTGATGGTGCCCACCGTGGCCGCGTCGACGTTCCTGACCGCATCGAGTCCCGCGCGCATCTGCTCGACCGTGCCGAACCCCATGCGCGGCTGGACGACCAGTTTCCCTTCGCTCGACGCCCGCCGGACGAACCGGGTGAAGCGTCCGGGTCCGGTAGGAGGTGCCATCAGGTACTCCGGATTTCCGTAGCGGCGACGCGTTCCGGCGCGGGCGTGCCCAGTCCGAGGCAGTCGAGGAACCGGTCGAGATCGGCGTCCGCCTCGAACACCGCGTCGAAGCCGTTCGCGACCAGTTCCGCCCGGGACCCCGCGTGCCGGGAACCGTGGACGCCGAGCTTCCCGCCGATGACGACTTTCATGAGGGCAAGCCCCGAATGCCCGCGAATCTTTCTGATCAGCCGTAGGCCCTCGATATGGCCGTGCCCGTTGACCGTGCTGATGACCAAGGCGTCCGGGCGGATTCTGAGGCATTCGGACATGACCAGTTCGTCCGGAGTGCACGCGCCGAGGTTGACCACCTGTCCGCCGTTCTCCTCAAGCAATAACTGGAGAAAAACGAGGTTCCACATGTGGGAATCCGACGAAACACTGGTCACGACGAATGTCCTTCCGTCTCCACGGGAAACAGAATTCACGGGCGGTTCGTCTCGGCCGCTGCCAGGAACGCGTCATTGTCCTCCGCGGTTCCTGTCGTCACGCGCACGCCGTCACCCGGATAGGGGCGTACGTCGACTCCGGCCGACGCGCACGCGGCGGCGAACTCCTGGGCACGAGCGCCGAGCGGCAGCCAGAGGAAGTTCGCCTCCGAGGGCGGCACGTCGAATCCCAGGGCGAGCAGCGCGGCGCGGACGCGGTCCCGTTCGGCGGCCGTGTCCTGGACGCGGCCGAGGAGCTCCTTCTCAGCCGCCAGCGACGCGAGGGCGGCGGCCTGGGCGACGTCGCTGACGCTCAACGGCATGACCATGCGCTGGACGCGGGAGATCAGGCCGGGCTCCGCGAGCAGGTAGCCGACGCGCAGGCCGGCGAGGCCGTACGCCTTGGAGAAGGTGCGGGCGACGATCAGGTTCGGCCACGAGGTGAGCAGGCGGGCACCGAGGCCGGGGTCCCGCGCGTATTCGCAGTACGCCTCGTCGAGCACGACCAGGCACGTGCGCGGGACGGCGTCGAGGAACCGCAGGAGGTCGGCCTCGCCCGACGCGGTGCCGGTGGGGTTGTTGGGGTTGCAGAGCAGCACCAGGCGGGTGTGCTCGTCGACCGCCGCGGCCAGGGCGTCGAGGTCGTGCCCGTCCTCGGCCAGCGGGACGCGTACCGTGCGGAATCCGGCGAGGTCCGCGAGCACCTCGTAGCCGTCGAAGGACGGCCACGAGTAGGCGACGGCTGCTCCCGGTTCGGCGGTCACCGTGAGCAGTGCCTGGAGGAGCGTGATCGATCCGGCGCCCACCGCGACGCGGTCCGGGGAGAGGTCGTAGTGCCGGGCGAGTGCGGCGCGCAGTGCTCCGCAGGCCGGGTCGGGGTACCGGTTGGCCTCGGCGGCGGCGCGGGTGATCGCGTCCAGCACGGACTCGGGGGGCTGGAACGGGGTTTCGTTGCGGGCGAGTTGGTGGGCGGGGGAGGGGCGGTCGGGGTGGCAGCCGTCCCCGTCGCCGAGCAGCCGGGCGAGCCCGGCGTCCTGGGGAGCTCTCCCTCCGGTGCGCCTCTCCAGGAACTCGGCGATGTCCGCCAGCGTCCTGAGGCCGAACAGGTCCTCGTCGGCGATGGTGACGCCGAGACGCTGGCTGAGCGCCAGGGAGAGTTCGAAGGTGGCGAGGGAGTCCAGGCCCGCGTCCTCGCGGCTCGCGTCCGGGGACACCTGGTCGGCCTCCACCTCCAGATCCTCGATCATGATCGTCTTCAAGAGTTCGTACACGGGTCCTCCGGTCCTGTCGCCGGGCCGCTATGCGTCGGCCGGCTTCCTTCGGGGCGTCTTCCAGCGCTCGGGCACCGCGTTGGTCCGGTGCTCCCAGACGACGTTGTCGTCCCACCACTCCTCGATCCGCCGCAGCTCCGCCCCGGTGTCCGGCTCGGTGAGCCGGAAGACCATCTCGGCGACGGGCCGGCCGAGTCCGGGGCGGCTGTCGTAGCGGCGTCCGACGTCGCCGCAGGGCCGGTAGCTCACCGTCCCCGGCAGCGGGCATGTGTCGGGCAGCGCGCGCAGGACTCCGTCGGCCGACGGGAACCAGACGAAGCCGAGCCGTTCGCCGGTCGGGTGGATCTCGACCTGCTCACCTCGTCCGGCCTGGCCGAGCAGGCTCGCGCCGTAGAAGTTCATGCCCAGCACGGCTTCGTGGACGTCGGTGACGAGGGCCGCGCCCGCCCGGGAGGCGATCTCGCAGACGACCAGGCGGTCGTCGGCGGTGTGGAACAGTTCGAGGTGGAAGGCGCACAGGTCGGGTACGGCGGGCAGCGCGGTCACGACCTGCCGCGCGGTGCTGCGCAGCCGCTCGGACAGGGGGTGCTCGTCGGGCATCATCCCCGTCATGGTCGGGGCGTCGTAGGCGACCGAGAACCAGTCGGAGTACAGGTTGCGGGAGGGCACCGCCAGCACCACCTCGCCGTCCTTCATGAGGCCGTTGACGTGGTAGAAGTCGCCCTCGACCCAGGCTTCGGCCAGCCGGGGGGTTCCGGTGGCACGCTCCGGGAGGGCGCGCAGGTCCTCTTCGTCCATCAGGACCACGGTGCCGTTCGACGCGCCTGAGTCGAGTTCCTTGACGACGACCGGGAAGCCGACCTTCCACGTGAACTCGGCGAGTTCGTCGTTGGTCCGGAACCTGCGCATGGGGGCGACGTCGATGCCCGCCGCCGCCAGGGTCGACTTCATGACGTGCTTGTCCCGGTACGCCGTGGCCGAGGCGATGCTCTGGCCGGGCAGGCCGAGTTCGGCCCGCATGCGTGCCGCGCGCAGCACCTCGCGCTCGCCGAGCGAGAGGATCCGGCGTACGCCGAACCGCCGGGCGAGGTCCAGGAGTTCGTCGTCCGGCAGCTCCCAGAGGTTGGGCACCACCTCCAGGTGGAGGAAGCGCTGTGCGTACGCGGCGATGTCGGCGGAGGGGATGTCCGCTCTCGTGGTCACCACGACCAGCTCCCGCTCGGCGTCCGGGAACCACTCGTGCAGGCGCGAGACGATCTCCTTGGTGTTCAGCAGGAGGAACGGCCCCTGTTCGGCCTTCATGTGCGTCCTTCGATCAGTCGTCGTTTCACGGTCTTCCAGGCCGGTCGGAGAAGCCGGCCGCGCACGCGTCAGGCGTCCGTACCGAAGTAGCGGTCCCCGAAGTCCCCGATGCCGGGCAGCATCCACGCGTCCTCGGTCAGCCGCTCCTCGATGGCGGAGGTGACGATCCGCACCCGCGGGTACTGCTCGCAGACGGCGGTGATGCCCTCGGGGACGGTGATGAAGTTGACGAAGACGATGTTCTCCTCGGGCACGCCGAGCTCCGTCAGTACCCGCAGCGCCGCCAGCGCGGTCCCGCCGGTCGCCATGACCGGGTCGAGCAGCAGGACGTGCCGCCGGGCGATGTCGGCGGGCAGGGCGGTGTAGTAGAGGCGGGCCTCTTTGGTCGTCTCGTCCCGCTGGATGAGGATCTTCCCGATCCTGATCCCCGGGCAGACGTCCCGCAGTTCGCCCTCCATGCTCTCCCCGGCGCGCACCACGGTGACCCCGCACAGCCCGGAGGCGAAGCGCAGCCCCTGGTAGGCGGCGCCGGTCGGGGTGCGGACCTCGTGCGGTTCGAAGGGCAGCAGGTCCATGCCCGCCTCGATCAGCAGGCGGATGATCCGGCGCGCGTAGCGGACGAAGTCCTCGCGGCGGGCGTCCCGGTCGCGGATCGCGGTGTGCAGGGCGCGCAGTTGGTCGGTCTGGGGCAGCAGACGGAGGTTGGTGCCGAGGTACTGGTCGATCGAGGGGGCGGTCGGCGCGGTCATGGGGCAGCTCTCCTCAGGCCCTCGGAACGAATTTCACGGGAAGCGAGTCGAACCCCCACAGCAGGTTCGAGCGCAGGCGGCGGACCTGGCCGGCGAGTTCGGCGACCTCGACCCGCGCCAGGAGTTCCTCGAACATCACCGTGAGTTCGAGCTTGGCGAGCGAGGAGCCGATGCAGTAGTGGTTGCCCTGGATGAAGCCCAGATGGCGGTTGGGTTCGCGTTCGATGTCGAAGCGGTCGGGGTCGTCGAAGACCTTCTCGTCGCGGTTGGCCGAGGGCAGCCACGCGACGACGTGGTCCCCGGCGCTGATCAGCTCGCCGCCGAACTCGACGTCCTCGGTCGCGGTGCGCAGGGCGTGCATGACGGGCGAGGTGTAGCGCACGATCTCCTGGATCGCGGAGGGCATGAGGGCGGGCTCGTCGCGCAGGCGGTGCCACTGCTCCGGGTTGTCGATGAGGGCGAGGAGCCCGCCGACAGTGGCGTGCCGGGTCGTCTCGTTGCCGCCGGAGACCAGGGCGTCGCAGTTGTAGAGGATCTCCTGGTCGGTCAGCGGGGCGCCGTCGATCTCGCCGCACACCAGGGCGCTCATGAGGTCGTCCTTGGGCGCCCGCCTGCGCTCCTCGGCGAGATCCTGGAAGTGGAGCAGGATCTCGGTGTGGGCCTGGGTCTTGCGCGCCTCGTCGGCCTCGTCGAGGGCGGTGGAGCTCCAGGCGAAGCGGGTGCGCTCGACCATGAAGTCCCAGTCGGCGGGCGCGACGCCGAGCATGTCGCAGATGACGGAGACCGGCAGTTTCTGGGCGACGCGCGTGAACTCGCACTCCCCTGCGGCCAGCGCCTCGTCGATGGCCCGGGCTGCCGTCTTGCGCATGTTGGATTCCAGCCGGCTCACCATGCGGGGGGTGAACGCCGAGCTGACGACCTTGCGGATCTTGTCGTGCCGGGGCGGGTCGGTGATGTTGAGCATCTTGCCGGCCGCGGCGGCGAGGACCTGCGGGTCGGAGTCGAGGCGCATCCCGTTCCGGGAGCTGAACACGCGGGGGTCGGTCAGCATGTCCGTGCACAGGCCGTGGGTCATCACCGCCCAGAAGTGCTCCCCGTTGGCCCGCTGGTTGCGGTAGACGGGGTGTTCGGCGCGCAGCCGCGACCAGACCGGTCCGGGGTCGGAGTCCCGGTAGAGGAGCGGGTCGGACAGGTCAACGTTCATCAGCTCTCCCGGTGTCGATCGTGGTGGCGGGACGGAGGACCTCGCGCAGGGCGTGCAGGACGTCGTCCTGGTGTTCCCCCAGGTAGAAGTGGCCGCCGGGGAAGGTGCGGAGCGTGAAGCGGCCCCGGGTCGCGCCGGCCCAGGCGCCCGCGTCGCCGACGCCGACCGCCTTGTCCTGGCGGCCCACGAACGCGGTGACGTCGGTCCGCAGGGACGGGCCGCCGGCGCGCGGGACGTAGGACTGGACGATGCGGTAGTCGTCGCGGACCGCCGGCAGGAAGGCGGAGCGCATGTCCGGGTCGTCCAGCAGGCCCGCGTTGCCGGAGCCCAGCTCCTTGAGGAGGGCCACGAGCCGGTCGTCGTCCAGGAGATGGGCGCCTTCCTGTCCGGCGAAGGGGCGCACCCGGTGGGGGGCGCCGCACCCCGAGACCACGAGGTGGCGTACGGCGCCGCACCGGCCGCCGGCCGTGAGACGGCGCAGGACCTCGTAGCCGACGACGGCGCCCATGCTGTGCCCGAAGAAGACGGCGGGCCGGTCGAGGAGACCGCGCAGCTGCTCGGTGGCCTGGTCGGCGAGGGTGTGCAGGTCGGGCGGGAACTCCTCCCGGATCCGGTTCTCGCGGCCCGGGTACTGGACGGCCCACACCTCGGCCCCGGCGAGGTCCTGGCCGCCCCAGTCCCGGAAGTAGCTGGCCGCGCCCCCGGCGTGCGGGAAGCACACAAGCCGGGCCGGGGCCGAAGGCTTCGGCGGCCCGAAGGTGCGCAGCCAGGGGCTGTCGGGCCGCGCGGCGGCGATCTGTCGCGGTGCCACCGCCGGTCAGCTCCGCCCGGCTCGGTCCGCCGCGCCGTCGCCGGTCGCCCGGGTGACGGCTTCGGCGAGCCCGGCGACGGTCGGGGACTCGAACAGCATGCGGGCCGTCATGGCGACGTCGAACCGGGCGCGGATGCGGGCGATGAGGCTCGCGGCGAGCAGGGAGTGTCCGCCCACCTGGAAGAAGTCGGCGTCGACGCTGATGCCGCTGCGGCCGAGGATGTCTTCCCAGATGTCCGCCAGGACCGCTTCCACGGGTGTGCGCGGCGCGATGTGGACGGCCCCGCCGTCGTCGTCGGGTTCGAGGGCGAGCAGGGCGGTCCGGTCGATCTTCCCGTTGGGGGTCATGGGGAAGGCGTCCAGGACGTGGACGGCCGTCGGGATCATGTACCAGGGCAGCCGGCTCCGCAGGTGGGCGATCAGTTCGGCGGCCGGCGGTGCGGTCCGCTCGTCGGCGGTCACGAAGCACACGAGAGTGCTGTCGGGGTCGTCGCCGGTCACCTGGGCGACGCACGAGCGGACGTCCCGGTGCTCGGCGAGCACGGTCTCGATCTCGCCCAGTTCGATGCGGTAGCCGCGCAGTTTCACCTGGTGGTCCCGGCGGCCGAGGAACTCCAGGCAGCCGTCGGCGTCCGCGCGCACCAGGTCCCCGGTGCGGTAGAGCCGGCTGCCGGGCACGCCGGAGAAGGGGTCGGGCAGGAACCGCTCGGCGGTGGTCTGCGGCGCGTTGAGGTAGCCGACGGCCACGCCCGCCCCGCCGATGAACAGCTCGCCCGGTGTTCCCGCCGGCACCGGCCGCAGGGCGTCGTCGAGGACGTACGTGCGGACGTTGCCGATGGGGCGGCCGATCGGGACGGAGCCGTACTCGCCCCTCTCCCAGTCGGCGCCCGGCTCGTGGACCGTCGTGGTGATGGTGCCCTCGGTGGGGCCGTAGACGTTGAACCAGCGGATGTCCTCGCCGACCCGTTTCTTCCAGGTCAGCAGCGCCTGGCGGGCCGCCTTCTCGCCGGCCACGATCATCGTGCGCAGCGCGGACTCCGTGGCCAGCCGCAGCAGACAGTCCTCCTCCGCGACCCAGCTGTGCCAGAAGGCCGTGGGCACGCTCAGGAAGGTCGTGCCGGTGTCGATGACCTGCTGGGTCAGGGCCCGGAACGTCTGGCGCAGGGGATCGCTGCCGAGGACGAGGGCCGCGCCGTGCAGGAGCGGCGGGAAGATTTCCTCGGCGGCGGCGTCGAAGCTCAGCGGCCTGCATTGCAGGACGCGGTCGCCGGGGGCGAACGCGAAGTGCCGGTTCACGGCGGAGCTGTGGTTCGCCAGGGAGCGGTGCGTCACCAGGACGCCCTTGGGGCGGCCCGTGGAGCCGGAGGTGTGGATGACGTAGGCGGCGTCCGCAGGAACCGGGACGGGGCTGTCCGGCGCGGGCGCGGTGGGCAGGGCGTCGATGTCCTGCCGGTGCTGGTCGAGGCAGACGATCTCGCCGTCGTAGTCCGGGAAGAGCGGGCGGAGCGGCTCCTGGGTCAGGAGCAGTCGTGCACCCGTGTCGGACAGGACGTACCGCAGCCGCTCGACCGGGTACTCGGGGTCGAGGGGCACATAGGCGGCGCCGGTCTTCAGGACGCCTAGCAGGGCCGTGATCATCTGCGGCGACCGCTCGACGCACAGGCCCACGTACCCGCCGGGCCCGACGCCGCGCTGCCGCAGGTGTGCGGCCAACTTGCTCGAATCGTCGTCGAGTTGACGGTACGTCAACTCCTGGTCCCGCCAGATCAGGGCCGGCGCCCCGGGGGTGCGCGCGGCCTGGGCGGCGAACAGGTCGTGCAGGCAGGCGCCCGCGTCCTTCCCGGCGTCCGGGAGTCTCGCGGGCCGGATGTCCGGCCAGTGGGCGCCGATGTACTCCAGGCACTCCCGGCGGCTCGCCGCCCGGTGCGCGACGCGCCAGCCCGGCGGTACGTCGAGGCCGCCGGCCCACAGAGCGTGCCGGTTCTCGCTGTTCACCAGGACCAGAGAGACACCGTTGTCGTCATGAATCGGGTTGACCACGGCTCGCAGTCCCCTTCGGATGCTAAAGGTGCGGCGTACGGACTGGCGTTGTAGCGGGGGAAGCCCCCGGGGTGGTGCCCGCACAGCATGTCGCCGCGTCCCTGCAAGGACCTCGCCGCCTCGCTTGCCCCGCCCGCGGCGGCGACCGGTCAGCGCGACGGCGAGCCGTCGGCAAGGCCCCGGTTCCAGGCTGGGCCGCGTAGGGACCACCGCGGCCGGCCTCCGCGGGCGGTCCCAGGGCGGATCACGCCGCACCTTGACGGAAAGGCGACCGTACATGCAAGCAACTGGACGGCTGTCCGTATCGGTCCTCGGCGCCGGACTCATCGGTATGGACCTGGCGACCAAGATCATGCGCTCGGACTGTCTCGACCTGCGGCTCGTCGCGGGGCGGCACGACGCCCCTGAGCTGCGGCGGGCGGCCCGGCGCGGGCTGCCGGTGGCGACCGGGGGCATCCAGTCCCTCGTCGACGCCGAGGAGGACTTCGACGTGGTGTTCGACGCCACCAACGCGTCGTTCCACGCCGAGCACGCGGAGAAGCTCGCGGCGTCCGGGGCGATGATCGTGGACCTGACGCCCAGCAGAGTCGGGCAGATGATCGTCCCGGCCGTCAACCGGGAGGACATCGGCTCCCACCGCGACATCAGCATGGTGACCTGCGGCGGGCAGGCGTGCGTACCGATCCTGCACGCGATCGCGAGAGCGCACGAGATCGACTGCGTCGAGGTCGTGACCACGGCCGCCACCCTGAGCGTGGGCCGCGCCTCGCGCCTGAACCTCGACGAGTACGTGCAGACCACGCAGGACGCGATCCGCTGGTTCACCGGCGTCGAGGACGTGAAGGCGCTCGTCAACATCAGCCCCGCCCGGCCCGCGGCCACCTTCAGGGTCGCCATGTACCTGCGGGGCCGGGACCTCACCACCGACTCGGTGCGCGCGCTGGTGACGAGAGCCGCCGACGAGATCCGTACGTACGTCAAGGGATTCGGCGTCAGCGTGTGCACCGTCAACGACTCCACGGCCTTCGTCTCCGTGGAGGTCACCGCGTCCGGCGACCGGCTGCCGCACTACGCCGGGAACCTCGACATCATCAATTCCGCCGCGATCCAGGCCGCCGAGTCTCACGCGGCGGACCGGCTCGCACTGGCAGGCAGGGAGACGGCATGAGCCAGGAAGCGGGCAGGCCGGTCCAGATCCACGACCCGACGCTGCGCGACGGCCAGCACGCCGTGCGGCACAGCCTCGGCGCGGAGCAGTTCCGCGCCTATCTGAAGGCCGCGGACGCCGCGGCCGTCCCGGTCGTCGAGGTCGGCCACGGCAACGGGCTGGCCGCCTCGTCCCTCCAGGTCGGCCGGGCCCGGCTGAGCGACGACGAGATGATGTCGATCGCCCGGGAGACCCTGACGACCAGCAAGCTCGGGGTCCTCATGTTCCCGGGCTGGGCCACCACCCAGGACATCAAGAACGCCCTCGCGTACGAGGTCGACCTGGTGCGCATCGCGACGCACTGCACCGAGGCCAGCGTCGCCGAGCGGCACCTCGGCTTCCTGCGCGACGAGGGCGTGGAGGCGCACGGCATCCTCCTGATGACGCACATGGCGAGCCCCGACCAGCTCGCCGAGGAGTGCGCGCGCCTGGTCGGGTACGGCGCCACCGGCGTGGGCATCCTCGACTCCTCGGGCCACTTCCTGCCCTCGGACGTCACGGCCCGCATCGGGGCCATCTGCGCCGCCGTCGACGTGCCCGTGATGTTCCACGGGCACAACAACCTCGGCATGGCCGTGGCGAACTCGGTCGCGGCGGCTCAGGCGGGGGCCGGCATCCTCGACGCGTGTGCCCGGGGCTTCGGCGCCGGCGCCGGCAACACCCAGCTGGAAGTCCTGGTGCCGGTGCTGGAACGGCTGGGGTTCCGGACGGGCATCGACCTGTACCGGCTCCTGGACGCCGCGGACATCGCCGGGCGGGAGCTGATGCCGGCGCCGCCCACCATCGACTCCGTCTCCATCGTCAGCGGGCTGGCCGGCGTGTTCTCCGGGTTCAAGAAACCTGTGCTCGACATCGCGGCGCGGGAAGGGGTCGATCCGCGCGACGTCTTCTTCGAACTCGGCAGGCGTCAGGTGGTCGCGGGCCAGGAGGACCTGATCGTGGAGGTGGCGCTGGCCCTGCGCGCCGCCCGGGACGGGGGAAGCCCGGCGGGCCGTGGGACCGGCTCATGCTGACCGTGAACGAGAACTCCCGGTACTTCGTGCCGGCCCCCGCTGTGGGAAGCATCCTCGGGGAGGCCGAACTGGCCGCGCTGGGCGAGGTCGTCCGCTCCGGCGAGAGCCTCTCGCAAGGGCGGTGGCGGGACGCGTTCGAGCAGGCGATGCGCGAGCACGTCGGCAGCAGGTACGCGATGACCGTCACCAGCGGAACCGTCGCCGTCGCGCTCGCCGTTCACCTGCTGGACCTCGCCCCCGGTGACGAGGTGATCGTGACCCCGCAGACCTTCAAGGCCACCGCCGACCCCTTGCTGGCCCACGACGTGACGGTCCGCTTCTGCGACGTGGAGCCGGACACCCTGAACGTGGACGTCGACTCGTTCGAGTCACTGATCACCCCGCGGACCCGGGCCCTGATCCTGGTCCACTACGGCGGCCGGCCGGCCCGTATGGACGAGATCATGCGGGTGGCCCGCCGGCACGGCGTCCGGGTGATCGAGGACTGCGCGCACGCGCTGGGCGCCCTCTACCGTGGCCGGCGGCCCGGCGTGCTCGGCGACATCGGGTGCTTCAGCTTCCACTCCAGCAAGAACATCACGACCCTCGGCGAGGGCGGCATGCTCACCTTCGACGACCCCGAGTGGGCCGAGCGCGTCGACCGCATCCGCTCCAACGCCGCCGACGGGGTCCTCGTGCCGTCACCGCTGCCGGCCGGGCCGTACGACCGCTCGCAGCCCTGGATGATGTGGGCGGGGGACTCGTACGAGAAGGAGTGCCTGCGTATCCGGCACCCCGGGAGCAACGCCACGCTCAGCGAGGCCGGGGCGGCCGTCGGGCTCGTCCAGCTGGAGCGTCTCGGGGAGCTGACCGGGCGGCGGCGGTGGATCGCCGGGCGCCTCGCCCAGACGCTGGCGGAGTTCCCGCACGTGCGGCCGGCCGAGGTGCCCGAGGACATCCACCACCCCTACCACCTGTTCACCTTCTTCGTCCGGCCGGGACAGGGCGTGAGCCGCGACGAGGTCATCCACGCCCTGGAGGACGCCGGGGTCCAGGTGCAGGTGCGCTACTTCCCCCTGCACCTGCGCCCCGAGTGGCGGGGCCGGGGCCACCGGCTCGGCGAGTGTCCGGTCACCGAGCGGCTCTGGTTCCACGAGCAGGTCAACCTGCCCTGCTACCCGTCGATGACCGACGGCCAGGTCGAGCACCTGGTGCTCGCCCTGAAGTCCGCGCTCACCGGACGGCGGGACACCGGCAAGGGCGGCACGTCGAGTTACGAGGAGGCCCGGGTATGACGGAGTCCTATGACGTGGTGGTCGTGGGAGGCGGGCCCGTGGGCCTGGCCACGGCCTGGCAGGTCGCCGAGCGCGGCCACCGGGTGCTGGTCCTGGAGCGGCACACGTTCTTCAACGAGAGCGGGGGCACCAGCGGCGCCGAGCGGCACTGGCGGCTCCAGTACACCCAGGAGGACCTGTTCCGCCTGACGCTGGAGACCCTTCCGCTGTGGCGCGCGCTGGAGAGCCGCTGCGAGCGCCGCCTCATCCACGAGATCGGCAGCCTCTGGTTCGGGGACACCGACGTCGTCACCAACGAGGGCCAGATCTCGGGGACCGCCGCGATGATGGACAAGCTCTCGGTGCGCTACGAGTGGCTCAAGGCCACCGACATCGAGCGGCGGTTCGGGTTCCGCGGCCTGCCCCGGGACTACGAGGGGTTCCTCCAGCCCGACGGCGGGACGATCGACGTCAGGGGGACGCTGGCGGCCCTCTTCACCCTCGCCCAGGCGGCCGGCAGCGCCCTGCGCGCCGGTGAGACGGTGACGGAACTCGTGCCGGACGCGGACGGCGTGAGCGTCACCACCGACCGGGGCACCTACCGCGCCGGCAAGGTCGTACTGGCCTGCGGACCGTACACCAACGACCTGCTGGAGCCGCTGGGCGCGCGCCTCGCGTACTCGGTGTACGAGATGGCCATCGCGGCCTACCGGCAGGCCCTGCCGGTGGACGAGTCGCCGTTCTGGTTCGCCTTCCAGCAGCCGACGCGGGAGGACACCAACCTGTTCTACGGGTTCGGCCACAACCCGTGGGCGCCCGGGGAGTTCGTGCGCTGCGGGCCGATCTTCGAGGTGGACCCGCTCGACCACCCGTCGTCGGCCACCGGCGTCGCCGACCGGCGCCAGATGGACCGGCTCTCGGGCTGGCTGAGGGATCACCTGCCCACGGTCGCCCCCGACCCGGTGCGGACCTCGACCTGCCTGGCCGTACTGCCCACGGACCCCGAACGGCAGTTCTTCCTCGGCACCGCGCGGGACCTGATGACGCACGGGGAGAAGCTCGTCGTCTACGGGGCGGGCTGGGCGTTCAAGTTCGTCCCGCTGTTCGGCCGGATCTGCGCCGACCTCGCCGTGGACGACTCCACCACGTACGACATCTCACGGCTCGCCCCGCAGTCGGCTCTCTGACGTGGCCGCGAGAAAGGAAGGTGACAGGGCGTGAGTTCATTCCGTCCCGAGGATCCCGGCCTCCCGAGGATTCCGCCGGATCGCGCGCGGGAGTACCGCGACCGCGGGTGGTGGCGTCCCGAGCGGGTCGACCAGCTGGTGCTGCGGCACGTGGACGAGGATCCCGAGAAGGAGGCCGTCCGGGGCCCCGGCGGCCGGCTGACCCGGCGCGAGCTGGCGGACGCGGTCGCCGGCGCCGCCGCCCGGCTGGCCGGACTCGGGATCGCGCGCGGGGACCGCGTCCTGGTCCAGCTCCCCAACGACCTGGAACTGGTCGTCCTGCCGCTGGCGCTGATGCGGCTGGGCGCTCACCCGGTGATGGCGGTGCCCACGCTGCGCCGCCGAGAGCTGCTGGCGGCCGTGGCCGCCACCCGGCCCACAGCCGTGGCCGTACCGCGCCGCTGGCAGCGCTTCGACCATGTCGCGCTGGCGAGGGAACTGCGGGAGAGCTGCCCGAGTATCCGGCACATCCTGGTCGCCGACCGCACCTCGGACGCCGTTCCCGAAGGCACCGAGGACCTGGTCGAGCTGTGCCGTCCGGACCCCGGGGCCGGGCCCCTGCCCGATCTGGGGCCGCCGCTGGCCGACGAGCCCGCCGTCTTCCTGCTGTCCAGCGGGACCACCGGCCCGCCGAAGGCGATCGCGCGCGCCCACGAGGGCTACGGCTACATGATCCGGACGGCCGCCCGGTGGGCCGGGCTGTCGCCGGACACGGTGTACCTCGCCGTCATGTCGGGGGCGCACGGATTCGTCCTCAACTGCCCCGGCATGTTCGGCGTCCTGGCCTTCGGCGGCCGGGTGGTCCTGGGCTCGCCGGGAGATCCCGGGGCGGCGCTCGACCTCATCGACCGGGAGGGGGTGACGCACACGACGCTGGTGCCCGCGCTGGTCACCCAGTGGCTCAGCGAGGTCCGGCAGCGGGGCCGCGGGCCGACGTCGCTGCGCGTGATGCAGGCCGGCGGTGCCCGTCTGGAGCCCGCCCCGGCGGCCGAGGCGCACCAGCTGCTCGGTTGCACGGTGCAGCAGTGCTACGGCATGAGCGAAGGGCTGCTGACCTATACCGCGCTGGACGACCCCGGTGATGTCATCGCCCACACCCAGGGGCGGCCGGCCTCACCCGGCGACGAGATCCGCATCGTGGCCGAGGACGGCACCGAGGTGGCGCCCGGTGAGGTGGGAGAGCTGCTGACCAGGGGCCCGTACACGGTCGCCGGGTACTACGCGGCGCCGGAGGCCGACGCGCGCGCGTTCACCGACGACGGCTTCTACCGCACCGGCGACCTGGCACGCCTCCACCCGTCGGGCGGGCTGGTGGTGGAGGGCCGGATCGGCGACGTCATCAACCGCGGCGGGGAGAAGATCTCCGCCCGGGAGATCGAATCACTGCTCGCCGAGCACCCCTTGCTGCGGGCGGTCGCGGCGGTCGCGATGCCGCACCCGGTGTGGGGGCAGACGGTCTGCGTCTTCGCCGTCCCCTCCGACCCGGAGAAGCAGCCGAAGCTGCTGGGCCTGCGCCGCTTCCTCACCGAGCACGGAATCGCCACATACAAACTGCCCGAGGAATTGAGGGTGGTGGACGCGCTCCCGATGATCGGCGTCGGGAAGATCAACCGGGTCGCCCTGCGCGCGGCGGCAGCGGACCGGCACGCCCGAGAGGAACGGGAACCCATCCCATGACCGAGACACTCGACCACGACATTCCGTCGTTCCCCATGGCCCGCGAGTGCCCCATGCGCCCGCCCGCCGAGTACCGGGAGCTGCGCGGGCGGGAGCCGGTCAGCCGGGTCCGCATGCCCGACGGGCAGGTGGCCTGGCTGGTCACCAAGCACGAGCTGGCCCGCAAGCTGCTCGCCGACCCGCGGGTCAGCGCCGACCGCCTGCACCCTGCGTTCCCGGGCCGGCTGACCGCCGAGCAGCGCGCGGCGGCCGAGCGCGTGCGCCGGCTCAGCACCCGGCGGTCCATGATCCACCTGGACGGGGCCGAGCACGGGGCCCACCGCAAGATCCTGACCGGGGAGTTCTCGCTGCGCCGGATCGCCGCGCTGCGCCCGCGTGTCCAGGAGATCGTCGACCGGAGCATCGACGAGATGCTGGCCGCGCCGCAGCCGGCCGACCTCGTCGAGCACGTGTCGCAGGCGGTGCCGTCGCTGGTGATCTGCGAGCTGCTGGGCGTGCCCCACGAGCAGCGCCGCGACTTCCACGAGTGGGCGGGCATGCTGGTCAGCCGGTCCGTCTCGATACGGGAGCGCGCCGCGGCCTCCGACGCGCTCAACGACTTCCTGGAGGACCTCGTCACCGAGAAGGAGCGGGGCGAGCCCACCGACGACCTGATCGGCCGGCTCATCGCGCGCAACCGGCAGACGCCGGTGATGACGCACGACGAGATCGTGGGCACCGCCGTCATGCTGCTGATCGCCGGGCACCAGACCACCGCGAACATGATCTCGCTGGGCGTGGTGGCGCTGCTGGAGAACCCGGAGCACAAGGCGCGGATCGCGGCCGATCTGTCGCTGCTGCCTCCGGCGATCGAGGAGATGCTGCGCTACTTCAGCGTCGTGGAGAACGCACCCGCCCGGGTCGCCACCGAGGACATCGAGGTCGGCGGCGTGACCATCCGCAAGAACGAGGGCATCGTCGTGTCGGGCCTGGCCGCCGACTGGGACGACGAGGTCTTCGAGCACCCGGACCGGCTCGACTTCGAGCGCGGCGCGCGCCACCACGTCGCCTTCGGCTACGGGGTCCACCAGTGCCTCGGGCAGAACCTGGCCCGGGTGGAGCTGGAGGTCGTGTTCGAGACGCTGCTGCGCCGGGTGCCCGGCCTGTCGCTGGCCGTGCCGGCCGAGGAGCTGCCGTACAAGGACGACGCCGGGATCTACGGCATCTACCGGGTGCCGGTGAACTGCTGAGGAGAGGGGCTCGCCCGTGCACATCACCGCGGACAGGGAGCGGTGCGTCGGCGCCGCCCAGTGCGTCCTGGCGGCGCCCGCCGTCTTCGACCAGGACGAGGAGGGGCTGGTCGCGCCGCTGACGGTGGATCCGGCGGGGGCGGACGGGCCGGCCGTCCGTCAGGCGGTCCATCTGTGCCCGTCGTCGGCCCTCCGGATCGACGAGGAGTGACCGGGAGGAGCGAGGGGCTCCACCGACGGAAGCCGCCGTCCGAGACAGCTCGGGCGGCGGCTTCCGTCGGTGTCCGGCTGTCGGTGTCCGGCCGGAGTTCGTCGGCTACTCGAAGAAGCTCATGGTGACCGACTGCCGCACCAGGCCCCGCCCCGCGGTGACCGGCGCCATCTGGTGCCAGGACAAGGGCGACGCCGAGTAGAACCAGGCGGTGCCTCCCGTCGGGGGCATCGTCGAGGCGGGGCCGGCCGACCTGTCCGGGCCGGACCAGTACTCCTGTTCTCCGCCGCCGTCGGCCGGCCAGTGCTCGTTGGTGTGCAGTTCGAAGGCGAGTCTCTTGTGCTGTTTGCCGGTGTTGAGGTCCTCGAAGTCGCCGTCGACGTGGCGGTACATCTCGGCCCGGCGGTGCAGCCCGATGGTGTCCACCCCGGTCTCGCGGCGAAGCCAGTCGGCGAACTCCTCGGACAGCAGGTCGGTGACCAGTTCGCGCCAGGGCGCCGCCAGGGGGATGCCATCGGGGGTGAGGCCGGTCTTGTTGTCGGAGAACGGCAGGACGGACGAGCGGTAGCGGCGCCGTACGTCACCGGTCGAGGTGTCGATGCGCTGGAACAGGCCCTCGTCCGGCGCGGTGGCGCCGAGGTCGGCCAGGTCCCGGGCGGAGATCAGACCGGCGCCGCGGAAGTGCCGGAAGGGGTGGTCCCACGTTTCGAGCCGGACGTCCAGGTTGATCAAGACTCGCACCTCTCGGCGGCCGGGCGTGTGCACCGGTTCGGGTATCAGGGCTGCCCCGCCAGTGTCACCACCGCGCTTGCCGTGCGATGGCGTGCCGGTTTGCGAAGACCTTGCCGATCCCCGGCAGCGAACCGACAAGGGGTCGGCAGGGGCCCGCGGACAGGCTGTGGCCAGGTCGGGCCCGGGCCGTCCCGGGACCCCCGCATCGACCCCAAGGAGACACCGTGGTGCTGACGCTCGACTCGGCGCTGGAGGAACGTACCCAGCCGTTCCAGCTCTTCCGTGGCCGTGACCTGCTCGACGACGGGCAGCTGAAGGAGCTGCTCGCGACCATGCCGACCGCCGACGTCGCGAAGATCGCGGTCGAGGACCCGAAGCACGAGAAGCAGTACCGGATGAACCTCGTGGACCTGATCGTCCTGGAGAAGGAAGCCCCGGTCTTCCCCCGCCTGCCCGAGATCTGGCGCGACCTCGTGGAGGACCTGCGGGGCGCCGAATTCACCGCCTGGCTGGAGAAGTCGACCGGGATCGAACTGGCCGGCCTGCAACGCAGCATCGGCCTCTACACCCACCGCAACGGCGACTACCTGTCGGTCCACAAGGACAAGCCGACCAAGGCGATCACCGTGATCCTCTACCTGAACCGCGACTGGCCCGTCGAGGCGGGCGGGCAGTTCCAGATCTTCGCGTCGCCCAAGGAGGGCCCGACGGAGGAGATCAGCCCGGTCGGCGGCCAGCTGCTGGCCTTCCCGCCCACCGACAAGTCGTGGCACGCGGTCTCGAAGATCGAGCACCCGGAGGGGACCGAGCGGATCACGGTCCAGATCGAGTACTGGCTGGACACCGAACTCGCGGGCTCCGCGTACCGGCCGCAGAACTGACCGTCCGGCGCCCGGCACCGAAAGGACCCCCATGGGAAAGATTGTGGACGAACCCCGGAAGATCCTCGTGATCTGGCCGCCGCAGGTGCTCAGTTACTTCAACGCGGGGCACCACCTCGCGCTCTACCAGGTCGCGGGCCACCTGCGCGCCGTCTACCCGGGCGCCGAGGTCACCGCGATCGACGCCAGTGTCGAGCGACTGACGTGGAAGGACCTCGGCAGCAGGCTCTTCCAGGAGCGGTACGACGTGATCGCCGTGATGAACGAGTTCGACGGCATCGACGGGTTCCGCCGGCTCGTCTCCTACGCCAGGGCACTGAACCCGGACGCCCCGATCATCACGTTCGGCCGGCTGTCCGGGGTCAACCCCCGCTTCTTCGAGCGCTTCGACATCGACGCGATCGTGGAGAACGGCGACTTCGAGGCCGGTGTCGTCGCCGCGATCGAGACCTTCCGGGGCCGGGCGGCCGACGCGGCGGGGGTGTACCTGCGGCGCGACGGCTCCTGGGCCGCCCCGAAGCGCCGCGGTGACCTGCTCCCGGCGGAGGACTGGTACCTGCCGACGCCCGACGAGATCCCGTACGCGCACTACGACGCCCTCTACTTCGACGACGCGAACAAGTTCTGCGGCATCCCGCGCCGCCGCGAACTGGTCGTCCCGGCGGCGCGCGGGTGCCCGGTCGGCTGCTCCTACTGCGAGGTGCCGATGATCTACACACGGAAGGAACGGCGGCTCACAGTCGAACGGACGCTTCAATACATAGAGGAGTCGTTCGCCGCGGCGCCGTTCGAGTACGTGGCGTTCTACGCGCCGACGTTCACGCTGGACAAGAAGTGGATGGAGGAGCTCTGCCGGGAGCTGACCGGCCGGGGTTCCCCGTACCCGTGGAAGTGCGCGACGACGGTCCACCACCTCAGCGAGGAAATGATCCGCTCGATGGGGGCGGCCGGCTGTGTCCGGATCAGCGTCGGTCTGGAGACGCTCGACCCGCAGGAGGGCGCGTTGCTGCCCCGGGCGAAGCAGAAGTCCGCGATGGACCTCGACCGGCTCTCGGCCTGGTGCAAGGAGTCGGGCATCGAGCTGAACTGCTTCGTCATCGTGGGGCTGCCCGGCACGACGATCGAGGGTGCCGAGCGGACCATCGAGGCCGTCCAGGAGCGCGGGGGCCGGGCACGGCCGACGGTGTACGCCCCCTGGGAGCTGGCAGGCCCCGACCTGCTGGACCATGAGATGGCCGCCTTCAACCGGCAGTTGTTCGTGCCGGGCACCCACGCGCTGACCGACGAGGAGCTGGCCCGCGGCTACGACATCGTCTTCGGCAGTCAGCCGGACGTCACGCAGGTGTTCGAGAACATCCCCGCCCGCGCCGCCGGCCCGGCCCTGCGCCCGGCATGAGGGACGAGACGCTCGTGACGGCGCGGGAAGGGGCGGGCTCCCCCTTCCTGCGGGAGAGCGCCGGCCGGTTCCGCAACCGACGCGCCCGGGTCCCCGACGAGATCAACCTCAAGAACTGCGGGCTGCTCGACAGCCGGGCGGCGGCGGTGCACCGGGCCACGCTGGCTCAGTTCGACCCGGACGACGTGCTGACCTACCCCATCCTGGGGCCGGTCTACGGGATGCTGGCCGACCGGTTCGGGGTCGACGTCGACTCGCTCGTCCTCACCGCGGGCAGCGATCCCGGGCTGAACCTGCTGACCCGGGCGTTCCCGGAGGTGTCGCGGATCGTCCTGCACCAGCCGAACTTCGACGGCTGGGCGAAGTTCGCGGCGATCTCGGGCTGTGTCCTCGACCCGGTCGCCCCGGACCCGGGGACGGGGCTGTTCGACCTCCGTGACCTGGCGCGCCGGCTGCGGGCGGGAGCGCCGGCGTTCGTCGTCGTCACCACCCCGCACAGCTTCACCGGGCAGGTGCACGGGGCACAGGAGCTGGCCGAGCTGGCGGACGCCGTGGCGGAGCACGGCAGTCTCCTGGTCGTGGACACCGCCTACCTGGCGTTCACCGAGGGCGGCGAGGAGCTGGTGCGCGGGCTCGCCGGTCTGCGGCACGTCGTCCGCGTCAACACGTTCTCCAAGTGCTACGGCCTGTCGGGCGCCCGGATCGCGGTGACGGTCGCGCACCCGGCGACCGCCCGCCACCTGTTCGACCTGGACCCGGAGGGCTCGGTCTCCGCTCTGGCGGTCGCCCTGCTGCGGCGGTCGCTGGAGGAGCAGGCCGTCTTCACCGGGATCTGGGCCGATGTCCGGCGGCTGCGGGAGCGGTTCGCGGCCGAGGTCGAGCGCGCGGTGCCCGGCTGGCACGCCCGGCCGAGCGGCGGGAACTTCGTCACCTGGGACGTCCCCGACCCGGCGGACGCAGAGGCCGCGAGCCGGCACCTCCTGGAGCGGGGGATCGTCGTACGGGACCTGTCCGGCGCGCCGGGGCTGCCGGCCGCCGTCCGGATCGCCGTCGCGAACGAGGCCGTCGTCCGTCAGGTCGTCGCCGCCCTGCGCGACCGGTACCGCGAAGGGGTGGCATGAACACTCGGAGCATCATGGTCCCGGGCCTGCCCAACGTGCGCGATCTGGGCGGGCTGCGCGGTCCCGCCGGGGGGTACCTGCGGCGGGGACTCCTCGTCCGGGGGCCCGCGCCGTCACCGGACACGGCGCCGGCGCTCGGCGGCCTGGGCATCCGTACCGTCGTCGACCTGCGTCTGGAGGAGGAACGCCGGCAATACCGGGGGCCCGAGTCCACGGGCGCGACCGTACTGTCCCGGCCCGTGGCCGGCGACATGAGCCGTATCCGGGGCAATGTACGGCCCCGGCCCAGCGACTATCTCGCGAACTACCGCGACATGCTGACCCGGGCGGCGCCGGTCGCGGCGGAGATCGTGGACCTGCTCGCCGACGGGGCGGAGGTCCCCGTCTACATCTGCTGCGCGATGGGCAAGGACCGCACCGGCGTCGTCAGCGCCCTGGTCCTGCGGGCGCTCGGGGTGCGGACGGCGGACGTCGCCCGGGACTACGCCCTGACCGCCCGCGCCTACCGTGCCCTGCGCAGCGCCGACGCCCGCCCGAACTGGACCCGCGAGGACACCCTCGCGCAGCTGCGGCTGCGGACCTCCACGCCTGCGGCGACGATGCGCTCGCTGATCGCCGGGATCGAGGCCGAACACGGCAGCGTCGCCCGGCTGCTCACGCTCCACGGCCTCCGGGAGGAGACCCGGCTGCGCACGGTCGCCGGCGCGTTCACCCACCCCGCCCACCTGTGAGGAAGAAGACGTGTCCCTCGTCGACATCGAGACCATCAGCCGGGCCGAGCTGGAACAGGACCCGTTCGGCCACGCCGTGATCCCCCGCTCGTTCGTCACGGACGCCGTCGCCGAGAACCTGCGCGGCGAGTTCAGCGACACCGGCTTCGAGGAGTCCGAGCGCACGGACCTGAACCGGTCCGACAAGCAGTACCGGATGTTCAACCGCAACCTCGTCACCGCCGGCGCGGTCGACGAGGACCAGGTGCGCACGCTCCCCGCGAACTGGCAGCAACTCGTCGCGGACGTCGTCTCCCAGCCCTACCGCGAGGCGCTGTCCGCGCTCACCGGCGTGGACCTGGAGCGGTGCCTGGTCGAGGCCCGCATGACCCGCTACGCCCGGGGCTGCTGGATCGAGCCGCACACCGACCGCCCGGACAAGGCGGTGACTCACCTCTTCTACTTCAACGACGGGTGGGACCCGGAGTGGAGCGGTGACCTGCGGCTGCTGCGCAGCGCCGACATGGACGACTGCGCGAAGCGGGTGGCGCCGACCACCGGGACGTCCGTCGTGCTCGTCCGCTCGGACCGGTCCTGGCACGGCGTCCCGCCGGTCGCCGACACCTGTCCCGTGGACCGGCGGGCACTGCTCGTGCATTTCGTCCGCCCGTGACCCCGTTCGTGATCGGCCGGGGGCGGGAGACGCCCGGGAAACGCACCTACCTGGTGGCGCTCACCGTCGACTGCGTGGGCAACGGCCTGTGGACGCCGGTCGCGCTGATCTTCTTCACCCGGGGGCAGCACCTCCCCCTGGCGCACGTCGGTGCCGCGCTGACGGTCGGCGGGCTCCTCGGCCTGCTGGCGGGACCGGTGAACGGTCTGCTGGTGGACCGGAGGGGTCCGGCGAACGGGGCGGCCCTGAGCTACGCCGTGCGCACCGGGGTGTTCGCGCTGTTCCCCTTCGTCTCCGCCACGTGGCAGGTCGGCGCGCTCGCCGTCGTCGCGGCTGCTGCCGACCGGCTGTTCTGGACGGCCAGCACACCGCTGCTGGCCCGGCTGGTCCCGGCCGAGTCGCTCATCGGCGTGCTGAGCACGGCGAGCGTGCTGAAAGTCAGCGGGTGGGCGGCGGGCGGCGCGATCGGCGCGACCGCCGGGGGCCTGCTGATCGACAGCGGTACGGGACTGCACCTGGTCGCCTACGCCAACGGCCTCACCTACGCGGCGGCCATGGTCCTGGTGCTCACGGTGCGTCGGCACGTCCGGCCCTCCCCTGCTGCCGAGCCTCCGGCCGACGGGCGGGCGTGGCGGTGGCGCGACCTGCGTGACGACCCCGGCTTCCTGCGGCTGTGCCTGCTGACGCTGTTGCTGGCGTTCGTCTCCGACTGTCTGACGGCGATGCTCCCGGTGGTCGCCATCGTGGTGCTCGGGCAGCCGTCGTGGGTGCCCGGGGTGGTGATCGCCGTCGCCTGCGTGTCGATGGCCGTGGCCCGGCGCCCCGCGGTCGCCTACGCGCGGCGTGTCCCCGCCCCGCGGGCGCTGCGCCTGGCGGCCTGTTTCTTCACCCTGGCGGTCCTCGTCATGGCGACGTCCGGCTGGGCGGGGCCGGCCACGACCGCGGTCGTCCTGTGCGCGGCGCTGATCTGCACGCTCGGCGACGCGCTGTTCGCTCCGGTCGTCACCACGACGGCGAACGCCGCCGCGCCGCCCGGTCTGGAGGGCCGCTACAACGCGACCTTCCAGACGTCCTTCGGGATTGCGGGCGCCGTCGCCCCGGCGGCCGGGACGGCGCTGCTGGCCCACGGGAACACCGTCCTGTGGCTCGGCCTGGCCGTCGTCTGCGCGGGGGCGGCCCTGTCGGTCGAGTTCCTCACGCGGCCCACCCGGCCGGTGGCGGCGCCCGCACCCGCGCCGCTGCGGCGGATCGTCGTCGGCGGGATCTCCGGCGCGGGCAAGACCACACTGGCCGCCGCCCTCGCGGGGGCGCTGGACATCCGGCACATCGAGATGGACGCGCTCTACCACGGGCCCGGGTGGACCCACCGGGCGGAGTTCGCGGACGACGTGGAGGTCGCCACGCGGACACCGGCGTGGATCTGCGACGCCCAGTACCACTGGGTCGTCGGCGACCTGCTCGGCGAGCGCGCCGACACGTTCGTCTGGCTCGACCTGCCCCGCCGGACCGTCATGAGCCGCGTGCTGCGGCGCTCGCTGGTCCGGGCCGCCACCGGCCGCGAGCTGTGGCACGGCAACCGGGAGACCTGGCGGTCGATGCTGCGCAACCCGCGCCACCCGCTGCGCTGGGCCTGGTCCCAGCACGCCACCCGGCGGGCCGAGACGGCCGCCTTCCTCGGCTTGCACCCCGGCCTCACCGTCGTCCATCTGACCAGTGCGAGGGAAGCGCGGCAGTGGCTGCGTTCGATTCCGCACCAGACCCTTTCGCCCGACCCCTCACCACTCAGCGCAGGAGGTACCCCCATGCAGGACCGTCGGCGAGAACCCGCTCCCCCGGGCGAGCCGCTGCTGGAGATCCACGGCGGGAACCGGCTCTCCGGGGCTGTCCGCACCTCCGGGTTCAAGCACTCCCTGGTCACCACCGTGGCCGCCGCGGCCACCGCGAGCGCGCCGGTGCGCATCGGGAACTGCCCGGACATCGTCGAGACCACGGTGCTGGGCGAGATCTTCCGCGCCGCGGGCGCGCACGCGCACTACGACGGGGCGGCCGAGACGTTCACCGTCGACGCGTCCACCTGGGACCGCGCGGAGCTGCCGGCCGATCTCGTCGGCCGCATCCACGGTTCGCTCTATCTGCTCCCCGCCCTCGTCTCGCGCAACGGCGTGGCCCGGCTGCCCGCGAGCGGCGGCTGCACGATCGGCGAAGGCCCTCGCGGGAGGCCCGTCGAGCACCTGCTGGACGTGATGGGACGGTTCGGCGTCACCACCCGGCTCACGGAGGACGGCTCCGTGGACCTCACGGCGCAGCGGCTCACCCCGTGCACCATCGACATGCTCGACTACACGCGCAACAAGGCGCTCATGAGTGGGCCCTGCTACAGCGGTGCGGTCAAGACCGCGCTGCTGATGGGCGCGGTCACGCACGGGACGACCACGCTGCACCACCCGTATCTCAAGCCCGACGTGACCGACATGGTCACCGTGCTCCGCGACCTGGGCGCCGACATCGAGTTCGCCGGACCCGAGACGTGGGTGATCCATGGCCGCGGCCCCGAGTCGCTGGACCGGCCCGCCGACGTCACGCTGATCCCCGACCTGATCGAGGTGATCACCTGGATCTGCGCCGGCGCCCTGCTGGCGGACGAGCCGCTGCGGATCACCGGCCCGGGCATCGACCGGGCGGTCCATGCGCTCGCGCCCGAGTTCGACCTGCTGGACCGGATGGGGGTGCGCGTCGACGTCGGGGCCGACGAGGTGACCGCGCACCCGCTGACGAAGCCGTTGCGGCCGGTGGAGTTCACCGCCATGTCGCGCGGCGTGTTCAGCGACAGCCAGCCCTTCTTCGCCCTGCTCGCGGCGTACGCCGAAGGCTCCACCTGCATCAGGGAGGCCGTCTGGGAGCACCGTTTCGGCTTCGCCCCGGAGCTGGAGGCGCTCGGCATGCGGACGGCGGTCGACGACACGGTCCTGCGTGTCGACGGCCCCTGCCCGCCGTACCGGCCCGGCGCCGACCTCTACTCCACCGACCTGCGCGCCGCCGCGGTCCTGCTGCTCGCCGCGCTCGCGGTACCGGGCCGGACCACGCTGCGCAACCACCACCACCTGGCCCGCGGTTACCGCGACCTGGTCGAGGACCTGGTGAAGCTGGGCGCCGACATCCGGCACACGACGGCGCCCGACGTCCGGCAGAAGCTCACGGCGGGGGCCGGTGCGGACCCGGCCTGACGTCCTGAGCCGCGACCGCGACGGGGCCCTGCCGGGGTAAGGAGACCCTGGGACCGGCCGGGTTCGGCGTGCCTCGTCCGCGGCGGCGGGGCAGGGGGGTGCTGGAGCGGTGCACGGCGATTCTGTCGGCGTGCTCGGTGTTGAGCCGGTGGATCGGGTATGCCGCCGCTGCAATGAGGACGATGAAGGTGGCGGCCGTCAGGAAGGCGTTCATGGCGGCCGCCTCACATACCGACGATCAGGCGACCGGACGGACCGGACTGAGGCGGAACGGCCGCGGACACCGAGGCGCCGCCCTCGTATTCCCACGCCTCGTCCGGGTCCAGTGGCTCGTCGGGCGCGGCGGCGCCGTGCCGGGCCTCTTCCGCGGCGATGAGCGCGCTCGCGGTCAGGGGCGGGCCGTCGTGGTGGGACGCGGTAGCCATCAGCCGGGCCGCCGACTCCGCTCCGGTTTCGGGCGGGATGATCAGCAGGTCCCATCGGCCGGTGCGGTAGGAGAGCAGCAGCAGCTTGTGCGGGTCGATTTCCGGGGTGAACCAGCCGACCTTGACGATGTGGCCGTCCACGGGAACCTGGCGCGGGATGACCGGCCAGTACGTCGGGTTGACGGCGATGCGTGTGATGCGGCCCCACAAGGGTTCCAACACGTCGGTCAGCGCGGGCAGTTCGCTCAGCAGATCCCGGGAGCGGGGCCACCAGGCACCGTCCAGGAGGCCACGGGCGGCGCTGTCCGTCTTCAGGGCGAGACGCGCGGCCGGGATTACGACGGGCGCGGGGGGCGGCAGGGTGGGGTGCAAGGTCGCCGACATGATGCGGACCCGTCTCCGGGCCGCCTCTGCGGCGGCCCGGGTTTCATCTTTCGCCGAGAACGACCCGGCGTGGAAGCCGGTGTGCGAAATGCCCTCGGTACTGTCGACACTACTCCGCGCTCGGCCGCGACGCGGAGGAGTGGCCGCCTAGATGTGGAGCAGTCTCTGGGTGATCTCCCGGTACTGCCTCAGTGCGTGCCGAAGTTCTTCGGACTGTGTGTCGGGGTTCTGGCCCTGCCAGCCGGAGCGCAGGAGACGCCGTCGTTCCGCTAGGGCGTTCACGAGCTGTGCGGAGGCTTCGTCGTAGGCGCTCTCGGCCTCTTCCAGCGCCTCGACAGGAGTGTCGGCGAAAACGTTGAGGGCGTGCCGGAGGCGCTGGACGATCTTGTCCTGTTCCTCCGACGGGAGCAGCGGCTCCGGGCCCTGGCTGCGGAGTCCGGTCGGGCCCGGAGTCTGGCCGACGGACTGCCGGGCGCGTGTTTGGTCGTACATCATCGGGGGCCACTTCCGTTCCGCCTGAAGGCGTCCTTGGTCTCCTCCGCCGCCTGTTTCAGGCTTCCGGAGACGCGGTCGTTCCTGCCTCGGCGTTGCAGTCGCCTGTTGCCGGTAACCCGGCCGAGCTCTTGCGTGATCCTGCCCTTCATCGTCTGCGCCTGGTTCCTGATGCTCCGTGCAACGGTCATGGCCAGCCTCGCTGTTGTCCGGTGGTGGGTTGCCGCGGGGACCGGGCGAGGCGGAACGCTTCGCCGTGTGTTCCGGAGGTGCGTGGCCCGACACCGTGCGGGTTTTCAGCGTCCGGCGACGGTCCGTTACGCGGTCGCCATGCGATCTGGGCCGTCTCGTCACGGCAGGGGCGGCGCATATGGCCGCATCGACGCGGTCAGCCGGTCGGGCTGTCCGGTGTCGGCGTCGGCCGATGTGGAGGGGGTATCGACCAGTTCCGCCGTCAGGAGAGCGGTCGCGGTCGACTGCGGGGCCGTGCTCGCGCTCGCCGCGGTCATCAGCCGGGCGGCCGATGGGGCGCTGACCTCCGGGGGTATCACCAGCAGGTCCCAGCGGCCCGACGTTCCGGACAGCAGCAGGATCTTGTGCGGGTCCAGCTCGGTGGTGAACCAACCGACCTTCACCACATGGCCGTTGACGAATATCCGTTGCGGGATGACCGGCCAGTAGCGGGGGTTGACGGCGATACGGGTGACTCGCCCCCACAGCGGGTCCAGGACGTCGGCCAGCGCGGGCAGTTCGTCGCTCAGGTCACGGGAGCGGGGCCACCAGGCGCCGTCCAGCTCCACCTTCTCCGGGGAGGGGCCCAGGGGCTTGAGGGCGAGGCGTGCGGACGGGGCCCTGAAGGGCACGGCGCGCGGCGAGGAATGGTCGGTGATCGCGGACATCGTGGGAACCCGTCTCCGAACCCCTGCGCGTGAGCAGTTGTCCGGTGCCGTTGCTCACCAGGAACGACACCGGTATCGGGGCCGGTGCGCGAAGTGCTCCCGATGGGTTCACGCTACTCCCCGAAGCCGCCGAACGGGCCGCTCCGGGAGATCCCCTCACTTCCGCCGGCGGCCGTCCTGGCCCGAGGAGCGGCTGGTCTCCAGCCAGGACCGCGCCGGTTCCGCCGCGCTGGTGGTGTCCACAGTGAGTTCCAGGCGGGTCCCTCCCTCGGTGTCCGCGGGATAGCTGCGCTGTTCTGTGGTGGCGAAGCAGTGACGGAGAACCTCCGCGACCCGGCGGGCGACCTCGGGGGAGGCGGTGACGATACGTACGTCGGCGTGTCCGTCGGGGGGAGTCTCCTGGGGCTGCATGACGACCGTTCCCTCTTTGGCGTGGATCCGTGGACTGGATCTTTCACCCTACTCCGGTCCGTGTGACCAGCGAGCTTTCCGACTGCTGCGGGCCGCGGAGTACTGTGGAACGAGGAAGTCACTCCGTGTCCCTCACAGACAGGCGGGTGTCATGTCCGACTCCGGTTCCCCGCGTGTGACCAGGCTCCTGCCGGACGCCGTCCACCAGGCGGTGAAGCCGGGGACGGCTGTCGTACGGCTACAGACCACGCATGACCGGCGGGGCGTTCTCGACGGGGCGTGGTGGCCGTGCTCCCGTGATGTCGCAGCCGAGCTTCCCGCCCTGATCTCCGCGCTGGCCGAGTACCTCGGGCCGCTCACGCGCGTCGGCCTGGATGCCGCAGCCTGGGACGCGCTGCCGACGCGCCTGCTCGTCGACGACCGCATCGTCCGCATCGACTCCTTCCCGGTCGGCGACGACACCGTCCTCGTCACCAGGGGCGATCAGGACTACTTCTCCCTCCTCGTCATCCCGCCGCACGCGACCCCCGAGGCGGCACGCGCTGCCATGGCAGAAGCCGTCCGGGCCGACAACATCACGCAAGCCGAACAGATTCTTATCAACACCGGTACCGACCGGGTAGCGCCGAAGACGTGACTCCGGTCAGCCGAGGCGGCCGTCGTGCCAGTCCGGTGCCGGCTCCAGGATGACAGTGCCGTCGAAGGCGCCCGTGAGGCCGACAGGCGGGGTTCCGCGAACCGGCACCTGCAAACAGTCTTAGGGCAATCCAGCTGCCTGCCATCGCGGCCCGGTCTGCCGCGAGCCGCCGACGCACGCACGAGGCGACCACCGGCAACGGGCGCATCCAGGTGAGAGACACGGTCACCTCGGCAGCGCGCGCTCGCGCGACCATTGTCAGTCGCACGAGCACGACGGCCCGTGGCTCTGTTCCGAACCACGAACTCGATGTCCGGGTTCCACGTTCCGAACCACGAACTCGATGTCCGGGTTCCACGGTTTCGGCGTCCCATGCCCGCCGCCCTCGGCGGCGAGGAGACGCACGCCTGCGGAAACTGCACGACGGGTCAGCAACAGGACGTTCGAATCGTGGGGTCCGGGGCAGGCGTCCCCTGGCGGACCGGAGCCGCCTCCCGCGGGGGGGCTGATTGCGGCCCCGACCCCAGCCCCAGTCCTCATGGCCCGGTTGCGCTGGGCTGAATCCCGCTCGCCCCAACGGCCGTGACCTGTCCCGGCTATCTGGCTGGTGCACCCGCCCGTCGGCAAACTGGTCCGTACAGCGTCGGCCTCTCTGCCCGCGCTGGGCAGCGCAGTCCGCACCGGACCGCTCGCCGCACGCGCTTGACCCCCGCCGGGACCCACGAAATCACCATCGAGGTTTCGTCACCGCTTTTCTCGAGCCTGACCGTCCGCCCCGTCCGCCATGAGCCGTTCCGCGGCCTCCTCGGTCGTGTTCGGTGGCACGACCATCAGGTCCCAGCGTCCCTGGCCGGGTGCGAGAAGGACGATGGTGTGCGCGGCGGACGCCGTGAGGGTCCTGTGCAGCTGTACGACCTGGTTGGAGACGAGCATCCGGCCGGGCACCGCGGACCAGGTCGTCCCATTGACCGTGATGCTGGTGATATGGCCCCACTCGCGCGGCAACCCGGCGAGCAGCTGGGGGAGTTCGGCGAGCAGGTCGTACGAACGAGGCCACCACGCTCCATCTATGGGGCGGGGCATGGCGCCGCGCGGCGCCAGACGCAGGCGAAGGAGAGGATGGGAGGGAAGCGGGGGCTGTAGTGCGGTGGTCATGAGATCTCCTGCCAACTGCCTTACATGGATGAATGGTTGATGTCAGGCGCGGCGGGTGGCGACGCGGTCCGGACTCGGCCGACGAGGCACAGCGCCGGGAAGGGGGACGTCCTGTTGTAGCCCTGGGGCAGCGGGACGGTGTCCGACCGTGTGACGGTCATGGACCTTGCCGGACGGAGCGGCATACGGGGCTCCTCGGCCTGGATGCGGATGGCGCGGCCGGGCTCACGGGCTCCCTGTGAGCCCGGGTGGCGTGCTGCGGAAGGAAGGTGGGCCCGGTGGACCCGAACACGAGGCGTCGGTCCGGGGTCGGCCGGTCTCAGTTCCGGCACACGGAATGCCCTGGTCCTCACTACCGTACTCCCGCCCGTGTCACGACCGCGTCGGAACGCAAGCTGCATCGCGTTGACACGGACTGGCACCGGTTGACCGGCCTGCACGTCTTGGGGCCATGCCGCAACGCCAATCCGACACGACGCACAGGAAGCAGGATGCGGCACGATGATGAACGACCAGACATTTGCGGCACAGCCGGCGGACCAGCCCCGCGGCGTCACAGGAGGTCGAGCCCCGGATCTGGCATCGCTGTTGCCGTCGGACGAGCGGAACAAGATCACCCGGAGCTCCGCGAGGCGCCGCCGCGCGGCGGCTCGGGACATCGGTCGCAGGAGGGCGGGGGCACCGGACGTACCGACGCTACGGCCGTGACGCCGTCCCGGTCTCCACGTGGGCGTGCGGGTACTTTGCGGTGCGGTGCTGGAAGGCGAGTACCTTGGGGTTCTGGATGACGCCACGGCGGATCTCGATGGCGTGCCGGATCGTGTCGTCGGTGTCCCAGCCGTCGGGGCCCTGCAACACGACGTCGAGATAGGGCAGAAGGGCCTCGCTGTTCTCCCAGGTCGCGGAGTTCCACAGGTAGGAGGGGCTGTGGTCCACCGCGTAGTAGCCGACGTGGTCGCCGACGGTGAACATCGGGTCGGTGAAGGTGGTGGGCCGGGCCCAGGCGAAGCCCATGCCCTCGTCGCAGGAGACGTCGATGACCAGGGTGCCGGGGGCCAGCTTGGGCAGGTCCTCGTCTATCAGGAACATCAGCGGCGCGTTGGTGTCCTGTAGCACGCAGTTGACGATGATGTTGTGCCCGGCGAGGAACTCGGCCAGCGGCAGCGGGCCGTCCTCGGTGAGGGCGACACTGCGTCGCGGGTCGAGGGTGTCGTCGGCCTTGTCGTGGTCGAAGTGGACGATCCGCGCGGAGTGGATGGGGGAGCTGACGGCGGTGACGCCACGCGCGGTGAGCACGTCGACGTCGTGCACGCCCAGGGCGCTGAGCGCGGTCACCGCGCCGCGGGCGGTCGCGCCGAAGCCGATGACAACCGCGCGCTGCCGCTGCCCGTAGTCGCCGGTCACCCCGGCCAGCTGCATGGCGTGCAGGACCGAGGAGTACCCGGCCAGCTCGTTGTTCTTGTGGAAGACGTGCAGGTTGAAGGCGCCGCTGCGGGTCCAGTGGTTCATCGCTTCGAAGGCGATCAAAGTCAGCTGCCGGTCGATGGCGGTCTGGGTGAGTCTCTCGTCCTGGACGCAGTGCGGCCAGCCCCACAGGATTTGACCCTCGCGCAGTTCGGCCAGGTCTTCGTGGAGTGGTTTGGCCAGCAGGATGACATCGCAGTCGGCGATGAGTTCCTCGCGTGTACGGAAGCCCGCGACGAGCGGGGCGAGCCGGCTGTCCGGGACGCCGAAATGCTCTCCGTAGTTTTCCTGGAGATAGATGCGCTTGCGGAGACCGGCGTCGATGCGGTCGAAATGGGCGGGGTGAACGGGCAGACGATGCTCGTTCTCCTTGCGGGTCTGCGACACGATTCCGAGCGTGAGCTGCTGCAAAATGCCCCTTTGGTTAATCCCTGTGTAGCACACCGGGGCAAGTCGGCAGCCGGCCGCGACGGGCGGAGGTCAGGGGGCGCACGGGCGGGAGCCGAGTCCGGGCGACATACGCGTATCTCTGTTCGCTTCCGAGTGGGATGGACATCGTTGTCGACGGCTTCGCGTATCCGGTCACCAGCAGGCAGGAGCTTCCCGAGTCCACGGATCCGGGACGATCCTCGCGTCTCGTCGTGGAGGTCGCCCACGGGCTGACCGGCAGCCCCGGCTGCTGGCGCGACCGGAAGAGCCGGACCCCTGAACAGTCTCCGGTGCTGGTTCTCGGCGAGATCGAGGCGCGAGCGGTGGAGGACGCTCGGCGCAGGGAGAGCGAGGAACACGCGAGGGAAGAGCGTGAGGTGCGCTGGCGGGAGGCCATGGAGGAAGCGACGCCGCGGGCCCAAAGTCCCAGAGACGTCCCAGAGATGCTGCCGCACCCCTCCCTGACTCGCTCAGTATCAGGTCAGACGGGGTGCGGCGGCATTCACACATCAAATGTCCCGGAAGATCTCGATCTGCGCTCCCACCGAGTTCAACCGCTCCGCCAGATCCTCGTAACCCCGGTTGATGACATAGACGTTGCGCAGCACCGACGTGCCGTCCGCCGCCATCATCGCCAGGAGGACGACCACGGCGGGGCGCAGGGCCGGGGGACACATCATCTCGGCGGCGCGCCAGCGGGTCGGGCCCTCGACCAGGACGCGGTGCGGGTCGAGGAGTTGGAGTCGGCCGCCCAGGCGGTTCAGGTCGGTCAGGTAGATCGCGCGGTTGTCGTAGACCCAGTCGTGGATCAGCGTCTGGCCCTGCGCGACCGCCGCGATCGCCGCGAAGAACGGGACGTTGTCGATGTTCAGGCCGGGGAACGGCATCGGGTGGATCTTGTCGATCGGCGCCTCCAGCTTGGAGGGCCGGACCGTGAGGTCGACGAGGCGGGTACGGCCGTTGTCCGCGAAGTACTCCGGCGTACGGTCGTGGTCGAGGCCCATCTCCTCCAGGACCGCCAGCTCGATCTCCAGGAACTCGATCGGCACCCGGCGCACCGTCAGCTCCGACTCCGTCACCACGGCCGCGGCCAGCAGGCTCATCGCCTCGACCGGGTCCTCGGAGGGGGAGTAGTCGACGTCCACGTCGATGCGCGGCACGCCGTGCACGGTGAGCGTCGTGGTGCCGATGCCCTCGACCCTGACGCCGAGCGCCTCCAGGAAGAAGCACAGGTCCTGGACCATGTAGTTGGAGGAGGCGTTGCGGATGACGGTGACGCCGTCGTGGCGGGCGGCCGCGAGCAGCGCGTTCTCCGTCACGGTGTCGCCGCGCTCGGTCAGTACGATCGGACGGTCCGGGCGGACCGCCCGGTCCACCCGCGCGTGGTACTGCCCCTCCGTCGCCGCGACCTCCAGACCGAACCGGCGCAGCGCGATCATGTGCGGCTCGATGGTCCGGGTGCCGAGGTCGCAGCCGCCGGCGTACGGCAGCTTGAAGCGGTCCATGCGGTGCAGCAGCGGGCCGAGGAACATGATGATCGAGCGGGTGCGCACGGCCGCGTCGGAGTCGATCGCCGCCATGTTCAGTTCGGTCGGCGGGACCAGCTCCAGGTCGACACCGTCGTTGATCCACCGTGTGCGGACGCCGATGGAGCCCAGCACCTCCAGCAGGCGGTAGACCTCCTCGATGCGGGCGACCCTGCGCAGCACCGTGCGCCCCTTGTTGAGGAGCGAGGCGCAGAGCAGGGCCACACAGGCGTTCTTGCTCGTCTTGACGTCGATGGCACCGGACAGCCGGCGCCCGCCGACCACCCGCAGATGCATCGGGCCCGCGTAGCCCAGAGAGACGATCTCGCTGTCCAGTGCTTCACCGATACGGGCGATCATCTCAAGGCTGATGTTCTGGTTGCCGCGCTCGATGCGATTGACGGCGCTCTGGCTGGTGCCGAGTGCCTCCGCGAGCTGCGACTGTGTCCAGCCCCGGTGCTGCCGGGCGTCACGGATGAGCTTGCCGATGCGTACGAGGTAGTCGTCTGCCATGGGGTTGAGGCTATCTCAGATATGAGATCGCGCATTCCGAGGCGTCCGTTCGGGTGAGTGACCCGAGCGGATCCGAGGAGCCGTCAGTGGCGCTTGGCGGTACGGGTCCGGCGCCATCCGAAAGGTCCGGGCAGATCCATGGATGTCGTACGGCGTCCCGTGCTGCTGTGGGTGTGCTTCGGGCCGTGGCTGCCGCCGCCGGTCGTGATGGACCACGAGCGCCGGTTGATGTTGAGCCGCACTCCGGGAAGGATCCGGAAACTCTTGCGGAACGTGAGCGGCATGGGGGCCTCCTGTCGAAGGTCTCGCGTGCTGTCGTTGCCGTTCGAATACCCCGGCCCGGCGAAGAGATGGCTGCCGGGTTTCGCACCACCCCGTCCCCGGGGGCGAGTTGGGCGCCGTCACCCCTCGCGGCGCGGTGGGCGCCAGATCATGACCCGGGTCGCCGGGAGATGTTCCGCGAAGCGGCCCTCCGGCGAGATCCGCCGCAGCGGGGCGCGCGGGTCCAGCTCGGGCTCCGCCGGCTGGTCGCCGAGCAGATGGGGTGCCGAGTCGGAGCGGGAGAACATCCACGCCACCAGGTCGTCCGCGCCGCGCTCCACGACCTGCCCGGCCGGCCCGACGCGCTGTTCCCAAGGCGTAAGGCAGCCGGCCGCGCTCGTAGTGGACCGCGCTTCCCTGAGAGGGTCGGATTCCCTTCCCGTCCGTCGGGCTTGCCGGTCTCCCATCCGTCGGGCGTGCCGGGCGGGACATCACAGCGGGGCCGGGCATGACCATCCCGGCCTCATGTACTAGAGTTATCTCGACATCGAGATATCTGCCGAGGCGTACCGCAGCAGCACGCGCCCGTCGACCCGACGGTAAGGCATGCCTAACTTAGCCTTACCTTAGCGGATCGGCCAAGGTGGCGTGGCGGCAGGATGCGGTGGTAAGCGCACAGAAATGAAGGAGACTGTCGTGTCGGCGAACAGCTTCGACGCCCGCGCCACGCTGAGCGTGGGTGACGAGTCGTACGAGATCTTCCGGCTGGACAAGGTGGAGGGCTCGGCCCGCCTGCCGTACAGCCTCAAGGTTCTCCTGGAGAACCTGCTCCGTACCGAGGACGGCGCGAACATCACCGCCGACCACATCCGCGCCCTCGGCAGCTGGGACTCCCAGGCCCAGCCGTCGCAGGAGATCCAGTTCACGCCGGCCCGCGTGATCATGCAGGACTTCACCGGCGTGCCCTGTGTCGTCGACCTCGCCACCATGCGTGAGGCCGTCAAGGAGCTCGGCGGCGACCCCGCGAAGGTCAACCCGCTCTCCCCGGCCGAGCTGGTCATCGACCACTCCGTCATCGCCGACAAGTTCGGCACCAACGAGGCGTTCGCGCAGAACGTCGAGCTGGAGTACGGCCGCAACCGCGAGCGCTACCAGTTCCTGCGCTGGGGCCAGACCGCGTTCGACGACTTCAAGGTCGTCCCGCCCGGCACCGGCATCGTCCACCAGGTGAACATCGAGCACCTGGCGCGCACGGTCATGGTCCGCAACGGCCAGGCCTACCCCGACACCCTGGTCGGCACCGACTCCCACACCACCATGGTCAACGGCCTCGGTGTGCTGGGCTGGGGCGTCGGCGGCATCGAGGCCGAGGCCGCGATGCTCGGCCAGCCGGTCTCCATGCTCATCCCGCGCGTCGTCGGCTTCAAGCTCACCGGTGAGCTCAAGCCCGGCACCACCGCCACCGACCTCGTGCTGACCATCACCGAGATGCTCCGCAAGCACGGCGTCGTCGGCAAGTTCGTCGAGTTCTACGGTGAGGGCGTCGCCGCCACCTCCCTCGCGAACCGCGCCACCATCGGCAACATGTCGCCGGAGTTCGGCTCGACCGCCGCGATCTTCCCGATCGACGACGAGACCATCAAGTACCTCAAGCTCACCGGCCGCTCCGAGCAGCAGCTCGCGCTCGTCGAGGCGTACGCCAAGGAGCAGGGCCTCTGGCTGGACCCGAAGGCCGAGCCGGACTTCTCCGAGAAGCTGGAGCTGGACCTGTCGACGGTCGTCCCGTCGATCGCCGGCCCGAAGCGCCCGCAGGACCGTATCGTCCTCGCGAACGCCGCCGAGCAGTTCAAGCAGGACGTCCGCAACTACGTCGACGACGTCGACGAGTCGGGCAAGGAGTCCTTCCCGGCCTCCGACGCCCCGGCGGTCGCCCCGAACGGCGCCCCGTCCAACCCGGTCACCGTGACCGCCCCCGACGGCTCGACGTACGAGATCGACCACGGTGCCGTGACGGTCGCAGCGATCACCTCCTGCACCAACACCTCGAACCCGTACGTCATGGTCGCCGCCGCCCTGGTGGCCAAGAAGGCGGTCGAGAAGGGCCTGACCCGCAAGCCGTGGGTCAAGACCACCCTCGCCCCGGGCTCCAAGGTCGTCACCGACTACTTCGACAAGGCGGGGCTCACCCCCTACCTCGACAAGGTCGGCTTCAACCTCGTCGGCTACGGCTGCACCACCTGCATCGGCAACTCCGGCCCGCTGCCGGAGGAGGTCTCCAAGGCCGTCAACGACCACGACCTCGCGGTGACTTCGGTCCTCTCCGGCAACCGGAACTTCGAGGGCCGTATCAACCCCGACGTCAAGATGAACTACCTGGCCTCCCCGCCGCTGGTCGTCGCGTACGCCCTCGCGGGCTCCATGAAGGTGGACATCACCAAGGACGCGCTGGGGGTGGACCAGGAGGGCAAGCCGGTCTACCTGGCCGACATCTGGCCCTCCGAGGCCGAGGTCAACGACGTCGTGGCGAACGCCATCGGCGAGGACATGTTCAACAAGTCCTACTCCGACGTGTTCGCCGGTGACGCCCAGTGGCAGGCGCTGCCGATCCCGACCGGCAACACCTTCGAGTGGGACGCCGAGTCGACCTACGTCCGCAAGCCCCCGTACTTCGAGGGCATGACGATGGAGACCACGCCGGTCAGCGACATCACCGGCGCCCGGGTCCTCGCCAAGCTGGGCGACTCGGTCACCACCGACCACATCTCCCCGGCCGGTGCCATCAAGGCCGACACCCCGGCCGGCAAGTACCTCACCGAGCACGGTGTGGAGCGTCGTGACTTCAACTCCTACGGCTCCCGCCGAGGCAACCACGAGGTCATGATCCGCGGCACGTTCGCCAACATCCGCCTGCGCAACCAGATCGCGCCGGGCACCGAGGGCGGCTACACCCGGGACTTCACCCAGGACGGCGGTCCGGTGTCGTTCATCTACGACGCCTCCCGCAACTACATCGAGCAGGGCATCCCGCTGGCCATCCTGGCCGGCAAGGAGTACGGCTCCGGCTCGTCCCGCGACTGGGCCGCCAAGGGCACCGCGCTGCTCGGCGTCAAGGCCGTCATCGCCGAGTCGTACGAGCGCATCCACCGCTCGAACCTCATCGGCATGGGCGTCCTGCCGCTCCAGTTCCCGGAGGGCCAGTCGGCCGCGACGCTCGGCCTCACCGGCGAGGAGACCTTCTCCTTCACCGGTGTCGAGGAGCTGAACAACGGCACCACGCCGCGCACGGTCAAGGTCACCACCGACACGGGCGTCGAGTTCGACGCGGTCGTCCGCATCGACACCCCCGGTGAGGCCGACTACTACCGCAACGGCGGCATCATGCAGTACGTGCTGCGCTCGCTGATCCGCAAGTAGTCCCTCGCGGACACCAGTCCGTCGCGAAAGGGCCGCACTCCCGGTGCCGGGGGTGCGGCCCTTTCGCCGTTCCCGCAGGTCATCACCCACTCTCAGGTGGAACACAGGGTTCCCTCAGCGGACCGGGACACGATCGGTACATGACTGGCACCAGGACCCGGCCGCGACGGCGCCCGCGCGCGACGCGCACCCGGCTGCTCCTCCTCGTCTGCGCCACCCTGGTCGTCGTCTGCGGGGCGACGGCCCTGACCACCGCGCTGTTCCAACGCGCCTACGTCATGGGCGAGTTCGACGGCCGGGTCGTGAACGCCGCCGAACGCAGCCTCGGCGGCGCAGCGCGCCACCCGAGGTCGAGCACCTACCTGGGCTTCCTCGAGGACGACGGAAACCCGTCCGGGATGCTGGCCGCCCGGCTGTCCGGTGACGGGAAGGTACTTTCCGCGGCCGTCGTGATGCAGGACGCCCCGCCGAGGGACCTAGGCGCAGCCCAGCAGGCCGCCCTGACAGGCCTGCGCGCCGACGGCTCGCAGCACACCCGGACCGTCCCGGGGCTCGGCGCCTACCGGGTCACCGTCCTGCGGAGCGGCGGCGTACAGCTCCTGACCGGGCTGCCGACGGCCGACGTGGAGACCATGCTCAGCCAACTGGTGCTGGTCGAGGCCGCCGTCGCGGCCACCGGGCTCGCCGTCGCCTGCTGCGTCTGCGCGGTGGTCGTACGACGGCAACTGCGCCCCCTCGGCCGGGTCGCCGCGACCGCGGCCGAGGTCGCCCGGACCCCGCTCGGACCCGACGACACCTTCACCGGGGTGCCCGTGCACGACACCGACCCGGACAGCGAGGCCGGGCAGATGGGCGCCGCGCTCAACCACCTCCTCGAACGGGTCTGGTACAGCGAGGAGTTGGTACGGAGCGGTGAAGAGCGCATGCGGCGCTTCCTGGCCGACGCCAGCCACGAACTCCGTACGCCCCTCGCCTCGATCGCCGGGTACGCCGAGCTCGTGAACCGCGGCACCGGCGTCGTCGACCCGGTGCTGGCCTGGCGCCGCGTCTCGGCCGAGTCCGCGCGCATGACGGCTCTGGTGGAGGACCTGCTCCTGCTGGCCCGCCTCGACGAGGGCAACCCGCTCCGGGCCGTCCGGGTGGATCTGGCGGCACTGGTAGCGGAGACGGTGTGGGAAGCGAGGTCGGCGGACAGCGGCCACGACTGGCAGCTCGAACTCCCCTTGAAAACCACGGCGTTGGTTACCGGAGACGCGCCCCTCCTGCGTCGGGCGGTGGTGGCCCTGCTGTCCAACGCGAGGGCGCACACGCCGGTGGGAACGAGGGTCGTGACCTCGGTGGAACCGTCGGACGACCACTGTGCGATCAGCGTCCGCGACGACGGCCCCGGCATCCCCCCGACCCTCCTCCCCACGGTCTTCGACCGCTTCACCCGCGCGGACACCTCCCGCTACCGGGCGGACGCGAGCGCGGGCGGCTCGGGTCTGGGCCTGTCGTTGGCGCTGGCGATCACGGAAGCACACGGAGGCCACATCACCGTCCAGAGCGCCCCGGGCCGAACGGAGTTCACGATCCGACTCCCGAGGGCGACGGAGTCCGGGGCGGAGAAGGGCGGCGATACGGATGTCCCTGCCGCCACCCTCCCGCCCCGCCTGCGGGGTCAGTTGGTGAAGTAGCAGTGCTGCCAGGCGCCGCCGGTCGTGCCGAGGGCAGACCGAATCCCGTCCTACCCTTGCCCCGTGACCACGCCCACCCCGCTGCACCGTGCGCTGCACGACCCCGGCCCCCGCCCCCTCCCCGACGACGCAGCCCGTCTCCTCCAGTCGCTCGACGCGCCACCCCGTCTCGCCGCCCACCTGCGCCTGGTGCACGACGTGGCGCACGAGCTCCTCGACTGGCTGGCACGCCGACACCCCTTGCTCCAAGTCGACCGGCAGGCAGTGCTGTTCGGTGCCGCGACCCACGACATCGGCAAGACCGCGCACGTCGGTGAACTCCTCGGCCCCGGCTCCGCACACGAGGAGGCCGGCCGGCGGCTCCTCCTGGCGCACGGTGTCGCTCCCGGCCTCGCCCGCTTCGCCGCCACCCACGCGAGCTGGACCCTGCCGGACATCGGCCTCGAAGACCTGCTGGTCAGCCTCGCCGACAAGATCTGGAAGAACAAGCGGGTCCCGGAGCTGGAGGACCTGGTCGTCAGGAGGCTGGCCGAGGCGAGCGGGCGGACGGTGTGGGAGGAGTTCCTGGACCTCGACGACGCGCTGACGGCCGTAGGGGAAGCCGCGGAGGAACGCCTGGCCTTCCAGACGGCCCACCCTGTGTGACGGTCACCGGCTCCCGCCATCAGAAGAGCGTGTCCAGGTCGACTTCGACGGGGGAAGGCAGTCCCGTGACCAGCTTGTCGTGGTGCCCCCACCCGACCGGCGGCACCACGACACACCACTGACACCAGCGCCAGCCGTTTACAACTGCGCCCCTTCCCGCTACCTTCCGCAGAAGGCAGGGTGGGAGCGCTCCCATTCGGACGGACCGGAACCCGCCCGCATGTGCGCTCCCACCCCGCCGCAACCCCACACCCGCACGGCCCGTACCTCAAGGAACGGACTGGACTGTCATGATCCTGACAAAGTTAGCGAGGGTGACCCGTCCCAGAGCCCTCTTCCTGGTCCTCGTCTCCCTGCTCGCCACCATCCCCGCCCTGAGCCTGGTGCTCACCACGGGCGGCAGGGCCGAGGCCCACGGCACCCCCATGAAACCCGCCAGCCGCACCTTCCTGTGCTGGCAGGACGCGCTGACCGACACCGGTGAGATCAAACCGGTCAACCCCGCCTGCAAGAACGCCCAACAGGTCAGCGGCACCACGCCGTTCTACAACTGGTTCTCCGTGCTGCGCTCCGACGGTGCCGGCCGCACCCGCGGCTTCGTGCCGGACGGTCAGCTGTGCAGCGGCGGCAACACCAACTTCACCGGCTTCAACGCCCCCCGCGACGACTGGCCGCTCACCCACCTCACCGCCGGCAAGACGGTCGACTTCTCCTACAACGCCTGGGCCGCGCACCCGGGTTGGTTCTACGTCTACGTCACCAAGGACGGCTTCGACCCCAAGAAGACCCTCACCTGGAACGACATCGAGGACCGGCCCTTCCTCAGCGTCGACCACCCGCCGCTGCACGGCAGTCCGGGCACGGTAGAGGCCAACTACTCCTGGACCGGCCAGCTCCCGGCGAACAAGTCGGGCCGCCACATCATCTACATGGTCTGGCAGCGCTCGGACAGTGCGGAGACCTTCTACTCCTGCTCCGACGTGGTCTTCGACGGCGGCAACGGCGAGGTCACCGGCATCCACGAGCCGGGCAACCCGACCGAGCCGGTGCCCGGCACCTGCACCGCCACCCGTAAGACGACGGGCAGCTGGAGCGGCGGCTACCAGTCCGAGGTCACCGTGACCAACTCCGGTGACGTGCCGATGCTGGGCTGGATGGTCGACTGGAACCTGCCGTCCGGCCAGAAGGTCGACAGCCTCTGGAACGGCAACCCGACCTACAGCGGCCAGAGCGTGATGGTCCACAACGCCAACTGGAACGGCTCGTTGAGTCCGGGGCAGAGCGCGACGTTCGGCTATGTCGTGACGGGCTCCGGCGGGGACGCGGCCACGACCCTTCCGTGCAGGGTCGGCTGAGTCCCCGTCAGCAACTGCGGGAGAGCTCAGGGCGGACCCGGTGGACTGTGTGCCACCGGGTCCGCGAGCCGGTCGGCGCGAGGGGGGGTGGGTGGCCGACGCGGAGGGTGCATGGCTTGTGAACACCCGAGCGTGAGACAACGTTGTCGGAGTGGTCTATACATCACTCTATCGCCCGGAAGGACAACGATGTCAAATCAGTTGGGGCCTGCCCCTGTCTTCACCGGCTGAATCCCGACACCCCTCCCAGCCAGTCGAGTTGGCGGCGCACCTGCACCGCCTCGCCGCCCTCGTGGCCGTTGTACGGATAGGCGTGGATCTCCTTGCCCGGCTCCGCGCCGGTCAGTTCGCCGTAGTGGTTGAAGGCGGCGTACGCCCCGCTCGGCGGGCACACCGTGTCCCGCAGACCCACCCCGAAGTGGGCCGGGGCGAAGGCGCGGCGGGCGAAGGAGACGCCCTCCATGTACGAGAGCGTGCGGTACGCGGTCTCCTCCGTACCCCGGTGCACGGACAGATAGGCGCTGATCTCGCCGTAGGGACTCGTGTCGGTCAGGTCCAGGGCGCGCCGGATGCCGCACAGGAACGGCGCGGTGACCAGGACCGCCGCGAGGTCCGGCACCAGCCCGGCGACGGCCAGCGCCAGGCCGCCGCCCTGGCTGTTGCCGACGGCCGCGACCCGGTCGCCGTCCACGCCCGGAAGCGCCCGCACCGCCGCCACCGCGCGCACCGCGTCCGTGATCAGGCGCCGGTAGTGGTAGTCGCGTGGATCGAGCAGACCGCGTGCCGCCGGACCCGGGCCGCCCGGGGCGAGGGCGTGCGGGTCGGGGGTCGCGCCGCCGTTGCCGTACTGGTCGCCCTGGCCGCGGTTGTCCATCAGCAGATGCGCGTACCCGGCGTTCACCCAGGTCAGCCGCTCGTGGGGGAGGCCGCGCCCGCGGCCGTACCCGGCGTACTCGACGACCGCGGGCAGGGCCGGGGCCGCTCCCGTCGGCCTGCTGTACCAAGCGCGAATCGGGTCGCCGGCGAAGCCGCGGAAGGTCACGTCCCAGGTGTCGGTGAGACGCAGTCCGTTCTCGGCCGGGCGCACCGCCACCAGCACGTCCGGGTCGGCCGCCTCTTTCAGGGTGTCACGCCAGAACTCGTCGAAATCCGGGGGTTCCTGGACATCGGGGCGGTAGCGCTCCAGCTCGTTCGTCGGAAGGTCGAACGCAGGCACAGGACACCTCGCATGAGTCGGTCAAAACAGTGAAACTTGCGGAGGGGTACGGGATGCGGCCCTCCCGTTCCTACCCCACTCCTGCCCCAGGTATCTCCTGCCTGACCCATTGACAGCGCTTTCTGAATGGCCCTAAGTTGCCGCGAAGTTACCGGTAAGAGCTCGAAAGTTTCGGTTCCGTCCCCCGCCTGAGAGGACCGAGCGTGAGCACCTCCGTCAAGTCGGCACCTCCTCCCACCGGCGTCGAGGACCGGACCGCCGTGACCCCTCGACCGGCGCCGCGCGGAGGTTGGCGCCGGGCCCTGCGCCGGGACTGGCAGCTGTACTCGCTGGCCGTGCTGCCGCTGCTGTTCTTCCTGGTCTTCCGCTATCTGCCGATGATCGGCAACGTGATCGCCTTCCGGCGCTTCGAGCCCGGCGGCTCGATGTTCGGCGAGGACTGGGTGGGCCTGCGCTATGTGCGCATGTTCCTCAGCGACCCCACCTTCTGGCAGGTGTTCCGCAACACCCTGTGGCTCGGCGGCCTCACCCTCGTCTTCTGCTTCCCGATCCCGATCGTCCTCGCCCTGCTGCTGAACGAGGTCCACCGACGCTCGCTGAAACGGTTCGTGCAGTCGGTGTCGTACCTCCCGCACTTCCTGTCGATCGTGATCGTCGCGGGCCTGACCCTCCAGATGCTCGCCACCGACGGCCCGGTCAACCACGCCCTCGCCTGGCTCGGCCACGACGAGATCCGCTTCATCCAGGAACCCGGATGGTTCCGCACGATCTACGTCGGCTCCGAGATCTGGCAGACCGCCGGCTGGGGCACGATCCTCTACCTGGCCGCGCTCACCACCATCGACGAGGATCTGTACGAGGCCGCCCGCATCGACGGGGCCAACCGCTGGCAGCAGATCTGGCACGTCACCCTGCCCGGTATCCGGCCGACCATGATCACGCTGCTGATCCTCAACGTCGGCACCTTCATGGCGGTCGGCTTCGAGAAGGTCCTGCTGCTGTACAACCCGCTGACCTACCCGACCGCCGACGTGATCTCGACGTACGTGTACCGCACAGGTGTCGAGTCCAACAGCTTCAGCTACGCGGCCGCCATCGGGCTGTTCGAGGCGGTCATCGGCCTGGTCCTGATCACGTCCGCCAACACGCTCTCGCGCCGCACAGTGGGGACCAGCCTGTGGTGAAGCCGAGCCGTTCCTACCGGGTCTTCCAGGGCGTCAACGGGGTGATCCTCACCCTCGTCGTGATCGTCACCCTGTACCCCTTCGTCAACATCGTCGCGCGGTCCTTCAGCGGGGAACGCCAGATCCGGGCCGGTGAAGTCACCCTGTGGCCGAGGGGGTTCAACCTCACCACCTACAAAGTCGTCTTCCAGGACTCGATGTTCTGGCGGAACTACGGCAACACCGTCTTCTACACGGTCGTGTCGACCGCGGTGGCCATGGTGCTGACGACCTGTTACGCCTACGTGCTCTCCAAGAAGAACCTCAAGGGGCGCGGGGTGCTCGTCGGCATCGCCGTGTTCACGATGTTCTTCACCGGCGGCCTGATCCCCCACTACATCCTCGTCACCGAGCTCGGGCTGAAGAACAGCGTCTGGGCCATCGCGCTGCCCAACGCGATCAGCGTCTTCAACCTGCTGGTGATGAAGGCCTTCTTCGAGAGCCTGCCGACCGAGCTGGAGGAGGCCGCGCAGATCGACGGCCTGAGCACCTACGGCATCCTGCTCAGGATCGTGCTGCCGCTGTCCAAGGCGGTCGTCGCGACCATGGTGCTCTTCTACACGGTGTCCTTCTGGAACTCGTGGTTCGGGGCGTTCCTCTACATGGACCGCGCCGACCTGATGCCGGTCACCGTCTATCTGCGCAACCTCATCGCGGGCGCCACCGGAGGCGGCAACGCGGGCGCGGGCACCGCCGAGCTCAGCCAGGTCGGCGCGAGCATCCAGGCGGTCACCATCGTGCTCACGGCGCTGCCGATCATCTGCGTGTACCCCTTCGTCCAGCGCTACTTCGTCTCGGGCGTGATGCTCGGCGCGGTCAAGGGCTGATCCCAGCAACTCACCTACGGAACAAGGGAGTTCCCATGCCGAACGCAGGAGAGCTGTCACGGCGTCAGATCCTGGCCGCCGCCGGGTTCGTCGGCCTCGCCACCCTCACCGGCTGCGGCGGCGGGGACGACGGAGGTGACTCCAAGGACCTGTCGAAGAAGCAGGACGGCGCGATGAAGGAGTACCGCGCCGGACAGCAGTTCAAGGCGACCAAGGCGCTGTCCTTCTCGATGCTGCACAACGACAACCCGGTCTACCCCCTCAAGAACAGCTGGCTGTTCTGGAAGGAGGTCACCAAGCGCACCGGGGTCACCATCAAGCCGCTCGACGTGCCGCTCGCCGACTACGAGAAGAAGCGCAGCGTCCTCATCGGCGCGGGCGACGCCCCGTTCATCATCCCCAAGACGTACCACCCCGGCGAGGTCGCCTTCGTGTCCTCGGGCGCCATCCTGCCGGTCAGCAAGTACGTCCACCTGATGCCGAACTTCCGGGACAAGGTCAGGAAGTGGAAGCTGGAGCCCGAGCTCGATTCCATCCGCCAGTCCGACGGCGAGTACTACCTGCTGCCCGGCCTGCACGAGCGGCCCAAGTCCAACTACTCGATGGCCTTCCGCACGGATGTCCTCGACCGGCACGGCCTCGCCCTGCCCACGACCTGGGACGAGGTGTACGACGTCCTCACGGCGCTGAAGGCGGAGTACCCGGACAAGTACCCGTGGTCCGACCGCTGGAGCACCAACACCCCCTTCCCCTGCGGGGCGTTGTTCGGCTATCTCGGCCAGGCGTACGGCGTCAAGGCGGGCTGGAACTACGACAACATCAGCTTCGACACCAAGGCGCAGAAGTTCGTCTTCACGGCGGCGCAGGACGCCTACCGGCAGATGGTCGAGTACCTCAGGAGGATCGTCGCCGAGAAGCTCCTCGACCCGGAGAGCTTCACCCAGCAGGACGACCAGGCCATCCAGAAGCTGCTGGCCGAGAAGTCGTACGTGATCAGCGCCAACTCGCAGGAGCTGGTGCAGAACTACCGCTACAACCTGAGCAAGCAGGTCAAGGGCTCGACGATCGAGATGATCCCCGTGCCGCTCGGCCCCGCGGGCCCGATCCTGCTGAGCGGCGTCCGCCTGGAGAACGGCGTCATGATCTCCAGCAAGGCCCTCAAGAGCTCCGACTTCGTCGCGATGATGCAGTTCGTGGACTGGCTCTGGTACTCCGACGAGGGCCAGAAGTTCTCCAAGTGGGGTGTGAGGGGGACCACTTACACCGAGTCCGGCGGCAAGTACACCCTGAAGCCCGGCATCTCGCTCATGGGCTCCGACCCGGACGCCCCGAAGGATCTCCAGAAGGACTTCGGTTTCTTCAACGGCGTGTTCACCTACGGCGGAAGCTGGGAGCTGGTCTCCTCCAACTTCAGTCCCGACGAGAAGAAGTTCCAGGACGTCATGTCCCAGCGGAAGCAGCTTCCCGTCGACCCGGCCCACCCGCTCCAGTCCTTCGAGCAGGAACAGGCGACGCTCTGGGACACCCCGCTCAAGGACACCGCCATCCAGAACACCCTCCAGTTCGTGCTCGGCAAACGCCCGATGTCCGACTGGGACGCCCACCTCGCCGAGCTGAAGGCGAAGAACATGCAGCAACTCGTCGACCTGCACAACAAGGCGCACGAACGGTTCAGGAAGGAGAACGGGTGAGCCGGATGAGGAACGAGCCCCCGCCGTGGGCCGGCGAGGTGGCCGGCGGCGCAGGGGCCCACAGCCGGTGCATTCGAGCCGCGCACCGCCTGCCGACCAGGGAGACCCCATGAGCACGTCCGTCGCCTTCGGCCAAGGCTCACTCTCCCGGGCCGCCGCCCTCGTCCACACCCTCCTCACCGTCGAGGCCCTGCTGCTGGTCGGTGCCTCGCCGGGCCTCACCGGGTTGCTTCTCATCGGGCCCGACCCCGCGAACCTGCCCCTCGCCGCCGTCTGCCTGCTGCCCCTCGGCCCGGCGACCGCCGCCGCCCTGTACGCCCTTCACCACCGCGACCGCGATCTGACCGACCTCCACCCGGCGCGGGCCTACCGGCGAGGCTGGCGGCTCAACGCCGTCCCCGCCCTGAAGCTGTGGACCCCGCTGCTGGCCTGGCTCACGGTCATCGCGTTCACGCTCACCCACTTCCCGGCCACCGGCCTGCCCGGCTGGTGGGCGGTACTGCTCGCGGCCGTCGGCGCCGGCTCCCTCCTGTGGGGCGCCCACGCTCTCGTCCTGACCGCCCTGTTCACCTTCCGGGCCCGTGACACCGCCCGCCTCGCCGCCTACTTCCTGTTCCGCCACCCCCGGGCCACCCTCGGCGCCGCCTCACTGCTCGTCCTGACCACCGCCGGGACCGCCGCGCTCACCGAGGCCCTGCCCGCCCTGCTCGCCGCTCCGCTGCTGCTGTCCCTGCTGCACAGCAGCCGCCCGGTGATCGCCGAGACCCAGCAGGACTTCACCGCATGACCCCGCCGAGCCCCAAGATCCCCTACGGCAGCGACTAATGGATCCGCCGTCCCCGTTCGTCCGGCACCCCGGACTTCCGGAAGAAGTAGCTGTTGACCTGATCGCGCCACTCGCGGGCGCTCCGGAGCTGCTCCTCGAACCGCTCCGCCACCCGCGCATGGCGTGCCGGGTCCACGAGCCCCACCAGCGAAGCCCACACGTCCCGGGCCGCCTCCACCTCCGCCACGCCCTCGAAGTGCGTGTCGTAGATGTGCTGGATCACCGTCTTACCGCTCTTCAGCATGTGGTCGTACGACACGTGGTGGAAGAACAGCAGCAGTTCGTCCGGGCAGGTCTCGGGAGACTCGTACAGCTCGGCCCACGGCTTGGCGTACTGCCCGGCGTACCCGGTCCCGCTCGCCACGCTCCGGTCCACGCCGACGCCGTCACGGTCGGCGAAGTGGTAGGTGCCCCACGGGCTGTACTCGTAGCCGTCGACACTCGGACCGTAGTGGTGCCCCGGCTGCACCATGAAGCCCACCCCGAGCGGAGCGGTGTACTTCTCGTACGTCCGCCACGAACCGTCCAGGATCGAGCGCAGGGCCACCGCAGGACCCGACCCGGGTCCCGCCCCGAAGCTGAGCCGGATCCATTCGTCGAGGATCCGGTGCGGATCGGCGCCCGGCTCCCAGGCCAGCCGGCCGAACGTGTACAGATTCGCCTGGGCCAGCGGATGCCCCGTCCAGAACGGGTCGTCCCCGACGTTGGACACGGCGACGAGCCCACCGCGCGCCAGCGCGCCCACCGGGGACCCCTCGGCGATCTCGCACCGCAGGACCTCGCTCCACATCGGCCCCAGCCAGCACACGTGCCGCTGCTGCCCGGTGTACTCCTGCGTGGCCTGGAGCTCCACCGCAAGGCGGGTCCCCGGCATCGCCCCGATCAGCGGTGAGACCGGCTCCCGCACCTGGAAGTCCATCGGGCCGTGCTTGACCTGGAGGACGGCGTTGTCGGCGAACTCCCCGTCCAGCGGCACGAAATGGTCGTACGCGGCCCGCGCCCGGTCCGTCGAGCGGTCCCGCCAGTCCTGGCGGTGGTCGTAGACGAAGGCCCGCCAGTGAACGGTTCCGCCGTGCGGAGCGAGGGCGGCGGCGAGCATGTTCGCCCCGTCCGCATGACTGCGCCCGTACGCGAACGGCCCCGGCTGCCCCTCCGAGTCCGCCTTCACGACGAACCCGCCGAAGTCGGGGATCGCCGCGTACACCCGGGCGGCCGTCCCGGCCCACCACCTCCGCACTTCGGCGTCGAGCGGGTCGGCCGTCTCCAGCCCGCCCAGCACGACCGGCGCGGCGAAGGTCACCGACAGATGCGTGCGGATGCCGTACGGCCGCAACGCGCCCGCGATGTCCGCCACTTCACCGATCCGGTCGGTCAGCAGCCGGGCCTCCGCCGCGTGCACGTTGACGTTGTTCACGGCCACCGCGTTGATCCCGCAGGCCGCCAGCAGCCTGCCGTACGCCCGGACCCGGTCCAGGTCCCCGCGGGCCCGTCCGTCCGCCCAGAACAGCGACCCGCCCGCGTACCCGCGCTCCACCTGGCCCATGACCGGGTGCACGGCCACGTTGTCCCAGTGGTCGAGCATCCGCAGAGCCAACTCGGGCCGCTGGTGCTCCAGTTCGGTCTCGCCGGAGAACGCCGCCTCCCCGAGCCGTACGACATGGAAGAAGCCGTACAGCAGCCCCCGCGCGCCGGTCGCCGTGACAGTCGTACAGCCGTCACGACGACCGTAGGCGAAGGTCTCGCCGTCGTCGTCGCCCTCGCCGCCGTCGTCGGTCAGCTCCAGCACGAGGTCGGGGGCGTCCTGGACGACCGCGCCCCCGAACCGGGCGCAGGCCTCCGTCACCTCCCCCCGGACCGTGTCCACCAGCGGGCCCGTGCCGCGGATCAGGGTCCGCCGGGTGCCGATCGGCCGGAACGCACCGTCCGGCAGCCAGGCCGGATCGACACCCTGCATGGGACCCCCAACGCCGTTGTTCAGGCCAGCAGTTCGACCTCCGACAGGACCGCCTCGCCGTCGAGCACCAGACGGTACTTCCCGTACGTACCCGGAGACCTCACGGTGAACGCCCGTGTCTGCCGGTCCCAGGCGAAGGACTCCCCGGACCGCCGGTCGAGGGTCTTCCAGGTGCTGCCGTCGGCCGAGCCCTGGAGCGTCCAGCCGGCCGGTGCCTTCGTCCGGTCCGAGGACGAGGTCACCGTGTACTGGACCCCCTCGATGTCGCCGGACACCGGCAGGTCGACCGAGGTCACGGCCGCGTCCGTCGCCGAGGTGTTGTCGAACAGGGCCCCGTCACCGGACAGCACGTCCGCACGCGGCGTCGGCACATCGTCGTCCTGGGTGATCGACACCGGCGCAGCGTTCTTGCCCGTACCCCACTTCGAGGGACGGGGGCCCATGGCGAAGTCCAGGACGGCCCCCTTGGACAGCACCGAGTGGGGGAGCGAAGTCGACGTCCACGGCTTGCCGTTGACCTTCAGGCCCTGCACGTACACGTTCCGCGCGCTGTTCTCCGGTGCTCTGACCACCAGGTCCCGGCCGTTCTCCAGATGGACCGTCGCCTTGGTGAACAGCGGTGAGCCGACGGCGTATTCTCCGCTGCCCATCACCAGCGGATAGAAGCCCAGCGCCGAGAACAGGTACCAGGCCGACTGCTCTCCGTTGTCCTCGTCACCGTGGTAGCCCTGCCCGATCTCGCTGCCGACGTACAGCCGCGACAGCACCTCACGCACGTTCCTCTGCGTCTTCCAGGGCTGACCGGCCGCGTCGTACATGTAGGTGACGTGGTGGGCGACCTGGTTGGAGTGCCCGTACATGCCCATCCGGACGTCCCGCGCCTCCGTCATCTCGTGGATGACACCGCCGTAGGAGCCGACGAACTCGGGCGAGGCCGTCTCCGGTGTCGAGAAGTACGTGTCCAGCTTCTCGGCCAACCCCGCACGTCCGCCGTACAGGTTGGCGAGCCCCCGGCTGTCCTGCGGGGCGGTGAAGGCGTACCCCCAGCCGTTGGTCTCGGTGTAGTCGTAGCCCCACACGCGCGGGTCGTAACTCGCCGATGGCACCCGCCAATCGCCCTTCTCGTCACGGCCCTGGAAGAACCCGGCCTTCGGGTCGAAGAGACACACGTAGTCCTGCGCCCGGTTGAGGAAGTACTCCGATTCCTCCCGGTAGCGCTTGTCTCCCGTCTTCGCGTAGAGCGCCCGGCCCATCCGCGCGATGCCGTAGTCGTTGAGGTAGCCCTCCAGCGCCCAGGACAGGCCCTCGTGGGTGTCGGTGCTGGTGTAGCCGAGGAAGGGCGAGGTCTGCATGCCCTTGCGGCCCACGCCGGAGGACGGGGGCGCGACCGTGGCGTTCTTCAGGGCGGCCTCGTACGCCGACTTCGCGTCGAAGTCCACGCCCTTGACGTACGCATCTGCGAAGGCCACGTCCGAGGAGGTGCCGGTCATCAGGTCCGCGTATCCGGGTGAGGACCAGCGCGAGGTCCAGCCGCCGTCCTTGTACTGCTGCACGAACCCGTCGACCATCTCGCCCGCCTGAGCGGGCGTCAGCAGCGAGTACGCCGGCCAGGTCGTCCGATAGGTGTCCCAGAAGCCGTTGTTGACGTACACCTTGCCGTCCACGATCTTCGCCCCGGTGTGCGTCGGGGTGTCCTGGGACGGCATCGGCGAGAACGGCGAGGCGTACTGGTACTTCGAACCCACCTTCTCGAAACCGGAGTTGGGGTAGAGGTAGAGCCGGTACAGGCTGGAGTACAGCGTGGTCAGCTGGTCCTCGGTGGCGCCCTCGACCTCGACCCTGCCGAGGATCCGGTCCCAGGCGCGCCGGGCGGCCGCCTTCACGTCGTCGAAGGAGGTGCCGTCCGGGATCTCCTGGCGCAGGTTGTCCTTGGCCTGGTCGAGACTGATGAGGGAGGTGGCGATGCGCAGGGTGACGGTCCGGTCGTCGAAGCGCAGGTATCCCTTGACTCCGCTCGACGCCCCGTCCACCACCGGCTTGTCGAACACGCCGTAGACGAACAGCCGCGTCGCTCCTGTGGACAGGCCGGACTTCACGTCCGAGTAGCCCGTGAAGGTCCCGCTGTCCTTGTCGAGCGTGAGTCCCGCCTGGTCCGTGACGTTGTCGAAGAGGACGCTCGCGTCGTCGCCCGGGTAGCTGAAGCGCAGCACCGCCGCGTGGTCCGTCGGCGCCATCTCCGCCGTCAGCCCGTTCTCGAACCGCACCCCGTAGTAGTACGGCCGCGCGGTCTCGTTCTCGTGCCGGAAGGCCAGCTCGCGCGCCTCCCGGCCGGTGGCGGGTGTTCCGGCGGCGGTCGACGGCATCACCTGGAAGGTCTGCCGGTCACCCATCCAGGGGCTCGGCTCGTGGCTCGCGCTGAACGCCTGGATCGTCGGCAGGTTGTCCTCGTTGTTCGCGCGTGCGTAGTCGTAGAGCCAGCTGAGCGAACCCGCGTCGGTCACCGGTGTCCAGAAGTTGAAGCCGTGCGGCACGGCCGTGGCCGGGAAGTCGTTGCCGCGCGAGAAGCCACCGCTGGAGTGGGTGCCGCGGGTGGTGAGCGCGTAGTCGGACAGATGCGCCTTCGGCAGCTCCGGCGCGGCCCGCTCCAGCGTCACGTCGTCCAGCCAGCCCCGGAACTTCGCCGGTCCGGCGGGGGAGTCGTAGGCGACGAGGATCCGGTCGACGGTCTTCCCGGCCGCGACCGACCCGATACGCGCGGCCACCTGGTTCCACTGGTTGACGTACAGCGCTTTCGACGCGCCCTGCCCCTGCGGCGAGAGCGGGAATCCGTGCTGGTCACGCGCCCCGAGGTGGCTGAGGAAGGTGCCGTCGGTGAAGGCGAGGTCCACGGAGACGTTCGTCGAGTCGTAGTCCCGGTCGCCGTCCACCATCGACGGGTAGATCCGGTACGACAGCCGGGTGAGCCGGTCGACCCTCACGTCCACGTCGAAGATCTTGTTGTACGAGTACGCCCGTCCCTGGGCCGTGTGCCGTCCGGCGTAACGCAGGGCCTTCTTTCCGGTGAATCCCGCGGCCGCCTTCGCGGTGGGCGATCCGGTCGGGCCGCGGTCGACGAGCGAGAGCATGTCCGGGGGCACCGGCCCCTCGTTCGCGCCCGTGGAGAGCTGGAGGTCGGCGAGCTGGAGGATCCCGGAGGCGCCGTTGTTCCTCGTGATCTCCAGCCGGAAGTGCCGGTACTCGGCGACGGCGTCCGCCGGGATGTCGTACGACTTCGTCTGGAACCGCTCGGCGAAGGTCTCACCCGACCGGGTGTCCAGGGTCTTCCAGTCCTTGCCGTCCGTGGAGCCCTTGAGGCTCCAGTCCCTCGGGTCGCGCTCGGCGAAGTCGTTGGCCGAGGTCAGCGCGTAGGTGACCGCCTTCACCGGCTGGTCCAGGTCGAACTCCGCCCAGCCCGTGGACGCGAAGGCCAGCCACTTGGTGCCCGGTTCGCCGTCCGCGAGGTTCTCCTTCACCTCGCCGCCGGAGGCGTTCTCGGCGCTCGCCCGGATGTCCGTGACACGGTCGGTGACATTGCCGGGGACGCCGGTACGGTAGCCGCCGTCGACGCCGGAGGACCTGCCGGCGTCGACCGTGCTGGTCCAGTCGGGGGCCGGGTCACCGGCCTCGAAGGAGGAGCGGAACTCCTGGTCGGCCGGGGCGGCGGCCTCGGGCAGGGCGACCGCCGCGCCCTGGGAGCCTACGGTCACGCAGAAGGCGGCCGTGAGGACGACCGCCGTACTCCGTCTGAGCCGGGTTCTGTTCCGGGGCATGGTCGAGTACCCTCCCTGCACAAGGATGGACAACGTTGTCAGGCGATCCGTGCAAGGATCAGTAGGGGCCCAAGTGCGCAGTGGTGTCAAGGGTGTTGGCTGCGGCATTCGGGGTCTATGTCGCGGATTTTTCCGGCAAGTCTCGCACAGGGCACTCATATTTCCGCGAGGTCTCAACTCGAGAACACCCATGGCCAACCTTGCATTCGATCTTGCTCCGTCGGCGGGAAGTGGACTATACCTGTCGGCGATTCACCCCACTCGCACGAACCTCTTGCACGAACCTGCTTGACCTGACCGCGGTGCCGGGGAGGATCCGGTTCACCGCCTGAGTCCTGGAGAAGGCGAGGACTTGAGCATGGGATCCACTTCCGCCGAGAACAGCACGAACGGCAACGCGGGTGTCGGCCGCCGCGATGTGATCAAGCGGTCGGCCGCACTGGGACTGGCCGCCGTTCCCGCGACCGGTTTTCTCTCCGCCTGCGCCAGCGGCGGCGGCGACGATTCGAGTGACGACAGCACCAAGGGCACCGCCTCGAAGGAGAATCCCTTCGGCGCGGCGAAGGGCAGCAAGCTCGACGTCGTGATCTTCAAGGGCGGCTACGGCGACGACTACGCCAAGGCGTGGGAGGCCGACTTCCAGAAGAAGCTCGGCGTCACCTCCACCCACACCGGCACCCAGGAGATCACCGGAAAGCTCCAGCCGCGCTTCAACGCGGGCAACCCGCCGGACATCGTCGACGACTCCGGCGCCCAGCAGATCAAGGTCGACGTCCTCTACAAGAACGGGCAGCTGCTCGACCTCGCCGAGGTCCTGGACGCGCCCGCGGTCGACGATCCCGGCAAGAAGGTCCGCGACCTGATCATCCCGGGCACCCTCGACGCGGGTCTCCAGGAGGGCAAGATCGTCGCCCTCAACTACATCTACACCGTCTGGGGCCTGTGGTACTCCGGCAAGCTCTTCAAGGAGAAGGGCTGGGAGGAGCCCAAGACCTGGGACGACTTCCTCGCCGTCTGCCAGGACGCCAAGAAGCAGGGCATCGGCGGCCTCGCCCACCAGGGCAAGTACCCGTACTACATCAACGTCGCCATCATGGACCTGATCGCCAAGAAGGGCGGTCTGGACGCCATGAAGGCGATCGACAACCTCGACCCGAAGGCCTTCGTCGGCTCGGACGCGGCCCAGGCCGGCGTCGAGGCGATCTACGAGGTCGTCGAGAAGGGCCTGTTGATGCCCGGCACCAACGGCCTGACCCACACCGAGTCCCAGACCCGCTGGAACCAGTACAAGGCCGCCTTCATCACCTGCGGTTCCTGGCTGGAGAACGAGCAGCTCAAGCAGACGCCGGCGGACTTCGACATGAAGTTCATGCCGATGCCGCTGCTGCCCGGCAGCGCACTGCCCTTCCAGGCGATCCGGGCCGGCTCCGGAGAACCCTTCATCATCCCGTCGAAGGCCAAGAACCTGCCGGCGGCCAAGGAGTTCATGCGCCGCATGCTCTCCAAGGAGTGGTCGACCCTCTTCGCCAAGGAGGCCAACTCGCTCACCATCCTCAAGGACGGTGTCGACCCGAGCGTCAAGCTGCGCCCGGGCACCCAGTCCACCGTCGAGGCCTCGAAGGCGGCCGGTGACGACACCTTCCGCTACCTGTACACCGAGTGGTACAGCGAGATGGGAGCGGCGATCGAGGCCGCGTCCAACGAGCTGATGGCCAAGCGCATCCAGCCGAAGGAGTGGCTCAAGCGGGCCCAGGCCGCGGTCGACAAGCAGGCCAAGGACCCGGCGTCCAAGAAGAACCACCGGGACTGACCGCAACGCCGTTTCCCGGGCCGGAGCGCTCCGGCCCGGGAAAGGACACCAGGGGCAGGAATCGCCAATGCGCAAAGGGCAGTACAGGTTCGTCGCGGGATTTCTCTTCGCTCCCGTGTCGCTCTACCTGATCTTCGTGATCTGGCCCTACATCCAGACGTTCGGCTATTCGCTGACCGACTGGAAAGGGCAGTCGCAGACGTTCAAGTTCATCGGCTTGGACAACTACAAGGCGCTGTTCCACGACGACGTCTTCATGCAGGCCGTCTGGCACAACATCCTGTTCCTGATCTTCATTCCGGTGATCACCATTCTGCTCGCCCTGTTCTTCGCGTTCATGCTGAACGCGGGCGGGCGCAGCAAGGCCGGCGGAGTGGGGGGAGTGGCGGGATCTCAGTTCTACAAAGTCGTCTACTTCTTTCCCCAGGTGCTGTCCCTCGCGATCGTCGCCGTGCTGTTCAACGCGGTGTACCGCAGTGACGGCGGCGGCCTGCTCAACGGCATCCTGATCAAACTCGGCCTGGGTGACGCCGAGAACCCGGTGGAATGGCTCAACGAGCCCCACCTGGTGCTGTGGATGCTGCTCATCGCCGTGGTCTGGCACGGGGTCGGCTTCTACCTGGTGCTGTTCTCGGCGGCCATGCAGTCCATCCCGAGGGACATCTACGAGGCCGCGCTGATCGACGGCGCGGGCCGCAACCAGTCCTTCTTCCGCATCACCCTGCCCCTGCTGTGGGACACCGTGCAGACCGCCTGGGTCTATCTGGGCATCGTGGCGATGGACATGTTCGTGCTGGTGTCGTCGATGACCCAGAACATGGGCGCCTACGGCGGCGGCCCCGACCACCACAGCGACGTGATGTCGACGGTGATGATGCGCAACTTCCAGTACTTCGGCAAGAGCGGATACGCCTGTGCGATGGGCGTCGTCATGCTGCTGCTCACCCTGGTCCTGTCCGTGGTCATGCTGCGTGCCACCCGCCGCGACCGCGTCGAGTTCTGAGCGGGAGAGATTGCGACGATGAGCGCACCCATCAAGGAGACCGCGGCCGTCCCGGTCCAGCGGACCACGGGCAAGGCCCCGGCCCGCCCCGGCAGCGAGCGCAGCGAGGGCGTCGTCCTGAACGCCTTCTCGCACGGCTTCCTCGCGCTGTGGGCCCTGCTGATCGTGCTGCCACTGCTGTGGCTGGTGCTCAGCTCCTTCAAGACCGACGCCCAGATCGGCGGCTCCGCCTTCGGCTGGCCGCAGCACTGGTCCCTGGACGTCTTCGGACGGGCCTGGGAGAAGGGCATCGGCGACTACTTCCTGAACACCGTCATCGTGCTCGTCTTCTCGGTGCCGCTGACGATGCTCCTCGGTTCCATGGCCGCCTACGTCCTGGCCCGCTACGAGTTCTGGGGCAACAGGTTCCTGTACTTCTTCTTCGTCGCGGGCGCGATGTTCCCGGTCTTCCTGGCCCTGGTCCCGCTGTTCTTCATGGTGAAGCGGCTGGACATGCTGAACACCTACCAGGGGCTGATCCTGGTGTACGTCGCCTACTCGATGCCGTTCACGGTGTTCTTCATGCACGCGTTCTTCCGGACGCTGCCCACGGCCGTGTTCGAGGCCGCGGTGCTCGACGGCGCCTCGCACACCCGGACGTTCTTCCAGGTGATGCTGCCGATGGCGAAGCCCGGGCTGATCAGCGTCGGCATCTTCAACACGCTCGGTCAGTGGAACCAGTTCATCCTGCCCACCGTGCTGATGCAGCCGCAGAGCGGGGACGATCCGGAGCGTTATGTGCTCACCCAGGGCCTCATCCAGCTCCAGCAGCAGATGGGATACGCCTCGGACCTGCCCGTGCTCTTCGCCGGGGTGACCATCGCGATGATCCCCATGCTGGTGGTGTACCTGTCCTTCCAGCGCCAGGTGCAGGCGGGCCTCACTTCGGCGACCTTGAAGTAGCGCTCCGCGAGCGCCCGCAAGCACACCGTCCCCGATTTCGGTGACGGTGTGCTCAGGTGTGCGCTGGGCCCCTGAAACTGTTCAACCTCTTGACGGGAGGCGACCCGAACGGCTCAGCTTAGAGTTCACTAGTTGGACATAGACGGGGCCTCATCGCTGCGGTCCCGCGCGCAGGAGGTCGTCGTGGAGACTCCGGGGTCGCAGTCGTCGCTGCACCGAGCCAACCTGGAGCGGGTCGTGCGGGCCGTCCGGCTGGCCGGGTCGCTCACGCAAGCGGAGATCGCCCGGACCACGGGGCTGTCCGCCGCGACCGTCTCCAACATCGTCCGCGAGCTCAAGGACGGCGGAACCGTCGAGGTCACGCCCACGTCGGCGGGTGGCCGACGGGCGCGCGCCGTCTCCCTGAGCGGGGACGCCGGCATCGTCATAGGGGTGGACTTCGGGCACACCCATTTGCGCGTCGCGATCGGGAACCTCGCCCACCAGGTACTTGCCGAGGAGTCCGAACCGCTGGACGTGGACGCCTCTTCCACGCAGGGCTTCGACCGGGCGGAACAGCTGGTCACCCGGCTGATCGAGGCGACCGGTGTGGACCGTACGAAGATCGCCGGGGTGGGCCTCGGCGTGCCCGGCCCGATCGACCTGGAATCCGGCTCCCTGGGCTCCTCCGCCATCCTGCCGGGCTGGATCGGCACCAAGCCGGCCGAGGAGCTCGGGGGGCGCCTCGGCGTGCCCGTTCACGTGGACAACGACGCGAACCTGGGCGCCCTAGGTGAGCTGGTGTGGGGCAGTGGCCGGGGGGTCAGGGACCTGGCGTACATCAAGGTCGCGAGCGGTGTGGGCGCCGGTCTGGTGATCAGCGGCAAGATCTACCGTGGCCCGGGTGGCACAGCGGGAGAAATCGGGCATATTACTCTTGATGAATCCGGCCCCGTCTGCCGTTGCGGCAATCGCGGCTGCCTGGAGACCTTCGCGGCGGCGCGCTATGTGCTCCCGCTCCTCCAGTCCAGTCACGGCACCGACCTGACCATGGAGGGCGTGGTGAGGCTGGCGCGGGACGGAGACCCTGGTTGCCGTCGGGTGATCGCCGACGTCGGCCGACACATCGGCAGTGGAGTCGCCAATCTCTGCAACTTGCTGAACCCGAGCCGAGTGGTCCTGGGCGGTGATCTCGCCGAGGCCGGTGAGCTGGTGCTCGGGCCGATCCGGGAGTCTGTCGGCCGCTATGCGATCCCTAGTGCGGCCCGCCAACTGTCTGTGCTTCCAGGGGCACTTGGCGGCCGTGCGGAGGTGCTCGGAGCACTCGCCCTCGCGCTCAGCGAGATGGGTGATTCGACCCTTTTGGACAGCACGCTGCACGCGGCGTCACCTGCGTTCACTTAGAGAACGCAGGAGGTCGTTGCCATCTCGTTAAGTATTTACTTCTTGACGTCGCACGTGTGGCCGAGTTGACTTCCAGCCACCTCGGCCGCAACGACGCGGCCTCGTCAGGGAGGTTTCTCAAGTGAACACGCTCATGCGTCGTGTGGCCGTATCCGTCGCCATCTCCGGGCTCGCCGTCTCGGTCGCCGCCTGTGGCAAGGCCGGCGACGACAAGACCAGCGACAGCAGCAGCTCGGGCTCCGGCGGCAAGTCGATCGGTCTGCTCCTGCCCGACAACGTCACCGCGCGGTACGAGAAGTTCGACAAGCCGTACTTCGAGGCCAAGGTCAAGGAGCTGTGCAGCGACTGCACCGTCTCCTACGCCAACGCCGCGGCCGACCCGGCCAAGCAGGCCCAGCAGATGAGCAGCATGGTCACCAAGGGCGTCAAGGTGATCGTCATCTCGGCGCAGGACTCCGCCGCCATCAAGTCCTCCATCGCCTCCGCGGTGAGCAAGGGCGTCAAGGTCGTCGCGTACGACCGTCTGGCCCAGGGCCCGGTCTCCGCGTACGTCTCCTTCGACAACGTCAAGGTCGGCGAGCTCCAGGGCCAGGCCCTGCTCGACGCCCTCGGCTCCAAGGCGACCCCCAAGGCCAACGTCGTCATGATCAACGGTGACGACGCCGACCCGAACGCCGCGCAGTTCAAGGAAGGCGCGCACAAGGTCCTCGACGGCAAGGTCAAGATCGCCTACGAGCAGTCCGGCCTCTGGAAGGACACCGTCGCCGCGCAGAAGATGTCGGCCGCCATCACCCAGCTGGGCGCCAAGAACATCGCGGGCGTCTACGCCGCCAACGACGGCATGGCCGGTGGTATCGCCAACACCCTCAAGGGCGCGGGCATCAGCAGCATCCCGCTGACCGGTCAGGACGCCGAGCTCGCCGCCATCCAGCGGATCGTCGCCGGCACCCAGTCCGCCACGGTCTACAAGGCCTACAAGCCCGAGGCCGACAACGCCGCCGAGCTCGCGGTCAACCTCCTCCAGGGCAAGGACATCAAGTCCCTGGCCGACACCGAGGTCACCAGCGGCTCCGGCGACAAGGTCCAGGCGAAGCTGCTGACCCCCGTCTCCGTGACCGTCAAGAACATCAAGGACACGGTCGTCAAGGACGGTCTCTACACCGTCGCCCAGATCTGCACCGCGGACTACGCCGCCGCGTGCAAGAAGGCCGGCCTTCAGTAGGACGCCCTGAGCCCTCGGGGCGCGTCCCGCACGGGACCCGCCCCGGCGGCAGGCACAGAGCCTGTCCGGTGCCCGCTCCGCCTTCATACCCCGCTGCGGGGCGGGCACCGGACGGAAGCATGGCGGACGCAGCCGTTGCCAAAGGGCACCGGCCGCGCGCATGTTCGACTTGTTAATCGGTGCTTACGGCGCGACTCGTCCCACGAGTGCCGAAAGCGCAACCTTCCGCGCATTACCCCAAGCGCGGCATCCCCGCCGGTCAGGCGGCGAAGGAGATGGTTCACGTGTCCGCTACGCCCGTGCTGGCGTTGCGCGGAGTCTCCAAGCGGTTCGGTGCGGTTCAGGCCCTCACCGACGTAGAGCTGGAGGTCCACGCCGGAGAAGTGGTCGCCCTGGTGGGCGACAACGGCGCAGGAAAGTCCACGCTGGTCAAGACGATCGCCGGCGTGCACCCCATCGATGAGGGCGTCATCGAGTGGGACGGCAAGCCGGTCAGCATCAACAAGCCCCACGACGCCCAGGGACTCGGCGTCGCGACGGTCTACCAGGACCTCGCCCTGTGCGACAACCTCGACGTGGTCGGCAACCTGTACCTCGGACGCGAGCTGCTGCGCCGCGGCGTCATCGACGAGGTCACGATGGAGAAGAACTCGCGTGAGCTGCTGAACACGCTCTCCATCCGCATCCCGAGCGTCCGCATCCCGATCGCGAGCCTCTCCGGTGGTCAGCGTCAGGTCGTCGCCATCGCGCGCGCCCTGATCGGTGACCCCAAGGTCGTCATCCTCGACGAGCCCACGGCCGCGCTCGGCGTCGAGCAGACCGCGCAGGTCCTCGACCTGGTCGAGCGGCTGCGCGAGCGCAACCTCGCCGTGATCCTCATCAGCCACAACATGGCCGACGTGAAGGCGGTCGCCGACACCGTCGCCGTGCTGCGCCTGGGCAAGAACAACGGCTCCTTCTCGGTGAAGGACACCAGTCAGGAAGAAATCATCTCCGCGATCACAGGTGCCACGGACAACGCCGTCACCCGTCGTGCGGGACGTCGCAACGCGGAGGCGGCAAAGTGAGCGACACGTCGAAGGTTTCCAAGGCGGAGACGGCGGAGGACCAGACCACGGTCGCTCCCGCCGACGACCCCACCGCCGCGCCGGTCTCGGTCGTCGACCCCCGGCTGCTGGTCCGCGAAGAGGGCCTCAAGGGCTACTGGACCGAGTTCACCCGCAAGGTCAAGGGCGGTGAGCTGGGCTCGCTGCCGGTCGTCGTCGGTCTGATCGTCATCTGGGCGATCTTCCAGTTCAAGAACGACCGCTTCCTGAGCGCCGACAACCTCTCCAACATCAGCTACTACCTCTCGGCCACCGGCATGATCGCCATCGGCCTGGTGTTCGTGCTGCTGCTCGGCGAGATCGACCTGTCGGTCGGTTCCGTCAGCGGTCTGGCCTCCACCCTGTTCGCGGTGTGGGTGGTCAACCACGGCATGAACGTCTGGCTGGCCCTCGTCCTGGCGATCGTCACCGGTGTCGCCATCGGTGCGCTGCACGGCTGGTTCTTCGCCAAGGTCGGTGTACCGGCGTTCGTCGTCACCCTGGCGGGTCTGCTGGGCTGGAACGGTCTGATGCTGTGGCTGCTGGGCTCCAGCGGCACCATCAACATCCCGTCCGACTCGGGTCCGATCCACCTGTTCGGCCAGAGCTCGTTCTTCATGGACCAGGCCATCATCGGCGCCTACCTGCTGGCCGGCCTCGCCGTCGTGCTGACCCTCGTCGGCAACTTCAGCGAGCAGCGGCGCCGCAAGGCCGCGGGTGTGCCCTTCCGGCCGACCGTCGAGATCCTGGTGCGCGTCGGCGCGCTCGCCGTCGCGGCCTTCGCGGCCGCCGCCGTGCTGAACAACGCCTCGGGTGTCTCCAACTCGCTGGTGATCTTCCTGGCGGCGCTGGTGGTCGTCGACTTCGTGCTCCGCCGCACCACGTACGGCCGTCAGGTCTTCGCGGTGGGCGGCGGCATCGAGGCCGCGCGTCGTGCCGGTATCAGTGTGCCGATGGTCCGCATCACCGTCTTTGCCATCTCCGGCGGTTTCGCGGCGATCGGCGGTATGTTCTTCGCCGGCCAGACCGCGAGCGCCACGCTCAGCGCCGGCGGCGGCAACACCCTGATGCTCGCCATCGCGGCGGCCGTCATCGGTGGTACCAGCCTCTTCGGTGGCCGCGGTTCGGTGTGGTCCGCCCTCCTGGGCATGCTGGTCATCCAGTCCATCACGACCGGTCTCGACCTGCTGAACATGAACGCCTCCATCCAGTACATGATCACCGGCGGCGTGCTGCTCGGCGCGGTCGTCATCGACTCCGTGTCGCGCAGGTCCCAGAAGGCCGCCGGTCGCGGCTGACGCCGTACGGACCTTCCGGAAAGATCCACTTGCCCGGCACCCAAAAGGTGCCGGGCAAGTTCGTTGTCGGAGAACATTAGACTCGACACGCCCGGCAAAGCTCGATCAGCTCTAATGCAAGGAGGCACGGGTGCAGCTGCTGACCCGTATCAGGGGACCGCGCGATCTGGACCGGCTCAGCCTTGAGGAGCTGGACCAGCTGGCGGAGGAGATCAGGAGCTTCCTCGTCGGTGCCGTCTCCAAGACCGGCGGCCACCTCGGCCCCAACCTCGGTGTGGTCGAGCTGACCATCGCGCTGCACCGGGTCTTCGACTCGCCCAAGGACCGGGTGCTCTTCGACACAGGGCACCAGTCCTACGTGCACAAGCTGCTCACCGGCCGCCACGACTTCTCGAAGCTGCGCTCCAAGGGCGGCCTCTCGGGCTACCCCTCGCGCGCCGAGTCCGAGCACGACGTCATCGAGAACAGCCACGCCTCGACCGTCCTCGGCTGGGCCGACGGCCTCGCCAAGGCCAACCAGGTGCTGAAACGGGACGACCACGTCGTCGCCGTCATCGGTGACGGCGCCCTGACCGGCGGCATGGCCTGGGAGGCGCTGAACAACATCGCCGACGCCAAGGACCGCCCGCTGGTCATCGTCGTCAACGACAACGAGCGCTCCTACGCGCCCACCATCGGCGGCCTCGCGAACCACCTGGCGACCCTGCGCACCACAGACGGCTACGAGCGCTTCCTGGCCCGCGGCAAGGACCTCCTGGAGCGCACCCCGGTCGTCGGCCGGCCCCTCTACGAGACCCTGCACGGCGCCAAGAAGGGCCTCAAGGACTTCATCGCGCCCCAGGGCATGTTCGAGGACCTCGGTCTGAAGTACGTCGGCCCCATCGACGGCCACGACATCGAGGCGCTCGAGTCGGCGCTGGCCCGCGCCAAGCGGTTCAACGGCCCGGTGATCGTGCACTGCCTCACCGAGAAGGGCCGCGGCTACAAGCCCGCCGAGCAGGACGAGGCCGACCGCTTCCACGGCATCGGCCCCATCCACCCCGACACCGGCCTGCCCATCAAGGCCGCCGCCGCCAGCTGGACGTCCGTCTTCGGCGACGAGATGGTCAGGCTCGGCCAGGAGCGGGAGGACATCGTCGCCATCACCGCGGCCATGCTCCAGCCGGTCGGCCTGAAGAAGTTCGCGGACGCCTTCCCGGACCGCATCTACGACGTCGGCATCGCCGAGCAGCACGCGGCCGTCTCCGCGGCGGGCCTGGCCACCGGGGGAGTGCACCCCGTCTTCGCCGTGTACGCCACCTTCCTCAACCGCGCCTTCGACCAGGTCCTCATGGACGTCGCCCTGCACAAGTGCGGGGTGACCTTCGTCCTCGACCGGGCCGGCGTCACCGGCGACGACGGCGCCTCCCACAACGGCATGTGGGACATGTCCATGCTCCAGGTCGTCCCCACGCTCCGGCTCGCCGCCCCGCGCGACGCCGAGCAGCTGCGCGCCCAGCTCCGCGAGGCCGTCCAGGTCGACGACGCGCCGACCGTGCTGCGCTACTCCAAGGGCGTCGTCGGCCCCGCCGTACCCGCCGTGGGCACGGTGGGCGGCATGGACGTCCTGCGCGAGCCCGGCACCGACACCCCGGACGTCCTCCTGGTCTCGGTGGGCGCCCTGGCCCCCATGTGCCTGGAGATCGCCTCGCTCCTCGACCGGCAGGGCATCTCCACCACCGTCGTCGACCCGCGCTGGGTCAAGCCGGTGGACGAGGCCATGGCCCCGCTCGCCGAGCGGCACCGCGTGGTCGTCACCGTCGAGGACAACTCCCGCGTCGGCGGCGTCGGCTCGGCGATCGCACAGGCCCTGCGCGACGCGGGCGTGGACGTCCCGCTGCGCGACTTCGGCATCCCGCCGCGCTTCCTCGACCACGCCTCCCGCGCCGAGATCATGGCCGAGATCGGGCTCACCGCGCCCGACATCGCCCGCCAGGTCACCGGCCTGGTCTCCAAGCTGGACGGCCGCTACGACGACGCCCGCACCGAAGTGGAATCCGCCCGGGACTGACCACCCGTATGGGCCGGTCCCGCCACTCTTGACAGTGGTGGGACCGGCCCATTCGCGTGAATCCCGCTGTGCCGGGGCATACGACCTACGCCCCCTCTCGATCATGTCGAGGACGACACAGCGTGGGAGGTCATCGTGAGCAGCACCCTCTTCCGGACGAAGAAGGTCGAACAATCAATCCAAGACACCGAGGAGCCGGAGCACGCGCTCAAGAAATCCTTGTCCGCGCTGGATCTGACCGTCTTCGGTGTCGGCGTCATCATCGGTACCGGCATCTTCGTCCTGACCGGCACCGTCGCCAAGAACAACGCCGGTCCGGCGACCGCCCTGGCCTTCGTGGTCGCCGGCGTCGTCTGCGCGCTCGCCGCGCTCTGCTACGCCGAGTTCGCCTCCACCGTCCCGGTGGCCGGATCGGCGTACACCTTCTCCTACGCCTCCCTCGGCGAACTGCCCGCCTGGATCATCGGCTGGGACCTCGTCCTGGAGTTCGCGCTCGGCACCGCGGTGGTCGCCGTCGGCTGGTCCGGCTACATCGCCTCCCTGCTCGACAACGTCGGCATCCATCTGCCGGAGGCACTCAGCGGGCGGGACGGCGCCCACGGCTTCGGCTTCGACATCCTCGCCGCGCTGCTGGTCCTGGTCCTCACCGGGATCCTCGTGCTCGGTACCAAGCTCTCCGCGCGGGTGACCTCGATCGTCGTCGCCATCAAGGTGACGGTCGTCCTGACCGTGATCGTCGCCGGCGCCTTCTTCATCAAGGGTGACAACTACAAGCCGTTCATCCCGAAGTCCCAGGCGGTCGAGGCGGGCGGCAGTCTCCAGTCCCCGCTCATCCAGCTGATGTTCGGCTGGGCGCCCTCCAACTTCGGCGTGATGGGCATCTTCACGGCCGCCTCGGTCGTCTTCTTCGCCTTCATCGGCTTCGACGTGGTCGCCACGGCCGCGGAGGAGACCCGCAACCCGCAACGGGACATGCCGCGGGGCATCCTGGGCTCCCTGCTCATCTGCACGACCCTCTACGTGGCCGTGTCGATCGTGGTGACCGGCATGCAGAAGTACACCGACCTGTCCGTCACTGCGCCGCTCGCGGACGCGTTCAAGGCCACCGGGCACCCGTGGTTCGCGGGCTTCATCAGCTTCGGCGCCGCGGTCGGCCTGACGACCGTCTGCATGATCCTGCTCCTCGGCCAGACCCGGGTGTTCTTCGCGATGAGCCGCGACGGCCTGCTGCCGACGTTCTTCTCCCACGTCCACCCGAAGTTCCGCACCCCGCACCGCCCGACCATCCTGCTCGGCGTGATCATCGCGATCGTCGCCGGCTTCACGCCGCTCAGCGAACTCGCCGAACTGGTCAACATCGGCACGCTGTTCGCGTTCGTGGTGGTGGCGATCGGCGTGATCATCCTCCGCAAGTCCCGCCCCGACCTGCCGCGCGCCTTCCGCACCCCGTGGGTCCCGGTCATCCCGATCCTGTCGGTCCTGGCCTCCCTCTGGCTGATGCTCAACCTGCCGGCGGAGACGTGGCTGCGGTTCGCGATCTGGATGGTGCTCGGGTTCGCGGTGTACTTCCTGTACGGCCGCACCCACAGCCGTCTGAACCGGCGGGCCGAGACGGAGGAGGCTGCGTAGGGTTCGTCGTCGGCTGCGGGGGCGCTGTGGCCGGTCGCGCAGTTCCCCGCGCCCTTGAGTGGATGCAGTGAGGGTCCGCCTGCCTGCACCCACCGCCTTTAGGGGCGCGGGGAACTGCGCGACCGGTCCCCACCGACCCGCAGCCGCCCGACGACCGGACGCGGCACTTCCCTGGGCGCTACGGCCGTACCGCCCGCGGCCCCGCCACCTCCGCCCCCAACTCCCCAACCCTCCGCCGCAGTTCACGATCCGCCGTGACCACCAGCACCGGCCGCTCACGGCCGGCCCGCGCCACCAGTTCCACCATGTGGTCGTCCCCGCTCCCCGGCGCCGACTCCACCCGCACCCCCGGCACCGAGGACACCCCCCGAGCCGCTCCCTCCACCACCAGCACGATCTCCACCGGCCCGGCCCGCCCCGGCACCCCGTCCGCCGCCAGCCGGTCCCGCAGTCGCTCCGCCGCGCCCCGCCGGTCCCGCCACCACCCGTCCGGCACCGAGCCGACGACATTCGCGGCGTCCACGACCACCAGCAGCACGTCACTCATGGCCCCAGCGTCCCATGCCCGGCCCGCCCGAACTCCTGACCGACTCCCGGATTAGAGTGGTCCCGTGTCGATGGTCCGTACAGTGAACGGCAACTGGCTCATCCGCGCCCGCGACGGCCGGCTCGGCGTCTACGTCACCCATGACGACGAAGTCCGGTGCCGGTCCGAGCGCGGCCCCGGCAGCGACACATGGTCGCCGTGGCGCAAGGTCGGCGGCGAGCAGCGCCTGCAACCGGGACTCGCCGTCGGACAGGGCGTCGACGGCTACGCACACCTCGTGTCCTGGCGCCCCACCAAGGCCGCCGAGGCGGGCCTCGTCCACTCCACCCACTTCCGCGTCCACCTCGCACCCCTCGACTGGACCCCGCTCGGCCACCCCGACAGGACGGGCGCGCGGACCGGTCTGCCCGCCGTGGCCGTCGACGCGGAGGGCCGGGCCCATGTCTTCGTCCGCAACCGCGGCAACGGCGTGCACGCCCTCGTGCAGAAGGAGCGCGGCGGCTGGAACGCCTGGGCGGATCTGAACGGGGCGGACGTCCATGAGCAACTGACCGCCGTGACGGGGGAGTCGGGACGGGTGGAGCTGTACGCCACCCAACCCACCGGCATCCTGCGCTGGGCTCAGGAGGAGGCCGGCGCGCCTCCCGTACCGGACGACCCGCTGCCGGGCCGCGTCGAACCGGGCACCCTGAGCGCGCTGCCCACCTCCAAGGAGCACGTCACGCTGTTCTTCGCGGATCCCGAGGGCATGCTCCACGCCTGGCGGCGGGGGACCGAGCCCGTTCCTCTGCTCGCCGCGGCCGGCCCCGGCCCGGTCGCCCTGCTGCGCTGCACGCTGGAGGGCCACGACTGCACGCTGCTCGCCCAGCGTTCGGCCTCCGGCCGAGTCGCCTTCGCCGCCTGCCCCACCGAGCAGGAGGCGGCGGGCCTGTGGTGGACGGAGTCCGGGCCGCAGCTGCCGGTGGGCACGGAAGTAGCCCTCGCCGAGGATGCGGACGGCCGTATCGTCGCGGCCACGATCACTCCCGACGGCGTTCTGCGGATCGCCCGGCAGAAGGACGAGCCGGGGCTGGCCCTGGCGGCCTGGCAGGAGGTCTGACGCCCCACCGGGGCGCGGGAGAACACGGTCCCGGAGCCTGTCCGGACCTGAGACCGGAGCCCGTCCGGACCTGAGACCGGAGCCCGTCCGGACCCGAGACGTGACAAGGGGCCCCCGCCGCAGCGGAGGCCCCCATCACGGCCGTACGAAAGTCACTTACGCGGGAACCGAAGCAAGGCCCGGGGCCAGGAACTTCTTGCCGTTCACGCGCTCGGAGACGCCCTCGCGGTCCAGGTACGGCGTGATGCCGCCCAGGTGGAAGGGCCAGCCGGCGCCCGTGATCAGGCAGAGGTCGATGTCCTGGGCCTCGGCGACGACACCCTCGTCGAGCATGAGCCCGATCTCCTGGGCGACGGCGTCCAGGACGCGGTCACGGACCTGCTCCTCGGACAGGACGACATCGCCCTGCTTGAGGAGCGCGGCGACCTCGGGGTCCAGCTCCGGCTTGCCGGAGTCGTAGACGTAGAAGCCGCGCTTGCCCGCCTTGACGACGGCCGCGAGGTTCGGGGAGACCGTGAAGCGGTCCGGGAAGGCCCGGTTGAGGGTCTCCGAGACGTGCAGACCGATCGCGGGACCGACCAGCTCCAGAAGGACCAGCGGGGACATCGGCAGGCCGAGCGGCTCCACCGCCTTCTCCGCGACGGCGACCGGCGTGCCCTCGTCGATGACGTTCTGGATCTCGCCCATGAAGCGGGTGAGGATGCGGTTCACGACGAACGCCGGGGCGTCCTTGACCAGCACCGCGGTCTTCTTCAGCTTCTTGGCCACCGCGAAGGCGGTCGCCAGCGAGGCGTCGTCGGTCTGCTCGCCGCGGACGATCTCCAGGAGCGGCAGGATCGCGACCGGGTTGAAGAAGTGGAAGCCCACGACCCGCTCGGGGTTCTTCAGCTTCGACGCCATCTCCGTGACGGAGAGGGAGGAGGTGTTGGTCGCCAGGATCGCGTGCGCCGGGGCGACCGCCTCGACCTCCGCGAACACCTGCTGCTTGACGCCGATCTCCTCGAACACGGCCTCGATGATGAAGTCCGCGTCGGAGAAGCCCTCGGCCTTGTCCAGCACACCGGTGACCAGGGCCTTGAGGCGGTTCGCCTTGTCCTGGTTGATACGGCCCTTGCCGAGCAGCTTCTCGATCTCGGCGTGGACGTAGCCCACGCCCTTGTCGACGCGCTCCTGGTCGATGTCGGTCAGGACGACCGGCACCTCCAGGCGGCGCAGGAAGAGGAGCGCCAGCTGCGAGGCCATCAGGCCCGCGCCGACCACGCCCACCTTGGTGACCGGGCGGGCCAGGTTCTTGTCCGGGGCACCGGCAGGGCGCTTGCCGCGCTTCTGCACCAGGTTGAACGCGTAGATGCCGGAGCGCAGTTCGCCGCCCATGATGAGGTCGGCGAGGGCCTGGTCCTCGGCGTCGAAGCCCTGCTGGAGGTCGCCGTTCTTGGCGGCCTCGATGATGTCCAGGGCGCGGTAGGCGGCCGGGGCGGCCCCGTGCACCTTGGAGTCCGCGACGAAGCGGCCCTTGGCGACGGCCTGGTCCCAGGCCTCACCGCGGTCGATCGCCGGACGCTCGACGACGATCTCGCCCTTGAGGACGGACGCCGTCCACAGCAGGGACTGCTCCAGGAAGTCCGCGCCCTCGAACAGGGCGTCGGCGATGCCCAGTTCGTAGACCTGCGCGCCCTTGAGCTGCTTGTTCTGGTTGAGGGAGTTCTCGATGATGACCGAGACGGCCTTCTCGGCGCCGATCAGGTTCGGCAGCAGCGTGCAGCCGCCCCAGCCGGGCACCAGACCGAGGAAGACCTCGGGCAGCGAGAAGGCGGGCAGGGCCGCGGACACCGTGCGGTACTGGCAGTGCAGACCGACCTCGACGCCACCGCCCATCGCGGCACCGTTGTAGTACGCGAAGGCCGGCACCGCGATACCGGCGAGGCGCTTGAAGACCTCGTGGCCGCCCTTGCCGATGGCCAGCGCGTCCTTGTGCTCCTTGAGCAGCTCGACGCCCTTGAGGTCGGCGCCCACGGCGAAGATGAACGGCTTGCCGGTGATGCCGACACCGACGATCTCGCCGGCCGAGGCCTCCTTCTCGACCTGGTCGATGGCGGTGTTCAGGTTCGCCAGCGACGCCGGGCCGAAGGTGGTCGGCTTGGTGTGGTCGAAGCCGTTGTCCAGCGTGATGAGCGCGAAGCGCCCCGCGTTGAACGGCAGGTCCAGGTGGCGTACGTGCGCCTGGGTGACGACCTCGTCCGGGAACAGCTCGGCCGCACCCTTCAAGAGCTCAGTGGTGCTCACTTGCTGCCTCCGGCGTCCTTGTGGTTCGGGTTCTCCCAGATGACCGTCGCGCCCATGCCGAAGCCGACGCACATGGTGGTCAGGCCGTAGCGGACCTCGGGCTGCTCCTCGAACTGACGGGCGAGCTGCGTCATCAGACGCACACCCGAGGAGGCCAGGGGGTGACCGAAGGCGATGGCGCCGCCGTACTGGTTGACGCGCTCGTCGTCGTCCGCGATGCCGTAGTGCTCCAGGAACGCGAGGACCTGGACCGCGAAGGCCTCGTTGATCTCGAACAGGCCGATGTCGGAGATCGACAGACCCGCCTGGGCGAGGGCTTTCTCGGTGGCCGGGATCGGGCCGTAGCCCATGACCTCCGGCTCGACGCCCGCGAAGGAGTACGAGATCAGGCGCATCTTGACCGGGAGGTCGTTCTCGCGCGCGAAGTCCTCGGAGGCGATCAGGGAGGCGGTGGCGCCGTCGTTCAGACCGGCCGCGTTGCCGGCGGTGACCCGGCCGTGCACGCGGAACGGGGTCTTGAGGCCGGAGAGGTTCTCCAGGGTGGTGCCCGGGCGCATCGGCTCGTCGGCGGTGACCAGGCCCCAGCCCGTCTCACCGGCCTCCGGGTTGGTGCGGCGCACCGAGATCGGGACCAGGTCGGCCTGGATCTTGCCGTTGGCGTACGCCTTGGCGGCCTTCTCCTGGGAGCGCACGGCGTACTCGTCGGCGCGCTGCTTGGTGATCGTCGGGTACCGGTCGTGCAGGTTCTCGGCGGTCATGCCCATGAACAGCGCGGACTCGTCGACCAGCTTCTCGCTGACGAACCGCGGGTTCGGGTCCACGCCCTCGCCCATGGGGTGGCGGCCCATGTGCTCGACACCACCGGCGACGGCGATGTCGTACGCACCGAAGGCGACCGAACCGGCCACCGTGGTGACGGCGGTCAGCGCACCGGCGCACATGCGGTCGATGGAGTAACCGGGCACCGACTGCGGCAGCCCGGCGAGGATGCCCGCGGTGCGGCCGATGGTCAGGCCCTGGTCACCGATCTGCGTGGTCGCGGCGATGGCGACCTCGTCGATCTTCTTCGGGTCCAGACCCGGGTTGCGGCGCAGCAGCTCCCGGATCGCCTTCACGACGAGGTCGTCGGCGCGGGTCTCGTGGTAGATACCCTTCGGGCCCGCCTTGCCGAACGGGGTGCGGACGCCGTCGACGAAGACGACGTCCCTGACGGTACGAGGCACGATGGCTCTCCTCCAGATGCGGGATCTGCACTGCTGCGATGCGCTGAGCGCGCGCTCAGGGCCCATGCTACTTATGAGTAACGTGACTGCCCACCCCTGGAGGCCGGAGCGGCGAAGGTCACACCCCGGGCGGCGCCGTGGAACCCCGGGGGGTCAGTACCGGAGTGGGCACCGGATGCGAGCCGGGCCCCTCCCCGGTGATCACCCCGAACAGCGTACGCGCCGCCTCCGCGCCGAATCCGTGCACGTCGTGGCTCATCGCGGAGAGTGTCGGGTGGGTGAGCCGGCACAGCTGGGAGTCGTCCCAGGCGAGCAGCGAGACGTCGTGCGGAACGCCCAGGCCCATCTCGGCCGCGACCGACAGGCCCGCGACCGCCATGATGTCGTTGTCGTAGACGATCGCCGTCGGCCGGTCCGGCGGGGCGGCCGTCAGCAGGGAGCGCGTGGCCCGCGCCCCGGCCTCGCCCGAGTAGTCGGTGGTGACCTGCCAGGCCCCGGCGAGCTCCAGCGTCCGCGCGGCCTCGTCGAAGGCTGCCGTGCGCATGGCCGTGTGACCGAGGGCCGCCGCGCCGCCCACCCGGGCGATCCGCCGGTGCCCGAGCGCCGCGAGATACCGCACGGCCTCCGTCACGGCGGTCGCGTCATCCGTCCACACCGAGGTCAGCGTGCCGGTGAGCGAGGGATGCCCCACGGCCACCACCGGCATCCCCAGCCGCTCGACGGCGGCGACCCGCGGATCGTCCGCCCGGAAGTCGACCAGGATCGAGCCGCCGATCTGCCGGCCGCGCCACCACGCCTCCTGGAGCCCGGCCTCCTCCTCCACATTCCGCACGAGCCGCAGCAGCAGCGAGCAGTTCCGCTCGATCAGCACGCTCTCCACGCCCGACACGAAGTCCATGTAGAACGGTTCGAGCCCCAGCAGCCGGGCCGGCCGGCAGACCGCGAGCCCCACCACGTCCACCCGCGACCCGGCCAGCGTCCGCGCGGTGGGGTTCGGCGCCCAGCCCAGCTCCCGCGCGGCCCGGAAGATCCGGTCCCGGGTCGCCTCCGACAGCCCCGGCTTGTGGTTGAAGGCCAGTGACACGGCCCCCTTGGACACCCCGGCGCGCGCGGCGACCTCCTTGATGGTGACGCGGGCGGCCGGCTGGGCTGTCATCGACTGGGCTCCATGCAGTACAGGGCGGAGCGGGCGGCGTCCGCGTCAGGAGTCTCCCAGCCGCTCACCCCGATGGTCACCCGCTCCCCGGGCAGCAGGGTGACGAGCCCGCGATCGGCCCGCGCGTCCGGGTGCAGCCGGTCGGCCTGGAGCAGCAGGTCCCGTACCAGGGTGCGGGCCGTCACGGTGACGGCACCCGGCGCCACGGCGACATCGAACTCGGGCCGGGGATAGGGGATGTCACGGTCGGGCGAGGGGAAGCGCAGGGCCCGCAGCCCGTCCGCGTCGGCCACCAGGAACTCCTTCGGGCCGGCGGGCTCCAGCTCGTCCGGCACCGGCACCTCGGCCACGGCCCGCCGCCCCGCCCGGAACTCCAGGCCCGCCTCGCCGAGCACCGCCCCCTCGACCGACACCCGCCGCAGCCGCAGGACACCCGTCCACTCCTCGCCCGCCTGGTTGACCACGGCCACCACCCGCTCGCGGACCGTCAGCAGCCGGTCCGCGTACAGCCGCCGCAGCTCGTGGTAGAGCGGCTTCTCCCGGCCGTCCCCGTCCACCGCCGCCCAACTCGTCACCGGCCAGCAGTCGTTGAGCTGCCACACCACCGTCCCCGCACACACCGGCCAGTGCGACCGCCAGTGCTCGATCCCGGCCGCCACCGCCCGTGCCTGGTTGACCTGCGTGAGGTAGTGCCAGCGGTCGAAGTCCCCCTCGGGAAAGGCGAAGTGCCGCTCCAGGCCGCGCCGCAGCTTGCTGTTCCCGTCCTCCGCCTTCTGGTGGTGCAGCATGCCGGGCGAGTCCGCAGCGAGCTCCTCCCCGGCCAGCGCCCGCCTCAGCGTGGCGTGTGCGGGCGGTGCCTGCCAGCCGAACTCGGCCACGAAACGCGGCACTTCACTGCGGTACGCGGCGTAGTCGAGCCGGTTCCACACCTCCCACGAGTGATGCGTCCCGTGCGCCGGGTCGTTCGGGTGGTGCTCCCAGGACCCGGACCAGGGACTGCCCGCCGTGTACGGCCGCGTCGGGTCCGACTCGGCCACCACCCGCGGCAGCAGGCCCAGGTAGTACCCCTCACCCCAGGAGTCCCCGGCGAGCCGCCCCTCCCAGCCCCAGTCCCGGAACCCCCACAGGTTCTCGTTGTTGCCGTTCCACAGCACCAGCGAGGGATGCGGCATCAGCCGTACGACGTTCTCCCGGGCCTCCGCCTCCACCTCGCCCCTGAGCGGCTGCTCCTCCGGATAGGCCGCACAGGCGAACGGGAAGTCCTGCCACACCAGCAGCCCCAACTCGTCGCAGGCGTCGTAGAAGTCCTCGCTCTCGTAGATCCCGCCACCCCAGACCCGCACCAGGTCCACCCCGGCGGCGGCGGCCTGCCCGAGCCGCTCCCGGTACCGCTCGCGGGTGATCCGGGAGGGGAACACGTCGTCCGGGATCCAGTTCACGCCGCGTGCGAAGAGCCGCTCACCGTTGACGACCAGACAGAAGCCGGTGCCGTGCTCATCGGCCGACCGGTCCAGCTCGACGGTCCGGAAGCCGATCCGGCGCCGCCACACGTCCAGCGGCCGGTCCTCGTGAAGCAGGGTCAACTCGACGTCGTACAGCGGTTGTTCACCGTAGCCGCGCGGCCACCACAGGCGCGCTTCCGGGACTTCGAGCCGTACCGTCCCCGAGGCCCTGTCGATCGCCGCGCGGGCTCGCACCCCGCCCACCACGGCCTCCACCGCCAGCGGCGCCTCCACCCGGGCCCGCTCCACCTCGACCGCCAACTCCACCACGCCCACGCCCTGTTCGACGCTCACCAGCGGCCGCACCCGGGCGATCCTGGCCGTCGACCAGCGCTCGATCCGCACCGGCCGCCAGATCCCGGCCGTCACCAGGGTGGGCCCCCAGTCCCAGCCGAACGAGCAGGCCATCTTGCGGAGGTACTGATAGGGCTCGGCGTACGCGCCCGGCCGCTCGCCCAGCTGCCCGCGCACCGCCTCGGCCTCGGCGTAGGCGGAGGCGAACCGCACGCTCAGCCGCCCGGACATCCCGGTCACGTCGAAGCGGTAGGAGCGGTGCATGTTCCGTGTCCGGCCGACGAGTTGGCCGTCCAGGCGGATCTCGGCCACGGTGTCCAGGCCGTCGAAGACGAGGTCGATCTGCTCGTGCCCGTTGCTCGGCGTGAGGTCCCGCTCGTACGTCCACTCCCGCCGCCCCACCCACGCGACCTCCCTCTCGCCCAGGCCGAGGAAGGGATCCGGGATCACCCCGGCCGCCAGCAGATCGGTGTGCACACAGCCCGGCACGACGGCGGGCAGCGTCCCGCCCTCGTGCCGCAGGATCCAGCCCTCGGTGAGCGGTGTGGCCTGAAGCATGTACACACTCCCTAAACCGATCAAGTCCCTTACTGCGGACACCTTTTGCCATGACGGCCATCCTTGGCGAGATAGCGACTTTACCGGTTAAGAAAACGTTGTCAGAGTTCCGAACCAGCCAACCCGCTCGTGCTCGTCCGTCCCGTGAACGGAGCTGATGCACATGAACCGCCGTACAGCCGTGTCCCTGGCCGTGGTCGCGAGTGCCGCCCTGCTGCTCCCGGGCTGCACCGGAACCGGGGGATCCGCGAAGGGCGCCGACGCCAAGGCCCCTGACGACCCGTCGAAGGTCACCGGCACCATCAAGGTCCTCACCGTCCGCACCGACCTCGTGCAGGACGGCACCCTGAAGAAGTACGCAGCCGAGTTCAGCAAGACCTATCCGAAGGTCAAGGTCGAGTTCGAGGGCCTCACCAACTACGAGGCCGAGGTCAAGATCCGGATGAACACCGAGAACTACGGTGACGTCCTGCTGATCCCCGCGGTCATCAAGAAGGCCGACTACCCGAGGTTCTTCGCCTCGCTGGGCACCCGGGCCGAGCGCGCCGAGAAGTACCGCTTCACCGACTACACCACCGTCGACGGCAAGGTCTACGGCCAGAGCCCGGCCGGCGTGGCCCCCGGGTTCGTCTACAACAAGCGGATCTGGAAGCAGGCCGGGGTCACCGAATGGCCCACCACCCCGGCCGAGTTCATCGCCGACCTCAAGGCCATCAAGGCGAAGACCGCCGCGATCCCGTACTACACCAACTTCGCGGCGGGCTGGACGCTCACCTCGTGGACGTACGTCGACGGCGCCGTCAGCTGCGACCCCGAGGCCACCACCAAGCTCGCCGAGGGCGACCCGTGGGCCAAGGGCGCCGACCTGCGCGTCGGCGACACCCTGCTCCACGACATCGTGAAACAGGGCCTGGTCGAGAAGGACCCGACGACCAGCAACTGGGAGGAGTCCAAGCCCCGTACCGCCAAGGGCGAGATCGCCACTCAGTGGCTCGGCACCTGGGCGATCGTGCAGTTCCGGGACGCGGCGAAGAAGGCCGGGGCCGACCCCGACGACATCGGCTTCATGCCCTTCCCGGCGCAGACCGGCGGCAGGTTCTGCGCGACCGTCTCGCCGGACTACAACCAGGCCGTCAACGTCCACTCCAAGTACAAGGAGGCCGCCCGCGCCTGGATCGACTGGTTCACCGACAAGTCCGGCTACGTCGAGGACAACCTGTCCATCTCCCCCCTCAAGGACGCGCCGATGCCCTCGGTTCTCAAGCCGTACGAGGACCGGGGCGTGAAGCTCATCGAGGTGGACGACACCCAGGGCGCCCGGGTCAAGCAGCTCGACAGCGATTCGGAGGTCGGCATCTACGCCCCCGAGTACCGCCAGAACCTCGTCGACCTCGCCCGTGGCGCACGCAAGGGCACCCTCGACAGCTTCCTCGGCGACCTCAGCAAGCGCTGGACGGATGCCCGGAAGAACCTGGGGTCGTGATGACGGACACCACCGAGAAGGCGGCCGTGGCGGTGAGCCCGGCCGCCCCCGTCCCGGCGCCCGCCTCGCGCCGCACCCGGGCGTGGCGGGGTGTCACCCCCTGGCTCTTCCTGATCGCCCCGCTCGCCCTGCTGATCACGTTCACGTACGCGCCGATCGTCAACATGCTGGCCTACAGCTTCACCGACTGGGACGGCGTGAGCCCCGTGCTGCACTACACGGGCGCGGCCAACTACCAGGAGGTCCTCACCCGCCCGGACCTCTTCGAGGTTTTCTGGGTGAGCGGCTACTACCTCGCCGCCTCCGCGGTCCAGATCGTGCTGGCCCTCTACTTCGCGACCGTGCTGAGTTTCAACGTCCGCTTCCGGAACTTCTTCAAGGGCGTGCTCTTCTTCCCGTACCTGATCAACGGGGTCGCCATCGGCTTCGTGTTCCTGTACTTCTTCCAGGACGGCGGCACCCTCGACTCGGTGCTGAGCCTGCTGGGCGTGCACACCGACCACGCCTGGCTCGGCACCCCTGTCTCCGCGAACACCTCACTGGCCGGCGTCTCGGTCTGGCGCTACCTGGGCCTGAACTTCGTGCTCTTCCTGGGCGCGATCCAGTCGATCCCGGGTGAGCTGTACGAGGCCGCCGAACTGGACGGAGCCAACCGCTGGCACCAGTTCCGCCACATCATCGCGCCGGGCATCAAGCCGGTCCTGACCCTGACCGTGATCCTGTCGATCTCCGGCTCCCTGTCGGTCTTCGAGATCCCGTACATCATGACCGGCGGCGCGACCGGCACCGAGACCTTCGTGATCCAGACGGTCAACCTGGCCTTCCGCTTCAACAAGACGGGCCTGGCCTCGGCGGCCGCCGTGGTCCTCCTGCTGATCATCCTGCTGGTGACCTGGGTGCAGCGGCGCCTGGTCCCCGACGACAAGGTGGACCTCGTATGACACGCCGTGGGATCGCCCGCACCCTGGTCCACCTGTCGCTGATCGCCGCGACCCTCGTCGTCCTGCTCCCGCTCGTCGTCGTCCTGCTGACCTCCCTCAAGTCGGAGAAGGAGATGGCGGACACGAGCGGTGCGCTGGAACTACCGCACGACCTGCTGAACTTCCACAACTACGGGGTGGCGTTCCGGGACGGCGAGATGCTCTCCGCCTTCACCAACACCACGATCATCCTGCTGGTCTCGGTCACCGGCACGGTCCTGATCGGCTCGATGACGGCCTACGCCATCGACCGCTTCACCTTCCGCTTCAAGAAGCTGGTGGTGGCGCTCTTCCTGACGGCCGCCCTGGTGCCCGGTGTGACGACCCAGGTGGCCACGTTCCAGATCGTCAACAGCTTCGGCATGTTCGACTCGCTGTGGGCCCCGATCGCCCTCTACATGGGCACCGACATCGTCTCGATCTACATCTTCCTCCAGTTCGTCCGCTCGATCCCGGTCTCCCTGGACGAATCGGCCCGCCTGGACGGCGCCAACGCCTTCACGATCTACCGCAAGATCATCTTCCCGCTGCTGAAGCCCGCGACAGCCACCGTGGTGATCGTGAAAGGCATCACCGTCTACAACGACTTCTACATCCCCTTCCTCTACATGCCCTCGGAAGATCTTGGCGTGATCTCGACGTCCCTGTTCCGCTTCAAGGGGCCCTACGCGGCCCACTGGGAGGTCATCTCAGCAGGCACGGTCCTGGTCATCCTGCCGACGCTGATCGTCTTCCTGGGCTTGCAGAGGTTCATCTACAACGGCTTCGTGCGAGGAGCGACGAGATGACTCCCCAGGGGCGCGGGGAACTGCGCGACCAGCCACAACGCGCCCGCAGCCGCCGTACACCGAGGAACCCCCGCGGCGGCTACGCGGACAGCGCAGCCACCAACACGGGAGTCACCTGCTCGACCTGCCAGGCACGCGCACCGAGCCCCGCCAACGCCGCCCCCACGGACTCGGCGCTCACGACACTCGGCGGCTCCCAGCAAACCCTCCGCACCGTGTCCGGAGTGATCAGGTTCTCCTGCGGCATGTTCAGTGACTCGGCCAGCGCCGACACCGCCGCTCGGGCCGCAGACAAGCGAGCCGCAGCGGCAGGGTCCTTGTCGGCCCAGGCGCGCGGCGGCGGAGGCCCGGTCACGGGCTGTCCCGGCTGCGGCAGCTGCACCTCGGCAAGGCCCCTGGCCCGGTCGACGGCGGCCTGCCACTGCTCCAGCTGCCGCCGCCCCATCCGATGCCCGAACCCGTTCAGTGCGGCGAGCGCGTGCACGTTCACCGGAAGCGCGAGCGCGGCTTCGACGATCGCCGCGTCGGACAGCACCTTGCCCGGCGACACGTCCCGGCGCTGGGCGATCCGGTCCCGCGCCTCCCACAGCTCCTTGACGACGGCCAGCTGCCGACGCCGCCGTACCTTGTGCATCCCGGAGGTCCGGCGCCACGGGTCCTTGCGCGGCTCGGCCGGCGGAGCGGAGGCGATCGCGTCGAACTCCTGAAGCGCCCACTCCAGCTTGCCCTGCCGGTCGAGCTCCTTCTCCAGGGCGTCCCGCAGGTCGACGAGGAGCTCCACGTCGAGGGCGGCGTAACGCAGCCATGGCTCGGGCAGCGGGCGGGTCGACCAGTCGACGGCGGAGTGCCCCTTCTCCAGGACGAAGCCCAGCACGCCCTCGACCATCGCGCCGAGCCCCACCCGGGGGAACCCGGCGATCCGCCCGGCCAGCTCGGTGTCGAAGAGCCGGGAGGGGATCATGCCTATCTCGCGCAGGCAGGGAAGGTCCTGGGTGGCGGCGTGCAGCACCCATTCGACACCGGAGAGCGCCTCGCCGAGCCCGGACAGGTCGGGACAGGCCACGGGGTCGATCAGCGCGGTGCCCGCGCCTGCACGGCGCAGCTGGACGAGGTAGGCGCGCTGTCCGTAGCGGTAGCCGGACGCCCGTTCGGCGTCGACGGCGACGGGCCCGGTGCCCGCGGCGAACGCGGCGATCACCTCGGCGAGCGCGGCCTCGTCGGCGATCACGGGCGGAATGCCCTCACGGGGCTCCAGCAGAGGGATCGGCGCCTCCGCGCCAGAGGATCCACCATCGTCCGGAGGGCCGCCTCCGGTGGTTCGCAGTGAAACGTCTGCTGCGGTCTCTTGGGCGTCGGTCACATGTCAAGGGTATCCGTGTATGGACAGCGCCTGCCGACGGAACGTTCCGTCGGCAGGCGCCTGAGGGTCGTAAACCAGTCAGCCCGGTGAAAGCTCTGGTTCACGTCCGTGAACAGCGAGGCTCGCAAGAGCCCCGGGTGAGGCGGGGGAGAGCCTCAGTGGATGATGCCGGTGCGCAGGGCCACCGCCACCATGCCGGCCCGGTCGCCCGTGCCCAGCTTGCGGGCGATGCGGGCGAGGTGGCTCTTGACGGTCAGTGCGGACAGGCCCATCGAGACGCCGATGGCCTTGTTCGACTGGCCCTCGGCCACCAGCCGGAGCACCTCGACCTCACGGCCGGAGAGCTCGCGGTAGCCGCCCGGGTGGCTCGGGGCACCCGGGGGGCGGCGGTGCATACGGGCGGCGGCGGCGCCGATGGGGGCGGCGCCCGGTCGGGTGGGGAGCCCGAGGTTGGTGCGGGTGCCGGTGACGACGTAGCCCTTGACGCCGCCCGCGAGGGCGTTGCGCACGGCGCCGATGTCGTCGGCCGCGGAGAGGGCGAGGCCGTTGGGCCAGCCCGCGGCGCGGGTCTCGGACAGCAGCGTCAGGCCGGAGCCGTCGGGAAGGTGGACGTCGGCGACGCAGATGTCTCTGGGGCTGCCGATGCGGGGACGGGCCTCCGCCACCGACGAGGCCTCGATGACATCGCGCACACCGAGCGCCCAGAGGTGACGGGTGACGGTGGAGCGGACACGCGGGTCGGCCACGACCACCATGGCGGTGGGCTTGTTGGGGCGGTAGGCGACCAGGCTTGCGGGCTGCTCGAGGAGAACGGACACCGGGCCTCCTGGGGTGCGGGACGGCTTGGAAGGTCACAGACGTCTTCGGCACCGAACCCGGCGTCCTTTAGAGAATGATCACGATCTAGTGAGTAACAATTAGTGCAATTCGGACGTGCGATCGATCGTTCGGTGAGCACATCGGGTCGTTCGATGACTCACTCCTGACTGAAAGTGGCCGTATCGACAAATTGATGCGCCATGTGGGTGGACGGTTCCGCTGGTCGGCGGGGGGTCAGCGGGCCTGGGGGTCCCGACGCTGTGGCAACGTCACCACCGACGCGTCACCCGGCCCGGCCGGCGGCAGGCCGGCGACCTGGGCCAGCAGATCGCACCAGGACGCCAGATGCGCCGCCGCGTCCGGCACCCCGCCCAGACCCTCACGGGGCGTCCAGGACGCGCGGATCTCGATCTGCGAGGCCGCTGGGCGCTCCGACAGCCCGCCGAAGTAGTGCGAGCTCGCGCGCGTGACGGTGCCGCTCGGTTCGCCGTACGACAGCCCGCGCCCCCCGAGCGCCCCGGTCAGCCACGACCAGCAGACCTCGGGCAGCAGCGGATCGGCCGCCATCTCCGGCTCCAGCTCCGCGCGCACCAGCGTCACCAGCCGGAAGGTGCCCCGCCAGGCGTCGTGCCCGTCCGGGTCGTGCAGCAGCACCAGACGGCCGTCGGCGAGGTCCTGGTCGCCGTCGACGACGGTGGCCTCCACCGCGTACGCGTAGGGCGCGAGCCGCTGCGGAGCCCGGGTCGGCTCCATCTCGATCTGCGGCCTCAGCCGACTGCCGCGCAGGGCCTGGACCGCGGCCTGGAAGGCCGGCGGAGCCGCACCGCTCCCCACCCGGTCCCCTTCCTTCGCCTCGTCCATCCCACCAGCGCCGTCCGACATTCGTCCCTGAGCCGCAGCCATGCGGGAAGGTTAAGGGGAAGGGCGGTGTGGTGCCGTCCTAGACACCCGGTCTCGGCGTCATGCACACACGGACACCGCGCACTCGGCACACGGCGCACCGTGCGAGACTTTCCGTCGTGAGTGCACTCGAGACGCCGCCCCCCGCCACGTACGACTCCGCCTTCCTCAAGGCATGCCGGCGCGAACCCGTGCCGCACACCCCCGTCTGGTTCATGCGGCAGGCCGGGCGCTCGCTGCCGGAGTACCGCAAGGTCCGCGAGGGCATCCCGATGCTCGAGTCCTGCGCCCGGCCCGAGCTGGTCACCGAGATCACCCTCCAGCCGGTGCGCCGGCACAACGTGGACGCGGCGATCTACTACAGCGACATCGTCGTCCCGCTCAAGGCCATCGGCGTCGACCTCGACATCAAGCCCGGCGTCGGACCGGTCGTCGAGCACCCGATCCGCACCCGCGCCGACCTGGCCCAGCTGCGCGACCTCACCCCCGAGGACGTCACCTACGTCACCGAGGCCATCGGGCTGCTCACCCGCGAGCTCGGCTCCACCCCGCTGATCGGTTTCGCCGGCGCGCCTTTCACCCTCGCGAGCTACCTCGTGGAGGGCGGCCCGTCCCGCACCTACGAGAACGCCAAGTCGATGATGTACGGCGACCCCGAGCTCTGGGCCGACCTGCTCGACCGCCTCGCCGAGATCACCGCCGCCTTCCTGAAGGTCCAGATCGAGGCCGGCGCCTCCGCCGTCCAGCTCTTCGACTCCTGGGCCGGCGCCCTCGCCCCCGCCGACTACCGCCGCTCGGTGCTGCCCGCCTCCGCGAAGGTCTTCCAGGCGGTCGAGCACTACGGCGTCCCCCGCATCCACTTCGGCGTCGGCACCGGCGAACTCCTCCAGCTCCTCGGCGAGGCCGGCGCGGACGTCGTCGGCGTCGACTGGCGGGTCCCGCTCGACGAGGCCGCCCGCCGCGTCGGCCCCGGCAAGGCGCTCCAGGGCAACCTCGACCCGACGGTCCTGTTCGCCTCGACGGCGGCCGTCGAGGCCAAGACCCGCGAGGTCCTGGACTCGGCCAAGGACCTGGAGGGCCACGTCTTCAACCTCGGCCACGGCGTGATGCCGTCCACCGACCCGGACGCGCTCACCCGCCTCGTCGAGTACGTCCACACGCAGACGGCCCGATAAGCGACCTCACCACGTGTGCCGGGGCCGCGCCTTCCTGCCGAACAGCAGGCCGCGCGGTTCCGGCGGCGGGGGAGTGCCGGCCTTCAGAGGCCAGGCGAGCAGCATCCCGGCGAGGAAACCGACCACGTGGGCCGCGTACGCGACCGTGCCCGCGGTGGAGACGCCCTCGCCCGACGAGTAGAACGCCTGGAGCACGAACCAGAACCCCAGCACCAGCCAGGCCGGCAGTCTCAGCGGCAGGAAGACCAGGAAGGGCACCAGGACCCACACCCTGGCCTTCGGATACAGCACCAGATAGGCGCCCAGGACCCCGGCGATGGCCCCCGAGGCGCCGATCAGCGGGTCGGACGAGTCCGCGTTGAGGACCGCGAAGCCGTACGAGGCCGCGTAGCCGCAGACGACGTAGAAGAGCGCGAAGCGCACATGCCCCATGCGGTCCTCGACGTTGTTGCCGAAGATCAGCAGGAACAGCATGTTGCCCAGCAGGTGCAGCCAGCCGCCGTGCAGGAACATCGCGGTCAGGACCGACAGCGCCGGGGACTTGTCGTAGTCCGGTGGGGCCACCACACACCCCGTCGTGCCCTGCGCGTTGGTGCCGACGTCGCCCGTGGGGACGAGCCTCGGCATCTGATGGTGGATCAGCTCCTGCGGGACGGCCGCCCAGTGGTCCAGGAACGCCTGGAGATGGCACAGCTGCGCCACGCTGCTGTCACCCGCCACGGAGCCGGCCAGGCCGGGCGTGAAGAGGAACACGAGGACGTTCGCGGCGATGAGCGCATACGTCACCACGGGGGTGCGGCGCACGGGGTTCACGTCATGGACGGGGATGACCACAAGAAAGTACTGCCCCCGATGTGTCCGGCGAATCGGGGCGGGCCGGTGAACACCCGCACGCACGCGTGCGTATGACTCCTCAACCGCCCGTGGCACGGGGAAGGCGGGCCACGGGGACTACGTGAGGAACAGGCGATGAACGACCGTATTACTCCTCCGATGCACGCGCTTCCCGACGGCGAGGCCGAACTGTCCCTGGTGGTGCGACTGCCGTGGGAGGACGTGGCCAGGCTCGGTCAGGAGGCCGGGAGGCTGGCGTCCCAGATGCAGCGTCCGGTGACGCTCGACGAGGCGGTGAGCAACCGGCTCAGGACCACGCGGCCGGCGGCCCACGCGAAGCCCGCGGGTGAGCAGCCGGCCGCGATGCCCGCCAGCACCAGTGCGTCCGTCTCGGCGCTGCCGCCCCGGCCGCCCGCCGACCAGGCCCGGCAGGCCATCGAGCGGATCAACGGGACGGCGTAGCCGCCGGGCAGCCCCGGGCAGCTCTCAGGTGGCCCGCACCTTCGCGGCGGCCTTCCTGGCCGCCACCAGCACCGGGTCCCACACCGGGCTGAACGGCGGCGCGTACCCCAGGTCCAGGGCCGTCATCCGCTCCACCGTCATCCCCGCCGTCAGGGCCACCGCGGCGATGTCGACCCGCTTGCCCGCGCCCTCCCTCCCGACGATCTGCACGCCGAGCAGCCGCCCCGTGCGGCGCTCGGCGAGCATCTTCACCGTCATGGGGGAGGCGCCCGGGTAGTACCCGGCCCGGCTCGTGGACTCGATCGTGACCGACTCGAATCGGAGGCCCACCCGACGGGCGTCCTTCTCGCGCAGCCCGGTCCTGGCGATCTCCAGGTCGCAGACCTTGCTGACGGCGGTGCCGACGACCCCGGGGAAGGTGGCGTAGCCGCCGCCCACGTTCATGCCGATGATCTGGCCGTGCTTGTTGGCGTGCGTGCCGAGCGGAATGTGCCGCTCCTGCCCGGAGACCAGGTCGAGGACCTCCACGCAGTCGCCGCCCGCCCAGATGTTCTCGTGGCCGCGCACCCGCATCCCGAGGTCGGTCAGCAGACCGCCGTGACCGCCCAGCGGCAGTCCCGCCGCCTTCGCCAGGGCCGTCTCGGGGCGTACGCCGACGCCGAGCACCACCACGTCCGCCGGATACTCGGCGTCCTCGGTGACCACGGCCCTCACCCGGCCGTCCTCGCCGGTGAGCACCTTGGTCACCTCGGCGTCGTTGACCATGGTGATGCCGAGGCCCTCCATCGCCCGGTGCACCAGCCGGCCCATGTCCGGGTCGAGCGTGGACATCGGCTCACGGCCCCGGTTGACGACCGTCACCTCGTAGCCGCGCTTGATGAGGGCTTCCGCCATCTCCACGCCGATGTAACCGGCCCCGACGACCACCGCCCTGCGGCCACGCGTGCGTGCCAGCGAGTCGATGAGCGCCTGGCCGTCGTCGAGGGTCTGCACCCCGTGCACACCGTCCGCGTCGACCCCGGGCATGTCGGGCCGGATCGGCCGGGCACCGGTCGCTATCACGAGCTTGTCGTACGACGTCCAGGACTCGTCCCCCGAATCGAGGTCACGCGCGCGTACCCGCTGCCGGTCCACGTCGATCCCGGTGACCTCGGTGCGCAGCCGCAGGTCGATGCCGCGGTCCCGGTGCTCCTGGGGCGTGCGGGCGATCAAATGGTCCCGCTCCTCGACGTCCCCACCCACCCAGTACGGGATGCCGCACGCCGAGTAGGAGGTGAAGTGCCCCCGCTCGAACGCCACGATCTCCAGTTCGTCGGGGCCCTTCATCCGCCGGGCCTGGGACGCCGCGGACATCCCCGCGGCGTCCCCACCGATCACGACCAGCCGTTCCCTCACGTCCCGCACACGACTCATGTCCATGCGAACACGCTACGAGAGCGGGGCATTTCACCGCGCTCGACCCCAGGCGGTACGCCGGGTGGCAGGGCTACTCGTCCTTCCCGCCCCGCTCCTGCGGGCCGTCCGGGTCCGGGGCCGGGCGGGCCGTCGGCAGGGGGCCCAGGGCGGTCGCGGCGCCGGCCGGGGCCGGGCGGCGGGGCAGGCGGGGGCGGATCAGCCGCAGCCAGACGAGCACGACCAGCGCGAGTCCCACCAGGAACGGCAGCACCGCGGCCAGCGCCATCACGATCCAGCGCAGCATGGTCACGAACGCGTCCCAGCCGCCCGTCAGCGCGTCGGCGACGCCCGGGTCGTCGTCCTTCTCGGCCTTCACGACCGGCTTCTCGGCCAGCGACAGCGTGATGGTGGCCAGCGTGGTGCGGTCCTTCAGGGACGCCTGGCGGGCGAGCAGCGATTCCAGGTCGGCCTCGCGGGTGCTGAGTTCGCCCTCCAGGGTGACCACGTCGCTCAGCTTGGTCGCCTTGTCCATCAGCTCACGGATCCGCGCCACGCTCGCGCGCTGGGTCGCGATCCGGCTGCTCACGTCGACGACCTGGTCCGTGACGTCCTGCGCGTTCGCGGTGCGCTCCAGCAGCTTGCCCGCGCCCTGGAGGTCGGCGAGGACCTCGTCGTACTTCTCGACGGGCACCCGCAGCACCACCTGCGTCTGCTCGTGCCCCTCCTCGTCCCGCGTGGTCGTCTCCTTGCCGACGAACCCGCCCGCGTTCTCGGTCGTGGCACGAGCCGCGTCCAGGGCCTTCGGCACGTTCTTGACCTGCACGGTCAGCGAGGCGGTGCGGATGATGTGGTTCACGCCGACCTTGGGCGCGGAGGTGGCCCGCTTGCCGCTCGCGGAGTCCTCGGCGCCGGCCCCGCTGCCGGAGTCGGACTGGGCCTGCGGTGCGTCGGCCCGTTCGGCACTGGCGGTGTCGGCGCCCTTGTCGTCGCCCGCGCTGCACCCGGCCAGCGCCAGAGCGCCCACCAGCAGGACCCCGGCCAGGGCCCGGCCGCGGTGGACGGAGCTTCGTGAACGGCGTGAACGTGGTGTGCGCATGAGCGTCCCCCCGAGGTTCGTGAACAGCTGACGGTCCTTCGACGCCGCAAGGGGGAAGAACGTTGGACTCCACCGGTCCCGATGCGGTCACGGTCAGGACTCGTGAAGGACACCGGGCCGCCGACGGGCTGTCAGTGGCGTCTGAGACGCTGGGGCCATGAACGGATCACAGGTGGTCGTCGTCGGAGCGGGCATCGCGGGACTGGCCGCGGCCCACCGGCTGGCCCGGCGCGGCGCGCGCGTCACCGTCCTCGAGGCGTCCGACCGGGTGGGCGGCAAGCTGCTGCCCGGAGAGATCGCGGGCGCGCGCGTGGACCTCGGCGCGGAGTCGATGCTGGCCCGCAGGCCGGAAGCGGTGGCCCTCGCCGAGGATGTGGGCCTCGCCGACCTCCTCCAGCCCCCGGCCACCTCGACCGCCTCCATCTGGACCCGGGGCGCCCTGCGCCCCATGCCCAAGGGCCATGTCATGGGCGTCCCCGGCACCGCCGACGCCCTCGCCGGAGTGCTGTCCGACGAGGGACTCGCCCGTATCGGTCAGGACGCGGAACTGCCCCGCACCGAGATCGGCGACGACGTGGCGGTCGGGGAGTACGTGGCGGCGCGCCTGGGCCGCGAGGTCGTCGACCGTCTCGTCGAGCCCCTGCTGGGCGGGGTCTACGCGGGCGACGCGTACCGCATCTCCATGCGCTCGGCGGTCCCGCAGCTCTTCCAGATCGCGAAGACCCACACCTCGCTCACCGAGGGCGTCCGCGAGATCCAGGCCAGGATGGCCGCCGACCAGCAGACCGGGCCCGTGTTCATGGGCATCGAGGGCGGCGTGGGCACCCTCCCGCTCGCCGTCGCCGACGCGATCCGCGCGCGGGGCGGCGAGATCGTCACCGGAGCCCGGGTGACCGAGCTGCGCCGCGAGGCGTCCGGCGGCTGGAAGGTCGTCGCCCAGGACCGTGTCCTGCACGCGGACGCGGTGATCGTCGCCGCCCCCGCCCCGGCCGCCGCGGCCCTCCTGCGCGCCGAGGCACCCGAGGCCGCCGGAGAGCTCGGCGGCGTCGAGTACGCCTCCATGGCCCTGGTCACCCTCGCCTACCGCCGCTCCGACACCGACCTGCCCGCGGGCAGCGGCTTCCTGGTCCCGCCGGTCGACGGACGCACCATCAAGGCGGCCACCTTCGCCTCCCAGAAGTGGGGCTGGATCGCCGACCAGAACCCCGACGTGGTCGTCCTGCGCACCTCCGTCGGCCGCTACGGCGAGGCGCGGATCCTGGAGCGCGACGACGCCGACCTGGTGGACGTCTCCCGCCATGACCTGCGCGAGGCGACCGGCCTCGACGCCACCCCCCTGGAGTCCCGCGTCACCCGCTGGACCGACGGCCTGCCCCAGTACCCCGTCGGGCACCACGCGCGCGTGGCCCGCATCCGGGAGCACCTCGCCAAGCTGCCCTCTCTCGCGGTGTGCGGCGCGCAGTACGACGGCGTCGGCATCCCGGGCTGCATCGCGAGCGCGCACGCCGCCGCCGACCAGATCGAGGGCGACCTGACCGCCGTCCGGGAGCTCACCGCCAACCCGGTGCAGAGCCTGCACGGGGGAGCGGGAGAATAGGTCCCATGAGCAACGACGCCCCTACCCCCGAGTCCGGCAGGGTCCCGAACAAGGGCAAGCTGGCCAAGGACCTCAACGAGGTCATCCGTTACACGCTCTGGTCCGTCTTCAAGCTGAAGGACGTGCTCCCCGAGGACCGCACCGGCTACGCCGACGAGGTCCAGGAGCTGTTCGACCAGCTCGCCGCCAAGGACGTCACGATCCGCGGCACCTACGACGTGTCCGGGCTGCGGGCCGACGCCGACGTCATGATCTGGTGGCACGCGGAGACCAGCGACCAGTTGCAGGAGGCGTACAACCTCTTCCGCCGCACCCGGCTGGGCCGCGCCCTGGAGCCGGTGTGGTCGAACATGGCGCTGCACCGCCCCGCCGAGTTCAACCGCTCCCACATCCCGGCGTTCCTGGCCGACGAGAACCCGCGCGACTACGTCAGCGTGTACCCGTTCGTGCGGTCGTACGACTGGTACCTCCTGCCCGACGAGGACCGCCGCCGCATGCTCGCCGACCACGGTAAGATGGCCCGCGGCTACCCCGACGTGCGCGCCAACACCGTCGCGTCGTTCTCGCTCGGCGACTACGAGTGGATCCTGGCGTTCGAGGCCGACGAGCTGTACCGCATCGTCGACCTCATGCGCCATCTGCGTGCCTCGGAGGCCCGTATGCACGTCCGCGAGGAGGTCCCGTTCTACACGGGCCGCCGCAAGGACATCGGCGACCTCGTGGCGGGCCTCGCCTGATCAGCGAGCGGGTGGGGCGGCCGCCGTCTTCTCGGCAGCCGCCTTTCCTTCAGCAGCCGTCGTTCCTTCGGCGGCCGTCTTGCCTCCCGTAGCCGCCTTCCCTTCAGCGGCCCCCGTTCCGGGGCCGACCCGGGGCTTCGGCTCCGGGTGCGGGGCGCAGGCGGCGCGCCGCACCGGGAGGCGGCCCTCCAGCAGATAGGCGTCCAGATAGCCGTTGACGCAGGGGTTCGGGCCGCCCGCGATGCCGTGCGTGCCCGCGTCCCGCTCGGTCACCAGCACCGACCCCGACAGCCGCCGGTGCAACTCGAGTGCCCCCTCATAGGGCGCGGCGGCATCCCGCTCGGCGGCGAGGATCAGCGTCGCCGGCAGCTCCGCGGACCCGGTCCGCACGTCCAGCGGCTCCTGCCGGGCCATAGGCCAGTAGGCGCAGGGGAGATTCATCCAGACGTTGTCCCACGTCTCGAACGGCGCCACCCGGGCCAGCCGGGTGTTGTCCCGGTCCCACACCTTCCAGTCCGTCGGCCAGGGCGCGTCGTTGCACTCGACGGCCGTGTAGACGGCGTTGGAGTTCTCGGCCTCCTTCGCCGCCTCCTGGTGCGGGCCCGCCTGCTGGATCAGCGGCTTGGGGTCGCCCTTGAGGTACGCCGACAGCGCCTGCGCGCGGTGCGGCCAGAAGTCGTCGTAGTACCCGACCGACAGGAACGCCCCCTGGAGCTGCCCCGGGCCCACCGTACCCCCGGCCGGCTCGGCGGCCAGTCGTGCGGCCGCCTTCTCGTAGCTGAGCAGAACCTTGTCCGCCGTGTTCCCGAGCCCGTACACGTCGTCGTGCTGGGCGGTCCACTCCCGGAAGTCCGCCCAGCGGTCCTCGAACGCGGCCGACTGGTCCAGGTTGTTGCGGTACCAGACCTGTTCCGGGTCCGGGTTCACCGCCGCGTCGAACACCATCCGCCGCACATGTGAGGGGAAGAGCGTCGCGTACAGCGCGCCGAAGTAGGTCCCGTACGACGCCCCCATGAACGTCAGCCTCGGCTCGCCCAGCGCCGCCCGCAGCACGTCCAGGTCACGGGCGTTGTTGAGCGAGGTGTAGTGCCGCAGCGCCGGGCCCGTCCGCCGGGCACACCCGCGTGCGTACGCCTTCGCCTCCGCGACACGCTCCTTCTTGTACGACTCCGAGGGGTGCGTCGGTGCCTGCGTGGGCGCGTGGAAGAACTGCTTCGGGTCCTTGCAGGACAGCGGCGCCGACCGCCCCACTCCGCGCGGGGCGTAGCCGACGAGGTCGTAGGCCGCCGCGAGCCCCTTCCACTCGGGCAGGGCGCCGATCAGCGGGAAGTACATGCCGGAGGCGCCGGGACCGCCGGGGTTGTAGACCAGGGCGCCCTGCCGGGGCACCCGGCGCTTGCTGTTGTGCGGGTCCTTGTGGGTGGCGCGGACCCGGCTGACGGTCAGCTTGATCTGCTTGCCGTCGGGATGCGCGTAGTCGAGCGGGACCGTGACCGTGCCGCACTGGACCCCGTCGGGCAGGTCCTCCACCGCGGGGCAGGCGCCGAAGCGGATCCCGGCCGTCTCGGCGCGCGCGGCGGCGACCGTGGTCCCGTACAGCTCCGCGGCGCCCGGGGCGGCCGGAGCGCTCCCGGCCGGGGCGGCGGCGAGCGTGGTCAGCAGCAAGGACCCGGCGGCCGTGTAGAGGGCGGGAGCTCTCATCGGTATCCCTTCGGTGCGCGGCAGCGACAAAAGGGATGTTTGGTTCGGCTGTGGTGGAAGGCAAGCACCGCCCCGCCGGTGTCGGCCCCAATGCCTCCGTGCGCCCCCGGGCGCGCTCAGTCGCGCGGGTCGGTCTCCCAGCCGTCGTGCCGCTGCTCACGGTGGGCGAAAGCGGCACGCAGATCGGGTTCGCCGACCGCGCTGATGCCGCGCACCGCGACGGAGGTGAGATAGGTCCGCTCGTCCGTGCCGCCGGTGCCCCGGCTCAGGGCGCCGAGCAGCCGCTGGCCCGCCGGGGAGGCCCAGCGCGAGTACGGGTGGACCTCGATCCTCGCGATGGCCAGGCAGCTCAGGCTCAGCGCGAGCGGCAGCGCGAACCAGAGGGCGACCAGATGCCGCGGCATCTCCGACGGGGCGGGCGCCAGCAGGGCGATCACGCCCAGCGCGACCACGGCCACCGAGGCCGACTGCACCTGGCGGACCCCCGACGCGATGCCGGACCGGGCGCCGGCGGGCACGGCGAGGCCCGCGTCCACGAGCCGGTCACCTAGCCCGCGCACGGCGTCCGCCGCGGCCGCTCCGGCGCGCACCGGCGCGATCCGCGACTGCCCCTCCGGTCCGATGGCCCCGAGGACCGTGCGTTCCATCTCGTCCCGGCCCCGCGGATCGACGACGGTCGCCCAGCCGGTGCGGGCCAGCAGCAGCCGTCGCTGCCGGGCCATCGAGACCAGTGTCAGATCGGCGACCCGCCGGGGGCCGCCGGACAGGAACGCGGCCTCGTACAGCGTCAGATCGTGCTCCCGGGCTTCCGCGTCCGCGGCCGCCGCGTGCACGGCGGCCAGGCACAGCCGCGTGCAGGCGGCACCGGTGGCGGCCCAGGCCAGCAGCAGGAGAAGAACCCAGAACATGCCGCGTTTCTATGCCAAAGGCTCGCGACCGCGCCATGGGCTGTTCACAATCCGGACGGAGTGTTGTCGGTGTGTGACGTTCCGTTTGTCCGGAAGTGGCCTGTGCCGGAAGCGATCTGTGCCGGAAGTGGCCTAGGACGGGGCGGGGGCCGGACTGGAGGCGGCCGGGGGAAGCGAGTACGTCGTCGCGTACGGCGACGGGGTGACCGGCACGACCACGCCCGGGTCGGTCGTCGGACCGGGCGGCGCGGGGGAGTTGACCAGGGGCGGCGCGCTGTCGCCGGCCAGATCCTGGGCCAGGGCCGCGAAGTCGACGTACCCGGTGGCCTCCAGGATCTTGATGTGGTCGAGGACGGTGCTGTTGGCGTCGTCGGCCAGGGCGCGGACCAGGGAGTTCTGGGTGCTCGCGCGGACCTCGGCGACGACCGAGAAGACCCTGCCGTGCGCGAGGCGCAGGATGTTCGCGAACTGGCGGTCGTAGTCGACGCCCTGGGCCTGGTTCAGCGACGCGAGCCACTGCTTCTGCTGGTCGTTGGGTTCGTTGGGCAGGGCGAGCCCGAGCTTCGCCGCCACGTCCCGCACCCGGGCGTCCAGGAAGGTGTGGCCCGCCACGAGGTGCTCACCGGCCGTCCGCACGGCCTGCGTCGTGCCCTTCTGCTCAGCCTGCTGACCCGCGGGCAGTTCCCAGAGCCCCGCCAGCCGCACCTTGGTGACGAAGTCCCGGTCCAGCGCGGAGAGCGGGCCGTACGGGGTCGTCACGGTCCCGGCCTTGAGCAGGCTCAGTCCCGTGTCCGAGCGGTCGGCGTACGACCAGATCGGGACGAGGATCGCCACGAGGGTCGCCGTCAGCCCGGCGATGATGACTCCGGTGCCGGTGAAGATGCCTCGGCCCTGGAGTGGCGGCCGTGGTCGCGCTCGCATGGTGCCTCCTGTTGCGGCACCGCACGCTAGTACGTTTCAGGTGCGGGGTGCACATATTACCGTCGGGTCAACGCCGACGGCCGTGCGCGCCCTGGGCGCCGACCACGGGACGCAGGGCGGCCCCCTCAGCGCCGCAGCAACACCTTGCGCGTGGCCCGGGCCAGCCGGACGGCGGGCCTGCGGGACCTCGGCGCGGGCCCCGACCGCTCCAGCCACCACTCCCGCACCTGACGCCGCGTCCTGGCCTCCGTCAACGCACCGCCGAACAGCAGGTGTTCGGCGAATGTCAACGCGTCCCGCCGGTACCCGTCCGCCATCGGCGACCCCTGCGCGTACGCCAGGAACGCCGGCCGGTAGCCCGCCCCCAGGATCAACGGCAGCTCCGGCGCCACCTTCGCCACCACGTCCGCCCGCTTCCCCGCGAGCGCCCGCGCCTGCACCCCCAGCCGCACCCGGTCGAACCCCTCCGGGGCCGGAGTCCCCGCCACCAGCGCGGACAACAGCGCGGTCTGAGCGAGCGCGAGCCGTTGCCGGGCGGCTTCGGCCGGAGCGCCGGCCGACGTCGTCGAGGACGCGGCACGCCCCGCACCGCCGGGCGGCCCCTGCGAGACCGTCGCCTGCCCCGCACCGCCGCCCCCCTTCTCCACGGCGTCCCGGATCGCCCTCAACTCCCCTTCCAGCTCGGTCGGTTCGGGGAAGTTCTCGTCCCGCTCCAGCAGCACCCCCGGAGGCGAGACCCGGGACGCGAGGTCGGTGAGGATGTCGAGGACCGGCTGCGGAACCGGGTGCGCGTGGCTGTCGTGCCACACCCCGTCCCGCTCGAAGCCGCCCGCGACATGGACGTACGCGAGGGCCTCCAGGGGGAGTTCGGCGAGCGCCTCGGCCGGGTCCTCGGCGCGGTTGACGTGGTTGGTGTGCAGGTTGGCCACGTCGATCAGCAGCCGCACCCCGGTGCGGTCGGCGAGGTCGTACAGGAACTGCCCCTCGGTCATCTCCTCGCCGGGCCAGGAGATCAGCGCGGCGATGTTCTCCACCGCGAGCGGCACCGGCAGCGCGTCCTGCGCGATGCGGATGTTCTCGCACAGCACGTCGAGGGCGTCCCGGGTGCGGGGGACGGGCAGCAGGTGCCCGGCCTCCAGACGCGGGGAGGCGGTCAGCGGGCCGCCCGCCCGCACGAACGCGATGTGCTCGGTGACCAGCGGCGCCCCCAGCGCCCCGACGCGCTCGGCGAGCGCGGCCAGCCTCCCGGCGTCGGGCCGCTCCGCCCCGCCCAGTCCGAGGGAGACACCGTGCGGGACCACCGTCACCCCGCGCTCGCGCAGCCGCCGCAGCGACTCGGGGAGATGCCCGGGGCAGACGTTCTCGGCCACGACCTCGACCCAGTCGATGCCCGGCATGCGCTCCACGGCGTCCGCGATCTCCGGCCGCCACCCGATCCCCGTGCCCAGTCGCTCCATGGTCCGTCCCCCTCCTCCGCCCGCTCCGGCCGCCGTCCGGGCGGCGTGACGGAGGTATGGCCCCGGGCGCCCGGTCCGAACCGTGACAGGGGAACCTTCAGAGCAACATTTGAGGTTGGGGAGGACGCACCTTCAGCCTCCCGTTGCGGGCCGTGCCCCCGGCCCCGGCCGAGCGGCCCCGTACGTCATCGCAGCGCCGGATGATCGGCGACCACCGTGCAGCTGCCTGGCGCGATCTCGGTGAAACCGGCGTCACGGACCAACGGCAGCCCGCTGGTGGTCAGTTCGCCCCAGCGGCCGGGGTCCGCGGTGCGCACGGCGAGCGGGAACCCGGCGTCCCGCCAGCCGGCCTTCTCCTCGTCCGACAGCTCCCACCAGGCGAGTTGGGCGCCGTGACCGGCCTGGGCCATCGCCTTGCCGGCCGACATGTCGAGATCCGGGTTGAGCCACAGCACCGGGGCCGCGGGGTCCGCCGCCACCGGGAGCTCGGGGTCGTCCAGGTCGGTGCCGGAAACCTGGAGCCTGGCCAGTTCCTTGGGCCAGCCGTCGAGCGGCACCGGCGGGAACACCCGCACCTCGGCCGACTTCCCCGTCACCGTGATCCCGGGCAGCGCCTCGGCCCGCCGCCACTCGGCCCCCCTGGCCCGCCGTACGACCTTGCGGATCCGGGCGTCCTGCCAGTCCCGCACGGTCTCGGCCCACTCCCCGTCGCCGACGGAACGTTCGTCGCTCAGCAGCACGAGCACGGCGCGGGCGGCGGTCTCCAGGGCGTCGGTGCGAGCGGGCGGCGCCGCCTTCTCGATCCGGACGACCAGCGGCAGCACGAACTGCGGCGCCTGGTCGCGGGCGGTCTGCTCGGTACGGAAGGGGCTGTCGGTGGAGGGCGTCACGTCGTTGCTCACCGGACAACCCTAAAGCTCACCCGGAACAGGCCGTCCGCTGAGCCTCCTGCCACTCGCAGACCGGGCACAGGGTGATCCCCTTGTACGACTCCGGGTACTCCGTGGGCTTCCGGCACAGCACGCACTCCGCGTACGGCGGCCCCTCGGCGACCGGCGGCTTCGGCACGTTGCCGATCGTGCAGTAGTCCTCGCTCATGCCTCCAGCCTAGGACCCTCCAGCCCACGACCCTCCAGCCCAGGACCCGATCAGCTGGGACACCTTCACGAACCGGAAGCCCCGCGCCCGCAGCTGAGGCACCACCGTCCGCACCACCCGTTCCGTCGTCGGCGCGGCACTGCGCGTGCAGTGCAGGACCACGACCGACCCCGGCCGCACCCCCTCCAGCACCTGCCGGGCCACCGCCTCCGCGTCCGTCGCGAACGCGTCGCCGCTCACCACGTCCCACTGGACCGCGGTCACCCCGGCCGGGGTCAGCTCCCTCAGCGCCCGCCGGTCGTAGCAGCCGCCGGGGAAGCGGAAGTACGGCCGCGCGTCCGGCACCCCGGCCTTCCGGAGCGCCGTGTAGGCCCGCTCCACGTCCGTCAGCATCCGGTCCGCCGGCACCGTCGGCAGCCCGTAACAGTCGCCGGTGAAGGCGTAGTGGCTGTAGGAGTGGTTGGCCACCTCGAAGAGGGAATCGCGCCCGATGGAACGCGCCTGGTCCGGATACTCCTCGGCCCACCGCCCGGTCATGAACACGGTGGCCGGCACCTTCAGCGCCCGCAGCGCCGAGATCAGCCCCGGATTGTCGAAGTGCTCACCCGCCGCCGCCCGCGCCCCTTGGTCCGCGGTCATGTCGGCGTCGAAGGTGAGCGCGACCGTCCGCCCGTGCGCCCGGGACCCGTTCCTGAAGACCGGGGTCAGACCGCCCGGACCGGGGGCGAGGGTGGGCGGCGCGCTGGTCGCCGAGGGGGCCGGGCGGGCCATTCGGGGCGCCGGGTGGACGGTGGCGGCACAGGCCGTGAGAGCGGTGCCGAGGAGACAGGCGGCCGTCACGCGTCGTACAAGAGTGATCACCTTACGAAAATAGGACGAACCATCTTATTGTCGTCTTAGCCCCGGCCGGGGCGTCACCCGCTCAGATGTCCCGCCGCTCCAGCGGCTTGGTCGCCGGGCCCTGGATCACCTTGCCGTCGGTGTCGAAGCGGGAGCCGTGGCAGGGGCACTCCCAGGCGTCCTCGGCGCCGTTGAAGGAGACCAGGCAGCCCATGTGCGTGCAGCGTGGCGAGACCGCGTGCAGGGCGCCCTCGTCGTCGCGGTAGACCGCGACCCGGTCGCCGTTCACGCGGACCACCGCGCCCTCGCCGGGCGGCAGGGACTCCAGCGGCGGGGACGGGCGCAAACGGTCGCCGACGAAGTGCCGGGCCACCTGTGCCTGGTGCTTGAGGAAGGACGGGGCCTCGCGGACCTGCGAGCGCAGCCGGCGCGGGTCGTACAGCTCGCTCCACGCGCATTCCTCGCCGGTGATCTGCGCCGTGAGCAGACGGCCCGCCATGATGCCGCCGCTCATGCCCCAGCCGCCGAACCCGGTGGCGACATAGGTGTGCCGGGCGCCCGGGTGCAGCGGGCCGACGAGCGGCACCGTGTCCGTGGGGTCGTTGTCCTGGGTGGCCCAGGCGTGGGTGAACTCGACGCCGGGGAAGTGCCGGGCGGCCCAGGCCGAGAGCTCGTCGAAGCGGGCCCGGGTGTCCCCGGTGCCGGGCGTGAAGTGCTCGCCGGTGACGATGAGCAGCCGCCGGTCCTCGTCCCAGGGAGCCGTGCGCACCGAGCGGGTGCCCTCGTCCGGCGTGATGAACATGCCGTCCGGATCCCGCTCCCGCTCGATCGTCCCGGCGACCACCAGCTCGCGGCGCGGGGAGAGCCGGGTGAACAGCAGGGCCCGGTCGAAGATCGGGTAGTGGGTGGCGACCACGACGTCCCGGGCCGTCACCGTCGCCCGGGTGTCCGTCGTCAGCCGGCACGGCTCGCCCTCGTCGAGACCGACGACGACGGTGTGCTCGTGAACCGCCGCGCCGGAGGCGACCAGGTCCTCGACCAGGGCCAGCAGGTACTTGCGCGGATGGAACTGCGCCTGGTCCTCGACCCGCACCGCTCCCGCCACCGGGAACGGCAGCCCGGTCTCCGTCACGAACGACGCCGGCAGCCCCGCCTCCCGGGCGGCCTCCGCCTCGGCCCGCAGTTCCTCGACCCGGCCCTCGTCACCGACATAGGTGTAGGCGCTGCGCCGCTCCCAGTCGCAGTCGACACCCAGCTCCCGCGCGATCTCGGCGGCCCGTTCGACCGCCTCGCTCTGCGAGCGCGCGTACAGCCGGGCCCCCTCCCGGCCGCGGGTGCGGCGCAGTTTGTCGTAGACCAGGGTGTGCAGGGCGGTGAGCTTGGCGGTGGTGTGCCCGGTGACCCCGGCCGCCACCCGCCCGGCCTCCAGTACGGCGACCCGCAGCCCCGCGTGCGTCAGCTCCCAGGCCGTGCTCAGCCCGGCGATGCCGGCGCCGATCACGGCCACGTCGACGTCGAGGTCCTCGGTCAGTGGCGGCAGGGGGCCGCCGGGTGCCGTCTCCAGCCAGTACGAGCCCTTGACGTGTCGGTTCTCGGTCATGCCGGCCGAGTACCCAGGGAATCACTCTTCCAGCAGCCGCCTGCGGGCCTGCGCCACATCGAAGTCCGCCTTCGGGTACTGCGGGTCCAGCTCGGACAGGTGCTCCAGGAGAAGACGGCTGACCGCCCAGTTGCGGTACCACTTGCGGTCGGCCGGCACCAGGTACCAGGGCGCGTGCCGGGTGGAACAGCGCTCCAGGGCGATCTGGTACGCCCGCTGGTAGGCCGGCCACAGGGCGCGCTCGTCGATGTCCGAGACGTTGAACTTCCAGTGCTTGTCCGGGCGGTCGAGACGCTTGAGGAGGCGGTCGCGCTGTTCTTCGTACGAGATGTGCAGGAAGCATTTGACGACGGTGACGCCGTCGTCGGCGAGAGCCTTCTCGAAGCGGTTGATCTCGTCGTAGCGGCGCTCGATCTCGGCGGCCGGGGCGAGTTCGCGCACCCGGGCGATCAGCACGTCCTCGTAGTGGGAGCGGTCGAAGATGCCCAGCTCACCGGCCTGCGGCAGGGCCTTCTTGACCCGCCAGAGGAAGGGGTGCCCCAGTTCCTTCGGCGTGGGTGCCTTGAACGCCTGGATACGGCAGCCGGAGGGGTTGAGCAGGCCGATGACGTGCTTGACCGTGCCGCCCTTGCCGCTGGTGTCCATGCCCTGGAGCACCAGCAGCACCCGGCGCCGGTCGCCCGCCGTGCCCGCCGCCCACAGCCGTTCCTGGAGGTCGGCGAGCGGATCGGCGAGCGCGGCCATCGCGTCGAGACCGGCCTTCTTGTCCCGAGGGCCGGCCGGGATCTCCCGGGCGTCGTAGGAGGCCAGGTCCACCGCCTTGCCGCCCGGCACGCGCAGCAGCTCGCGCAGGGAGACGTCCGCACCGGCCTTCGAGCCCTTCTTCCCCGCGTGGGCTTTCGAGCCCTTCTTGGACATGGGACACCCCTTCCGGTCCGGGTCCGGTCCCTCGATCCCGCGCCGGGGGACCGGGGCGCGCCGGCCGTCCCTGAGGGGCGGCTACCTGCGCCAGGGTCCCGTCACCGCGAAGGTGGTCCCGGGCGTGTAGCAGTTGACGTACATCGTCTGCCCGTCGGGGGAGAAGGTGACGCCGGCGAACTCGCCCCATTCCGGTGCCTCGGGCGTGCCGATGTTCTGGGCGTTGCGGGCCATCGCGTAGACCTCGCCCTGCCGGGTCACGCCGAAGACGTGCTGGGCCCCGTTGCCGTCCTCGCACACCATCAGGCCGCCGCTGGGGGCCAGGCAGATGTTGTCCGGGGACTCGCCGGGCAGCTGCACATCGGTGTCCGGGCCGAAGACGATCACCAGGGTGAGCCGGCGCGCCGAGGGGTCGTAGCGCCAGATCTGCCCGAAGTGGGAGGCGGCCGAACCGTCGGAGCTGCGCGCGAACGACGACACGAAGTAGACGGAGGTCCCGCCCCAGTAGCAGCCCTCCAGCTTCTGGGCGTGGGTGATGCCCTTCGGGCCGAAGTCCTGGAGCCGGACAGGGGTTTCGGTGGCCAGCGGGTCCGGTACGTCGACCCACTCGATGCCCTCGAAGCAGGCCCCGGTCTCCTGGATCACCGACAGGTCGGGCACGCCGGGCACCCGCATCGCCTGGAGCCGGCCGCCGGCCCGCAGCGAACCGGGGCCGCCCTCGGGCCGGTTGGGCAGGAACCGGTAGAAGAGGCCGAAGGGCTTGAGGAAGGCGTCCTCGGTCTCGTAGACGATGCCGCGCTTCGGGTCGATCGCGATCGCCTCGTGCTGGAAACGGCCCATCGCGGTCAGCGGTACGGCGCCCGAGCGGTGCGGGTCGACCGGGTTCACCTCGAAGATGAAGCCGTGGTCCTTGGTGTAGCCGTTGGTGCCGGCCTTGTCCTCGGTCTCCTCGCAGGTCAGCCAGGTGCCCCACGGGGTGGGCCCGCCCGCGCAGTTGACGGCGGTGCCGGCGATGGCGACCCGCTCCGACAGCACGTTGTTGCGGGAGTCCAGCGTGAGGGCCGTACAACCGCCCTTGCCCGCGGGGTCGTAGGTGAGGCCCTCGACCGTGGGGACCGGGAGGGGCGCGGTGGGGCGGTTCTCGTGGTTGCGGACCAGGTGCACCCGGCCGTGTCTGCCGGGCAGCGCGGTCATGCCGTCGTGGTTGGAGGGAACCTTTCCCTCACCCGAACGCAGCTGGTCGCCCTCGCGGGAGAGGACCTGGTAGCGGAACCCTTTCGGCAGGTCCAGCAGGCCCTTCGGGTCGGGGACGAGGGGGCCGTAGCCGGTGTGGCCGAGGGACTGGGCGGCGGCGGTTCCCGCGAAGAGCTCGGACAGGGCCCCGGTGAAGGCGATGCCGACCCCGAGGGCCCCTGAGCGGGCGAGGACTTGACGTCGTGTTGCGGACATGGCGGTGCGACCTTCCTGCTGGCGGACAGGAACTGTGACGCCGCTGTGTCTATCACCTGGGTCGGCCCTCGGGAACCACGCGCGTAGCGTGTCCCCTTCCGTCACTGCCCGGTCGGGTGCTCCTGCGCGCGCTCCAGGAAGCGCAGCAGCTCCACCGGGAACGGCAGGACGAGCGTGGAGTTCTTCTCGGCGGCCACCGCGACGACCGTCTGGAGCAGCCGGAGCTGGAGCGCGGCGGGCTGCTCCGACATCTCCTTGGCGGCCTCAGCGAGCTTCTTGGAGGCCTGGAGTTCGGCGTCGGCGTTGATGATCCGGGCCCGCCGCTCACGGTCGGCCTCGGCCTGCCGGGCCATCGACCGCTTCATCGCGTCCGGCAGTGACACGTCCTTGATCTCGACGCGGTCCACCTGCACGCCCCAGCCGACGGCCGGGCTGTCGATCATCAGCTCCAGGCCCTCGTTGAGTTTCTCGCGGTTGGACAGCAGGTCGTCCAGTTCGCTCTTGCCGATGATCGAGCGCAGCGAGGTCTGGGCCATCTGGGAGACGGCGAACTTGTAGTCCTCGACCTTGACGAGGGCGCTCGCCGCGTCGACGACCCGGAAGTAGACGACCGCGTCCACGCGCACGGTCACGTTGTCCCGGGTGATGCCCTCCTGGGCCGGTACCGGCATCGTGACGATCTGCATGTTCACCTTGTGCAGCCGGTCCACGAACGGCACGATCGCCGTGAACCCGGGGTCCCGTACCTCGCCCGCGAGGCGTCCGAGGCGGAAGACCACCCCGCGTTCGTACTGCTTGACCACCCGGGCCGCCGCCGCGAGGTAGACGCACCCGGCGGCGGCGGTCGCCGCGGCCGCCGCCAACAGTTCTGGGAGCATTCCGACCTCCTCAGAGAGGTCCTTCTGTCTGCTCCTGCCACGATATGCCCGGTGCCTGGTCCGAAGCCATGACGGCTTCGGACCAGGCGGTGAGGTCCGAGGCCGTCATGGCTTCGGACCAGGTGGTGAGGGCTACGGGGCGGTAGCCCTCACCGGCTCCGGCTCGGTGACGCGCACCGGTTCCGTGCCGACCGAACTGTGCCGTTCGGCCCAGTTCTCCAGTGCCGTGCGGCAGGCGTGGTCCAGGTGGTGCAGGCCCGAGAGGTCCAGCTCCACGGGCCGGTCCTGGGGCAGCGACTCCAGGCTGTCGAGGATCTTCGGCAGCCTCAGGAAGGTCGCGTTGCCCGACAGGTGGGCCTGGATCGGGCCCGCGCCCTTGTCGACGATCTCGAGCTTGAGGTGCGAGGCCTCCCAGGCGGTCTTGGCGACGGACAGCGCCAGACCGATCAGCACGCCCTCGAACATGTTGACCGCGACGATCGAGACGGCGGTGGCCACCAGGATCAGCGCCTCACCGCGGTGGCTGCGCCACAGCGGCACGATGGCCCGGAAGGGGATCAGCTTGAAGCCCGCGTGGACCAGGATGCCGGCGAGCGCGGGCAGCGGGATCAGGGCGAGCGCGGAGGGCAGCAGGGCCGCGAACAGCAGCAGCCACACACCGTGCATGACCCGGGACGCCTTGGTCCGCGCACCCGCCTGGACGTTGGCGGAGCTGCGCACGATGACCGCGGTCATGGGCAGGGCGCCGAGCGCGCCGCACACCGCGTTGCCCGCGCCCTGGGCCATCAGTTCCTTGTCGTACTCGGTGCGCGGCCCGTCGTGCAGCCGGTCCACCGCGGCCGCGCTGAACAGCGACTCGGCGGAGGCGATCAGCGTGAACGCGAGGATGGTCCCGAAGATCGCCGGGTTGGCGAGCTCACCGAAGGCCTCCGAGCCCGGGGGCTGGATGGAGCCGAGCAGGCCGTTCACCTCGACGGTGGCGATCGACAGGCCGAAGACCTGGGTGACCGCGGTGGCCAGCAGGACGGCGGCGAGGGCGCCGGGCACGGTCTGTGCCTTCCCGGGCAGCTTTTTCCAGAGGACCAGCACCGCGACGGTGCCCGCCCCGACCGCGAGCGAGGTGAGCGCGGTGCCGCTGCCGAGTGCGTCGACCACGGCACCGGGCAGCCCCAGGATTTTGTCGACCCCGGTGGTGGGCGCCTTCAGGCCGGCCGCGGAGTACAGCTGGCCGGCGATGAGCACGAGGCCGATGCCGGCCAGCATGCCCTCGACGACCGAGACGGATATCGCCCGGAACCAGCGCCCCAGCTTCAGGGCGCCCATCGCGAGCTGGATCAGCCCGGCGGCCAGCACGATCACCCCGAGCGCGGGCAGCCCGAACTCCTGCACCGCCTCGAAGACGAGCACGGTCAGACCGGCGGCGGGCCCGGAGACCTGGAGGCTGCTGCCCCGCATGACTCCGGTGACCAGCCCACCGACTATGCCGGTGACCAGGCCGAGTTCGGCCGGGACGCCGGAGGCGACGGCCACGCCCACGCAGAGCGGGAGCGCGACCAGGAAGACGACCAGGGAGGCGGCGAAGTCCTGCCGCAGGTGAGGGAATTTGGTCAGCACGGCGATCACAGACCCTCGAACGCGTCGGACTCGGTGCGGTGGACGCGGACGGCGCCGGTGTGCACCTCGTAGTACCAGGCGTGCAGGGTCAGTTGCTCTTCCGCCAGCTTCTTGTCGATGAACGGGTAGGACCGCAGCCGCAGGATCTGGGCCAGGACGTGGCTCTGCACGCCCTCGGCGACCTCCGGGTCCTCGGCCGCGCCCGCCGGACGCGGGGTGGCGTGGTGCAGCCAGTCGCGGACGGCCGGTACGGCGTCCAGGTCGTCGCCGCGGACCAGGGCGCCGACGGCCCCGCAGTGCGAGTGCCCGCAGACCACGATGTCGCGGACGCCCAGCACCTCCACGGCGTACTCGATGGTGGCCGCCTCGCTGGTGGGGTGCTCGGAGGCGTAGGGGGGAACGATGTTGCCCGCGGTGCGCAGCTCGAAGAGCTCTCCCGGGCGGGCGCCCGTGATCAGGGCCGGGACGACCCTGGAATCCGAGCAGGTGATGAACAGAACCTGGGGGGACTGGCCTTGGGCCAGCGGGGCGAACTCCTCAGGGCGCTGTCCGAACGTACGGGCGTTGTCGATGAGGGGCTGCATGTGGTGACTCCTCCTGGCGCGCCGTGGGGGGCGCGTCGGGCTTGCCGAGTGCGCGGCTGCGCGTCGGCTCGCATGACAGTGATTCAGGTGAGGTGGGGGACTTCGCTGCCGAGAGCGGCGGAGAACGGCGGAGAGCAGCGGAGCGCGGCTGTCAGCAGGTGTGGACAGCTGTCAGCGGTCGTCAGCGGCTGTCGGCAGTTGTCAGTGGCTGTCAGCAGCGGAAGACCTGAAGTGCCGCCGGAGCGTGGGCTGTCGAGGGTCTCGACAGGGGGAATCCGCTCGGTACGGAGTGGTGCCCGGGTGTCGTCGCCGACTCCTGGGCCAGTGCCGCGCGGTCGGGCCCCTGGGGTGCGAAGTCGACGGCGCGGTGCCGGTCGCGTGCGCGCAGGGGACCGGTCGGGTCGCCCGCGGGGTTGCAGTGGCGCTTCGTGGCGGCTTCGATGCGCAGCGTGCTGCCGGTGGGTTTGGTTCCGGCAGGAGCTTTGGCCTCGACTTGACGAACCGTGTGCGCGGTTGCGAAGCCCTCGGTGGGTGCGAAGAACTGGAGGGCGAACAGGACAGCCGTGAGGGCCGCGAGCGCGGTGCGTACCGCTCCACCTCGAAACATGCGCCCCCCTCCCGTAGTTCACATCTCTAGTCCAGACCAACGCCTGGTCAACGGCTGGTCAAGAAACACCTTAGCCCGGCAAAGTTGTTTGCTGGGTTAACTTAACGTTTCCAGCTGAAGAGAGGCTGAAGCGCGCCGGGTCGCTGTCGCGAACTGGCCCTTGACGTGCGATGTTTCGCTGTGGTGGGGCGAGCTGTGGTCAGGCGACGAGCCCCTTGGCGTCGCGGGCCAGCGCGGTGAGTCGGGATATCGCGCGGAAGTACTTCTTGCGGTAGCCGCCGTTCAGCATCTCCTCGCTGAACAGCCGGTCGAAGGGCAGCCCGGAGGCCAGGACCGGCACCTCGCGGTCGTAGAGACGGTCCGCGAGCACCACGAGCCGCAGCGCGGTCGACTGGTCCGGCACCGGCTGGACGTCGGTGAGGCACACCGCCTTCAGACCGTCGGTCAGGGCGCCGTACCGGCTCGGGTGGACCTTCGCGAGGTGGGTCAGCAGGCTCGGGAAGTCGTCCAGCGAGGCGCCCTCGGTGGCGTACGCCGCCGTCCTGACCTCCTCGTCGGTGAACGGCGCCGGCGCCTCGGGCAGCCCGCGGTGGCGGTAGTCCTCGCCGTCGATGCGCAGCGGGCGGAACTGTGCCGCGAGGCCCTGGATCTCGCGCAGGAAGTCGGCGGCCGCGAACCGGCCCTCGCCGAGCTTGCCCGGCAGGGTGTTGGAGGTGGCGGCGAGCGCCACACCCGCGTCGACCAGCTTGCCGAGCAGCGTGGAGACCAGAACGGTGTCGCCCGGGTCGTCCAGCTCGAACTCGTCGATGCACAGCAGACGGTGGCCGGAGAGCGTCTGCACCGTCTGCTGGAAGCCGAGGGCGCCGACCAGGTTGGTCAGCTCGACGAAGGTGCCGAAGGCCTTGAGGGAGGGCTCGGCGGGAGTGGCGTGCCAGAGGGAGGCCAGCAGGTGGGTCTTGCCGACGCCGTAGCCGCCGTCGAGGTAGACCCCGCGGGGGCCTGCCGGCGCCTTGGCCGCCTTGGCCCTGCCGAAGGCATTGCCGAGTCCGAGGAAGCCGCGCTTGCCGCCGCCGACCGCGTGGGCGCCGCCGAGACCCGCCGCGAAGCCCTCCAGGACCCGCACGGCCTCGGTCTGGCTGGGCTGGTTCGGGTCCGGGATGTAGGTGTCGAAACGCACCGAGTCGAACCGCGGCGGCGGCACCATCTCGGCGACCAGCCGGTCCGCGGGGACATGCGGCGCGCGGTCGCACAGGGATGGCGGGGCGGTGTCGGTCATCGAACCGGACCCGGACGCGGCGGGGGAAGTAGACACGGTTCACCATGCTAAGCGCCGTGCCAGACTGCACGACATGCGACGCCTGTTCCCTGTGACCGACGAGACAGAGATCCGTAGCCCCGAGACGGGGATCCGCAGTCCCGCTACAGAGGTCCGTAGCCCAGAGACAGAGATCCGCAGTCCCGCGACAGAGATCCGTAGCCCCGAGGCGGAGGCCGGTCACGAGTGGGGCCTCGACGAGCTGGCCGCCGCCTACGCGTACCCCGCGCTCGGACCGGGCGCAGGGCCCGGGGCCCCCGAGGTCTGGCTGCGCGCCAACATGGTCTCCACCCTCGACGGGGCCGCCCAGCACGAGGGCCGTTCGCAGCCCATCTCCACCGCGACCGACATGCGGATCTTCGGCACCCTTCGGGCGCTGGCGGACGTGGTGGTGGTCGGTGCGGAAACGGTCCGCCAGGAGGGGTACCGGCCGGCACGCGCGCGTGCGGAGTTCGCGGTCGCGCGGGAGGCGGCCGGACAGGGGCCGGCCCCGGCGATCGCCGTGATCAGCGCGAGCCTGGACCTGGACTTCTCCCTGCCGCTGTACACCTCGCCCCTGGTGCCCACGCTGATCCTCACCGGCGCGGCGGCGGCCCCCGACCGGATCGCCGCGGCCGAGAAGGCCGGAGCGCGGGTGGTGATCGCCGGCGACGGTGTCGGCGTGGACCCCGCGCGGGCCGTGCGGGCGCTGGCCGACCTCGGGCACACCCGGCTGCTCACCGAGGGCGGCCCCCGGCTGCTCGGGCAGCTGGTGGCCGCCGGGGTGCTCGACGAGCTCTGTCTGACCCTGTCGCCGATGCTCACCGCGGGGGACGCGCAGCGCATCGCCGGGGGCCCGTCGGTCGCGGTCCCGGCGAGGTTCGCGCTGGCCTCCCTGCTGGAGGAGGACGGATTCCTCTACAGCAGGTATCGCCGGCCTTGACCGCGGGCGTATGGGTATAGGGGTTCGATCGGTACCGCTGTCGCCGACATCGGCGGAATCTGTCGTTCCGTTTGATGTCCGGCGGGCACACTGAGTCCGGCAGTACCCGTGCGATCACGGGGCAGGATGGTTTCCGCAACGCGCAGAGAAGGGGACGCCCCGGTGTTCACAAGCGTTTTGATGATCGAGAAGGCCCTGACGTCCGCCGACGTGGAGTTCGTCACCACCTTGCACGGGGACGAGTCCGTCGCGTTCCACGTGCTGCTCCAGCCGCGGGGTGATCAGGCGGACCGGCTGCTGCGGGCCATCGACGACGTGGCGCTGGGCGAACTGGACGAGGCCGTGCGGGAGCGCGAGACACCCGAGGGCGAGGACGCCAAGGGGGTCGGCGAGCAGGCCCTCGCGGTCTCCCTCCAGGCGCTCAGAGCCTCCGGCAGCGAGGCCGAGGGGCGGCTCATCGAGGACCACCCCCTGGACGCGCTGAAGTCCCTGGTCGACGAGATCGGCGCGGACGAGGTGATCGTCCTGACCGACCCCCACTACGTGGAGGAGTTCTTCCACCGCGACTGGGCGTCCCGGGCCCGTCACAAGGTGGGCGTTCCGGTGCTGAAGCTGTTCTCGCACAGCAAGGCATAGGCTGAGCCCCGCACTCGTACCGCACCACTTTGGGGAGACACACGCATGGCACCCGGCCTTCCTACCGCCATGGACCGACCGCACTTCATCGGGATCGGTGGGGCCGGGATGTCGGGGATCGCGAAGATCCTCGCGCAGCGCGGGGCCAAGGTGGCGGGCAGCGACGCCAAGGAGTCGGCGACCGCCGAGGCGCTGCGGGCGCTGGGCGCGACCGTGCACATCGGGCACGCGGCGGAGCACCTCGCCTCCGACGCCACCTGTGTGGTCGTCTCCTCGGCGATCCGGGCCGACAACCCCGAGCTCGCCCGGGCCGCCGAACTCGGCATCCCGGTCGTCCACCGGTCCGACGCCCTCGCCTCCCTGATGGACGGCCTCCGGCCGATCGCCGTTGCGGGCACGCACGGCAAGACGACCACGACCTCGATGCTGGCCGTCTCCCTGTCCACGCTGGGCCTGAAGCCGTCGTACGCGATCGGCGGGGACCTCGACGCCCCCGGCTCCAACGCCCTGCACGGCGAGGGCGAGATCTTCGTCGCCGAGGCGGACGAAAGCGACCGCAGCTTCCACAAGTACGCCCCCGAGGTCGCGATCGTCCTCAACGTCGAGCTCGACCACCACGCCAACTACGCCTCCATGGACGAGATCTACGAGTCCTTCGAGACGTTCGTCGGCCGGGTCACCGAGGGCGGCACGCTGGTGGTCAACGCGGACCACGAGGGCGCCCGGGAGCTGACCCGCCGGGTCACGGCGAGCGGTGTGCGCGTGGTGACGTACGGCGACGCCGAGGACGCGGACGTGCGGGTCCTCTCGGTGGTTCCGCAGGGCCTGAAGAGCGAGGTCACCGTGCTCCTCGACGGTGCCGAGCTCACCTTCGCGGTCTCCGTCCCCGGCCGCCACTACGCGCACAACGCGGTGGCCGCGCTGGCCGCGGGCGTGGCCCTCGGGATCCCCGCCGCCGAACTCGCGCCCGCCCTGGCCGCCTACACCGGCGTCAAGCGGCGCCTCCAGCTCAAGGGCGAGGCCGCCGGGGTGCAGGTCGTCGACTCCTACGCCCACCACCCCACCGAGATGACGGCCGACCTGGAGGCCATGCGCGCGGCCGCCGGTGACGCCCGCATCCTCGTGGTCTTCCAGCCCCACCTGTTCTCACGGACCCAGGAGCTCGGCAAGGAGATGGGCCAGGCGCTGGCGCTGGCCGACGCCTCGGTCGTCCTGGACATCTACCCGGCCCGCGAGGACCCGGTCCCCGGGGTGACGAGCGAGCTGATCATCGAGGCGGCCCGGGCCGCGGGTGCGGACGTGACGCCGGTCCGCGACAAGGCGGACGTGCCGTCGGTGGTCGCGGGAATGGCGAAGGCCGGTGATCTCGTTCTCACCATGGGCGCGGGTGACGTCACCGACCTGGGCCCGCTGATCCTGGACCGTCTCGCGCAGTAAGGGGCTGAGCTTCATGTCGTACGACGTCGAAAAGCCGGACGAGCAGTGGCGAGCGGAGCTGACGCCGGCCGAGTACGCCGTACTCCGCAAGGCCGGGACCGAGCCGGCCTTCACCGGTGAGTACACCGACACCAAGACCACCGGTGTGTACTCCTGCCGCGCCTGCGGCGCCGAACTCTTCACCTCCACCACGAAGTTCGAGTCGCACTGCGGCTGGCCGTCCTTCTACGACCCGAAGGACACCGACGCGGTCGAGCTCATCGAGGACCGCTCCCACGGGATGGTCCGCACCGAGGTGCGCTGCGCCCGCTGCGGCTCGCACCTCGGGCACGTGTTCGAGGGTGAGGGGTATCCGACCCCCACCGACCAGCGCTACTGCATCAACAGCATCTCGCTGCGGCTGACGGCGGACGAGAGCTGACGGCGGACGAGAGCTGACGCCGGACGAGGGCTGACACCGGCACCCCCGGAGTGAATGACCGAACCATTGGTCTGTTGACTTTCGGCTGATCGAGCCAGAGGATTCCGGGGGTGACCCACACCGAGCACCCGTCTGTCCGCACCGCCCTGCCCGTCGACCTCGACGAGGCCGCACACCGCTGTCTCGTCGCCGGGTTCGAGGGGACCACCGCCGTCCCCGACACGCTCAAGCGGCTCATCGACCGCGGCCTCGGCGGGGTCATCCTGTTCACCCGCAACGTGCGCGACGCGGAGCAGGTGCGCCGCCTCACCGACACCCTGCGGGCCCTGCGCCCCGACCTGCTGGTCGCCATCGACAACGAGGGCGGCGGCATCGGGCACCTGGTGGCCGCGGGCGCCCCGGAGGTCCCCGGCTCCTACGCCCTCGGCGTCGTCGACGACCCGGCCCTGACCGCCCGTTGCGCCGACGCGCTCGCCGGTCACCTGGCCGCCCTCGGCATCACCGCCTCCTACGCCCCCGTCGCTGACGTGCAGCGGAAGGCCGACAACCCGATCGTGCGCACGCGGGCCTTCGGTGAGGAGAGCGGGCTCGTCTCCCGGCACCTGAGCGCCTGGATCGCCGCGACCGAGGCCCGCGGCATCGCCTCCTGCGCCAAGCACTTCCCCGGCCACGGCGGCACGCTCACCGACAGCCACCACGAACTCGCCGTCGACCCGCGGCCGTACGAGGAACTCGACCTCGAACCCTTCCGGGCCGCGATCGCCGCGGGGGTGCCGATGCTGATGAGCGCACATGTCGTCTTCCCGGCGCTCGACGCGAACCGGCCGGCCACGCTCAGCCGGCGGATCCTCGGGGATCTGCTGCGGCACGAGTTCGAGTTCGAGGGGGTGCTGGTCAGCGACGCGCTGGAGATGAAGGCCATCGCCGACCTGTACGGGGAGGCCGCGGGGGCGCGGATCGCCCTCGCCGCCGGGGCCGACCAGGTCATCGTCGCCGTACCCGATCTGCGCGTCACCCTGGAGTGCCGGGACGCCGTGCTGGAGGCGCTGCGGGAAGGGGTGCTGGCCGAGGAACGGGTCCGGGAGGCGGCGGGGCGGGTGCAGCGGCTGGTCGAGCGGTATGCGACACCGGCGGCGGCGGTCGCCCCGTGGGACGCGGAGGCGGGGCTGGAGGCGGCTCGGCGGGCCGTCGGGGCGCCTTCCTTGGGGGTGCGGGGGGCGCATGTCGTGGATCTGTTCCCGGCGCCGCATCCGGCGTTGAACTGGGGTGGGGAGGATCTGCTGACCCAGGTGCTGGTGGTCGATCCGACGGCCACGGGGACGGCGGTGGCGGGGGAGCCGGCGGATCTGGAGGGCGTGGCTGCGGAGATTCTGGCCAAGGCCGGAGGGGCCCCGCTCGTCGTGGCCACATGTGATGCGGGGCTGTATGCCTGGCAGCGGCGCCTGAGGGATGTGCTCGTCGCCCGGCGGCCCGGGGCGGTCGAGGTCGCCACGGGGCTGCCGGACGGGGGTGCGGTGTGTTCTTACGGGCGGGGCAAGGTCAATCTGCGGGCGGTGGCTGAAGCGGTGGTCGGGGCGCGGTGATTCGCCGCGGGCCGGTGTGGCTGGTCGCGCCCGCGCGGCGGAGCCACAGATCGATACAGCCTGCGCCCCCGAGGCGCCATGTCACTCGGCGCCGTCTCGCAGCCAAGACCCCGCCTTGGGTGCCCAGGTTCACGGCGTCCCTCCCCCGAACCAGGTCGTGAAGCGGATGCGCTCTTCGCCGCACCGATCGCTGCTGGAGGCTTGGGCGCTGCTCGGACTGAAGGTGGAGCCGTACGGTCCGGAGGTCAGCGTGCAGGCTTCCCGCACAGGCTGGAACGCGTAGTAGCCGAATGCCGCCAGTGCCACGACCAGCAGGGGCGTCAGCCAGTAGCGGCGTGGTATCGGGGAAGACATGAGGTGATGCTATCGGCGAACTGGAAGTGCCTCTCACCCTCGCCCGGAGTGGTGTGCGAAAAATTCCGATTCGGGTGCTTTCGGAGATATTCCGCAAAGACAGGTTCAAGTTCCTGGAGCTGTGAAGTCGCAGGCCATCGGAGACAGTCCGGGAAAAATCGGCTCCATTCGCTCAGCGGGCGCTTGCCATCCATGCTGATTGCTGGTGATCAACTGGAGATTCCTTTGCCGCCGATTGAGGGAAAAAAGGCCTGCAAAGCCTGTCGCCCGCGGGCCATGCCACCATCTGCTGCGGTCGCACACATCGGAGTCGACGCGGTGTCACGGGGGGTGGCTGATGTCCCGTCAGCAGGTATACGAGAGCTTCTGGTTGCTCGGTCGTGGGCGGGTTCTTCTCGCCGGCCTCAGGCCAGACAGTCCTTGAGGTGGGAGCAAAGTGGCCGGCAGAAAACCAATTCGCGGGGTGATGGCCGCACTCACTGTCGCGGGGTTCATGGTCTCGACCAGCGCCTGCGAATCGTCTGACACCACAACGCGGCAGCCAGGAGCAGACCTTGTGGCCACACAAGCATCACCGACCGCCACGCCCACACTTTCTTCCACCAACTCGGTCACGCTGCCCGTCGAGGACTACCTGCTGAAGAACGACGAGGACGCGGAGATGCTCTACGCGTCGAAAATCCTCGTTCGGCAGTGCATGGCCCGCTTCGGTTTTGACTACGCCGTCGACCCGGGGTGGAAGTCTCCCAGTGACCCGAAGGGAGATGCGGCCAATATGGCTCGACGTTACGGGGTTTCCGATGCGACGACTGCGGCACGTTACGGCTACCACCTGCCCACGAACGTCCTGCCGGCCCCACCGGCCGACGCGCAGCCGATGAGTGATGCCGCACGTGACGTGTTCTTGGGGGACAACCCGCGGGCTGACGGCGGCGGTCTGCACGTGAAGCAGTACCAAGGGCAGAAGATCCCGGCTCATGGATGTTCCGGCGAGGCGGAGCGAAAGCTGGGCACAGGGCTTGACGAACGGTTGCCTGAGAGCATCAACGACGCCAGTTTCCAGCAATCCATGGCAGCACCCCAGGTGAACGGCGCTTTCCGATCGTGGTCGGCGTGCATGCGGAAGAACGGTTATACCTTCAGCACGCCTTTGGAACCGCTCAGAACCCGTTTGTCCGCCTCGCCGACGGCTTCCGAGATTCACATGGCGGAATCGGACGTGGCGTGCAAGAAGAAGACGAACCTCGTCGGTATCTGGGTCGCCGTGGAATCGACCGTCCAGAAGTCGCTGATCGAGAAGAACCAGGAAGGCCTGACCCAAGTGCGGTCAACCGCTCGTCAGACACTCGAGCGCTCCGCGAAGGTCATCGCCGAGGGGGCGTCCTCGTGAACCACTCGCCGATACCGCCGTGCACCGGCGGCGAGACCGTCGGGAGAGACACGTGAACGTGTTTCTCTCCACTGAGGAGGCGGGCGGTCCGACGTCGCCGGACGGTGCGGACGCAGGCTCACGGCTGGTACGTCGCCGCAGGTGGACGGTAGTGGCCGCGTGCTTCTCGGCCGTGCTGTCGGCGAGTGGTGTGTACGCGACGCAGTGGGTGCAGTCGCCGGCGGAAGCCGCCGCTCGTTCCCAGGCGCCGAAGGCAACCGTCATCACGGCCCCGGTGGTGCGTCAGGTCCTGCGGAACACCCTGGTCTTTCGCGGGTCCTTCTCGGACGGAAGAACCGTGTCGGCCACTCCCACCGCTGTCGCTGTCACCCAGCCCACTGCACAGCCGTCCGCACTCGTGGTCACGGGCGTCTTCGCGCGGCCCGGCCAGCGGGTGAACGCGGCGCAGCCGCTGGTGGAGTACGACGCGCGTCCCGTCTTCGCGCTGCCTGGGTCCTTTCCCATGTATCGCGATCTGACCGTGGGCGAAGAGGGCAAGGACGTCGTCCAGTTGCAGAGGGCACTGCACGCCACGGGCCGGACGACCGGTCCCGATCCGTCCGGCATGTTCGGCGCCGGTACGGCGGCCGCCGTGCGGCACATGTACGCCGCGATGGGTTACGCGCCGCCGCTCGCCACACCCGCTGAGGCCGTCTCCGCGGGGACAGCCGGGTCCCGGAAAGCCGAGCCCGAGGCCGACGTGACCCTGCCGTCGTCCGAAGTCGTTTTCGTACCCTCACTGCCTGCGCGGGTGGTGTCCGTGCCTGTCCACGTGGGTGACGCAGTCAAGGGCCCGGTCATCACTCTCGCCCGCGGCGACATGACGCTCACCGGATTCCTCGATCCCTCCGAACGCGGCCTCGTCACGGCCGGAGCGAAGGCCGACATCCTGGCGGAGGCGACCGGCGCCCATGCCACGGGAGCGGTGGCGTCGGTGGGTGCCTTGGTCACCCCCGACACCGGGAAGGACAACGGGGCGTCGGACAACAGCGCCGCAGCCGCGCGGCCGGACGGCGCCTACGTACCGGTCAGGGTCGAAGGCAGCGGGTCGTGGGACCGCAGGTTCGCCGACCAGGACGTCCGTATCACCCTCACAGCGGCCGCAACGTCGCGGGCCGTCACCGCCGTTCCCGAAGCGGCCATCACGGCGGGCGCGGACGCCCGGTCCACGGTCACCGTGGTGACCACCTCGGTCGGGCAACGCACCGTGCCGGTGACGACAGGAGTCTCGGCCGACGGTCTGGTGCAGGTCACACCGGCGCGTGGCTACAGCCTCCGGGCCGGAGAGCGCGTGGTGGTGGGCACATGACCGCTACCGCCTCTCCTCCGGTGCTGGACCTCCAGGGCGTCAGCAAGGCCTATCCCGGTCCGCCGCCGGTCACCGCCCTCCATCCGACGCACCTTCGCGTCGAGACCGGTGACTTCCTGGCCGTCGTGGGCCCGTCCGGGTCCGGCAAGTCGACTCTTCTCAACCTCATGGGGCTGCTGGACCGCCCCACCCACGGCACCTACCGGCTCTCCGGCACCGACGTGGCGACCCTGACCGAACGGGACCGCGCCGCGCTGCGCGGGCGCCGGGTCGGGTTCGTCTTCCAGGCCTTTCACCTGTTGCCCCACCGCACCGCGCTGGAAAACGTCGCGCTCGCACGGCTCTACGTCACCGCGCGCGGCGAACACCGACAGGCCGACGCGGCGCGTGCACTGGGCCGGGTCGGCCTCGGCCACCGGCTGGACGCGCTGCCTGGCCGATTGTCGGGAGGCGAGAGGCAACGGGTGGCCATAGCGCGTGCCGTGGTCAGTGCACCGGACATCCTGCTGTGCGACGAACCGACGGGAAACCTGGACTCGGTGACAGCCGGCACCGTGATGGACCTGTTGGCGGAGCTCAACCAGGCCGGGGTCACCATCGTCGTCATCACCCACGACCCGGCTGTGGCACAGCGCGCACGACGACAAGTCACCATGCTGGACGGCCGTTTGAGCGAGCCGGCACCGGGCGGCCGGAGTGCGGGAGGCCGTCAGTGAGGTGGCGACGCCACGAAGGGTCGGCCGCCACCCGGCTCACCTGGCGCGACATGGTGGCCGAGGCGCTGACCGGCGTCGTCGAGCGGCCGGGGCGCTCCGTGCTGACGTTGCTCGGAACCGTCCTGGGAGTGGGTGCCTTCGTCTCCGTGCTCGGTCTGACCTCCACCGCCACCGGACAGATCGGCAGATCGTTCAGCCTCTTGCAGGACACCACGGTGACCGTCGACGACACCGGGGCCACGCCACAAGACTCCCTTGCGGCTCAGGGCAGCGGCATGGACTTCCCGGCCGACACCGATCAACGACTGGGGCGCCTCAACGGCGTCGTGGACGCCGGTGTCTGGTGGAACGCACCGCTGCGGCACCCCATCGTCTCCGCGCGGCCCGACGTCACCGCGGACGCAACCACCGACAGCGATCGCACCGGTCTGCGTGTGCTCGCGGCCTCTCCCGGGACGCTGCGCGCCATGCAGCCGACGCTGTCCACCGGGACCCTGTTCAACGAGTTCCATCAGCGGCGCGAGGAACGGGTCTGCCTCCTGGGGACCGCTGCGGCCCGCCTGTTGGGTATCACCCGGGTCGACAACCAACCCGCTGTCTTCATCGACGGAACGGCCTACACCGTCCTCGGCATCATCTCGACCACCCGGCGCCTGCCTCAGAGTCTGCTCTCGGTGCTCATCCCTTCCAGCTCGGCACTGAACGCCTACGGCCCCCCGACGGACGATCCCGCCCAGGCGCTGATCCGGACTCGGACCGGGGCCGCAGCGCTGATCGCTCGGCAGGCACCCCTGGCGCTGCTGCCCGCCCACCCCGGCCTCCTGCACGCCGTCCCGCCGCCCGACCCGCACCAACTACGCGACCAGGTCGACACCGACCTGTCCGGGCTGTTCCTCGCCCTCGCGGCGATCTGTCTGCTCGTGGGAGCGGTCGGTATCGCGAACACCACGCTCGTGTCCGTCCTGGAAAGAAAGGGTGAGATCGGCCTGCGCCGGGCCCTGGGCGCCCGCCGCCGTCACATCGCGGCCCAGTTCCTCACCGAGTCCACCTCTCTGGGGGTCCTGGGCGGTCTGACCGGCACGGCCATCGGGGTCGCCGTCGTCCTCGGCACGGCCCTGGTCCGCCACTGGACCGCCGTCCTTCAGCCCTACGCGGTACTGCCCGCCCCGCTCATGGGAACGGTCGTCGGGTTCCTCGCCGGGCTCTATCCAGCCCTGCGCGCAGCCCGCGTCGAACCCCTGGAAGCTCTCCGTCACTGAGCCACCAACCCGTTCCGTGCGATCCATCCGACGAGGGAGACCCAGGATGACCGTGTCCCGTCGACTACTTGCCCGCAAGGCCCAGGTTGGCCCCGTCGCGCAGATCCGAGAACCCCTGAGCTATCACGGCTGCCGGGTCGAGGCAGGCTCGGCGGACGTCCGGTGCCGTGGGCCCGGTCGCGCACCCCAAGGAGGCGTACTCGCGCACGGCCTCCTGGATTTTCCGCGCACTGGAGTCCAACGTCGCAAATCCCGCGTGTCCGTGGATTTCGCGCAAGGCCAGGTCGGCGGCATCGGATGTGGCGTCGGCCGCCGCCTGACATGTGGCGGTGAAGAGCTGGGGTGATGTCGGTGAACACGAGGACTCCACACCGGAACCAAGTTTTTCCTCGTCTGCCGATATGCGCCCCTCGAGAGAATTCTTCACGTTCTCGGCGATCTGCGCCTTCGTTGGTGCGGGTGATTCGCTCGACCGCGAAGCAAGACTCCCGGACGGCCGAGCGGCACTCTTCTCGTCTCCGGAACCACTGCATCCCGCACAAAAAACAGCCACCAGGCCGAGCGACGCCGTCACCCGCACTGCGTATCGCTTCATCATTGACCCCTTCGAATGGTGATCGCCACCCTACCGGAAGAATTTCGAACGAAATTAAAGGGGTTCTAAAAACACTGTCGGGCAATTGACGTCAATCCGTAACACCTGAAAATCTCCAGTACATTCGAAAGGATTCCTGTGCGTCTCGGACTCGCATTTGGCGCAGCCATCTTCACCGTCGCCGCCCTCCTGTGCACTGCTCCGCCGGCGGCAGCCCTGGGCAACGGCGACTACACCACCTGCTCGCACTACGAGGGCACACTCTGCCTGTTCTACAACTCCAATCTCGGTGGTTCCCGAGTCGGAATTTTCGGACAGGTTCCGAATTACGGCGTCATCGAGCCCGCGTGCAGCGACCAGGGCTGCCCGGCTTATATCTTCATGACCAGCGGAAGCGGCGAATCCCAGCACGTGAAGAACAATGCGGCCTCAGCCTACAACGAGGCCAGTTGGGTCTATTGGGTCTACTACAACAGCAACTACAGCGGCCCGCGAGATCAGTGGGATCCCGAGGGGTACGGCACGTTCTACGGAAACCTCAACGCGACGTACAACGAAAACGCCTCGCAGCTGGCGAACGCCGATCTTTGAGTAGCTACTCGGACCCCTTTGTGGGGCATCGATGTCCGCATTACTGCCACGCAGAAAAAGGAATGTGAGTGAAAAGGTCATGGAGACGCCGACGAATACCGCTGGTTCTCACCGTGGTGACCGCGCTGGCGACACCCGCGGCGACACAAGCGCAAGCAAGCCAGCAAGCGCCTGACTCCGCACAAACACAGACCAGTTCGGCCCCCAAGGCGCCCAATGCGCCCAAGTCCTCTGCGATTCCCCCGTCCCTGCGGGACTCGGTCCTTGGCAAGGGTTGGAAAGCCGCCACGGACAGGGCTGTGACCGCCGCCGCCGACAGCGACGGGCTCCACCTCCTGGTCGCTGACAGCCGGACCGGCTACGCCTGGAAGACGGCCGCCGTCCTGAGTGAACCGCAACTCCCGGCCGACACCTGGGTCGGCAACGAGTGCGTCATGGACGACCACCACGCGGCCGTCGCCTACGCTCCGCGCACCTTCACCAACCATGAGGACACGATGCTCGGCGGCGCGTTCACCGCGATCGTCGACCTCGACAAGGGCAGCGTCACCAAACTGCCCTTCAACGCATCACTGGCCTACTTCGACCCCTCCTGCAACCCGGCCACGCACACGGCAGTCTTCACCGCCTACCGTGCGGACAAGACCCGACTGGTCACGGTGAACACCCACGGCAAGGCCCTCGCGGACGTCACGGCCGCAGGCCAGATAACCTCGCCCGCGCCGATCAAGGACGCAGTGATCGCGGCCGCCGGCAACCGGCTCGTCCACATCGACCGGCACGGCGCGGCCGTCGCACTCGCCGAAACCCGGCACGCCCCCTACGACATCCATGTCCAGGCCGACGGCACAGTCAGCTACCTGGACCGCACCGGGGACACCGAAGCCGACGTCAAGACGACCGCCCACGGCAAGACGACCACCGTCGCCACCGGCAGGCTCACCGCGATGAACCTCCGCCAAGGGGCCGCCGGCGCCCTCTTCCTCACCGGCCGCTCCACCGCTGCCAAGAGCTTCAAGGCCAGCGGCATCACCGCGCTGAACGTCTCACCCGACGCCGACCTCTCCAGTCAGGGACGTCTCGCCGTCGACCCGGTCGTCTCCCCAGCCGTCCAGGCGGGCCTGGACCACATCGCCGACGCGGGCAAGGGCTTCTCCGCTCAGAAGACCAAGGAACCCACGCCCCAGCAGGAACACAGCACCACCAGCCACATCCTGACCGTCACCGGCACAGCAACGGCCACCGGTCACCACACCGAGCAGACCGTTTCGGCCCCCGACACGACAGCGGGGAGCACCACCTCACCGTCACTGACCGGCTCGAAGAAGCCGCAGACGACGATGAGCATGATGACCACTGCCGACACCACCAGCATCGAGCACGACCCCGTCGACACCGACCGCTGGTGCTCGGTGCCCCGCAACGACGTGGGCACCCAGGCGCTCCAGCCGACCCCCAATCAGGTCGAGTGGGCCGTGGACATGGCCGTCCGGGGCGACCTGCGCTCGAGTTACCTCACCCAGGGCGGGTGGCGCTCACAGACCGGGATCGGCACCATCGACCCACAGGGCATGTTCCCCGTCCCGACACTGAACACCGGCGGTCGTATCCCCGCACAGGTCGAACTGGGCATCCTCGCTCAGGAATCCAATCTGTGGCAGGCCGAATCCGGCGCCATTCCCGGCCAGATGGGCAATCCTCTCGCCGCAGTGGACGGCTTCTACGGCCACCAGAGCGGTGGGTCCCTCGCCGACTACTGGACGATCCACTGGGACGAGTCCGACTGCGGCTACGGCGTCGGCCAGGTCACCGACGGCATGCGCATGGCCGGCCACGAGAAGGCGGGGGAGACCGCTCGCGACCCCGATGAGCAGCGGGCGATCGCCCTCGACTACGCCACCAACATCGCCGCCTCGCTGTACATCCTCGCCGACAAGTGGAACGAGGTGCACCAGTCCGGCCAGACGATCACGGTGAACAACGACGACCCCGCAAAGCCCGAGAACTGGTTCGCCGCCGTGTGGAACTACAACCTCGGCTTCAACACGAAGGCCGACGCGGGCACCAACGGCAACTGGGGCCTGGGCTGGTACAACAACCCGGCCAACCCGGTCTACCCCGCGTCCCGGCTGAGCTTCATGAACACCGACATGGACCCGCTCGCCGCCAAGGACGCCGCCCACCCGCAGAACTGGCCGTACGAGGAGAAGGTGATGGGCTGGGCCGCCTGGTCCATCGACACCGGCCACTCCTATGCCACCTCCGGCCGCCAGGACTGGCCCGGCGAGTCCGGCTTCTCCTCGGCAGGCTTCCGGCCCGCCTACTGGAACGGCACGTCCGACGCATACACGGTCCCCGGCTCCGCGACCTACAACCGGGCCCACGTCTCGCCACCGCTCGACACGTTCTGCAACACCCAGAACAACTGCGACACCGCCGATCCGCCGAGCTGCCCGGACGCCGGCTGCTACACCCAGTACTGGTGGAACGCCTCCAACGCCACCTGGAAGACCGCCTGTGCCTCGACCTGCGGGTTCGAGAACATCAAGTACCAGACTTTGATCAGCGAGCCAGGACGCGGCACTCGCCTCCAGTACGGCACACCGGTGTGCAGTGGAGCGCCGACCGGTGCTGTCGTCGTCGACGATGTGCCGACGGGCACCAATACCTGGAGCGACTGCGGAACAACAAGCACCAGCGGCTCGTTCCAGTTCACCTTCTATCCCGATCCGAACGCGACCGGCCCGGGGCTCGGGCAGTACGACGCCAAGGCCGACCTGCACCAGATAGGCGGCGGGTACGACGGCCACTTCTGGTACGCCCACACCCGCGACGCCGATCACCTGGGCGGCGACGGCGGTCGCATGACGGTTCTCGGCGACTGGAAGTTCGGCAGCGCGATCACGGGTGGCCAGGGCAAGGTCTACGTGCACATACCGGACACGGGAGCGAACACCACCGACGCCACCTATCAGGTCGTCACGAAGTTCGGCACGTTCGACGAGACGGTCTCACAGGACGCCAATGAGTCGAACTCCTGGGTCTCCCTCGGCGGTTACCGGTTCGGCGACACGCCTCCGGAGGTGAAGTTGTCCAACACCACGGGCGACGGCACCGGGGACGACGACGTCGCCTGGGACGCCGTCGCGGTCGTTCCCGGCGACTTCAGCGGCATGCCCGAAGTCGACTTCGCTGCGGAGAACCCGGATGCTCCGGACCCCGACGACGTCGCCTCGCAAACGCCCGATGACGCTCCCGCGCCCACGGACGAAGGGCTTTCCGCTCTCGCCGCGAAGGCCACCGCACAGGACAGGGACGCGAGCAGTACCGCGGGCGCGTGCTCCGCCGGCAGCGACGAAGTCCAGCTCTGCGCGGGCCCCTACCAGCCGTGGAGCGAGCTGTCGAAGGGTTCGTCCACGGCGATCACCCCCAAATCCGTCGGTAGCCAGGCGGTGAGCTCCGAGCCGGTCCCCTGGTGCAAGACCGCCCCCGGATCCGACTTCCAGTACACCCGTACCCAGGGATGTCTGCGTGGCGGCTATGCCCTGTACGTCAAGGACGACAACGGTGACGTGATCGGCGGGGGAAACGTCAAGGTCGTCCAGGAGATCAAGCTTGATCCCACCTCGAACCAGTTCACCACTTGGACGGAGTTCTCCCTGCCGGATCTGACCGGCGTGGCCTCCGCGACGCTGGACGACTACTTCGAGGACTGCTGGGCCATGAGCGACTGCACAGCGGACGCGCCCGGTGCCTGGAACGGCAGCACCACTTGGACAGAAGGGGACCAGCACACCGCCAGCCGGACCGACACCTACAGCTGGAACAAGGTGGCCGGTGGCCAGTCCACGCTGGGCCTCGACTGGAACACCAGCTGGAGCTCTCCCGGTACCACGACCACGGCGAACAACCAGTGGAAGGACACGGCTTTCGCCATTCGCTGCGACAACCAGGTGGGCGGCAACACCGGGTGCGTCTTCCCCAAGGTCACTCCGACCCTGTTCCTCACCAGGGAAAAGTACCCCGCCGCCGCGGCCTATTACTGGGTCCTCATGGAGAAACTTGCCTCTCACCCGGGCAGCAAGAAGTACAAATCACCGCTCCATCGCCTCGCGGACGACACGACGGCACAGAACAACCGCAACAAGATGTGCCTGCTCGCGGTCGCCGAATGGAACCCGAACCCGGAAGCGATCGGAGCCAGCTGCGACGAGTACCCCTTCGCCAAGTCGCGCGAGAGCGGGGGGATGACGCTGGCCTCGGGCAAGTCATGCGTACAGATGTACGCGGTGAAGAACTCTGACGGCACCTACACGCTCAAGCTTGACGAGAACTACGCCTACCCGACTTGGAACGAGATCTGCGGCCGTGCCGCCATCACGAGTTCCCAGAACTCGGCGGCCGGTGGTGCCTTGGGCCGTTTCACTACGGCGGTGAGGCTGCTGGACAACGACGCCTACTACGTCAACACCGGTTATGAGTCCTGCGATCTCAGCGAGGTCTGTGACTTGAGCTGACCTACTGTGAGGGGCGGATGTGCCACTCGAGCATTCGCCCCTCATGCAGAACGGGAACGCGTGACAGGGAGGTCACCGGAGTGCCGTTCTCGACCGAGTCGCACAGGTCCACGAGCATCAGATCCATGCGCGGCCACAGCACGCGGTACTCGGGATCACCGAAGGACATCTCCCCGATTTCTCCCCAGTGATGATGCCTATGGTCCACGAACAGCAGATCGCCTGAGATGTTCCGGGCCAGGGGAACCCATTGCTCGTCCGCGATGCGGCCGACAACCAAGTCCTCCTCGCCTTCCTCGCGGGCATCCTCCACCATCGAGACGAGATCTCGATGCGCTTCCAGGATTCCGTCCACGTCCAGGAGGCTATAGCCGAGGAGAAAGGCTCCCGGGTCCGCGCCGGCCCTCCGCAAGGCAACGCCATTGTGTATTCCGAGGGTTGTCCTCACATCCTCATGGAGGGGGAACCCGAGGCTGTTTTCCAGGCGTTTGATCTCGTCGGTCGGACAGCCTTCCCGCAAGGACCCGTGATCTGCGGGAGCATGCTCGATCAGCCATCTTTCGAAGCGCTGCCACAATTCAGTGAGGCCGGGTATTCCGTTGGTCATGGGTACTACCTTACGCAAGTCGCTTGAGCTCCTTGATTCCTCGCGTCGCCAGGTATCCCTCGTCCCCCGCCCGCTCCGCCAGGACCACCGCCGGGCGCAGCCCCTCCTGACGCAGCCGCATCCACTCCTCGAAGTACGCCCCGCCCGGGCCCGACACCGACCGGGTGGACGGGGTGCAGTCCAGGACCAGGGCCGTGGCGCGGGGCTCGGGCGGCAGTGAACCGGTGCGCAGTTCCGCGATCGTCGCCGCCACCGCCTCCGCTATCGGCTTGGGGTGGCCCTGTGCGTCGAACAGGCCCAGCGTGTACTCCAGTTCGGGGAAGTCCGCGAGGGACCGGTCCACGTCGTGGGAGCACCACCAGGTAACGCCCCACAGGCCGTCGCAGCCGGAGGCGTTCAGGATCGTCTCGCGGGCGAAGTGCGGGGCGTCGGCGGCCGGGATGTGGGGTTCGGGAGCGCCGGTCTCCTGGACCCAGACCGGGCGGGCGGGGTCCTCGGCGTAGGCCTTGGCGAGTTCCGTGCCGTACTCGGCCAGGTGCAGGACCTGGGGTGAGCGGGGGCCGTAGAGGCTCGCGCAGCCGCCGGAGAAGACCCAGGGGTGGACCGTGGTGACGTCGCCCCTGCGGGCCGAGGCCTCCGGGGTGAAGGGGTGGTCGTCGCCGTACCAGGCCGCGTCGTACGCGGAGTGGGTCACCAGGCCCGCGCCCTCGCCGAGCCCCTCGCGGGCGGCGGCGAGCAGGGTGTCCAGGTAGTGGTCGACCTCCGCCGGCGTGGCCGGGTTGTGCTCGATCAGGTTGTTCAGCTCGTTGCCCAGCTGGAGGCCGATGAGGTTCGGGCGGCCGGACAGGGCGCGGCCGAGGGTGCGCAGCAGGTCCGCCTGGGCGGCGACGGCGTCCGGGTCGGTGAAGACGTTGCGGTGGTGCCAGCTGCGGGTCCACTCCGGGTAGAAGTCGAAGCTCGACAGATGGCCCTGCACGCCGTCCACCAGGACGTCCAGGCCCGCCTCGGCCGCCAGGTCCACCAGCCGCGCCAGCTGGTCGACGGCAGAGGTGCGGATCAGGGTGCGGTTGGGCTGGAGGAGCGGCCAGAGGTGGAAGATCCGGACGTGGTCGAGGCCCAGCCCGGCGATCTGGTCGAGGTCCGCGCGGGCGCGGGCCGGGTCGAAGTCGTGCCAGGCGTGGAACCAGCCGTGGCGGGGCGTGTAGTTGACGCCGAAGCGGAGCGTGGGAATGGGATCCTCCTCGGGTTCGGCCCGGTCCGACCTCGGCCCGGCTCGTGTTCCGCTCGAGTTCTGCTCTTGTCCTGCGCGAATGTATCAATCACCATAGTCATCGATGGGTAATTATTTGAACCACGACGTGCGCGACGCCGGCGCCCTGGTCATCGGCCTCGACGCCGGTGGCACCCGCACCCGCGCGGTCCTCGCCGCCGCCGCGGACGGCCGCGTGCTCGGGGAGAGCACCGGCGGCCCGGGCAACGCCATGACCGTTCCGGCCCCGCAGCTCACCGACCACCTCGCCGAGGCGCTCGCCCGGGTGGTGCCCGAGGAGGCGCGCGGCCGGGTCGTGGCCGTGACCGGCGGTTTCGCGGGCGCCACGGCCGCCTCCGCGCAGGACCCCGGCACCGTGAAGGCCCGCACGGCCCTCACCGAGGCGCTGCACCGCCTCGGCATCCCGGCCGACCGGATCGGCGTGTGCAGCGACATCGAGGCCGCCTTCGCCGCCGCCCCCGGCACCCCCTCCGAGGGCCTCGCCCTGGTCGCGGGCACCGGCGCGGTCGCCATGCGCATCACCGCCCGGCACGCCACGACCACGGTCGACGGCGACGGCTGGCTCCTCGGCGACGAGGGCAGCGGCTTCTGGATCGGCCGCAGCGCGGTCCGCGCCGCCCTGCGCATGGCCGACGGCCGCGGCCGCCCCACGGTCCTCGCCGCCTGGATCGGCCACACCCTGGGCCTGCCCGTGGACGTCCTCCCCAAGGGCCCGGTCCAGCCGTACGACCGTCACGGCACCGTCCCGCCCCCCGGCACCGGCACCCCCACCCCCGGGGTCCCCGGCTGGGAACGCGCCCGGCGTGAGGACTTCCGCCGGCATCTGCTGCCCGCCGTGCTGGCCGACCCCCCGATCCGGCTGGCGCGCTTCGCCCCGCTGGTCGCCGAGGCGGCCGCCGGGAACGACGCCGTGGCCCTGGCGATCCTCGCCGAGGCGGCCGACCACCTGCTGGACACCGTACGAGCGCTGGAACCGCGCCCCGGTGAGCGGATCGTCGCCACCGGCGGCCTTCTCGGCCCCGAGGGGCCCCTCACCGCCCCGCTCGCCGACCGACTCCACACCCATGGCCTGAACCTCGACTGGGTGGCCGACGGCCGCCCCGGCGCGGTCGCCCTCGCCCGACTGGCCCACACCTCATGAGCGACGCCCTCCACCGCGACCGCACCGCCCCGGCCGACGCCCTCCACCGCGACCGCACCGCCCCGGCCGACGCCCTCTATCGCGACCCCACCGCCCCGGTCGACGCCCGCGTCCGCGACCTCCTTGCCCGGATGACCTTGCGGGAGAAGGCCGGCCAGCTCAACCAGCGGATGTACGGCTGGGACGCCTACCGCCGCACCCCCGACGGCGGCTTCGAGCTCACCGACGCCCTGTACGCCGAGACCGACCGCTTCGAGGGTCTCGGCGCCCTGTACGGCCTCCAGCGGGCCGACGCCTGGTCCGGTGTCGAGCACGGCAGCGGGCCGGGTGCCGAGGACGGGGCCGCGCTCGCCGAACTGGTGCAGCGGCACGTCGTGCGGCGGAGCCGGCTCGGCATCCCCGCCCTCTTCGTGGAGGAGGTCCCGCACGGCCTGATGGCCCTGGACGGCACGGTCCTGCCGGTGAACCTGGCCGTGGGCGCCGGCTGGGACCCGGACCTGTACCAGCGGGCCGCCGCCCACGCCGCCGCCGAACTACGCGCCCGTGGCGGCCATGTGGCCCTGGTCTCGGCGCTGGACATCGCCCGCGATCCGCGCTGGGGCCGCACCGAGGAGTGCTTCGGCGAGGACCCGTACCTTGCCGCCCGGCTCACGGAGGCGCTGGTCCGCGGGATGCAGGGCTCCTGGGACCCCTTGGGCGGTGACGTCTTCGCCGCCGACAAGGCCCCGGTCGTCCTCAAGCACTTCGCGGGCCAGGGCGCCACCGTCGGCGGCCGCAACTCCGCCGAGTCCGAGCTCGGTTGGCGCGAGCTCCACGAGATCCACCTTCCCGCCGCCCTGGCCGGGGTCCGTTCGGGTGCCGCCGCCGTCATGGCCGCCTACAACGAGGTCGACGGGATGCCCTGCTCGGGCAACCGGGCCCTGCTCACCGGGCTGCTCCGCGAGGAGTGGGGCTTCGCCGGGCTCGTCATGGCGGACGGCCTCGCCGTCGACCGGCTGGCCCGCATCACCGGCGACAAGATCTCGGCGGGTGCCCTCGCGCTCAACTCCGGTGTGGATCTCAGCCTTTGGGACGAGGGCTTCACCCACCTGGAGGAGGCGGTCCAGCGGGGCCTCGTCACGGAGGCCGCCCTCGACGCGGCCGTCGCCCGTGTCCTGCGCCTCAAGTTCCGGCTGGGACTGTTCGAACGGCAGGACGGCACGGCCCGCCCGCCGGCCGGGGGAGCGGAGCTCAGCCGGGACGTCGCCCGGGCCGCCGTCACCCTCCTGCGCAACGACGGCGTCCTGCCCATCGGCGGACACGTCTCACGGATCGCCCTGCTCGGGCCCCAAGCAGCCACCACCGTCCACCAGTTCGGCGACTACACGGCCCCGCAGCGCCCCGGTACCGGCAGCAGCGTCCTCGACGCCCTGCGCCGGCTCGCCCCGCCCGGCCTGGACATCCGGCACGCCCCCGGCTGCACCCTCACCGGCGGGGATCTCTCCGGCATTCCGGCGGCGATCGCCGCGGCCGCCGCCTCCGACCTCGCCGTGCTGGTCCTGGGCGGCAGCAGCGCCCGTACGCCGGACACCGAGTTCGACGCCAACGGGGCCGCGCTCAAGACCGTCTCCGAGATGACCTGCGGCGAGGGGGCCGACCTGGCCGGACTGCGCCTCGGGGCAGCCCAGTACGCGCTGCTGGACGCCGTCCTGGCGACCGGCACACCGACCGCGGTGGTGCTGGTGCAGGGGCGCCCGCACGTCGTACCGGACACCGCGCCCGCGCTGCTCACGGCCTGGTACCCCGGCCCCTGGGGCGGCGACGCGATCGCCGAGGTGCTGCTCGGACTCGCCGAACCGGCCGGCCGCCTGTCCGTCTCCGTGCCGCGCTCGGCGGCCCAGCTCCCCGTCTACTACAACCACAAGGACACCGAGTACGGCGGTTACGTGGACGAGAGCGCCGAGCCCGCGTACTCCTTCGGGCACGGGCTGTCGTACACGGACTTCGACTGGACCGAGCCCGCGTTCACCGGCAGGGGTCTCAGCGTCGAAGTCACCAACGCCGGTCAGCGGTACGGCCGTTGTGTCGTGCAGGTCTATCTCCGCCGTCTGATCACCCCCACCTGGCCGCGCACCCTCGAACTGTGCGCGTTCGAGGGTGTGGGCCTTGCTCCGGGTGAGCGCCGTACGGTGACCCTGCCTCTCGAAGGCGTCACCGGCACGGTCGAGATCAGGGTCGCCGCGTCAGCCGCGCAGGCGCTCGCCGTGAAGGGTCACAGCTTCACGGCCCCCGACGAGACGCCCTTGTAGAACCACCGCTGGGTGATCACGAACAGCACCAGCACCGGGACGACGGAGATCACCGAACCGGCCATGACCATCCGCTGGTCGTAGCCGAACGAGGAGCTCTGGAGCCGGGAAAGCCCCAGGGTGAGCGTCATGTTGCTCTCGGAGCGCAGCACGATCAGCGGCCACAGGAAGTCGTCCCAGGCGCTGATGAAGGTGTTGATGACGACCACCATGATCGCGCCCCACGCGGACGGCAGGTACAGGTACCGGAAGCGCTGCCACTCGTTGGCACCGTCCAGCATCGCCGAGTCCTCGATCTCGCGCGGGACCGCGAGGAACGCCCCGCGCATGAGCAGGACGTTGATGGCGCCGACGAAGCCGGGGAGCCAGACACCGGCCAGGTTGTCGACCAGGCCCAGGTCGCGGATGCTGATGAACAGCGAGACCATGATCGACTCGAACGGGAACATCATCGAGGCGACCAGCACCACCCAGACCGACTTGCGGCCCTTCCAGGCGGGCTTGGAGAGCATGTAGCCGGCCGTCGTGGAGAAGACCAGCTGGCTGGTGACCGAGAGGGCGACCACGATCAGGCTGTTCCTGATGTACGACCACACCGGCACCTGGTCGAAGACCGTCCGGTAGGCGCGCAGCGTCGGATGGTGCGGCAGCAGCGTGGCGTCCGTGCCGAAGACGTCCTCGCTCACGCCCTTCAGGGAGGCGAGAAGCTGCCACAGCAGCGGGCCCACGGTGAGGCCGAGCACGAGCAGGAGCAGCAGATAGCGCACGACCAGCTCGCGCGGACGGCCGTAGTCACGCCAACGCGGCATCAGGCGACGGCCCTTGGTCCCGACGACACTCGTCGTCATGACTCGTCCTCCTTGGTCAGACGCTGCGCCAGCAGGGTCAGCCCCAGCGTCAGCGCGAACAGGGCCACGCTGACGGCCGAGCCGTATCCCGCGTTGCCGGTGATCGGGTCCAGGCCGACGTCCCGGATGTAGAAGGGGAGGGTGCGGTCGGCGCCGCCGGGGCCGCCGGTGGAGCTGCCGAGCATGTAGATCTCGGTGAAGACCCTGAGCGAGCCGATGCCGGTCAGGGTGCCGACGAGCATCATGGCCTGCCGGACGCCGGGGACCGTGATGTGCCAGAACCGGCGGACCGCGCCGGCCCCGTCCATCTGCGCGGCCTCGTGCAGCTCCTTGGGCACGTTTCCGAGGGCGGCCAGGTAGAACACCATGTACCAGCCCAGGCCCTTCCACAGCGTCAGGCCCATCGCGGAGAGCAGGATCAGCCACGAGTCCGAGAGGAACGGGATCGCGGACTTGATCAAGTGGGCCTTCTCCAGCCAGGTGTTGACCAGGCCGTCGTCGGCGAGCAGCCACTGCCAGCTCAGACCCACGACCACGCTGGAGGCCAACACCGGGGTGTAGAAGGCCGATCGGAAGAACCCGATGCCGGGCAGGTTCTTCTCCACCAGGACGGCCAGCATCAGCGGCAGCAGCACCATCAGCGGGACGACGATCACCGCGTACAGGATGCTGTTGCGGGTGGCGAGCCAGAAGTCGTCGTCCTGGAGCATCCGCGTGTAGTTGTCGAGCCCGACGAAACCCGCGGTGCCGCCAAGGGGTTTGGCGTTGGTGAACGACAGCAGGACCGTGTTGAGGAACGGGAACACGCCGAAGACCACCGCGCACACGATCGCCGGGGCGGTCCACAGCCAGGGCAGCCACCAACGGCGGTACATCGCCGCTCCGTTGGCCCCGGGGGCGGGACCGGGCAGCGCGGCCCTGGCGAGTCGGCGCAGGCGGGACGGGGCCGTGCCCGGCGCGGAGGTCAGGGGCTCCACGCCGGACACCGGATGCGTGATCTGTGCCGTCACCGTCAGCTGCCCTGCTTCAGCAGCTCGTTCGCCTTCTCCTGGGCGTCCTTCACCGCGTCCGCCGCGCTCTTCTTGCCCTGCATGGCGAGCTGCACCTGGGCCACGATGGCGTTCTGCACGGCCGGGGAGAGGTTGGTCTGGTTGGTGGAGGCCGTCTTGAGCTGGTCGGCGACGAGCTTGCGGGCCTGGGAGAACGGGTCGTTGCCGGTGACGTTCTGGAAGAACGGGTCGTCCAGCGACTTGGTGGTGGTCGGGAAGATCACCACGTCGGGGTCCTTGCACCAGGCCGTCTGGTTCTCGGCATTCGTGAGGAACTCCGCGAACGACAGGGCCACAGGCGCGTGCTTGCTGGTCGCGGCGACCGAGATGTACTGCGGGGCGCCGGCGGACGCCTTGCCGAGCGCGTCGTAGGGCTGCTGGCCGACGGCCGTCTTGGCGTACACCGAGGGGCTGTTCTGCTTCACGAAGCGCACGAAGCTCGGGTTCGTCGAACCGTAGGCCACCTTGCCCTGGCTGTAGAGCGTGGACGGGTCGTTGCTGGAGGACAGCGAGTCCTTCGGCATGGCGCCCTCCTTGTAGAGCTTCGCCATCCAGGCCACCCACTGGGTGGTGCGCGGGTCGTCGCCGAAGACGGCGGACCTGCCGTCGGCGGAGAGGACCTTGATACCCATCTGGTCGAAGTCGGCGGGGATGCGCCAGATCGGGTTGGCCATCGTCGCGAAGAACTTGCCGCCGGAGGCCTTGGCGACCTTCTCGTAGTCGGCGAAGAGGCCGAAGATGCTCGTCGGCGGCTTGGCCGGGTCGACGCCGGCCTTCTCCAGCAGGTCCTTGTTGTACGTCAGCAGGACACCGCCGGTGTACCAGGGCAGCGTGGTGTGGATCGCCTTGCCGGAGGCGTCCGGGAAGGTGGCGGTCTTCCAGAAGGACGGGACGAAGGGCTCGGCGGCGGCCGGGTCCTTGGTGCCGATGTCGAGCAGGTAGCCGGCCTTGGTGAGGGCGGTCGCCGTCGGTGCGTTGACGTTGATGACGTCGGCCATCGTGCAGGCCTGGGCGTCGGCGACGGTCCGGCTGGTGAAGGTGTTGTCGCCTGGGTCGTCGATCCACTTGACCTTGGTGCCGGGGTGGGCCTTCTCGAAGTCGGCGATCACTCCGTTGAAGAAGCTCCCGAAGTCTTTCTTCAGGTTCGTCGTCTGGAAGGTGATGTCGCCCTTGACCTCGCCGGTGAGCTTGCCCGACCCGACGTTGCCCTTGTCGACCTTGCAGCCGCCGGCGGTGGCGTCACCGCTGTCGGACCCGCCGCCGGACAGGCCGCAGCCGACGGCCGTGAGCGACAGCACGGCGATACAGGTCAGGGTGCGGGTCAGTCTCTTTGCGTGCATGTGATGCCCCTCCACGGCTGGTTCATTGAACCAACTCCGACTCCGATTGATGAAAAGGTGGACCAGAATTCATCGGAGGTCAATGGTTTGCCGTGTTGCTTTTAGGTTCCGTAGGAGATCAATGACGGTGTTCATGGTCCGGATGGGACGGATCGCCAGGGTGTTCGTGCCCATGGGAGTAGGTCACGCCCGCGCGCGACTGGTCCAGCCAACCGAAGAACGCCTGACGGCCGGCCGCCCTGAGGAGTTCGCGCGAGATGGCCTCGCGGACGTCCTCGTACGGCAGCGTGTCGCTGGGCGCGGCCTCGCCGAAGGGGTCGACGCCCCGTCTGAGGGCGTCCGGGGTCAGGAAGCGGTCCTGGTTGCGGTCGTAGTAGTCGCGTACGGCGGCTTCCGGGACGGTCTGCTCGGCTTCGAGGGCGGCGAGGAGGGTGCGGGCGGCTTGGGAGTGGGCCAACGCTGCCGCGACGATGCTGCCGAGGTCGGCTACGTCTGTCTCGGCGACGGCCAGGACGGAGGCGGGGGACAGCTCTTCCGGGATGCTCAGGCCTCGTTGGGAGCAGGCTCTTCGGGCGAGTTCGTCGGTGAGCACGACTTGTGTGGCCCAGCGGCGTCTTTGTCTCGCGACGGAGGGTGCCTCTGGTTGTCGTCTGGCGGGTGCGGGTTCGTTGTGGCTTGTCGCGCCCCGCGGCGGAGCCGCCGATTGGTACAGCCCCGCGCCCCTGACGGGGCGCGTCTCCAGGAACGAGTCCACACGTTCCCTCGGCAACGGGTCGCCGTCTATCAGGGCCGCGTGTTCCGGGTTCACTCGGTGACCTCCAGGGGGATCGTCCTCGTGTAGGCCACCTGGCCGTTCCATGCCGCCTTGGCCATGAGCCAGTACGTGCCCGGGGGGATCAGGGAGCCGTCGACCTCGATCACGGCCTCGGTCTGTTCTCCTCCCGGCACCCTGAAGCCCTGGAGGCCCGGCGTCACGCCCTGCCAGGTGCCCCAGGACGAGACCGCCCAGAGCTGGCCGCCGATCGGGCCCCGTGTGGTGTTGTGCAGGCTCACCGGAACCTGAGCCCGCTCACCTCTGCGCACGGTGACCCGGTCGGCGGCCAGGTCGCACGCCAGGCCCTGGCCGGCGGGCGGTCCGCCCGGCACGTCCAGGCCCAGCACGTCCTCGTAGGTCTGGCCGCCGTACGTCAGCCGGGCCGTGAGCCAGTGACGGCCGGGCTCCGGGTCCGGGGGCGGCGTCACCGTCACCTCGGACAGGGAGAAGCCGCCCGGGCCGAGTGCGTACGGCAGCACGGCGGGCTCCGCCGACCAGCCGGGCGGTACCTCGAAGACCACCGTGCCCGTGGTCGAGGCGTCCGTGAGTTCCGAGCCGACCCGGACCGTGGCCGTGACGGGGCCTGTGGCGGTCAGGGCGGTGGGGGAGACATAGACGGACACCGGCATGTTGCCGCGGGGGGCCGGTCCGGAGTTGTGGAGCCAGTAGCGGGTGTGGACCGGCTGGGCCGGCTCGTGGGCAGCGACTCCGGGGTCGGTCGCCGGCTCGGGAGCCTGTGGGGGCGTGGCCAGGACGGTGGCGACCTCGAAGCCCGTGAGCGTCGTCTCCAGGGCCCCTTCGCCGTCCGGGGTCAGCGGCTCGCCCGGCCGCTCCAGTACGTCCGCGCGGGCGCCCTCCGTCCAGGCGACCGGCCCGCGCACCCGGGCCCGCGCCGGCCGTCCGTTCACCTCGTGCACCCGGACCACGACCCCGCGTCCGGGGTCCGCCGGGGCCGAACCACCCCTGGCCAGCGGGGAACCCAGCGGCTTGAGGGCGTCCAGGAGGACCTCGCGGGCCGGTTCCACCTCCAGCAGCGACGTGGTGCGGGGCAGCAGCGGGGTGGTGCCCTCGCCGCGCACCCGGGCCGTGAGGGGATGGTTGAACTCATGCCCCCGTGCGGGGAGTTCGAGGTCCCGCCAGTCGCCCTCGCCGGCGACGACCGCGTACTCGAAGGTGTGGGACCAGCGCTGGAGCTGGAAGCCCGAGCCGTCGGGGGTGGTGCGTCGGGGCGGGTCGACCCAGATGCCGGACGGCCAGCCGGTGCAGGAGCGCATCAGCGACATGCAGAGGTCGCCGGAGCTCGTGATCACACAGCCGGGCGTGCCCCGGTTCAGGACGGCGAAGCCGCGCCCGTCCCAGGCGTCACCGGGCGGGAGCGCCTCGCCGCCGCCCGCCGCGGTGGCTGTGACGGTGAAGTCCTCCAGGTCCGTGATCAGTGCCTCGACCGCCTTGGCGTCCCCGGACGTGTCGGCGCCCGCGATCACCAGCAGCGGCAGCCGTTCGAGGTCGCGCAGGTCGGCGCCGGGCACCCACTCCTCGCGCAGGGAGGCGCGCGGCGCGACCCAGACGGCCGCCACGCCCCGCTCGGCGACCTGGCGGCGCAGTGCGCGGTCGGCGGCCGGGTCCATGGCGAGGGCCTCCGTGACCAAGGAGTTGCGGGCGGGGCCGCCGACGGCGATCCGGAGGTCGGGGAGGTTGGAGTCGACCTCCAGGTCGCCGTAGCGGGGGCCGCCCGCGACGGTCGAGGTGGCGGTGACGCCCGCGCGGACCAGGGCGGCTGCGAGCGGGGCGCCCAGCTCACCGGCCTCGTCCCAGTCGGTGTACACCAACTCGGCTACCCCGAAGGCCCGTTGACCCAGGAGCACGCCGGAGTCGTCGTGCAGGGCGACCCGTGCCGTGGACCCCAGTGCGAACCAGGTGTTGGCCGGGTTGTCGAGGGTCCACGGGAACTCCTCGCTGTTGACCTCCACGAACCCGAAGCCGCGTCCGATCACCGCGTCGGCGACCTCGTGCACGGGCAGTCCGCCCCGGACGTCGGAGGGCCAGCGGACCCGGATGAGGCGGTCCTCGCCGTCGTAGCCGTCGAGGGTCGTGGTGACGTCCAGCCGGTCCACGCCGGTCCACAGGGTCAGGCGCTGCGTGTACGTGAAGAGCCCGAGGTCGGCGCGGACGGTGATGCGGGAGCCGGCCGGGGAGTGATCGACATCGATGTCGGCGGTCACGTCGCGGCTGCGGGCGGCCGTCGTGCCGGTCGGGGTGAGGTGCCAGGGGCCCTCGCCGAAGCGCGGGTGCCGGGCGAACTCCTCCTGGACGACGAGCTCGTTGCCGATGTCCCCTGCGGGCAGGAGTTCCCGGCCCTCCAGGACGGATCGGAGACTGCTGACGGCGCCGCCGCGAGCCGGGTCGACCGTCACCTCGTAGAACTCGTTGCGGATGGTCAGGCCCTCGCCGGTGGTCCACTCGGGGATCGAACCGGCCGCCAGGGGAAGGGCCTTGAGGCCCATGCCGGGCACCTGCGGTACGACGACCTTGAGGGTGCCGTCCTCCTCGCGGACGGCCGGCAGCGGCTGGAAGTCGTCGCCGACGGGCACCAGACCCGGGTCGGCGACGGTCAGGACGTCCTGCCGTTCCCAGGTGGCGGGGTTGAAGACCACGAGATCGGGTCCGGTGCCCGGCTCGACCCGGTCGGCCAGCGCCCTCGTCGCGTCGGCGTGCACGGTCCCGGCGAGATCGGCCAACTCCCGCCAGCCGGTGAGGAGATCGATGTACACCTGGTCCGACTCGGAGCCCGTGATGGCGTCGTGGTGGGCGCCGTAGACCAGTTGGCGCCAGGCCTTGTCGAGGGCGGCGTCCGGATAGGGGTGCCCGGTGACCAGCGAGGCGAGCGTCGCCCAGGCCTCCGCGTCGGCGAGGAGCGTCTCGCCGTACCGCTGGGCCTGCTTGGTGTCGATGTAGGAGACGTCCTTGCCGGTGTAGACCGGGTTCATGTCCCGCGTCTGCGGCGAGGCTTTGCGTCCCTCGGCCTCCAACTCCGCGCGGACGGCGGCGAAGAAGTCCCGGGGGATGCCGGAGACGAACCGGGGCCAGACGTACCGGGCGTTCCAGTCGCGGTGGATGTCCATCACCCAGCGGCACGGCGGCGCGTAGTCCCCGCCGACCGGCAGCAGCACGTTGCGGGTGAGCGCGACCTGCTTGAGCCCCTTGAACAGCTTGAGGGCCTCGGCCTCCGCCTCGGGCAGCGTCGGCGCGTTGTCGATCCGCCAGCCGGCGCCGTAGTGGTTGACCATGTACGCGGTGAGGACCCCGCGCCCGGAGGGGGCGATCCAGTCGAACTCCGCCGGGAACTGCATGCGCTGGGGGTCCCGCGGCTCCTCACCGAAGACGGAGAGGGTGGGCCCCCACTGGTGGAAGGGTCCGCGCGCCCAGGAGCTGGACGTGACGCCCGCGTCCGCCATCAGCCCGGGGAACTGCGGGTCGTGCCCGAACGCGTCCAGCTGCCAGGCCGTCTCCGGCGATGCCCCGAGGATCGCCCGCTGGTATCCGTCGCCGTACAGGGCGTTGCGTACGGTCGCCTCGGCGCCGGTGAGGTTGGTGTTCGGCTCGTTGTAGGTGCCGCCCATGATCTCGACGCGGCCGGTGCGGATCAGCTCCCGCAGGAAGCCGCGCTCCTCCGGGAAGGCGTCCCAGTACGGCTTGAGGTAGTCGACCTCGGCGAGCACGAAGGTGTACGCCGGGTCGCGCCGGGCCAGATCGGAGTGGGCGCGGACCAGGCTCATCCCCGACTGGCCGCGCGAGTCGAAGGTGCGGGCGGGGAGTCCGGTGCCGGCCGGGTCGTCGGCGACGTCCCAGGTCTCGGTGTAGGCGCCCTGGGTGTTCCACCAGACCGGGTCGTAGTGGAAGTGGCTGACCATGAACATGGTCCAGCCGGGCTCGGCGGGCGTGAACTCGCCGCTCGCGCTCGCGCTCTCGTCCCCGTCGGCCGCGGTGACCGTGATCGGTCCGCCGGGGCCGGTCACGGGTATCTCGGCCCGTACGGTGCCGTCCTCGCCGACGGTGATCTCGGTCTCTCCGGTGCCGTGGCCCTCGACGCGGACGCGGACCGGGCGGCCCGGCAGGTGCTCGATCCGGGCCGCCACCACCTGGAGCGGTTGTTCGGGGGTGCCGACGAACAGCTCGGTCGACTCGACAGCGGTGACGCGCATGGGGCTCCTACGAGATGACTCGGGGGAGCCCCATCCTGGCACCGAGAGGATGATTCAAACAACCATCTTCGTGTTATCTCGGTGGTTCATCCATGCAAGATCAGTCATGGTCACCGAGTGCGGCGGGCCTTCACCGCGTGCTGCGGCGTGATGTGGTCGGTGAGCGCGAGGGAGGCGCTGGCCCGCTGGTACGCGACCTGGCCGACCCGGACGTAGAGGCAGTCCACGATCATCAGGACGGAGTGCCGGCCACCGATGCTGCCCGTGCGGAAGCTGGTCTCCGAGGTCGACGAGATGAGCCGGATGTCGGCGGCCCTGGCCAGCGGGGAGCGCGGGTCGGTGGTGATGGCGACGGTGGTCGCGCCCCGCTCCTTGGCCATCTCGAAGGGTTCGAGGGTCTCCCGGGTCGCGCCCGAGTGGGAGATCCCTATGGCCACGTCGGCCGGGGTGAGCAGGGCCGCCGAGGTGGCCGCGCCGTGCACCTCGGTCCAGCCGCGGACCTGGCAGCCGATGCGGAACAGCCGGGTCTCGGTCTCCTGGGCGACCGCGCCGCTGCCGCCGACGCCGTACACGTCGATCCGGCGTGCCTTGGCCAGCGCCTGGGCCGCGCGCTCCAGGGAGTCGAGGTCGATGCGCTCGATGGTCTGCTGGATCGCCCGCAGGTCGGCGCTGCCGACCACCTGGACGACGCGCTCCAGACTGTCGTCCGGCGAGATGTCGGGGCCGATCTCGGCCGAACCCCAGTCGGAGACCTCGCCGCGACCGCGCTCCTGGGCCAGTTCGATCAGCAGATGCTGGTAGGAGTCGAGCCCGATGGCCCGGCAGAAACGGGTCACCGTGGCCTGCGAGGTCCCGGTGCGGCGGCCCAGCTCGGCGGCCGAGCAGTGGGTGACGGCGGCCGGATCCTCCAGGATCAGCTCGCCGACCTTCCGCAGGGAACCGGCCAGCCGGGGCAGTTCGGTGCGGATCAGTGTGGTGACGTCCGTCGGAGGCATGGAAAGAAGGTATCAGCCACCCTATGGGGCACTGATTGAATACCAGGACCGTGCTGTGATTTATTGATTCATCGATCGGTGATTGAATGGTGGTTCAATCCATCAGTGGGGAGTGTCGCGTGTCCGTCGAGTCAGTCAGTGCCCAGGGCTTCGCCGAACAGAGCCTGGACGTCCTCCGTCACGTCACCGAGTCCGCCCACGAGGACGTGCGCCGAGCCGCCGGCCTCATCGCCGACTGCATCCGCGCCGACGGCGTGATCCAGGCCTTCGGCACGGGCCACTCCCAGGCGATGGTGCTGGAGGTCGCGGGCCGGGCGGGTGGGCTGGTGCCGACGAACCGCTTGCAGATGTCCGACCTCGTCGTCTACGGCGGGGACGCGCCGAGCGTTCTCGACGATCCGCTCCTGGAGCGGGAGCCGGGGATCGCCGTCCGCCTCTACGACCTGGCCGCGCCTGCGCCGCAGGATCTGTTCGTGATCATCTCCAACTCCGGGGTCAACAACGTCATCGTGGAGATGGCGCTGCACGCGAAGTCGCGTGGGCACAAGATCCTCGCGATCACTTCTCTCACCCATACCGGGGCCGTGCCCGCGGGGCATGTCAGCGGGAAGAAGCTGGTGGATCTGGCGGACGTGGTGCTGGACAACGCGGCGCCGGTGGGGGATGCGACGGTGGCCTTGCCGGGGGGTGGGGCGGTGGGGGCGCTGTCCACGTTGACCGGGGTGATGCTGGTGCAGATGGCTGTCGCCGAGGCGTGTGCGGTGCTGCTCTCCGCGGGGGAGCGGCCGCCGGTTTATGTCTCTGCCAATGTTCCTGGTGGGTTCGAGGGGAACTTGGAGTTGGAGAAGCGGTATGCGGGGCGGGTTCGGCGTACTGCTACTTAGGGTTTGGGGGCTTGGGGTATCGCGGGGAACTTGCGGCCGGTGGGGGCCGGTCGCGCAGTTCCCCGCGCCCCTGAGTGAGTTGCCCGGCCCTCAGTTCACCGGTACTGGAGTCAGGGCGACCGCCAGTGGATAGGCGCCCGTCGTCAGAGGTGACTTGACGGTGCTGGTCGCCGTGTCCACCGGGACCAGCACGTTGCCGTCCGCCGTCGTGACGTAGGCCGTGGTGCCGTTCCAGTCGAGGGCCACGTCGAAGGCCGACCTGCCCACCTTCACCGGGGTGCCGGAGGCGCCCGTGACCGTGTTCACCGGGGTGATCGTGTCGCCGTTGCTCGGGCTGACCCAGAGGGTGCGGCCGTCCGGGGAGAGACCGAGGCCGTAGGCCTGGCCGGTGACCAGGAAGGTCGGCTCCGTCTCGTTCGTCGCCGTGTCGATCGGGGTCACCGTCGAGCCGCCGGAGTCGGAGACGTACACCGTCCTGCCGTCGGGCGCGGCCACCACGTTGAAGGGGCTCGGGCCCACCGGGATCGCCTTGCCCGCGGTGGCGGCGGTCAGGTCGACCGGGGTGACCGTGTTGTCGTGGAGGTCGGCCACGTACAGGGTCCGGCCGTCGGGGGTGATCGCCATGTTCTCCGGACCGTCTCCCACGGGTATCGGTGTGCCCGTCCGCAGAGTGGCGGTGTCGATCGACTGCACTGTGCCGTCCGTGTAGTTGGCGACCCAGAGGGTGGTGCCGTCCGGCGTGAGCGCGAGGCCCGCCGGGACCTTGCCGACCGCCACCGTGGCCGTGACCGTGCCGCTCGGCACGTCGATCACGCTGACCGTGTTCGAGCCCTGGTTGGCAGCGTAGGCGGTACGGCCGTCCGCGCTCACCACGACCTCGCCGGGGTTGTCGCCGACGGGGATGTTCTTGGTCGTGCCGTCACCCAGGTCGATGGAACTGACCGACGCGCCACTGAAGTCGGCGGTCAGTGCGCGGCTCGTACCGGTGCCGTCGGTGACCTGGACAGGGAGGGCCCGGTCGAGGATGCCGGTGCCCTCGGCGATGACCGAGTGCACGCCCTCCGTCTTCCCGGTGAGGGTGATGGTGACCTTGCTGTCCGGCGTTGTGGCCGTGCCCTGGGAGGGGGTGGCGGTGACGCCCGGCGGCACGTCGAGCTTCCAGCTGACCGTCTTGGTCTGCGCGTCGGAGAAGTCGAGGGTGACCGTCGCCGATGCCCCCGGCTTCAGGGAGACGGAGGCCGGGGAGAAGGTCGCGTCCACTCCGGGGTCGGGGGCGTTCTCCAGCATCGTCGTGTAGAGGAACTGGTCCATCACGCCCGGTGAGACCTGCTGCGGGACGGCGTCCAACTCCTTCCGGTCGGCCTGGAGTTCGGCCCAGTACTTCGACACTGCGGCCGTGTCCCCGGCCCGGTGCGCGAGCAGCAGGTCCACGGCTGTCCCGCCGGCGCCGCCGTATGCGCCGAGCTTGTCGAGCCAGGGCGAGGTCTCGTCGAGGAAGCCGGGGTTGTCGAGGTGGACGCGCAACTGGGCGGGGGTGGCGGCCATGTCGGAGAAGTAGGACTTCAGCCGGGCTGCCGCCCGGTCGACTCCCCTGTTCTGCCGCAACGCCTCGCGGAAGGCGGCGATCAGGTGGGTGAGGGTGGGGGACTCGGTCGCGTCCAGCTGGGAGGAGTAGTTGTTCTCCGCGAAGATCCGCAGCCACTTTGCGGCTTTCGGGCCCGCCAGATCACGGACCGAGGCGAGGAACGCCCTGTGCGGGTCGTAGGAGTTCGGGTTCCACAGGTAGGCGGCCGAGGTGAACAGGGCGATCCGGCTGGCCTCGCCCTGGACCATCGGGTTGGCGGTCACCCCGGTCGCCTGTGCGGCCACGCCCGGCTCGCGGCCGGTGTACGGGCCGAGGAGGAGGCGGCTGGTGACGTAGTCGTTGACCGGGTAGTTGTCCCAGACCAGGATCGGGTGGCCGTAGACCTCGCGGGCCTGCTTCAGCTGGTCGGTGGTGAGGGTGGGCGCGATGACGCCGACGCCGGTCCACTCGACGACGACGGCGGAGTCGAGCTGCTCCCGAAGGGCCTTCTTGTACGGGGTGTCGGCGAGGTCGGAGTACTCGGTGGGGACCATCTCCAGGGGTTCGAGGTCCGGGTGGCTCGCGGAGAACCGCTTCCAGACGGTGTTCAGCAGGTGGGCCTGCGCGGCACCGGCCGCGGCGCCGCCCGTGCCGAACTCCTCTTCGTCCGCGGGGCAGTTCCACTTGGTGTAGCTGATGTCGTCGAGCGGGATCGCGAAGGAGCGGACACCGATGGCGTACAGCGAGTCGAACTTGGCGGTGAGGGCGTTGACATCGGCGTCGGAGGAGTAGCAGACCGAGAGGCCGGGGGACAGGGCGTAGGTGAAGCGGACGTGGTCGGCCGCGGCCCGGTCCACCAGCTCCTTCAGCAGGGCCAGTTGGGCGGCCGGGTACTCGTCCCGCCAGCGGGCGCGCAGATAGTCGTCGTCCTTGGGCGAGTAGACGTAGACGTTCTGCTTGGTACGCCCGTAGAAGTCGAGCTGGGCGAGCCGCTCGGCGTGGGTCCAGGGGGTGCCGTAGAAGCCCTCGATGACTCCGCGGAGTGCGGCGGTGGGCCAGTCGCGGATCGTGAGCTCGGGCAACTCGCGCTTTCCGGAGAGGAGTTGGCGCAGCGTCTGGGCGGCGTAGAAAGTGCCGGTCGAGTCGGTGCCGGAGAGGGCGAGGAGGGCCCGGCCGTGGCTGCGGCCGGAGGCGAGGACGTAGCCCCCGGGGGGGAGGTCCTTCGGGGAGCCGGCGTTGAGCTGCTTCAGGACCCGGTCGGTGGTGCCGTTCTCGCGGGGGCCGCCCAGGTAGACGGTGAGGGCGGCCGGGGGCGGCCGGTCGCCGGTGTGCACGGTGGTGATGCGGCCGGCTCCCGCTGCCTTCAGGGCCCCCTCGGCGACCCGTCGGGCGGAGGGGTCGGTGCCGGGGCCGACGACCTCCACGACCCGCTGGGGGACGGGCAGTTCGCCGTGTCCGACGGTGATCCGCTGAGGAGTCGGCCAGACCTGCGGCACTGGCTGCCCGGGTGCGGCCGAGGCGGGAGCCATGGGGGCGGCCAGACCGAGCGTGAGGAGCAGGGCGGCGGCCGTGCGTCTGAAGTTGATGAATGAATCCACCCTGCGAGGCTATTGATGTTGAATGAAGCATTCAATCGGAGGAACGTTCAAAGTACCTTGCGGTGCACCAGCGCCGACATGCACAGCACCCCTGGCAGCAGCGGCAGCCACACCGTCAGGACCCGGTAGCCGATCAGGGCCGCCGTGCCGACGCTCACCGGGACGCCGTAGACGGCCAGGGTGAAGACCATGGCCGCGTCCACCGGGCCGATGCCGCCGGGCGCGGGCACGGAACCGACCGCGGTGCTCGCGGCCAGGTACGCGAACGCGACCTGCGCCCAGGACAGTGTCACCCCGAGCGAGGCGCCCACCGCGTGGATCACGCTCGCCTGGAGCAGGGGCGCGGCGGCCGCACCGCCCCACAGGGCCAGGACCCGGCTGGGCATGGTGTGCAGCAGGCGGGCGTCGGTCAGTGCGGTGCGCACGAACGTGACCGCCGGCCGGCGCAGCGGACGGACCAGGACGAGGAGCAGCAGGGTGCCACCGAGACCGAGCCCCGCGGCCGCCAGGGGCAGGAACAGCATGCGGCGGTCCGGGACGAGTTCACCGAGCCGCAGCAGTCCGGGGAGGGTGACCAGGAAGCCGACCAGCACCAGCGTCTTGGCGATCGGCCTGACGAGCGAGTACAGGGCGAGCGAGGCGGTGGCCCGGGCCAGCGGGACACCCTGGCCGCGAAGGAAGCGCAGGGTGACCGCGTGGGCGCCGAGGCTCGCCGGCAGGACGTGGTTGGCGGCACCGGCGGCGAACTGCGAGGCCACCAGGAGCCCCGGGGGCAGCCGTTCGGGGAGAGCGCCCTGCCGTACGACGGACGCGGACACCCAGCCGAGGCAGGTCCACAGCAGCGCGACGAGCAGCCACCCGGGGTCGGCGTCGGCCAGCCGCGCGGTGCCGTCGTACAGGGCACGCCAGTCCAGCACCGCCCAGACGCCGATGAGCAGCACGGGCAGCAGGGTCAGCGTCCGGCGGGTGAGGCGGGACAGGGAGCGGCGGTGACCGGCGGGAGTGGGAGCCGGGGCGCTGCTCGGGAGCGGGGCCGGGGCGGGAGCGGGAAGCGGCCCCGGGGGACCTTCGAGCGGAAGCAGGGACACGGCTCACGTCGTCCTTTCGCGTCATGCCCCGTGCGGAGCGCGGGGCATGACGGAGGCAAGGCGATGCAGAGGGGACGAGTGAAACGTTCCCTCTCGGTGTGACGTTCAAATGTCCGGAAGCCGAAGGAGTGCGGGCGGGTGGGCGACACGGGGTGGGGCGGCGGTCACGGAAACGGGCCGCCCCGGCACCCTCGTCGGGGTGCCGGGGCGAGCTGGACGAGCTGATTGTCAGCTGATGAAGGAGCCCGGGGCACAGGCGGTCGAGGCCACCCAGGTGTGCGACTCGATGGCGTCGTTCATGTTCGCGTTGTTGGTGAAGTGGTTCCGGCTGAGGTCGTCCACGTACTTCTCGCCCGGCAGGAGGCAGCCGTACGAGTGGTCGTCGTACTCCCTGAGCCAGTAGAAGGCCACGACGTCCTTGCCGCCGACGAAGCCGCTGTTCATCACGGACGAGGCGCTGTTCGCGTCGCCGCCCTGGAAGGGGCCGAGGTTGTCGGCCCAATTGGGGTCCTTGCCCGCGGTGACGCCGAGGAGGGTGCCGCCGCAGTCGGTGCCGTCCCAGGCGCGGACGTTGCCGTCGCGGCCGTGGGAGTTCCAGTTGGCGTTGCAGCCGGGGCCCGCGTGGGCGGTCGCCGGGACGGCGATGCCGAGGGCCGCGATGCCCAGGGTGGCGAGGGAGACGGTCAGCTTGCGCATGACGGGTTCCTGTTCTGCTCGCGCCTCGTGGGAGGCGTGGTGGGGATGGTGAGGTGACGATCCGCGAGCGTCGTCGCGGGGTCTGTCCGTGACCCGGGGGCCGCGGATGTTCTGGGACCGGCGCGTACCAGGTCAGGCGCGGGCCGGGACGGTGCGTTCGGCGACGGTCAGGGCGTGCCGCTGCATCCGCAGGTGGGCGGTGAGGGCGGGGCCGTACTTGCCGGCGAGTTCGCCGATGTAGTGGGCCTCGCGCCGCTCACCGATGGAGCGCAGGGAGACGGAGCGGGCGCAGGTGGCGTCGGCGACCGCGATCCGGGTCTCGTTCGCGAAGGACCCGGCCTCCTCGGCCGGGGTCTGCTGCGCGCTGTGATCGCGTGTGGACTGGCGTGCCGCGTCGGGGTCGGGGAAGGGGTGGCCCGCCTTGTTCATGCACTGCGACCAGGCCGCCACCGCGCTCTTGAACTCCTTGTCGGCCAGGAGCTTGCCCACGTACAGGGGACGCAGGTTCCTGACTGCTACGTCAGAGCGGAACCACGCCTCCGGATCGCCGTACAGCGTCTTCTCGGCCTGGCCCGCGCAGCCGCCGGACTGCTTGCTGATCGTGCCGCCGGACGGTGTCGGCGCTTTCAGCACCGCAGCGTCCCGGCCGCCGTCCATCGCGATGTCGAAGGCCTTCTGACGGGACCTGGAGAGGGACTTGTGGTAGGCGATGTTGGGGTTGCGCAGGCGGGCTTGGTCCTCCTTCGCCTCGATCCGGCTGCCGTAGCCGTGGCTGCGCGCCCAGTCGACGTCGTCCTGCACATAGCCGACCGGCCGGCTCTCTTCCAGGCTCGGCGGCTTCTCCTCCCGGTAGTCGAAACCGTGCTTGCGCATGCAGACCGTGACGAGGTGCTGCTCGGCGTCGGAGATTCGCAACTCCTGGGCCCAGGTGAGCTTTGCGGTGGCCGAGGCGGCCTCGGCGCGGGCCACCGGCGAGGTGCGGTGGGCCGGGCCGGAGTCCGCCGAGCATCCGGTCAGGACGAGCGAGGACAGCGCGGCGATCGCGCCCACCGTGGTGGTCGCGCGCCGCGTGCCGCGTCCACTGGCTACCACCGTCCGGCGTGGGGCGTCGGCGCGCTTCATCGGCATGCTCCTGGGGTGTGCGGTCGAACCGGGTTGTTCCTACGAGCCGTTGACGCCCTGGGAGGCGCATCCGTATGCCCCTCGAATCGCGGTTTTTTTCTTGACCCGGGGCTCATACGAACGGCCCGGCCCAGCCGTCCCTCGGATGAGCCGGGCCTCTGCCCGTCGTCGAAATCCGGCCAACCGGCGTTCCGAGGGGAAGGCGGCGCGTACAAGGCCTGTTCCTTCGCGCAGGCCCTCTCCGGGGGCCGGGACGGGGTCGGGAACCGTCCGGATCCGGCCAGGAAGCTCCTGCGCGCGCCGTGTGATGTCCGTGCCCGTCGATATCGTCGAACGCGTATCCATGGGGTGGGTGCGGCGATCGGGGGATCATGCTCCAGGTACGACTGCTGGGTCCGGTGGAGGTGTGGCAGGGCGGTCGGCGGGCCCCGCTCGGCGGGGTCAGACCTCTAGCCGTGCTGTCCGCGCTCGTCGTCCACCTCGGCGAGGTCCTCTCCACGGACCGGCTCGTCGACTCCGTCTGGGACGAGCAGGCCCCCGCGACGGCCAGCGCCCTCGTCGCCACCCATGTCTCCGCGGTCCGCCGCGCCCTCGCCCGGGTCGACGCCGCCGAGGTGATCCGGACCCGGCCGCCGGGCTACGTCGCCGACCTCGACCCCGCCCAGGTCGACGCCCGCCGCTTCGAGGAACTCCTCGCCTCCGGCCGGTCCGAGGTTGCCCGGGGTCACCTGGAGGAGGCCGCCGACCTGCTGTCCGAGGCGCTCGGACTCTGGCGCGGCCAGGAGGCCCTGGAGGGGCTCGCACAGTCGTTCGCCCGGATCGAGGCGGCCCGGCTGGCGGAACTGCGGCTCGTCGCCCAGGAGGAGTCCTTCGGCCTGCACCTGGAGCTCGGCCGCGCCGACCGCACCATCGCGCCCCTGCTCGCCCACGTCGCCGCCCATCCCCTGCGGGAGCGGCCGCGCGGCCAGCTGATGACCGCGCTGTTCCGCACCGGCCGGGTCTCCGACGCGCTGCGCACCTACCAGGAGGGCCGCGAGGTCCTGCGGGAGGAGCTGGGCATCGACGCAGGGCCCGAACTGCGCGCCCTGCACAAGGCCGTCCTGACCAACGACCCCGCCCTGCTCGGCGCCGGCGCCCGGCCGCACGAGCCCGCGCGGTCAGGGCCCGGCTCCCGCCCGTCCTCGCCGCAGCGCCCCGGACACCCACCCCACGAGCCCTCACCCGCCGGTGCCGCGCAGCGCCCGCACGACCGAACGCTGTTCGGCACCGACGCCCGGCCGCACATCGCCTCGCGGTCCGGACCCGGCTCCCACCCACCGGTCACGGAGACCGGGCCCAACCGGATGCCCCGGCAGCGGACCACGAGCCGTACCGCGGCGGACGGCACCGGAGCGGGCACGCCGACCCGGCCCGCGCCCTCCCATCTCCCCCCGGACATCGCCGACTTCGTCGGCCGGGCGGACCAGATCGACTGGGCCGTCTCGCTGCTCGGCGGAGTCGACGACCCGGGCCGCACCGCCCCGCCCATCGGGGTGATCTCCGGACGCTCGGGCACCGGCAAGACCGCCCTCGCCGTCCACGTCGGCCACCGCACCGCCGAACTCTTCCCGGACGGCCGCCTGTTCGTGGACCTGAGGGCCGCCGACACCGCGCCCCTGGAGCCCGCCGACGCCCTCGCCCGGCTGCTGCGCGCCATGGGCGCCGAACCGGAGACCCTGCCCAGCTCGGTCGAGGAACTCACCGGCCTGTACCGCACCGTCACCGGACACCGCCGCATCCTGCTGATCCTTGACAACGCTGCCAGGGAGGCACACGTACGTCCCCTGCTGCCGCCGGGACCCGGCTCCGCGGTACTCGTCACCAGCAGGCGCCGACTGGTGGCCCTGGAAGGCGCCGCCCACCTCGACCTGACCGTGCCGGAACAGGACGAAGCCCTCGAACTCCTCCGACGCGTCGCCGGAGGGGACCGCACCGACGCCGAACCCGACCAGGCCGCCGAGATCGTCTCCCTGTGCGGGCGCCTGCCGCTCGCCGTCCGTATCGCCGGGGCCCGGCTCGCCGCCCGGCCGCACTGGGTGCCCGGCCGCCTCGCCGCCCGGCTGCGCGACGAACGGCTCAGGCTCAACGAACTGCGCGCCGGGGACCTGGAGTTGCGCACCAGCCTCGAACTGGGCTACGCCGACCTCGACCCGCAGCAGCGGCGCGCCCTGCGCCGGCTGGCCCTCCTCGACCTGCCCGACTTCGCCGCCTGGATCGCCGCACCCCTGCTGGACATCGGCACCGAGGAGGCCGAGGAGGCCGTCGAGCGGCTGGTGGACTGCCACTTCATCGACGTGATCGGCGTCGACGGCACCGGGCGCAGCCGCTACCGCATCCACGACCTGGCCCGCGAACACGCCCGCGAGCGCTGTCTGTCGGAGGAGAGCGCCGAGGAACGCTCGGCGGCCGTGCTGCGCCTCGTGGAGTGCTGGCTCGGACTGGCCGAGAAGGCCGCGGCCCGCGGACCCGGCGGCGCGGCGCGCTACTTCCCCGAACCGGCCGCCGTACGGCCCGTCGACCCGCTGGACCCGCGCGCCGAGGAGGACCTGCTCGCGCGGCCCGCCGCCTGGTTCGCCGCCGAACAGGCCGGTCTGCTCGCCGCGGTGGACCACTGCGCCGACCACGGCATGGACCGCGCCGCCCGCGACCTCGCCGGGGCGCTGATCGCCAGCTCCGTCGCCCTCTACAACCAGTTCGACGCCTGGTCCCGCTCGCACACCGCGGCGATGGCGGCGGTGCGCCGCAGCGGCGACCGCGAGGGCGAGGCGTGGCTGCACATCGGTCTGGGCCAACTCCGCTACGAACAGGACGAGTTCGAGGAGTCGTACGGCTACTTCCGGGACGCCCTGCGGCTGTTCGAGGCCCTGGGGGACGCGCCGCAGGGGTCGGCCCAGGCCCTGGTCGGCATGGCCACGGCCCGGCGCGAACAGGCCTGCTTCCGCGAGGCGTTGGAGCTGCTCGACGACGCGCTGGAGCGGTACGGGCCGGACGGCGACCGCGGCGCCCGGGCCCAGGTGCTGTACGGCCTCGGCTGTGTCCACCGCGAGCAGGGGCGGGGTCCCGAGGCCCGCGAGGCCCTGTCGCGCGCCCTGGAGCTGTACCGGGCGGAGGGCGACCGGTTCGGTGCGGCGCTGACCGTGCGGTCGCTGGCGCTGTGCCATCGGGCGGAGGACGCGTGGACGGCGGCGGAGGGGCTGCTGCGGGACGCGCTGCGGGGGTTCGAGGAACTCCAGGACACCTTGGGCCTGATGTACACGGAACAGTCGCTGGCCAAGGTGGAGCTGCGGCAGGGGCGGCTCGAGGAGGCGCGGGAACGGCTCGACCGGTGCCTGGAGGTGGCCCGCGACCGGCAGGACCGGTTCGGGGAGGCGCTGGTGCTGCGGACGCTGGGGGAGTGGCATCTGGCGGCGAATGACGCCGGGGGCGCACGGGAGCCGTTGGAGCGGGCGCTGTCGGGGTGGGAGAAGTTGCGGCTGCCGTTGTGGCGGGCGCGGACGATGTGGGATCTGGCGGAGGTGTTCGAGGCCTCGGGGGAGGTGGGGGCGGCGTCGGATGCGCGGGCTGAGGCGATGCGGGTTTTTGGAGAGTTGGGGGCCAGGGAGGCGGAGGAGCGAGGCGCTGGCGCCTGACAACGGCCGGCACAATGAGGTGGATCGCTGCTGCTTGCCGTGTCCAGGGCAGGGGTTGAGCGCTCGCCCCGTGGTGGGGACGTCACGCATCGCGACCGGACTTGTCCCGCTGCTTGGTCGACTCCTCCCACGTCCGGCCTTGAAGAAGGCAGCACACGGGCCCTTCGCCGGTCGACCGCGGGCGCGCCGGCTCGGAGTACCACGTGATCACCGACGGGCATGGCACACCGCTTGCGGTCCTGTTGACCGGCGGCAACCACAACGATGTCACCCACCGCGGCCAGGTCAGCGACCTACGCGCTCTGCCCGCGATCGCCCGGCGCGGCACACGACATGGCACCGGACTGGATACCTGCCGGTTGGTGATCGAGCGCAGCATCGCCTGGCTGCACGGCTTCCGAAGACTGCGTATCCGCTGGGAACGACGGGCTGACATCCACGAAGCGCTCCTCAAGCTCGCCTGCTCCCTGATCACCCACCGACAACTCGGCTCATCGCGTCAGCCGTTGCACGAGGTCGTCTCAGTTGGTGCGGGAGTCGCATTACGCGGTTCGGGCCGTGTGCCAGGCTTTGCCGTCCCAGCCGGCCATCTCCTCCTGCGCTGTGGGCGATGCTTCTGACCGGGCCAGATGGTGAACCGCTGGTGGACTGCTAGTGGCCACTGCAATGGAAGAGGATTTCTTCCTGCAGAACCCCCAGTTGGGCATCGTCGAGCTCTATTTCATTCTTCAATCGTTCGATCTCCTCCTTCAGTTGTTGAGTCTTTATCGGATCAGTCTCCTGAGTGAGCTTGATCTGGAGATCGGAGAGCTTTTTTCTCTTGTCTTTGAGTTCCTTTGCGCTCAGCTCGGCTTCGTGGCGCATCTTGGCGCACATGCCGATGTCAGAGCCAGCGCGAGGTGTCGTTGCCATGTCAGCACCTCTCCCGCATAGCGAGGATGTCAGGTAGCGCTGTTCTTCTACTTCTACCGTCGCACTGCCATGCAGTCCCCGCATCTTGGGGGGAGTTGAGATGAATTTCCCCCGGCAGCAAGCTTCGGTCGATAATCCACTTGCTCACCGACCGGAACGGACTGCCGCTCTCCCTCGGCACCTCGGGCGCGAACGTGCACGACAGCCTCGGTCCGGAACCGCTCGTGCGGGTCATCCCGCCGATCAGGTCGCGGCAAGCTCCACGCCGACAAGGGATACGACTACGACCACCCGCGCCGATGGCTCCGCAAGCGGGGTCCGGCACGCGGCAGCGACCGCAACGGTGATCCGGCTGGATACGCTCACCTTTCATGACCAGCCGAAAGGTGCCGTGTTGAGCCAGTACTTCGATAGAGGCGACGAGACTCTGTGGAACCCCTCCAACGGCGCTTCCCGTCTGTTCCAACGCCAAGTGTCGGTCTTCGAGGCGGAACTGGAGCTCTCATCCGGCATCGGGCCGATGGAGAACGACGAGTGCCAGATCAACCCGGCCATCTTCGAGATCTTCGTCAACGCCCTACTGGCGCAGCACCGAGGAACAAGCCACGCCGTACTGCTTGCGCTCTCCGAGGGGTTCACCGCCACCGTGCTGGTTCTCGCGGAGCGCGCCGGGATCCGGGTGGACTGGGCTCAGTCCGGGGCCGCCGCGGATGGCGCACGCGAAGATGCACAGATTTCCGCAGCCACAGGGATGCCCGCTCTGGCCGAACGGCGTTCCTGGGGTGCGGGACTGCGCGAGAGGGCACGGGAGCTCGGGCAGCACATGCCTCGCTGACCGGAGCAACCAGGTCGGCTGCGGCGCAGTCGTGGCTGGTCGCGCCCACGCGGCGGAGTCGCACATCGATACAGTCCCGCGCCCCTGACGGGGCGCTGCAAGACCCCGCTTCGCTGCTTGCAGGCGTTCTGCAGAGCAATTGCAGAGCGCCCCGGGACTCTGTTCCCGTGACCGACATCATCACGCTCGCCGATCCCCGGGTCGCCGCCGTCCGGCCGGACGAATGCGGTGAGCCGCTCGTCGATCTGCGGGTCGGCGGGCAGTTGCTGCTCGACGACCGGCAGGCCGACGACGACGGCAGCTACGCGCATCTGCGGGCCGGCGCGCTGAAGCGGCTCGTGCGGGCGCAGCGGCTGCTGCCCGCAGGGATCCGGCTGCTGGTGGTCGAGGGGTACCGGCCGCCGGACCTCCAGCGCCGCTACTTCGAGCAGTACGCGGCCACCCTGCGCGAGGACCTCCCGGACGCGGGTCCCGAGCGGATCCGTGAGCTGGCGAGCGCGTACATCTCACCGCCGGAGGTCGCCCCGCACGTCAGCGGCGGCGCGGTGGACCTGACCCTGTGCGACCGCACGGGCCGGGAACTGCCGCTCGGCACCGAGGTCAACGCCACCCCGGAGGAGAGCGGCGGCACCTGCCGCACCCACGCACCCGGCATCAGCGCCGAGGCACGTGCGAACCGGGCCCTGCTCGGCCGCGTGCTCGGCGCGACCGGATTCGTCAACTACCCCACCGAGTGGTGGCACTGGTCGTACGGCGACCGGTACTGGGCGCTGCTGCGCCGGGTGCCGACCGCCCGCTACGGCCCCGCCGACCCGCCCCGCCCTCCGGCCTGACCACCGGAGCGCGACAGCACACGAAGGACACCGCACGGGATCACCGGACCTACGTGATCCCCGCAAGAAGAATCACCGCTAGGGGGAACGAGTGGACCACAGTCACACCAGCTGTCCGCCACCACCGCGTGAGGCCGACCACGGGATGAGCCCGAAGGACTTCGACGCCTCCTTCACGGCCGACATGCCGCGGCTGCGCAGACGGCTGCTCGCGCTGACGGGGAACCCGCACGACGCCGACGACCTGCTCCAGGAGACCTATCTGCGGCTCTCCCGGCGGGCCCGCGCCCAGAGCCTGACACGACAGCAGCACCCGTACGCCTACACCTGCGCCGTCGCCCTCAACCTGCTGCGCGACTCCTGGCAGCACCCCTCCCGGCGCGAGCGCACCACCGACGAACTGCCGGAAGCCGGCTGGGACGGCGGGCTCGCCTCCTACGAGGCCTCCGCCACGGCCCTCGCGCTGCTCGGCATGCTCTCCGAGAAGGAGGCCGCCGCGGTCATCCTCGTCGATCTGGAGGGGCTCACCCACGACACGGCCGGGGAGCGGCTCGGCGCCCACCGCGGCACGGTCCAGCGGAACCGGCTGCGGGGCCTCGCCAAGATGCGCGCCGCGCTCCACAACTGACCCGGGAGGCACACCCCCACGGGGGTGGGGTGCGCCTCCCGGGTCTGACCACGGGCGTCACCGGCGTCCTGACCGGCATCCCGTCGGCGCCACTTCGAGCATTTCGAGCACCTCGACGTCACCTCGACGTCCCTCGACGAAGGAAGAGTTCCTTGAAGACCATCAGCACGCGCCGCCGGACCAGCGGCGCGATCCTGGGCGCCTCGGCCCTGGCCCTCACCGCCTTCTTCTCCGCCCCGGCCCACGCTGCCCAGGCCACCGCGGACGCGAGCTGCGGCGTCCTCGCACCCGGTGCCTCGGCCACCGCGCAGGCCGCCGTCGACGCGGCCTGTTCGCAGATCGGTGTCTGGTACAGCTGGGGCGGCGGTCACGCGGCCACCCCCGGCGCCAGCTACGGCTACTACGACGGCTCAGACCCGGACAGCCTCCACGACGGCGAACGCAAGGGCTTCGACTGCTCGGGCCTGATGCGCTACGCCTACTACCGGGCCACCGGCAAGGACCTGCTCAACGGCACCGCCGACGACCAGTTCCACACCTCGCAGGCAGCCGCCCGGTTCTCCGCCGGGCAGGGCACCGCCCCGCTGCTGCCGGGCGACCTGATGTTCTGGGGCAGCGGGCACATCCACCACGTGGCCATGTACCTGGGCAACGGCCAGATGGTCGAGGCCTACGAGTCCGGCACCCACATCCGGGTCACCTCGGTGCGCACCGGCGGCGACTACGCGGGCGCGGTCCGGATCAACGGCTCCGGCACCCCGATCCCGCCGCCCGCGAACGGTGGCACGGTCTTCGAGACCTGGGGCACCGGCGTGCGCACGCACCGCTCGCCGAGCGTGGGCTCCGACGTGGTCGACACCTTCCCCGGGCCGACGCAGGTGTCCGTGCAGTGCCAGCAGCACGCCGAGACCGTCACCGCCGAGGGCTACACCAACGACGCCTGGGCCAAACTCGCCGACGGCTCCTGGGTCACCAACATCTACATCAAGGGCCCGGCGTGGCTGCCCGGCATCCCGGACTGCGGCGGCAGCAGCACCCCGCCGCCGTCCGGTGGCAGCAAGGCGTTCCAGACCTGGGGCACCGGGGTGCGCACCCACAGCGAGCCCAACGTCAACGCCGGTGTCGTCGACTACTTCGCGCAGCCGACCACCGTCAACGTGGTCTGCCAGGCGCACGCCCAGACCGTCACGGCCGAGGGCTACACCAACGACGCCTGGGCCAAGCTCACCGACGGCTCGTGGATGACCGTCATCTACATCAAGGGTCCGGACTGGCTGCCCGGAGTGGCCACCTGCTGATCCGGTCACCGGTCCGACGCCTCGCCGGCCGACCGGCGAGGCGTCGCTGACGCGTTCGCCGGGCCTCAGCCGACCGTCAGCGGGAACGACACCGTGAACACGGTCGAGCCCGGCTCGCTCTCCAGGGCGATCGTGCCGCCGTGCGCCCGGACCAGGGAGCTCGCCACCGCGAGGCCGAGGCCGCTGCCGCCCCGGTCCCGGCTGCGGGCCTTGTCGACCCGGTAGAAGCGGTCGAAGACCCGCTCCTGGTCGGCGGCCGGGACACCGGGGCCCGCGTCCGCGATCCGCACCCGCGCGCTGCCGTCCCGCACCTGCACCCCGACCGACACCCCGGTGCCCGGCGGGGTGTGCACGGCCGCGTTGGTGAGGAGGTTGTCGAGGACCTGGCGGACCCGCTGCGGATCGAGCCGCAGCTTCAGGGCCTGCGGTCCCGGCACCACCGTCAGCGGATGGTCCGGGTGACTGGCCCGGAACGCGTCGGCCGCGTGCTCGGCCAGTTCCACCAGGTCCACCTCGGCCGGCCTCAGCGGGGTCTCCACCTCCGCCGCGTCGAGGCGGGCGAGCAGCAGCAGATCGTCCAGGAGGAAGCCCATGCGGGCCGCCTCGGCGCGCAGCCGGGCCAGGTGCCGGTCGCGCTCCTCGGGCGCGTTCGCGGCGGCGTACTGGAAGAGGTCCGCGTAGCCCCGGACGGACATCAGGGGCGTGCGCAGCTCGTGCGAGGCGTCCGCGACGAACCGGCGCAGCCGCTGCTCGGCCTCCGCGCGGACCGCGAGCGAGTCGTCGATGTGCTCCAGCATGGTGTTGAAGGCGGTGCGCAGTTCCTCGACCTCCGGCCCGCCGCCCCGCTTGTCGGCGCGCAACGGCAGCCGGGCCGCCGTCTCGGACAGGTCGTGCGAGGCGATGCCGTGCGCGGTGTGCGCCATGTCGCTCAGCGGCTTCAGGCCGCGCCGCAGCACCTTGCGGCCGACCACCACGAGCGCCAGCAGGGCGAGCCCGAACGCGATCACCTGCACGGTGATCAGCCGCCGTACCGTGTCGTCGATCTCGCCCGTCGGAGCCCCGCTGACCAGGATCACGCCGGGTGTGACCTCGCAGCTGCGCAGCCGGTACTCGCCCGCGCCCGCGATGTCCTCGGTGCGCAGCACCTCGGTGTGCGCGGAGATCTGCGCCTTGGCCACGGCGGTGAGGCCGGTGACGTCCTCGGGCAGGTCGCTCGGCTCCTCGGGCCTGCGGAGCACGGGGGAGCCGTGCGACACGTCGTACACCGCGTAGTACCAGCCCCAGTACTTCTTGCCCGCGAGTGTGCCGTTCTCCGCGATGCTCCTGGACTGGGCGACCTGGGCCAGTCCCAGCTGGTCGTCGAGCTGGTTCGACAGGTAGTCCCGCATATAGGTCGTCAGGGCCGTGCCGACCACGCCGAACACCAGCAGGGCCAGCACCCCGAGGCCCAGCGCGAGCCGGGTCCCCAGACGCATCCGGCGGTAGGCGGAGCGCAGCCGCCGGATCATTCCGCCGCCTGCCGGATGACGTACCCGAAGCCCCGCACGGTGTGGATCAGCGGTGCCCTGCCGTCGTCGGGCTCGTCCAGCTTGCGGCGCAGCCGGCTGACGACCAGCTCGACGACGTTCGAGCGGCCGCCGAAGCCGTACTCCCACACGTGGTCGAGGATCTGCGCCTTGGTGAGCACGGTCGGCGACTTGCGCATCAGGTACCGCAGCACCTCGTACTCGGTCGGGGTGAGCGTGACCAGCTTGTCGCCGCGGCGCACCTCGCGGGTGTCCTCGTCCATCGTGAGGTCCGCGACCCGGAGCACCGAGCGCTGGAAGCCGGGTCCGGCGCTGCGCCGCAGCACGGTCCGCAGCCGGGCCATCAGCTCCTCCACGGCGAACGGCTTGACCAGGTAGTCGTCGCCGCCCCGGGTCAGCCCGGCCACCCGGTCGGCGACCGCGTCCCGCGCGGTGAGGAACACCACCGGCACCATCGTGCCCGAGCGCCGCAGCCGGTCCAGGACACCGAAGCCGTCGATGTCCGGGAGCATCAGGTCGAGCACCACGATGTCCGGACGGAACTGGGCGGCGCGGGCGAGCGCCTCCTCGCCGGAGTTCGCGGTGACCGCCTCCCAGCCCTCGTAGCGGGCGACCGTCGCGACGAGATCGGCGATCGGCGGGTCGTCGTCCACGACGAGGAGTCGTACTTTTTCCACCCGCTCATAGTGCTGCAACACCGCCGGAAAGCGGGCACGGGGTGGGCTCCCGGGCCACATCGATAAGCTCTTGAAAGTTGTACGACAGCAAAACGACAGCTCCCCCCGGAGAAGCTCGACACCCAGGCCCCGATCAAGGAGCTAGTCCGTGACGACCGTCCAATCGCCCCCCTCGCCCCCCACGGCGATACAACGCCCCAGGGTGGTGGCCCGCACCGGTCTCTACGCCGTGCTGGCCGCCAACGCGGCCGTGGTCGCGTTCTTCTTCGCCCAGGCCGGCTTCGCCTCCAACGCGCTCATCGTGCTCGGCCGCCTGACCGGCCTGTACGCCGCGCTCGTCATGGCCTTCCAGCTGGTCCTGGTGGCCCGGCTGCCCTGGCTCGACCGCCGCATCGGCATGGACCGGCTGACGTCCTGGCACCGCTGCACCGGCTTCGCGCTGCTGTGGACGCTCCTCGCGCACGTCGTCCTCATCAGCTTCGGCTACGCCGAGGGCACCGATGTCGGCCCGATCGGCGAGATCGTCGACCTGGCCGAGACCACCGAGGGCGTGCTCCGCGCGGTCGTCGCGTTCCTCCTGATCCTCGTGATCGGCGCCGTCTCCGCCCGCTTCGCGCGGCGCCGCCTCGCCTACGAGACCTGGCACTTCATCCACCTGTACACCTACGTCGCTGTGGTGCTGGCCTTCACCCACCAGGTCGCCGTCGGCACCACCTTCACCTCCTCCTCGGTCGCCACCGGGTACTGGTACGGCGTCTGGGGCGTCGCGCTCGGCTCGGTGGTCCTCGGCCGCGCGGTGCTCCCGCTGTGGCGCAACTGGCGCCATCAGTTCCGGGTCACCGCCGTCGTCCCGGAGAGCGACAACGTCGTCTCGATCTACATCAGCGGCAAGGACCTCGACCAACTGCCCGCCCGGGCGGGCCAGTTCTTCCTGTGGCGGTTCCTGACCGCCGACCGCTGGTGGCAGGCCAACCCCTTCTCCCTGTCCGCCGCCCCCGACGGCAGGACGCTGCGGCTGACCGCCAAGGCGGCCGGCAAGGGCAGCGCGGCCCTCAGGCACGTCAAGGTCGGCACCCGCGTCTTCGCCGAGGGCCCCTACGGCGCGTTCACCGCCCTGCACCGCACCCGGCCCGAGTCCGTGCTCATCGCCGGCGGCGTCGGCGTCACGCCGATCCGGGCCCTCCTGGAGGAGATCCAGGGCCACGCCGTGGTGATCTACCGGGTCGGCTCCGACCGGGACGCCGTCCTCTACGACGAGCTGCGCGACCTCGCGCTCGCCAAGGGTGCCGAACTCCACCTGGTCACCGGGCCGCCGGTGCCCGACAAGCTGGCGGCGGGCGAACTGGCCCGGCTCGTGCCGGACATCGCCGAGCGGGACGTCTTCCTGTGCGGACCGCCCCCGATGATGAACGCCGTGCTGGGCAGCCTGCGGGAGCTGAACGTGCCCAGGGCGCAGACCCACTTCGAGCGCTTCAGCCTGGCGGGATGAGGATAGAGACCGTGAAACGAGCCATACCCGTCGTCGTCCTGAGCATCGCGGGCCTGGTGCCCGTGTGGCTGTACCAGCCCTCGGCCGGCTCCTCCACCGTCCAGGCCACCGCACCGGCGCCGTCCTCCACGTCCTCGGGGTCTGCGGGCTCCTCCGGCGGCAACGTCGTCACGAGCTCGACGATCACCACCGAGAAGGGCCCGGTCCAGCTCCAGGTGACCTTCGACGGCACGAAGATCACCGCCGTCAAGATGCTCCAGCAGCCGGACCACCCGCAGACCGAGGCCGCGGTGCCGAAGCTGGTCGCGGAGACCCTCCAGGCGCAGAGCGCGGACATCGACACCGTGTCCGGTGCGACCATCACCAGTGAGGGCTACAAGGAGTCCCTCCAGGCGGCGATCGACGCGAAGGGCTGAGAAACCGACCATGCTGCACCGCGTCGAACACGTCATGGGCTTCCCCGTCTCGCTCCGGGTCGACGACGAGCACGTCCCCGACTCGGCCGCGGACGCGGTCTTCGCGTGGCTGCGCGAGGTCGACGCACGGTTCAGCCCGTTCAAGGAGGACAGCGAGGTGTCGCGGTACGACCGCGCCGAGCTGTCCGAGGACGCACTGAGCGCCGATCTGCGCGAGATCCTCGACCTGTGCGAGCACTACCGTCGCGCGACCGGGGGAGCCTTCGACGTACGGCCCCCCGGTCGCCGTCTCGACCCCTGCGCGGTGGTCAAGGGCTGGTCGGTGCAGCGGGCGGCGGAGCTGCTGAAGCAGGCCGGCGCCTCCCGTTTCGTCCTCAACGCCGGCGGTGACGTGGTCACCGCCGGCGGCCCCTGGCGGGTGGGCGTACGGCATCCCGAGCACGCCGACCAGCTGTGCCTGGTCCTCTCGCTCACCGACGGGGCGGTCGCGACCTCCGCGCGCTACGAACGCGGCGACCACATCTACGACGCCCGCACCGGCCGCCCGGCGACCGGGCTGCTCAGCCTGACGGTCGTGGCGGCGACGCTGACGGAGGCCGACTCGGTCGCCACGGCGGCCTTCGCGCTGGGCCCCGAGGGCGTCGACTGGGCCGCCGCCCTGCCCGGTTGCGAGGTGTTCGCGGTGGACGCGGAACGTCGCGTGCTGCGGACCCCGGGCTTCCCGACGGCCGAGACGAAGGCGGCTTGGCGGGTCGCCGCACGGTGCTGAAACACTGGCCGTCTAGACTCTGCCGGACGGCCGTTCGACTGGCCGGAAGTGGTCAATCCCGGCCAGACCCGAAGGGTATTCGGCGCCTTGATACGGATAGATTCAGTCACCAAGCGGTACCCGGACGGCACGGTGGCGGTCGACCGGCTCTCGTTGGAGATACCCGACCGCTCGATCACCGTCCTCGTGGGGCCCTCGGGCTGCGGCAAGACGACGACCCTGCGGATGATCAACCGGATGGTCGAGCCCAGCGAGGGCACCATCCTGATCGACGGCAAGGACAGCCGTCAGCAGCCGGTCAACACCCTGCGCCGGTCCATGGGGTACGTCATCCAGAACGCCGGCCTCTTCCAGCACCGCACGATCGTCGACAACATCGCCACCGTGCCCCGGATGCTGGGCTGGGGCAAGGACAAGGCACGTGACCGGGCCAGGGAGTTGATGGAGCGGGTCGGGCTGGACGGCTCGCTCGCCAAGCGGTACCCCTACCAGCTGTCCGGCGGCCAGCAGCAGCGCGTCGGGGTGGCCCGCGCCCTCGCCGCCGACCCGCCGGTTCTCCTGATGGACGAGCCGTTCTCGGCCGTCGACCCCATCGTGCGCAAGGGCCTCCAGGACGAACTCCTGCGCATCCAGGACGAGTTGGGCAAGACCATCGTCTTCGTCACCCATGACATCGACGAGGCCGTCAAGATCGGCACCATGGTCGCCGTGCTGCGCACCGGCGGCAAGCTCGCCCAGTACGCCCCGCCCGCCGAACTCCTGTCGAACCCGGCCGACGCGTTCGTCGAGGACTTCCTCGGCGCCGACCGGGGCATCCGCCGGCTCTCCTTCTTCGGCTCCTCGGGACTGCGGCTGCTCACCGGCCCGGTCGTCGCGGTCGACGCCGGCGCCGAGCAGATCGCCGCCCGCGCCACGGACGAGGCCCCCTACCTCCTCGTCACCGACGTGGACGGCCGGCCCCTCGGCTGGAGCGAGCCGCGGGACCTGACCGCCGGGAGCGTCGACACCGCCCGACTGCTGCCGTACGGGCGGCCGTTCGTCGCCGGTACGGACTCGCTGCGGGCCGCGCTGGACTGCGCGGTGCTCTCGCCCACCGGCTGGGCGGTCGGCGTCGACGCCGAGGGACGGGTCGCCGGAGTCGTCTCCCAGCAGGCCATCGGCGAGGCGATCCGCGGGGCGCACGCGGAGGGCCGTACCGACTCCGAGGCCGTGCGGTGAACGGCTTCTTCGACATCCCCAGCGACCTCCAGCACAGCTGGCTCGGGCTGATCGGCCTGCACCTCAGGGAGGCCCTGCTGCCGGTCCTCGCCGGGCTGGTGATCGCCCTGCCGCTGTCCCAGCTGTGCGTGCGCTTCCGGTGGCTGTACCCGCCGGTGCTGTGGGTGACGACCGTGCTGTACGCCATCCCCTCACTGGCCTTCTTCGTCGTCCTCATCGACTACACCGGCCAGACCGAACTCACGGTGATGATCCCGCTCACCGTCTACACCCTCGTCATCCTGGTCCCGGCGATCGTCGACGGCGTCCGCTCGGTGCCCCAGGAGACCCTCGCCGCCGCGACCGCCATGGGCTTCGGGCCCGTCCGCCGCTACCTCCAGGTCCAGCTGCCCATCGCGGTGCCCGCCATCATCGCGGGGCTGCGGGTGGCGACCGTGTCGAGCATCTCGCTGGTCAGCGTCGGCGCCCTCATTGGCAACCAGGGCGCGCTCGGCAACCTCGTCAACGACGCCAACATCTACAACCGGCCCGAGCTCGCCGTGAACGCTGTGCTCACCATGGCGGTCCTCGCGATCCTCGCCGACGGGCTGCTGGTCGTCGTACGCCTGCTCCTGACGCCGTGGATGCCGAGCGGCGCGCGGGCGCGCCGCGCGCAGCGGCCCGAACCGGAGGTCGCCGCCCGGTGAACGTCCTCAACTTCGTCAACGCGTTCTTCAGCGACGGCGCCCACTGGCAGGGCTACGACGGCATTCCCACCCGGCTCGGGGAGCACGTCCAGTACACCCTCCAGGCGCTCGCCATCGCCGCTCTGATCGGGCTGCCGGTGGGGCTCGTCACCGGGCACTACGGGCGGGGCGGCAACGCGCTGGCCTTCATCGCCGTCGCCGGGCGGGCCCTGCCCACCTTCGGTCTGCTGGTGCTGATGACGCTGATGCTCGGGTTCGGGCTGATCAACGTGATGATCCCACTGGTGGTGCTCGCCGTGCCGCCGATCCTCGTCACCACCTACGAGGCGATGCGGTCGGTGGACCCCGCGCCGGTGGACGCGGCACGGGGCATGGGCATGCACGAGGTGGAGGTGCTCTTCCGGGTCGAACTCCCGGTCGCCCTCCCGCTGATCCTCGGCGGGCTGCGCTCCGCGGCCATCCAGATCGTGTCCACGGCCACGATCGCCGCCTATGTCTCCCTGGGCGGGCTCGGACGGTACATCGTGGACGGCCTCTACCAGCGCAACTACGAGAAGGTCGTGGGCGGAGCGACACTGGTCGCCGCGCTGGCGCTGGTCACGCTGGCGGTGTTCTGGGGGATCACCCGGCTGACCGTGTCGCGGGGCGTGCGCAGAGCCGCCTGAGGGGGTGCCGCGGTCTGTCGTGTGGCGGCCGCGGCGCCGTCGTGGCCGGTCGCGCAGTTCCTCGCGCCCCTCAGGGCGCTTCGGTACGCGCCAGTGCCTGTTCCAGTACGACCAGCAGGGCGTCCCGCACCGACCCCCGCTCCCTCGCGTCGAAGACCAGCACCGGGACGCGGTCGTTGACGTCGAGGGCCCAGCGGACCTCGTCCAGGGTGTGCTCGACCTTGCCGTCGAAGGCGTTGACGGCGACCGCGAACGGGATCTGCTTGTGCTCGAAGTAGTCGACCGCGGCGTAGCAGTCGTCCAGGCGCCGGGTGTCGACGATGACCAGTCCGCCCACCGCGCCCTCGACGATGTCGTCCCACATGAACCCGAAGCGCTCCTGACCGGGCGTGCCGAACAGGTACAGCTTCAGGGTCGGGTCGACGGTGATGCAGCCGAAGTCCATCGCGACCGTGGTCGTGGTCTTGCGCGGGGTGTGGCTGAGGTCGTCCACGCCCGCGGCGACCTCGGTGATGGCGGCCTCGGTGGTCAGCGGCTCGATCTCGGAGATGGAGCCGACCGCGGTGGTCTTGCCCACCCCGAAGCCGCCCGCGATCACCATCTTGACCGGCAGCGGCGGTCGTACGGCGGCGGAGGCCGCGGCCGAGGGCCGGAAGGCCGGTTCAGTCGGTGTCACGGAGAACCCCTCGGGAGTCGGGGATGGCGCGCAGGCCGTCGATCAGCCTGCGCAGGACGGACGCGTCGTGGGTGACGTCGGAATCGGGCACGTGCACCGTGAGCTGCCCTGCCGTGCGCAGGTCCTCGGCGAGGATCCGCACCACGTTCAGATGCAGCCGCAGCCGGGCCGCGATCTCCGCGATGGACTGCGGGATCCGGCACGCGGCCACGATGTCGTGCTGTTCGAAGGACAGCCGGTCGAGCACGGCGAGACCCTCGGCGGTGGCCACCACCTGGGTCTCCACGGGCATCGTCCGGCCGGACGGATCGGGTGCCACCCGGCCGGCGGTGACGAGGAACGGCCGTACGGCGGGCACGGGACCGCCCGGCTCCGGGTCCGGAGGCGTGCTGCCGTCCGCCATGACTGCGCTTCCTCCTCGGTCAGCGCTTCGACGTCGCGCCGACGCTGTTCTTCAGCTCCAGTACGAGCTGGGGGCTGAGCGCGGCACCGGCACGGTTGGCGAACAGCGTCATCTCGTAGGCGATGTTGCCGAGCTTGGCCTCCTTGTCGGTGACGACGCCGAGCACGGCGCCGCTGCCGATCGCGGAGACCAGGACATGGCCGCCCTCCAGGTCGATGATGACCTTGTTGAGGCCGCCGAGACCGTAGTTGCCGGAGGCGCCGGCGGCCAGGCTCGTGATGCCGGAGACGATCGCGGCGAGGCGTTCGGAGTCCGCGGGCTCACGCAGCTCCGAGACGGCTATGAGGAGGCCGTCCGAGGACACCGCGATGGCGTCGACGACACCCGCCGTCTCCGTCGCGAAACGGTTCAGCAGCCAGGTGAAGTCGGCCGCGGCGGCCTGAAGCTCGGCCGGCGTGCTGCCTGCCGTAGGGGTGCCTCCGGTCGGGGTGCCACCTGTGGACGTGCTCACTGCTCCGCTCCTTCCGTGGAGTGGTTCTGTTCGTGCGGGGGGTTGGATGCGGTCGGGTGGGTTTCCACGGTGTGGCTCGGTACCGGTCTGGTGTGGCTGCCGGTGTCCCGGTGAGCGCGCTCCACGGCCGCCTCGAACTCGTCGAGCTCGTCGCGTACCGCCTTCGCGTCGGCGGGCCGGGGAGCGGCCGTCTTCGGTACGACGTCGGCGCCGAGGGTGGTCCGCAGGGTGGCCCCGCGGACGCGGCGACGCAGCGGACGGGCGCCGGCGGGGTCGTCCGCGGTGCCGGAGGTCCCGGCGGGCACCGCCTGCTCTCCGGCGCGGGCCTTGGGGACGTACGGGGTTGAGGGGTCCGTGTCACGCTGCGGGACCCTGCGGGGAAGAGGCCCGGGCTCGCCGTCGACGGGAGCGTTCGCCGGGCCCCGGCCGGTCGGGGCGGAAGCACCGGTCGACGTGCGGGCGGTGCCCGGGGTGAGAGCACTGCCCGGCGCCGGTGCAGCGCCATCCGCACCTGAACCTCTGTGCACGGCAAGGGAGTTCGGCACCGCGACGGCGTCCGTGGCGGCTGCCCGACGGGAATCCGCGACCGTGCCGGACAGCGCACCGGTGTGCACGTCCGTCGCGGCTGGCGGACGGGAGCCGGCCGCCGTGTCCGGCAGCGCACCGGTGTCCGCGGTCGCCGCGGTACCGCCGGCGGCCACCGCCAGCGGGCTCATCGTCAGCAGGAGGGAGGACGGGATCGTCACCTCGGCCGTCACGCCCCCGCCGGGGGTGCGGGACAGGGTGACGCCGACCTCCCAGCGGCGCGCCAGCGTGCCGACGACGAAGAGGCCGAGGACCTTCGTCGGGACCAGGTCGAGGCGTTCACGGCGGATGAGCCGGGCGTTCTCCTCCGCCAGGCGCTCGGCGCTCATACCGAGACCGTGGTCGGAGATCACCACCAGCGCACCCTCGTGGCTGTCCTTGACGATCACCTCGACCGGGCTGCCCGCGGGGGAGAACGACACCGCGTTCTCCACGAGTTCGGCCACCATCAGCGTGAGGTCGCCGATGATGTCCGGCTCGACCATGACCTCCGTGCCCGCCTGGAGGGAGACCCGCTGGAAGCCCTCGATCTGGCCGAGCGCGACCCGGACGACGTTGGTCAGGGCGAGCGGACCCGAGTCCAGGACGGTCTCGCGGATGCCCGCGAGCAGCATCAGGCTGTCGGCGTTGCGGCGCAGCCGCACGGCGATGTGGTCGATGCTGTAGAGGCGTTCCAGCAGCGCCGGGTCGGTCTCACCGCGCTCGACCGCGTCGATCAGCGCCAGCTGCCGGGTGGTGAGGTTGCTGACCCGCCGGCCCACGTTGCCGAACATCTCGGCGACGTTGCGGCGGCTGAGGACCTGGCGTTCGAGCAGCGCGACCGCGGTCGTCTGCACCTGGTTGAACACGTCGGCGAGGTCACCGATCTCGTCCTTCGCGGTGACCGGCATCTCCTGGAGCCGCGGTGTCCCGGTGTCCTCGGTGTCGTCGTCGGCGACCCGCGCCAGCTCACGGCCCGCCACCTCGGCGACCTGCCGGGCGGCACCGGTCAGCGCCTGCACCGGCCGCACCACCGAGCGCCGCACGGCGACCGAGAAGGCCAGCCACAGCACGAAGCCGAGCAGGGCCGAGCCGAGCAGCCAGAACGCGTTGCTGCGGGCGTCCCGGGAGGCGGTGTCGGCGCGGTCGGCGATCTGGTCGATCAGCGAGGTGGTGGTCTTCAGCCGGGTCCGGGCCTGGGCGCGGTAGTCCGGGTAGGAGTCGAGCGCGGTCTGGAAGGCGGCCTTGATCTCGGCCGGGCTCTCCGCCTGGAGCGCCCCGGGGTCGATCTGGAGCTCCGCGTACTGCTGGGCGATCGTCGCCTGGGCGCTGTTGTGCTCGATGTCGCCGAGCGCCTCGGTCTGCGCCGGGGTGGCGAACCGGCCGAACCGCTCGACCTGGTGGGTGTACTCGTCGTAGGAGCCGATGGCGCCGATCAGCTCGATCAGGGCGTTGGAGTCGCCGGTGGTCGCGGAGAAGACACCGGTCTCGAAGGAGCCGTGCGCGGCGTCGGCGCGCAGCAGCGAGTCGAGGAGGTTGCCGGTGAAGGTGGCCGCGAGCGCCGGGTTCCGGTCCAGTCCGAGTCCGTCGATCAGACCCTTGGCCGCGTCGCTGTAGGCCGGGTCGATGTTGTCGGCGGGCAGGTACCCCTTCTCGATGGTGTCGCGCAGGTCCTCCAGGCCGTTGACCTCGCGCAGCGCCTGGGCCTCCTCGTCCGGCAGCCGGCCGCCGAAGGTCCTGCGGACCTGCTCGACCTGGTTGTCCACGCGGATCTGGGCCTCGCGGTAGGCGGTCTGCGAGGGGGTGTCGCCGGGCCGGTTGGACTGGTGGCGCACCGAGAGCAGGACGGCCTGCTGGTGCTCGGCCTCCAACTGCCCCACCAGCTTGGCCACCTGGGCGCTGTCCCGCACCAACTGGGCGGCCTTCGCCGCGTCCTGGGACTGGCCGACCTGGTCGGCGAAGAGATAGGCCAGCAGCGCGGCGACCACCGCGAGCGGCACGCCCACCAGGATGTTGAGCTTGCGCCGGAACGGCCAGCGCTCGGCGAAGTCCCGCAGGCCCCGGTCGTCGCGTGTCCTGCCCCGGCTCGGCGGCGGTGCCGACCGGGTGGACGCGTCCACCTCGTTCGTGGACACCAGCCCTCCTTCGTGGATGTCCCGGCCGACGCGCGAGGAGAGCGCGTGACCGATTCTGATCGCAACGGGACAGTGCATAGGGATACCTGAGTGGCTCCTGCACGCCTGTGTGACCGGCGCCAACTTCGGCGAGACTACAGCCTCTTCGGACAGCGCTTGCCGCCACCCCGAGTCAAGAATCCGTTACAACCTCTCGGCGCCCCGCGCGCCGGTTTCGCCTTTCCTTCACAACCGAACGGTGATGGAGGTCAATTGTGACCAGGCCGGTCTTGACTGGGCGAGAACAGGCTGGATTGGATCAGTCCAAAGGCTTCCCCCGAGGCCGAGAGCTTCACCGCAAGCTCCCTGAATCCCCTTGAGCCCCCAGAGTCCGGAACGGGAATCGTGACTGTTACCGCCGTACACCGCAGGTCCCTCAGGAAGAACCCCGGCCTGGCCGCCGTCGCGCTGGCCGCCGCAACGGTCCTGCTGGCGGGATGCGGTTCCTCCGACAAGAGCTCCGACCCCCTCAACGAGGACAGCGCGGGTGCCGGCAGCGGCGACACCGTCGTCGTCGGCTCCAACAACTTCGCCGAGAGCATCCTGCTCGCCGACATCTACGGCGAGGCCCTGAAGGCCAAGGGCGTCAAGGTCAGCTACAAGCCCAACATCGGCAGCCGCGAGACCACGTACGGCCTGCTCAAGAACGGCTCGATCACCGTCCTGCCCGAGTACAACGGCTCGCTGCTGGCCTACCTGGACAAGGACGCGGCGCAGGAGTCGGCCGAGGCCGTGAACACCGCGGTCAAGGCCAAGCTCGACCCCAAGCTGACGTTCCTCGACTCGGCGCCGGCGGAGGACAAGGACTCGGTCTCGATCAACGCGGCGACCGCGAAGAAGTACAACCTGACCGACGAGTCCACGCTCGCCGACCTCAAGAGCATCGCCGGGGAACTCGTCATCGGCGGCTCGCCCGAGTTCCAGACCCGGCAGCAGGGTCTGCTCGGCCTCGAGTCGGAGTACGGCCTGAAGTTCAAGTCCTTCAAGGCGCTCGACGCGGGCGGTCCGCTGACGCAGGCGGCGCTGAAGAAGAACACCGTGCAGGCCGCGGACATCTTCACGACCGACCCGACCATCGTCAAGGAGAAGTTCGTCGTCCTGAAGGACCCGAAGAACCTCTTCGGCTTCGCCAACGTCACCCCGCTCGTATACAAGTCCGGTCTCAGCAAGGACGGGGTGGCAGCGCTGAACGCGGTCTCCGCCAAGCTGGACACCAAGGCGCTCCTCGACATGGACCTCCAGGTCCAGCTGGAGAACAAGGACCCGCTGGACGTGGCGAAGGCCTGGCTGAAGACGAACGGCCTGGGCTGACCCACCCCCGCCGGGCCGCGGCACTCGCCGCGCCCCGGCGTCCGGACCCGACGGCCCGGCCACCGGGCCGTCCGGGCCCTAGTCGTCGACCGCCGCGGCGATCAGCAGGTCCATGAGGGCGATCAGGACGTCCCGGGAGGAGTCGCGGCGGCGTGCGTCGCACAGCACCACCGGGACGTGCTCCGGCAGTGCGAGGGACTCCCTGATGTCCTCGGCGGGGTAGGGGTGCCGGCCGTCGAAGCCGTTCACGGCGACGACGAAGGGGATGCGCCGGCGCTCGAAGAAGTCCACCGCGGCGAAGCTCGACTCCGGGCGGCGGACGTCGATCAGGACGACCGCGCCCAGGGCGCCCACCGCCAGGTCGTTCCACATGAACCAGAACCGCTGCTGGCCCGGGGTGCCGAACAGGTAGAGCACCAGTTCGTCGCTGATGGTGATCCGGCCGAAGTCCATGGCCACGGTGGTGGCCCGCTTCTGCTCGATCCCGGCGAGGTCGTCGACGCCCAGGCCGGCGACGGTGAGCGGTTCCTCCGTGCGCAGCGGGGTGATCTCGCTGACCGAGCCGACCATCGTGGTCTTGCCGACGCCGAAGCCCCCGGCGATCAGGATCTTGACGGTGTCGGGCGGGGCAGGAGTCTCAGCGGTCTCGCGGGTGCGCGTCTCAGAGCCGGCCAAGGCCTTCCCTCACTTTCTGCAACAGGTCCAGATCCGGGCGGCGGGGCGAGACCGGGCGCGGGGGATGCGCGGTGATCAGGCCCGCCTCCAGCAGATCGCAGAGCATGATGACGACCACGCTGACCGGCAGGTCGAGCAGCGCGGCCAGTTCCGCCACGGCGACCGGGCGGGCGCACCGGCGCAGGATGCGGCTCTGCTCGGGCTGCGGGCGCCGGGCCCGCTCCGGTGGCGGGTCCACCGCGGTCACCGTCGTGATGAGGGTGAAGTCGGCACGGCTGGGCCGCGTCCGTCCGCCGGTCAGGGCGAACGGCCGCACCAGCCGGCCCGCCGCGTCGCTGTCGGTCACCTCACCCGCCGGTGGGGCCGATGCCGGCCCGCGGTGCCGCGCTGAGGTGCTCGCCGATCTTCTTCACCAGCATGTTCATCTGGTACGCCACGACACCGACGTCGGCGTTCGGCCCGGTGAGGACGACGAGGTGGGCGCCGGGCCCGGCCGAGGTCAGGATGAGGAAGCTGTTGGCCATCTCGATGAGCGCCTGGCGCACCGGGCCGCCCCGGAAGTCCATGCTGACGCCCTTGCTGAGGCTCATCAGACCGGACGCGGTCGCCGCCAGCCGCTCGGCGTCGTCGCGCAGGAACCCGGTGGACTTGCTGACGACCAGCCCGTCCTCGGAGAGCACGACGGCCTGCGTCACGTCGGCGACCCGCTCCACGAGTCCGGTGAGCAGCTGGTCCAGCTGGGTGTGCGTGGCGGGGGTGGGGCGTGTCATGGCGTGTCCTTCATGAGCGATCGGTGTGGGGACCGCGGGCGGCGACGGCCGGGTCCTGCGGGGCGTCCAGGGGGCCGTCGGGGGGCTCGCCGTCCCCGGGGGTGTCGAGCGGGTCCAGCCCGTACGCGGTGGCCTCCTTCGGTACGTCGGCTGCGGCGCTGTCGGCGACGGGGTCCTGCGAGCCCTCCGGGACTTCGGCTGCGTCCTCCGAGCCCTCGGGGTCCTGCGGGCCGTCGAGGGTGTCGTCCTCGTCGCGGGCGCGTCGGGTGCCGCGCTGGAACCCGGCGAGCGAGGAAGCCGCGTGGTCCGCCGTGAAGTCCTCGGTGTCGCCCTCTTCCGCACCGGCGACCGGGGCCTCCTCCCGCAGCTCGACGGCGAGACTGGTCTGCGGCACCCGCCGGGGGAGCGGGGCGAGTCCGTCGGCCCGGGGGGCGGTGACAGCGGCCCCGGCACCGTGAGCGCCCTGCGCGTCCTGAGCGCCCTCCGCGGGCGCCGCGCCCTCCGCGTCCGGGCCGGCCTTGTCCGCGGAACGGCCCGTGCCGCCTCCGCCAGCCGTGCTGCCCTCGCCAGCCTTGCCGCCTTCGCCAGCCGTGCCGCCTCCGCCGTCCGCGCCGCTTTCCCCGGCAGCCGACGCGACTCCCCTGTGCTCCGGCTCCGCCGTCTCCGGCGAGCCCGGGAGCGCCGCGGAGTCCGGCGTACCGGCCCCGGTCACCATGTCCGCCGTACCGGCCCGGGCCGCCGTGTCCGCCGTACGGCCCGCTCCCGCCGCGCGCGCGGTCCTCGCGGGGCCGCTCGGCACCTCCGCGAGCCCGTCGTCCGCACCCGGGCCGCCGTACGAGGCACCGGCGGCGCCCGTCGCACCGGCGGCGCCCGCAGGGTCCGCCCCGGCCTCGTCCCGTACGACGATCTCGTGCGGGATCAGCACGATCGCCGTCGTCCCCCCGTACGGCGAGGACCGCAGCGTCACCTGGATGCCGTGGCGGTTGGCGAGCCGGGCGATGACGAACATGCCGAGGCGGAGGTCGTCGGCGAGGGCGACCACGTCGAACTTGGGCGCCTCGGCCAGATGGGTGTTGAAGGAGGCGTACTCCTCCTCCGACATGCCGAGCCCCCGGTCCTCGACCTCGACGACCAGCCCCTTGGCGACCAGCCCCGCCCGCACCCCGACCGGGCTCGGCGCGGGGGAGTACAGCGTGGCGTTCTCGATCAGCTCGGCCAGCAGGTGGATCACGTCGGCGACCGCGGGCGGCGCCAGGCAGACCTCCTCGTCGGTGTGCACCTCGACCCGCTGGTACTCGGCGACCTCGCCCACCGCGCTGCGCAGGATGTCGATCAGCGCGACCGGCTCGGTCCAGCTGCGTCGGGGCTGTCCGCCGCTGATGATGACCAGGTTCTCCTCGTACCGCCGCAACTGGCTTGCCGTGGAGTCCAGTTCGTACAGGCCTGCCAGGACGTCCGGGTCCTGGTGCTCGCGCTCCAGCGTGTCCAGCCGGCTGAGCTGGAGGTTGACGAGGTTCTGGCTCTGCCGGGCGATCCCGAGGATCACCTTCTGGAACCCCCGCCGGGTGTCGGCGAGTTCGACGGCGGTCTCCACGGCCGTGCGCTGTGCCGTGTTGAACGCCTTGGCCACCTGCCCGAGTTCGTCCGGACCGTAGTCCAGTTCCGGCGCGGCCCTGTCCACGTCGACCTTCTCGCCCCGCTCCAGCCGCGCCACCACGTCCGGCAGCCGCTCCTGCGCGAGACCCAGCGTGGCCACCCGCAGGCCGCGCAGGCGCCGGGACAGCGAACGGGTGATCCGCCACGACATGACCAGGCAGATCAGCAGCGCGATCAGTCCGACCGCGCTGAGCGAGGCGGCCGTCAGCAGTTGCTCGTGGGCCTTGTCCGCGCTCCTGGTCAGCAGTCCCGAGGTCTGCTGCCGGATCAGGGCGCTGTAGCGGACGGAGACCTCGGCCACCGCGGCCGTCCACCGCTTGCGCGCGTTCGGCAGGGCCACCTGCCCCGTGCCGTCGGACGGCCGTGCGGCGAGCACCTGGTCCTCGACGGACAGCAGGGTCTGCCAGTCCTCGCTCGCGAGGATCTGCTCGGTCTGTGTCTTCGCGCTGCCGCTCAGCGCGGGCACGATCTGGTCCTCGACCAGCCACCGGCGCGTGTTGACGAGTTGGACGAACTCCGCCCAGTCCTTCTCGCCGAGGTGTCCGGAGGGCCAGGCCAGGGTGAGCTCGACGTCCTCCTGCGAGGTCAGCTCCGCTGCGTGTTCCAGGGCGACGAGCGGACCGGCCTGCGAGGTGAGGTCGCCGTCGTCGACCTGGGAGAGCTGCTGGAAGGCGTGGATCTGGTCGTCGATGATCGACGTGTACTGGTCAAGGGCCTGCGCGGCGGTGATGTCGGTGGGATGGTCCACCTGGCCGCGGTAGTACTCCAGGCTGCCGACCGAGCCGAGGACCGAGTACAGCTTGTCGGCGACGCGCGCGGGCGCCTGCTGGATCTCGTCGGAGTGACCGACGAGCTGGGCCACCGCCTTGTCGGTGTCCGCGCGTTTCCGGTCCAGTACCGCCCGGGCGCCGGGCACCCCGGTGAGCCAGGCGGCGGAGGCGGCACGTTCCCCCTGGAGCGCGAGCGTGGTCTCGGTGCCCATCGCGCCGGTCGACCGGCTGAGATCCGTCTGCGAGCGCAGCCGCAGGCCCTCCGAGAACAGCTGCGTGGTCGTCACACCCCACATGGCGGCGAGCGTCACGCTCGGCACCAGCGCCAGCAGGATGAGGGAGAGACGTATGGAACCGAGGCGGCGCCGGGCACCTTTCCGGTCGGGCATGGTCGTCCTTGGGCGGTCAGGGGGAGGGGTTTCCCGAGGTCGGGGTCAACGGGTGCCGGCGGCTGCGAACTTCGCGACGGCCGCGACGTTCGTCCGGGTGACGAAGGCGGGCCCGGTGAGCACGGGGGCCACGCCGCCCCCGCTGATGTTGCCGTTGTGCCGGTACAGCCACAGCGAGTCCACCGCGAGGTAGCCCTGGAGGTACGGCTGCTGGTCCACCGCGAACTGTACGTTCCCGGCGCGGATCGCCTTGACCAGGTCGTTGTTGAGGTCGAAGGTGGCGACGTGGGCCCTGCTGCCCGCCGCCTTCACCGAACCCACCGCGTCCAGCGCGAACTGCGCGCCCAGGGTGACGACTTCGTCGATCCCGGGTTCCTGCCGCAGCTTCGCGGTGAGCACCGCGTCCACCGCGTCGGAGTCGGTGCCCTCCACGTAGAGGTTCTCGGTCTCGCCGCCGAACGTCTTCTTCACGCCGGCGCAGCGCGCCTCCAGGGCGACGTTGCCCCGCTCGTGGATGACGCACAGCGCGTGCTTGGCCCGCAGGCCGTTCAGCTTGTTCCCGACGGCCGCGCCGGCGACGCTCTCGTCCTGGCCGAAGTACTCGAGCAGGCCCTGCGACTTCCAGGCGTCGATACCGGAGTTGAGACCGACCACCGGGATGCCCGCCGCGAGGGCCGCGGCCACCGGTGCCTTCATGGCGGCCGGCTTGGCCAGGGTCACCGCGATGCCGTCGACGCGGTCGCCGATCGCGTCCCGCACCAGCTGGGCCTGGCCCGCCGGGTCGGAGTCGTTGGCGTAGGCAAGCTCGACACCGTCCTTCGCGGCGGCGGTGGCGGCTCCCTTGCGCACCAGCTCCCAGAAGGCGTCGTCCTTGCCGGCGTGGGTGAGCAGGGCGATCTTCATCCGTGCGGTGCCCGCGCCGTCCGTGCCCGCGGCGAGTCCTGTGTCGCCGGAGCCGGAGCCGGAGCCGGAACAGCCGGCGAGCAGCAGGACGACGACGGAGGCCACGGCGGCGGCGGACAGGAATCCGGAGCGGGCCCGAGGTGGGGGAGGAGGGTTCATGGGTGCGGCACCTCGCTGTGCGGCCGAGCAGGCGGAACGCGAAAGGACGGCCGGAACGCGGGCGCGTCGACCGTTTGAACTTTCACTGGCCAGGAGCCAACCGCGTGTGACCGCCGGTAGTCAAGTGATCAGCCCCTTGTAGTGACTTCTCGGTTCCGCATCGTAATGATCTTTCCGCCCGGGGCGGCGGGGAGTGACGGAGACGGGCGCGCGTCCCTGGCTAGGATCTCGTGAATGGCCACAGAACCGACGATCGTCGCGACCTCAGGAGGTCACCGCGCCGGTGGCCGCACCATGGTGTCCTTCCACGCGCTGGTCCACCACGCGGTCGACCTGTCCGGCGTCCACGGGCGCAGACCGCGCGTGATGTACGTCGGTACGGCCATCGGGGACGCCGAGCACTTCACGTCCCGGATGCACGAGGCGGCCCGGGTGGCCGGCTTCGACCTCACCCCGCTCCATCTCTTCCCCATGCCCAATCTGGACGACGTCGAGGGCGCCGTCCTGGATCAGGACGTGGTGTGGGTGATGGGCGGCTCCGCGGCGAACCTGCTCGCGGTGTGGCGGGTCCACGGCCTCGACCGGATCATGCGCAGGGCATGGCAGTCCGGCGTGGTGCTGAGCGGTGTCAGCGCGGGCTCCCTGTGCTGGTTCGAGGGCGGCACGACCGACTCGTACGGCCCCGAACTCCGCCCGCTCACCGACGGGTTGGGCCTTCTGCCGTACGGCAACGGGGTGCACTACGACAGCGACCCCGGCCGCCGCCCCCTGGTCCACCGGCTGGTGGCGGACGGCACCCTGCCCGAGACCCACTGCACGGACGACGGCGTTGGCCTCGTCTACCGCGGCACCGAACTCGTCGAGGCCGTCACGGAGATCCCCGGCAAGTCCGCCTGGACCGTCACCCGCGACGGCACCAGCACCCGAGAGGAACGCGTCGAGCCACGCAGGCTGCCTGGGGTGTGAGGGGGGTGTGAGTGTGCGGGGCGGTGTCCGCGCAGTGCGCTGGAGGGTGGCGGGTGATTGCGGGGTGCGGTGGAGGGTGCGCAGGTGATTGCGGGTTGCCGGGGGTCATGCAACAGTGCCACGGCGCCCTGGGCGAACGCGGCGAACCGCGCAGGCTGCCCGGTGCAACGGGTGGTGCCTGCGCGGTTCGGTCCCGGGAGGGGATGCGGATCCGGCGGTCCGCGGGGGTGTGGCTAGCGCGGGGTTCGGGTCACTGCGCGGTCTGCGGGGCGCCCGTGGTCATCCCGGCCGTGCCGTTCTCGGGCCGGTCGGTGTCGTACGACGGTCCGTCCTGCGCCGTCTGCTGCCCCTGCTTGCGCTGGTCGCGCCGGCTCACCCGCTGGTCCTGCTCGGGCAGCCAGCCGAAGGTGAGGACGCTGCCCACGACCCCCAGCAGGAGGCCGACCATGAAGCCGCCCAGGTTCGAGGTGAGCCAGGTGCCCATGGAGCACATGACGCCGACGATCGAGTAGAACAGCCGCTGCCCCGGGCTGAAGAGGATCAGCAGACCCACCAGGAGCATCAGGGTCGGCAGGAGGTAGCCCGCCACCCCCTGCATCCCGACATGCATGACGACCTTGATCGAGGCCTTCATGGTGAGCAGGATCCAGGCCCCGCCGAGGGTGAGCCACAGCCCGCCGAAAAAGGGGCGTCCGTACACCCAGCGGGTGAACGCGTCCTGTCCGACGGCGGGTTGCCCCCCGTCGACGGGCCGGCCGCCGTCCACCGGCTCCTGGCCGTCCAGCGGCTCCTGGCTCTCCATCAGCAACCCGAGCTGCTGAAGCTCATCTTGAGGCCGGGCAGCTTGAAGACCCCTGCCGTGGTGGCGTAGTTGGTCTGCCGCAGGTTGGCGATGTAGACCGTGTCGGCCTGCTGGCTGAAGACGCCGATGGGGCCCTTGACGCCCGCCTTGGTGAGGGTGCTGGCGTCGTTGCCGATCTCGATGTTGTTGAAGGAGGCGTCACCGGACAGCTCGGTGGAGTCCGTGGTGAGGTCGGTCGCCTCGACCTTCTTGCTGCCCTGGCCCGCCTTGATGAGCAGGTTGGTGCCACCGAGGTCGACGCTCTGGCACAGCTTGGTGAGGGTCGCGTTCTTGATGGCGGAGGTCATGATGAGGACCTGCCCACCGGTGTCACCGGCGTTCGGGCTGTTGTCCGCCATGTTGTCGAGGCCGCCGAACTGCTCGAACCCGGTGCCGTTCAGCTCCGTCGCGGTGACCGTGAACGGCATGCCGGAGATGGCGAACTGGACTCCGAGCGCACCCTCGGCGGTCATGATCGCGAGACCCGCGGTGATCACCACGGCCGGCACCGCCATGATCGCGGCCCGGCGGCCCCGAACCCGTCCGCGTCTCGCGGAGCCGTCGGGGACTTGTGGTGAACCGCTTTCGGGGGTCTCGAAGGTGTTGCCGACGGACGAGGCCATGTGCTGCTCCCAGGGACTTAGTCAACGCAAGTGGGGCTCACGTGCGGATGTGCGGCTTCAGTGGCTCGGTGTCCTGGCGCGGACATCGGCTGCGGCGCACGCCCCTTCACACCTCCCGGCGGCTGCAAGGGCTTTCCGGTGCGTACTCCGCAGTAACGCCACGGAAGTTACCGGCGGTTACGCTCGTGGGTCAAGCAAGTTGTGAGTAAAGGGTGTTGATTATGTGCCATCCGTGATCCACAACGGTCCGACATGCAGAAAAAAGCGCTGATTGAAGATCAACTGCCTTTCGATGCCTTGACGTTGACGCATGATCAGGTCTACAACTCTCCTGGCTTCCCCCGGATCCGTGGCGCCGGATCCAAGCCTTCGGGCGGTACCTGTCCGCTTTCCCGGACCGTCTGTCCTTCACGGGCTGTTCACCGCCCGAGCTCGACCCTCCACCGGCACCCGTGCGACCGCTTTCCCCCCGGGGTCGCACCGGGCCGGCCACCTCCCGCCCGGCCCGACCGGAGCCCTCCCCCATAGGGCCTCGGCCGGTCACCGGCCGGCTGCCGTTGCCGGTCCGTCACGTACGGAGAAGGCGTGACGGGTCGGCAACGGCGGACGCCGCCATGCGTCCGCGCTCCCCCCTCACCCACCCTCACCTCATGAAAGAGGCAATCCCGCATGCGTATGCGTTCTCTGGTCTCCCTCACCGCCGCTGCCGCCGCCCTCGCGCTCCCCGTGGCCGTGGCCGCCTCCGCCCCCGCCGCCGCGGACGACGTCGCGGTCCTCACCACCGGCACCGTCGGCGGCCCCGGCGTCGCCGAGGGCTCGACCATCACGGCGTCCCTGGCGAGCGGCACCTCCGCGACCCTCTACTCCACCGCGACCGGCACCAGCGGCATCACCTGTGGCACCTCCACGTTCACCGCCACGGTGGGCAGCAACCCGACCGCCCCGGGCACCGCCGTCGAGTCCCTGACCGGGCAGACCTTCGGCAACTGCACCTCGAACGTGATCGGCGTCCTCGGTGTCACCAGCATCACGGTGAACAACCTGGCCTACAACACCGACGTCTCCTCCGATGGCGCCGTCTCCGTGACCCCGACCAGCGGTCCCATCCAGACCACCGTCGTGCTGCGCACCCTGCTCGGCAGCGTCAGCTGCGTCTACCAGGCCGCGGCCGGTCTGTCCGGCACCGCCGACAACAGCGACAACAGCATCAAGTTCTCCAACCAGCAGTTCACCCGCACCTCCGGCTCCTCGCTGTGCCCCGCCAACGGCTTCTGGACCGCGAAGTACAGCCCGGTGACGGCGGGCGGCGAAGCGGTCTACGTCAACTGAACTCCGTGACCCGGTAGTTCAGCGCCGACGCAGGCGCAGGACCAGGGCGGCGCCACCGGTGAGTACCAACACCCCGGCGGCGCCGCCCGCCAGCATGGGCGCGGACGGCTTCGAGTCGGCGGCCACCGGCGTGGAGTCGGGGGCCGCCGCGGCCGCGGCACCGGCCACGGAGGAAGTCGGCGTGGCGGGCACGCCGGGAGCCGACGCCGTCGGACTCCTCGCGGGCTCCTTCTTCGCCGCCTCCTTCGCGGCGTCCTTCCCCGACTCCTTCTCCGTGGCCTTCGAGGGGGACGGAGACGCGGCGACGCCCGACCCGGCGGCCTGTTTCCCGGCCGCCGCCGCGAACACCACGTCCGAGCACGAGTAGTACGTGTCCGCCGTACTGCTGTTCTGCCAGATCGTGTACAGCACGTGCCGGCCCGTGCGGTCCTGCGGCAGCGTCATCCTGATCCGGTACGCCCCGTTCGTCAGCGCCGGGTCCTTCACCTGGGCGAACGGCTGCTCCGGCAGATCGGACCACCTCAACGGCTTCGACGGGTCGTAGCCCGGCTCGGTGAGGTACATCCGGAAGGTGCCGGTGTGCGGGATCGTCGAGATGTACTTCATGGTCAGCGTCGCACCGGGGGAGAGCCGGGTCGCCGGCCAGTCGGAGCGGGCCAGGTCCAGGCCCTTGTAGGCGGGCAGCCCGCCGCTGCACAGCTTGCCGTCCGGGATCGTCTGCCGGTCCCGGCCGTTCACGTTCGCGACCCGCAGGTTGTCCCACGCCGTGAAGGGCGAGCCGTTCGCCGCGACGGCCGCCCGGCACGCGGCGGTGCCGGTGGAGGCGCCGTCGGGGGAGCAGGCGAAGACCCGGCTCACCGGATCCGTGGGAGCGCCGTGCGCCTGCGCGGGCGCCGCCGCGAACACGGTCAGCAGGAAGGGAGTCAGGGCGGCGACCGCCGCACTCGTACGACGGGCTGTGGTCCAGGGCATCCGGGCCATCCGGAACGCCTCCTCGGGCGGCGCGGGAAAGACGGGCTTCCGTGCAGTACGCGGCGCGGACCCCACGCGTTCACCGGCACACCGGAACGTTCGCTCGCGACCTGTTCCGGCGCCCCCCGTCCGTCCGCGGGCAGACGCGGTCAAAGCGGCCGTCATCGGTCAACCGGCCATCGGCAAGGGGGTGTTCCCGGCCGCTTCAAGGGTTTCCCCTGTATCCGCATGACCAGCTCTTTGCCTATCGTTCGACCACAGCTGACCCACAGGTAACCCCGAACAGGTCACGCACGCACCCCCGTCTCTGCCCGGCCGGCCGCCGCGCTCCTGGCTTCACCTCGCTTCCGCGTGAAGCGAATCGACGCTCATGGCATCACCCCACGCCGCTTCATCGCCGAAGCGAACTGACTGCCGCTCCGCGCTGCCCGGAGCACGGCCACGAAAGGCAAGATCCTTGCGTACCTCCCCCTCCCTCCGGCGGAAGCTGATATCCGCCGCCGCCGTCTCCGCGGCCCTGCTCTCCGTCGGCACCGCATCCGTCGCCGTCGCCCAGGACGCCCCCGCCGAGGCCGCCGCCGTCCCGGCCGCGCTCACCGAGGCCGCCCCCGGCATCCAGGCCGAGCGCCTGATCGTCGGCTACAAGTCCGGTGCCGCCGAGGCCACCTCGAACAAGGCCGCCGAGGCCGACGCCGCCGCAAAGGACGCCGACTTCCAGCGCAGACTCGGCACCGGGGCCGCCCTGGTCGACCTGGGCGCGAACCCCAGCACGGCCCAAGTCGCTGACGCCGTCGCCGAGTTCAAGGCGGACCCGCAGGTCGCCTACGTCGTGCCGGACCGCTTGAACAAGCCGCAGGCGGACCCGAACGACACCGAGTACACCAAGCAGTGGGACCTGTTCGAGAGCACGGCGGGCATGAACGTGCCGGGCGCCTGGACCACCTCCACCGGCACCGGCGTCACCGTCGCCGTCATCGACACCGGTTACGTCACCCACAGCGACCTCGCCGCGAACATCGTCGCCGGCTACGACTTCATCTCCGACACCGCGGTCTCCGTCGACGGCGACGGCCGCGACAGCAACCCGGCCGACCCGGGCGACTACTACGCCGCCAACGCGTGCGGCGCGGGCATCCCGGCCTCCAGCTCCTCCTGGCACGGCACGCACGTCGCCGGCACCATCGCCGCGGTCACCAACAACAACAAGGGTGTCGCGGGCATCGCGTACGGCGCGAAGATCTCCCCGCTGCGCGTCCTCGGCAAGTGCGGCGGCTACGACTCCGACATCATCGACGCCATCACCTGGGCGTCCGGCGGCTCCGTCTCCGGCGTGCCGGCCAACACCAACGTCGCCAAGGTCATCAACATGAGCCTCGGCGGCGACGGCGCCTGCACCTCGGCGACCCAGACCGCCATCAACAACGCCGTCAGCCGCGGCACGACCGTGGTCGTGGCCGCCGGCAACGACAACGAGAACGTCTCCGGGCACTCCCCGGGCAACTGCAACAACATCATCTCGGTCGCCGCCACCAACCGCTCCGGCGCCAAGGCCTCCTACTCCAACTACGGCTCCCTGGTGGACATCTCGGCCCCCGGTGGCCAGACCAGCACCGGCACCGCCAACGGCATCCTGTCCACCCTCAACTCCGGTGCCTCGACGCCCGCTTCGGAGTCGTACGCCTACTACCAGGGCACCAGCATGGCCACCCCGCACATCGCGGGCCTGGTCGCCCTGGTGAAGTCGGCGAACCCCGCGCTGACCCCGGCGCAGATCGAGACCGCGATCAAGAACAACGCCCGTCCGCTGCCCGGCGCCTGCTCCGGCGGCTGCGGAGCGGGTCTCGCGGACGCGGCGAAGACCGTCGCGGCCGTGAGCGGCGGCGGTACGACGACGGGCACGACCTTCTCCAGCACCACCGCCGTCGCCATCCCGGACAACGGATCGGCGATCGAGTCACCCGTCACCGTCAGCGGCCGCAGCGGCAACGCCCCCTCGACCCTCCAGGTCGGCGTCGACATCACCCACACCTACCGCGGTGACCTGGTGATCTCTCTCGTCGCCCCGGACGGCACGGTGTACGGCCTGAAGACGGCGAGCTCGGACTCCGCCGACGACGTGAAGACCACCTACACGGTGAACGCCTCCTCCGAGACCGCCAACGGCACCTGGAAGCTCCGCGTCCAGGACACGGCCGCGCAGGACACGGGCACGCTCAACAGCTGGAAGCTGACCTTCTGAGCCTCCCGCTTCGACGGGACGGGTCGGCCTGTGCGTACGCAGCACCGGCCGACCCGTCCCGCGTGTGTCGTACTCAGAGGCGCGCCCCGCACCTCACGCCTCGGCACCCACCAGTTCACCGCTCTGAGCCGACGCCAGCACCCGCGCCCCCCGGTCCGGCCGGCTGTCGAGTCCGCTCAGCAGCCCCGGCACCGCGATGCTCGGCAGCAGATGGGCCCACAGGACCGAGATGCGGTGTCCGAGGTCCTCGCGGCCGTGCAGCGCACGGGACATCAGCTGCACCCCGGCGAAGGCCCCCACCAGCAGATCCGCGGTGTCACGCGGCTGCACCGTGGGCAGCAACTCGCCCTGGTCCCGGGCCCCTTGCAGCATCTCCACCACACGGTCGCTCCAGAGCCTGAACGGCCCCGTGTGATCGACCCCGGGCGGCGCGCACTGGTCCATCGTCAGGCGCACGCTCCCCTTCAGCAGGGAGTTGCCCCGCAGCCGGTGCCCGAAGACGAACGTCATGTCGATGATCTCCTGGAGCCGGCACGGATGCGGCGGCACGTCCCCCAGCGACAGCTGCTCGTCGAGCACCGCCTGGGCCAGGGACTCCTTGGAGGGGAAGTGGAAGTACAGGGCGCCTTTGGTGACTTCGGCCCGCTCCAGCACCATGGCGATGGTGGTCGCCGTGTACCCGTGCTCGTCGAAGACGGCGCCCGCCGCCTCCAGGATCGTCCTGCGTGTCCTGACGGCGCGCTCCTGTCTCGCCACAAGTACCCCTCCCATGAGCCGAGTCGGGTCTCTTCCGGTCTCGGTCAGGTCACATTGAAAACAGACCGGAATCCCTCGTACTCTATCGCTCACCGGCACGGGCACCTCGCCGTCCGTCATCGCTCCATGGAACCGCTTCGGGGGAACGAGGGGGAGACATGCCAGAGCCGCGGCAGTTCGCGGAACTCCCGTCCGAGGCCGGGCCCCTGACGGCGACCGTCCCCCGTGAGCTCGTGCACCGCGTGTCCGTCGCGGAGACCCTTCTCACCGGATGGACCAGGACGGGCCCTGACCGCTTCACCGTCACCGCCCAGTGGCCGCGTGCCCATCAGTTACACGTGTCGGCAGATCGCTCGGCCTATGAGCCGCTCCTGGTGGCAGAAACGGTCCGCCAGTGCGGGGCGCTGCTCGCCCACACCGCCTACGAGGTTCCGATCGGTCATCAGTTCGTCCTCCGGGAACTGCGGGTCGACACCCGTCCCGAGCATCTGGCGGTCGGCTCCGCCCCCGCCGAGCCCGCCGTCGACATCACCGTCGACGTGGTCCGCCGCCCCGCGGGCCGCCCCGCCGGACTGCGCTACGACGCCGTCGTGCGTCTCGGCCCGGAACGCGTCGGAACCGGTCGCATCGTCGTGAGCTGGACGAATGAGGCCGTCTACCGCCGGATGCGCGGGGGACGCACCGCCGACGTCGGGGCCCTGCGCCTGCCCCAGCCGCCTCCGGAACCGTTACCGGCCGCCACGGTGGGACGGGCCCTGCGCGCCGACGTGCTTCTGTCGCCCACCGGCCGCCCCGACCGCTGGCGGCTCAGAGTCGATACCGCACACCCCGTTTTCTTCGACCACCCGCTGGACCACGTCCCCGGCATGCTCCTCCTGGAGGCCGCCCGCCAGGCCGCACGGGCGCACGGCGGTCCGGACGGCCCGTCGCCCGCCTCCTTCCATGCCGTGTTTCACCAGTTCACCGAACTCGACAGACCGGTCTGGATCGAGGTGAGCCGTGCGGACGGCGCAGACGTACAAGTCGTAGCAATGCAAGGGGAGTCGGTGGCCTTCGAGTGCCGGGTGGGCGCCGTCGCGGGGTGAGTTATCGTGTACGGAGAGTTAGAAACAAACGGCATGCCCCGTTCTTTTCCTTCTCAGGAGTGTGCAGTCGATGCCGAGGCAGTTACGCGCTGAACAGACCCGAGCGACGATCATCACCGCCGCCGCCGATCTGTTCGACCGTCGTGGCTATGAGTCGACCAGTCTCAGCGACATCGTCGAGCACGCCCAAGTCACCAAGGGGGCGCTGTACTTCCACTTCGCGGCCAAGGGCGACCTCGCCCACGCGATCATGGAGATACAGTCCCGGACCTCGCGGCAGGTGACCGGGGACGTGGAGGCCCGCGGCTGCACCTCGCTGGAGGCGCTGGTCCGGATCACCTTCCAGATAGCGCGGTTGTCGGTCGAGGGACCCGTGCTGCGGGCCGGACTCCGGCTCGCCACCGGCGGGGTCGAGGTGCGGGAGCCGCTGCGGCACCCGTTCACGGAGTGGCTGGACCTCGCGACCGCCAAACTCCTCGGCGCGGTCAAGGAGTCCGACCTCCACCCGGACACCGACGTGGACGCGATGGCGCACTCACTCGTGTGCTTCTTCGTCGGCACCCGCGTGGTGGGACGGCACCTGGAGCCGGTGGGACGGCAGCCGCGGCGGCTCGCCCAGATGTGGCACGTCATGATCCGGGGCCTGGTGCCGGTGCCCCGCCGGGCCAGGTATCTGACCCTGGTGAGTCAGCTGGAGCAGGAGTCGAGGGCCGGCTGAGAGGTGGTTACAGTCGGCGTATGTCTCCCAGCGCCGCCGTCGTCCTCGCCAGTGAACCCGGCTCCTTCCCCCACAGCGTGCTCGCCGAGCGGCACCCCGCGATCATCGCGCAGGTGCGGGAGGCCTTCCCCTACGGCCCCGAGCAGCACCGCGCCCTCGACGCCCTGCTCGAGAACTGCACCAAGGGTGTGATCGAACCCCTCCCCGGCGGAGCGTGGGCCGAGTGGGGGATCGACACCTATGCCGGACAGTCCTGGTTCGACGTGCCCTGGCTGTGGTCGGAGAGCTACTTCTACCGCCGGCTCCTCGACGCCGTGGGCTACTTCGCGCCCGGCCCCTGGCAGGGCATCGACCCCTTCCGGCCCTCCAAGCTCGCCGAACTCGACTCCCCGGAGACGGACCAGGAACTGGCCGCGCTGTCCGAACTCGCCTCGCGGCCCGTCGAGGAGCGGGCCGCCGCCCTGCTGCACGGGTCGCTCTGGGGCAACCGCGCCGACCTGGGGTTCCGGCTCTCGGACGGCGCGGCCGAGGGCCGGGACGCCGTACCCGATCTGGTCGCCGACGACAGCGAGAGGCTGTGGGCGCTGCTGGACGGCACCGGCACGCTCTGCCTGATCGCCGACAACGCCGGCCGCGAACTCGTCCCCGACCTGCTCCTCCTCGCCCACCTTCTTGAGCACCGGCGGATCGAACGGGCCGTCCTGCACGTGAAGCCGTACCCCTACTACGTCTCCGACGCGACCAACGCCGACGTCGTCGACGCCCTGCGCCGGCTGGTGCAGGCGCCGGGGGAGGCCGGGCGGTACGGACGGCTGCTGTGGGACGCCGTGCCGGACGGACGGCTCGTCGTCCGTGCGCACCCGTTCTCGTGCGCCCCGCTGCCCTACGCGGACATGCCCGACGACCTGCGTACGGAGATCGGCCGGGCCGCGCTGACCGTCCTCAAGGGCGACCTCAACTACCGGCGCCTGGTGGGGGACCGGTGGTGGCCGCCGACCACGTCCTTCGCCGAGGCGACCGCCCGCTTCCCGGGACCGGTGGCCGCGCTGCGCACCCTCAAGTCCGATGTGGTCACCGGGCTCGACGCCCGCACCGAGGCCGCGCTGGTCGAGGCGGAGGGGCAGCGCTGGCGGACCGGCGGCACCCGTGCGCTCATCCAGGTCCGGCCCTGAGGAGCGTTATGCTGCCGACCTGTACCGGTGGGCTGCCGTACGTCCCGCCGACGGGCAGCGAAAGAGGACCCCATTGACCCCGCGGTACCTGAGCAATCCTGGGGAGCCCGTCTACGACGTGGACGCACGCCGCTACCTCGACGTCACCGACCCGCGTGACGAGGCCGACCTCCACGACGTGTTCACGGACATCTACCGCACCAACCGCTGGGGTTCCGACGAGACCCGCTCCGGACCGGGCTCCGAGCTGCAACGCATGAAGCGGGTCATCGCCCGACTCGGGCTCCTCATCGCGGACTTGGGCGTCCGGTCGGTACTGGACGCGCCCTGCGGCGACTTCAACTGGATGCGACACGTCGACCTGCACGGCGCCACCTACCTCGGCGGCGACGTCGTAGCGGAACTCGTGGCGGCCAACAGCGCCGACCACTCCGCGCCCGGGCGGGAGTTCCAGCTGCTCGACTTCACCGCGCAGCCCGTGCCGCGCGTCGACCTCATCGTGTGCCGGGACGCCCTCGTGCACTTCTCCTACCAGCATGTCGTGGAGGCGCTGACCCGGTTCCGGGAGAGCGGCTCGCGCTATCTGCTCACCACGACCTTCTCCCGGACCCCGGCCAACACCGACATCGTGACCGGCTGGTGGCGACCCATCGACCTGTGCAAGGCGCCCTTCGGTCTGCCCGAGCCGCTCCAGGTCATCGGCGACGAGGAGTCCGACGACTTCTACGACGACAAGGTGCTCGCGCTCTGGGACCTCGGGCAGATCCCGGCCCGCTTCCCGGGCTACGAACCGGCGGCTGCCGAGTCGGGGTCGCGGGGCGTCTGATCCCCCTCCGCGGCCCGCAGCCGGGCCAGCGCCTCCCCTGCGGCCAGGGTCCGCGGATGCCGTGCCCCCAGCACCTCCTCGCAGACCTCCCGTACCTCGGTGAACTCCGCTCTCGCCTGGATGAGTTCACCCTTGAGGCAGAGCAGGTCGGCCAGGTTGTGCCGGACCGCCAGGGTCCCCGGGTGCCGTGGGCCCAGCGTCTCCACGCAGTCCGCGAGCACCGTGCGGTACTCCGCCTCCGCCCGCTCGACATGTCCGCGCAGATGCAGGACGTGCGCGGCGCCGTGCCGTACGGACAGGGTCAGCAGGTGCTGCTCGCCGAGCACGGTCCGCCGGGCCTCGTAGACCTCCCTGAACTCCTGTTCCGCGGCCGCCAGCCGGCCCTGGTCCTTGAGCAGGTCGGCGAGGTTGTGGCGGACCGCCAGCGTGCCGGGGTGACGGGGTCCCAGGGTGTCGACGCAGTCCGCGAGGACCGTGCGGTACTCGGTCTCCGCCCGGTCGGTGCGGCCCCGCAGATGCAGGACGTGCGCGGCGCCGTGCCGTACCGACAGTGTCAACAGGTGCTGCTCGCCCAGCACTTCACGCCGCGCCGCGTACACCTCCCTGAACTCCGCCTCCGCTGCCTCCAGTTGCCCCCGCTCCATCAGCAGGTCGGCCAGGTTGTGGCGGACCTCCAGGGTGTGCGGGTGCATGTCGCCGAGCAGCCGGCGCTGCACCTCGAAGACCTCCCGGAACTCCGTCTCCGCGTCCCCGGGCCAGCCCCGGTCGCGCAGCACCGTGGCCAGGCCGTACCGGGCGGACACGGTCTCGGGGTGATCCTCGCCGTAGGCCTCGGCGCGCGTCGCGAGCACGGTGCGGAACTCCTGCTCGGCCTCGGCCAGCAGGCCCCGGTCGCGCAGCACGCCGGCGAGGTCGTGCCGGACCGCGAGCGTGCTCGGGTGGCGTTCGCCCAGCACCCGCGTGCACACCTGGAGCGTCTCCCGCAGCTCCGCCTCGGCCTGGCCGAACATGCCGCGCTCGTGCAGCACCTGGGCCATCTCGTGCCGGGTGGCCAGGGTGTCGGGGTGGTGGGCGCCGAGCGTCTCCCGGTAGGCGTCCAGCAGCAGGCGGTACTCCTCCTCGGCCTCCGCCAGCAGCCCCCGGTAGCGGGCCATCCACGCCACCCCCTTGCGGGCGGCGAGGGTCCCGGGGTCGCGCTCGCCCAGCAGGGCCCGGCGCGTGGCGTGCACCGCGCGGTACTCGGTCTCCGCCTCGACCGGGCGGCCCCGGCCGTGCAGCAGGTTCGCGAGCGCGTACCGGGCGTCCGCGGTCTCGCCGGAAGCGTCGCCGAACAGGGCCCGGGTGTCCGCCAGCACCGTGCGGAACAGCGACTCGGCCGCCGCCAGCCGGCCGCGCATGTGCAGCAAGTGGGCCGCGGCGGCGCGTACTTCGAGCGCGTCGGGATCATTCGGGCCGCACGCGAGCACCACCGGCTCGCAGGCGTCGAGCACCTCCTCCGCACGGTCCAGCCAGCCCCGCCGGAACAGATGCCGGGCCCCGGCCGCCGCCGCCCTGAGCGCCTTGGAGACCAGCTCGTCCTCGGCCTCGTACGGGTCGCCCATCAGGGCCAGCGGGGCGTCGCAGTGCGGGAGCAGCAGCCGCCAGCGCGGCCAGTCGCGCGGGTCGTCCTCGCTCAGCTCGGCGGTGGCGCACACGACCAGGTCGGCGACGACGGCCGCGTACTCCTCCCAGTGCTCGGCGAGGTCCCGCTGGAGCCGGCCGGCGTCCCGGACCAGCGGATGCAGCACCAGGGTGCGGGCGTGGTCGTCGCCGCCGGGCGGGGTGTGCAGTTCGACCAGGCCGAAGTCGGCGAGCGCGGTGAGCGCGGTGTACAGCTCCTGCGGTGTGACGCCGGGCAGCAGCGAGGAGGCCGCCAGCCGGTCCGGGCGTAACAGACCGACCAGCGGCACCGGAGCCTCGCCCAGGCAGCACAGCAGCCGCATCAGCGGCCGGGCCTGGGCGATGCCCCGCCGCTCCAGGAGGTCAAGGGACAGCTCCCAGGTGCCGGTCACCGGGACCGAGTAGGTGCCGCCCTGCTGCCCGGGCGGACGTTCGTCGAGGAGTTCGGTGAAGCGCTCGTCGAGGGCCACGCGGTAGTCGGCGTACGTCCGTACGGTCGTCGTGCCCGGCCAGGCGGGGAAGGCGGAGGCCGCCGCGAGGTGCGAGCCGGCGATGCGCAGCGCCAGCGGCAGCCCGCCGAGCCGCCGGGTCAGCATCCGGGCGTCCTCGCGGGAACCGGCCCGCTCCCCGGCGAGGTCCCAGAGCACCTCGGTCGCGTCGTCCTCCTCCAGGGCGTCCACGGAGTGCAGCGTGGCCCACGGCCCCCAGGTCGTCGGGCTGCTGTCCCGGCTGGTGATCAGCACCAGTCCCGGCAGCTCGGCGGCGGGCCGGATCCAGCCCGTGCCCTCCGCCAACCGGCCGTAGGGCGCGAGGTGTTCGGGCTCGTCGGCGTTGTCCACCACCAGCAGCCAGGGGCTCGCGGTGTCGCACAGCCGACGCCACAGCAGGTCGGTCGCGCTCGAACGCCCCGACCAGGCACGGTCGATGAGATCGGCGGGGGTGCCGAGCGCCGCCACCACCTCGCGCATGCCCGCGCTCAGCGCGGCGGGGTTCTTCGCCGTCACCCACCACACGTCGACGTTGAGGGCGGCGGCGTGGGCGGCGATCTCCAGGGCGACCGTGGTCTTTCCGCTGCCGCCCATGCCGTGCAGCACCCGCACACCCGAAGTCGGCTTGCCCACCAGCTGCTTGAGGGTGTCGAGGAGCGGTCCACGGCCGCGCACCCGGCGGTCGAGGCGGCCCAGCGGAGGCGCCACGGTCAGCGCGCCCGGGGCGCGGGCGGGCTCCAGCGGGGCCGCGGGCTGCTGGGCCTGGATGAAGACCGGGCGGACCACACCGGAGAACTCCTGCACGAACTCGGCCAGCAGCCCGGCCAGTTCCGGATTCCGGTCCAGCAGCCCGCGCAGGGTGCTGCCCCACTCCTCCCGCTGCTGTCGCAGGATGACCTGCTGCCGCCCCGGCGGCGCCGCGTCCAGCTCCGCCCGGGCCGCCTCCAGCCGCTCCACGTCCTCCCGGCGCAGGAACCGCGCGATCCGGTGCCTGGCCGCCTGCCAGGCGTCCGTGGTCATCAGCCCCACCATCGTGCCCGCGGCGGCGGCAGCGGTCTGGGTGAACAATTCTGCCCCGAACATCGAGGACCCCCTGTCGGCACACACCTCGACGGCTACGTCCGAACCCCTCTCCCGATTTCAGGTTCTCATGTCACGCGGTACGGAAGGGACTTGATCCTGCCGATGACGTCAAAGAGGGGCGATGACGTCAAGGAGGAAGGGATGAGAAGAGATCGTCGCGTTGTCGGCCCGGGCCTATCAGCCGGAACTTGACGGCGTCCCCGTTCGGTGAGCCGGGGTTCGGCAGCCGCCGGCTCAGGTGCTGGTGCCGCCGGGTTCGAGGCCGCCGTACGTCGCCCGGCGGCGGTTGTGGGGTGGAGCCCCGAGTGCCGAGCGTCGAGCGGGTGCGCGGTGCCGGGGGAGCAGCGGGAGCCGGGGGCGCGAAGTCCGGCGGGATCTCCCGAGCGACCCGGCCGGGCGTGGCGGGCCGTGCGGCGGTGGCAGCCGGCAGCCACAGCGAGCACGAGGTGCGCCGGGGATCGTCCTGGACCTGCCGGTGGGTCTCCCCGGGCGTCGGGGCCGGGTCGCCGTCCGGGGGCTGCCCGAGTCCGTGGCCCCGCGCGGAGCGGGGAACGTCACAAACCCCCTCCACCGTGCCCGGGTTCAGCCCCGATTCACGCGATGGTGTGATCATGTCCCGGCTCGCGGATGGCGCTTGAGGGCCCTGGGTAGGGCCCGGCTCATGACGCAGCAGCCCTTCGAACTCCCGCACTTCTACATGCCGTACCCCGCGCGGCTGAACCCGCACGTCGACGAGGCGCGCGCCCACTCGACCGCGTGGGCGCGCGAGATGGGCATGCTGGAGGGGTCCGGGATCTGGGAGCAGTCCGACCTCGACGCGCACGACTACGGCCTGCTCTGCGCCTACACACACCCCGACTGCGACGGCCCCGCGCTCTCGTTGATCACCGACTGGTACGTGTGGGTGTTCTTCTTCGACGACCACTTCCTGGAGACCTTCAAGCGCACGCAGGACCGCGCCGGCGGCAAGGCCTATCTCGACCGGTTGCCCCTGTTCATGCCGATGGACCTGTCGACCCCGATGCCCGAGCCGGAGAACCCGGTCGAGGCGGGCCTCGCCGACCTGTGGACGCGGACCGTGCCGTCGATGTCCGTCGACTGGCGGCGCCGATTCGCCGTCGCCACCGAGCATCTGCTCAACGAGTCCCTGTGGGAGCTGTCCAACATCAACGAGGGGCGGATCGCCAACCCCGTCGAGTACATCGAGATGCGCCGCAAGGTCGGCGGCGCCCCCTGGTCGGCCGGCCTGGTGGAGTACGCGACGGCCGAAGTCCCGGCGGCGGTCGCCGGGTCACGACCGCTGCGCGTCCTGATGGAGACCTTCTCCGACGCCGTCCACCTGCGCAACGACCTGTTCTCCTACCAGCGCGAGGTCGAGGACGAGGGCGAACTCAGCAACGGCGTCCTGGTCCTGGAGACCTTCTTCGGCTGCACCACTCAGGAGGCCGCCGACACCGTCAACGACGTCCTCACCTCCCGCCTCCACCAGTTCGAGCACACCGCGCTGACCGAGGTACCCGCCGTCGCCCTGGAGGAAGGTCTTTCCCCGGCCGAGGTCGCTGCCGTCGCCAAGTACACGCAGGGACTCCAGGACTGGCAGTCCGGCGGCCACGAATGGCACATGCGCTCCAGCCGCTACATGAACGCCCGGGCCGAGACCACCTCCCCCTGGCAGAACCTGACCGGCCCCGGCACCTCGGCCGCCGACGTCGGCGCCCTGCTCGCCGCGGCCGGCGCGGAGCGGCTGCGCGCCCACACGCATGTGCCGTTCCAGAAGGTCGGGCCGTCACTGCTGCCCGACTTCCACATGCCGTTCCAGGTCGAGCACAGCCCCCACCTGCCGGGCGCCCGGCCCCGCCTCACCGCGTGGATGCACCGCATGGGCATGCTCCAGGAGGGCGTCTGGGACGAGGACCGGCTCGACGCGGCCGACCTCCCGCTGTGTGCTGCGGGCATCGACCCGGACGCGAGCGCCGAGGCCCTCGACCTCAGCTCGCACTGGCTGGCCTGGGGCACCTACGGCGACGACTACTACCCCCTCGTCTACGGAGCCCGCCGCGACCTCGCCGCCGCCCGCCTCACCACCCACCGTCTCTCGCAGTGCATGCCCCTCGACGGCGAGCAGACCCTCGTGCCCGTCAACGGCATGGAACGGGGCCTGACCGATCTGTGGGCCCGCACCACGGCCGAGATGACCCCCGACCAGCGGCGCACCCTCAAGGACTCCGTGAACGCGATGACCGAGAGCTGGGTGTGGGAGCTGGCCAACCAGATCCACCACCGCGTCCCCGACCCCGTCGACTATCTGGAGATGCGGCGCGCCACCTTCGGCTCCGACCTCACCATGAGCATGTGCCGGATGGGCCACGGCCCCGCCGTCCCGCCCGAGGTCTACCGCAGCGGACCGGTCCGCTCCCTGGAGAACGCCGCCGTCGACTACGCCTGTCTGCTCAACGACGTCTTCTCGTACCAGAAGGAGATCGAGTACGAGGGCGAGATCCACAACGCGATCCTCGTCGTGCAGAACTTCTTCGGCATCGACTACCCGACCGCGCTGCGGGTCGTCCATGACCTGATGACCCAGCGCATGCAGCAGTTCGAGCACGTCGCCGCGAACGAACTGCCCGTCGTGTACGACGACTTCGGGCTCTCGGAGGAGGCACGCGAGGTGATGCGCGGCTATGTGACCGACCTCCAGCACTGGATGGCGGGCATCCTGCACTGGCACCGCACGGTCGACCGCTACAAGGCCGACTACCTGGCCGGCCGCACCCACGGCTTCCTCCCGGACAGGGCCCCGACGACACTGCCGGTGGCGGGCTGACGGGACTGCGGTGGGCGGGGCGCACGGAGTCGGCCGGGGCACGCGGAGTCGGTCGGGAGCGGGCGGGTCGGTCGGTGGGGGCTGGCGGGTCGGTCGGGAGCGGGCGGGTCGGTGGGGGCTGGCGGGTCGGTCGGGGGCGGGGTGCCCGCCCGCGTCGGGTTCCGCGACCGTCCGGCGCCCGCACGCCGCTCTCCGCGCGGCTGCGCGGAGCGCCGCGGCCCCCCGGGACCTGCTGGTTCCGGCCGCTTCCCACTCCTGACCACCCGTCAGTCTCACTCGTTCGTGGCTCGTCACGCGCCCGCGCGCCGGGTAGTCACCACCCGGTGGTGATCCAGCCGGAGGCGATCCATGGAACAGACAGCGTTGCGCCCCAAGCCGATGCCCGGTCAGGAGACCGGCGGTGGCAGGAAGCCCGGGTCCGCCCGGCGCCCGCACGCCGCGCGCCGGCGCGGACGCCGGTTCACGAGCGTGCTGTCCGGCTTGCTCGTCGCGGCCGTCCTGGTGCTGTCGGGGGTGGGCCTCGGCACGGTGGGCACCACTCTGATCGGCATGGGCAGACTGGCCGAACTCCAACGGCAGGTCGGCCTGAGCCCGGGCGGCCCGTCCACCCCGGCGCACCCGGGTCCCGCCCGGCCGTCCGCGACACCGACGTCCGCCCCCTCGGCCGCGCCCGCCGTCGCGACGCTCGGTCTGGAGGTCGTGGACGCCGAGAAGGCGGGCGCGCTGGTCGTCGGTGTCCATGTCCCGGGTCCGGGCTACACGGCGGGCCTGGTCCGCGGTGACGTACTGCTCGTGTTCGGCCGTACCCGCATCGACACGGCCGACGACCTCGCGCGAGCCGTCGCCCACGCCCGCTCCGGCCGCGAGATCGTACTGACGGTCCGCCACCGCAGCGGGGGCTACCAGCAGCTGACGGCGGTACCGGGCGTGGTGACGTGAACCCCCGCATGGCACCGCGACCCCGCCAAGCGGCGCCGGGCCGTGGGTAATGCCGTTCAGTCCCTCGAGGTGCGCCTCGGCCCTCAAGCTCTCTTCGTCGCGCTCCGTCACCGGTCGGCCTCTCATGGTGGCGAGCGCCCCTTCACCAGCTCCCGCGCGAGCGGGCCCCGGCGCCCGGGACCCGTCTCCGGGCACCGTACTGCTGCTTGCGGCCCTCCACAGCCGTAGGAGCCCGGCAGCCCGTCGCGAGGCAGCGCACTTTTCGCGCTCCGCCCGAAAACCACGCAACCGGCTCGCGCGCCCCACGCCGTGCGGGCAGGATGCTGCCCAAGACCCACACCCGCCCAGGGAGGCCCCGATGACCGGCACCGCAGCGCCCTTCGCCGCCGACGACTACCGGGCCCGCATGGAGCGCGCGGCCCGGTCGGCCGCCGAGGCAGGGCTCGCTGGACTGCTGGTGGCCCCGGGACCGGACCTGGTGTGGCTCACCGGCTACGCGCCCCCCGCCGCCACCGAACGCCTCACCTTGCTCGTCCTCGCCCCCGGCCAGGACCCCGTCCTGGTCGTCCCCGCCCTGGAGGCCCCGGACGCCGCCAAGGCCGTCGGCGCGAGCGCCCTGGCCCTGCGGGACTGGACCGACGGCAAGGACCCCTACGCCGTCACCGCCCCCCTCCTGGACGCCGGCGGCCGGTTCGGGATCAGCGACAACGCCTGGGCCATGCACCTGCTGGGCCTCCAGAAGGCGCTGCCCGGCACGTCGTACGCCGCGCTCACCGAGGCCCTTCCGATGCTGCGGGCGGTCAAGGACCGGGCGGAGCTGGAGCTGCTGGCGGCCGCGGGGGCGGCGGCCGACGCGGCGTTCGAGGAGATCCGGAAGCTTCCCTTCGGCGGCCGCCGGGAGTCCGAGGTCGCCGCGGACCTCGCCGACCTGCTGCGCCGCTTCGGCCACTCCCAGGTCGACTTCACCATCGTCGCCTCCGGCCCGAACGGCGCCAACCCGCACCACGAGGTGGGTGACCGGGTCATCGAACGCGGTGACATGGTCGTCCTCGACTTCGGCGGCCTCAAGGACGGCTACGGCTCCGACACCTCCCGCACGGTCCACGTCGGCGAACCCACCGACGAGGAACGCCGGGTGCACGACCTCGTCCGCGCCGCCCAGGAGGCGGGCTTCCACGCGGTGCGGCCCGGAGCTGCCTGTCAGGAGGTCGACCGGGCCGCCCGCGCGGTGATCGCCGACGCCGGCTACGGCGAGTACTTCATCCACCGCACCGGGCACGGCATCGGCGTGACCACGCACGAACCGCCGTACATGATCGAGGGCGAGGAACAGCCCCTCGTGCCGGGGATGTGCTTCTCCGTGGAACCCGGTGTCTATCTGCCGGGCCGTTTCGGGGTACGCATCGAGGACATCGTCACCGTCACCGAGAACGGCGGCCACAGGCTCAACGACACCACCCGCGAGATGGTCATAGTGGACTGACCCGACCCCAGGAGTCCCCTCCACCCCCCCCGAGCGACTACGGCGCGACATGACCCAGGCACCGACACCCACCGCGGACACGGTCCGCCGACTGGTCCGTTCCCTGCTCAAGGACGGGCCGTCGCTCAAGGACGGCACGTCCGACACCGGCGGGCCCGAGCTTCGGCCCGTCGCCGAGAGCGGCGCGCACTCCACCTGGTGGGTCGGCGCCCGCCATGTGCTGCGGCTGTCCGAGGACCGCGCGGCCACCGCCCGCCGACGCCGCGAACTGCGCGTGCGCGACCTGGTGCGCCCGCACGTCCCGGTCGCGGTGCCGACCAGCGTGGCAGAGGGCGAGTGGGCGCCCGGTCTCGTCTACACGCTGGACACCAAGGTCCCCGGCGGCTCGGCGGAGGAGCACGACGTCTCCGCCGTCGGCGAGGCCGACCTGGCCGGGCTCCTCACCGGGCTGCGCGAGGTGCCCGTACGGCAGGCCGAGGCGCTCGGCGTCCCGCGCGTCGCCCCGCGCTCACTGGAGGCGCTGCGCCGGGAGGCCGCCCGGGCCGCCGAGCTCCTGCGCAAGGCCGACGAGTTCGACCCGGCCCGGTTCCAGCAGCTCACCTCGGCCGCCGCGGTCCAGCTCGCCGCGCAGCCCGGCAGCGCGGTCCTCGTGCACCACGCCCTGACCGGTGAGCACCTCGTGGTCAGTGCCGACGGCCGGGTGCGGGGTGTGCTCGACTGGACCGACACGGTCGTCGGTGACCCCGCCGAGGACATCGCGGGCCTCGCCCTGGCCGTCGGCGCGCCCGCCGCCGTCCGGGCCGCCACCCTCGCCGGGTACGGAGCCCGCCCCTGCCTGCGCGGTCTCTGGCTGGCCCGCTGCGACACGGTGATCCACCTCGCCGCGGACCTGAAACGCGGGGAGGAAGCACCCCTGGGGCTGCTGAGGGCCCGGCTGGGCCGCGCCTGGGAGGCGATCCTGCTGGAGCGGGTCACCGAGCTGCGGGACGAGGGCTCGGACGACGCGGAGCCGTAGGGGCTCCACCTGTGGGCCGCTCCACCAGTAAGGCGCTCCACCCGTGGGTGGGCTCCCCCCTCAGACCGTCTCCACCTGCGTATTTCCACCCTCCGTCCACCCCTGGGCCGAGGCGCACGACCGTGCCCCAGCCGGATAGTCGGAGCATGACGATCTCCGACTGGCTCATCGACGTGGCACTCCTTCTCGTGGTCTTCCGGCAGCTCCGCGAGGAGAGACTGACCCCCCGCACGGTCCTGCTGCCCCTCGCGCTGATCACCTGGGCCGGGACCACCTACCTCCACCACATCCCCACGGCGGGCAACGACGAGCTGCTGATCGCGCTGTTCGCCGCAACCGGAGTCGCCTTCGGCCTGGCGGGGGGCCTGATCACCCGCGTGCGGTTCGCCGACGGACACATACGCGTCAAGGCGACGTGGGGCGCGGCGGCCCTGTGGGTGGTCAGCATGGGCTTCCGCCTCGGTTTCGCGGTCTGGACCTCCCACGCCTCCGGTGCGGCGCACGTCGCCCGCTTCTCCGCCGACCACGACATCACCAGTGGACAGCCCTGGGTGGCCGCCCTGATCCTCATGGCCTTCGGCGAGGTCATCGTCCGCCTCGGCGTCATCGTCGCCCGCGGCCTGCGCATACGGGATGGCCACCAGGGAGCGCCGGCCGTGCCCGCTCTCGCCTGAGGAGGGGCACGCCGGGCAGCAACGGGGGAGGCGAAGCGGTATCCGTGAGGTCAGGCCTGGAGCAGCACCACGCACGACTCGCCGGGAACATGAAGCACTCCGTCCGCGCCCGGCGCCTCCACCGGCTCCCAGGCCGCCAGGACGTGGGCCTCGCGGGGCCCGAGGGGGATGGCCGCCGTCGACTTCGCGAGGTTCACGGCGACCCGGACGTCCCCGCGCCGGAAGGCCAGCCAGCGCCGGCCCTCGTCATGGGCGATCTTGGTGTCGGCGAGGTCGGGGTCGGTGAGGTCCGGGTGTTCGTGGCGCAGCGTAAGGAGCCGGCGGTACCAGGCCAGCACCCGCGCGTGGGGCTCCCGGTCGAGCTCGGACCAGTCGAGGCAGGAGCGGTCCCGGGTCGCCGGGTCCTGAGGGTCGGGCACGTCCTCCTCCGCCCAGCCGTGCTCCGCGAACTCCCGCCGCCGCCCCCGCCGTACGGCCTCGGCGAGTTCGGGATCGGTGTGGTCGGTGAAGAACTGCCAGGGGGTGCCCGCCGCCCACTCCTCGCCCATGAACAGCATGGGGGTGAAGGGCGCGGTCAGCACCAGCGCCGCCGCGCAGGCCGCCAGGCCGGGGGAGAGGGACGCCGCCAGCCGGTCGCCCTGGGCGCGGTTGCCGATCTGGTCGTGGGTCTGGGAGTAGCCGAGCAGCCGGTGCCCGGCCGTGCGGGTGCGGTCCAGCGGACGTCCGTGGCTGCGGCCCCGGAAGCTGGACCAGGTGCCGTCGTGGAAGTAGCCGCCGGTGAGGGTCTTGGCGAGCGAGGCCAGGGGTGCGCGGGCGAAGTCGGCGTAGTAGCCCTGGGACTCGCCGGTGAGCGCGGTGTGCAGGGCGTGGTGGAAGTCGTCGTTCCACTGCGCGTGCAGCCCGAGGCCCCCCTCGGCGCGGGGGGTGATGAGGCGGGGGTCGTTGAGATCGGACTCCGCGATCAGGAACAGCGGCCGCCCCAGGTCGGCGGCGAGCGCGTCGACCGCCGTCGACAGCTCCTCCAGGAAGTGGCAGGCGCGGGTGTCCGCCAGCGCGTGCACGGCGTCCAGGCGCAGTCCGTCGATCCGGTAGTCCCGCAGCCAGGAGAGCGCGCTGCCCAGCAGATACGCGCGCACCTCGTCCGAGCCCGGCGCGTCCAGGTTGACCGCGGAACCCCAGGGAGTGTGATGCGTGTCCGTGAAGTACGGCCCGAAGGCGGGCAGGTAGTTGCCCGAGGGGCCCAGGTGATTGTGCACCACGTCGAGCACCACCCCGAGGCCCAGTTCATGCGCGCGGTCGACGAAACGCTTCAGGGCCTCGGGGCCGCCGTAGGGCTCGTGCACCGCCCACAGGGAGACCCCCTCGTATCCCCAGCCGTGCCGCCCCGGGAAGGGGCACAGGGGCATCAACTCGACGTGGCTCACGCCGAGTTCGACGAGGTGCTCGAGGCGGGCGGCGGCCGCGTCCAGGGTGCCCTCGGGGGTGTAGGTGCCCACGTGCAGCTCGTACAGGACCGCGCCCGGCAGGGGGCGGCCGGTCCACCGGCTGCGCCAGGCGTAGCGCTCGTGCTCGACGACCGCGCTGAGCCCGTCCGGTCCGTCCGGCTGGCGCCGCGAGCGCGGATCGGGCAGCACCGGGCCGTCGTCCAGCGCGAAGCCGTAGCGGGTGCCGTCCGCGGCCTCCGCCTCCGTCCACCACCATCCCGCGCGCTCCGGATCGCGTTCCAACGCGCGCGTGGCGCCCTCGCAATGGAGCGTCACACGGCCGGCCTGCGGTGCCCACACCTCGAACTGCACGGACGGTCCCCTTCGTCGGCTCATCCGGATCCAGCCCGTCCATGGTGCGTCAAACGCGATCAATCCGCCTCTGAATCAGCCCCTTTGCCGCAGGTGTCGTCGGGTCCGCGCGCGGGGCGGCCGTTGTCTCGTTTTCTGGACACCCGGGGTTCACTGCCCGACAATCACGAACGTGACGTCGTCCTTCGAGTTCAACACGTACCCCGCGCGGCTCTCCGACGTGGAGCGCGACAAGGCGCTGAAGGTGCTCCGTGACGGCGTCGCCATGGGCCGCCTGTCGCACGACACCTTCGTGCGCCGCATGGAACTGGCCCTCGTCGCCCGCCGGTCCGACGAACTCGCCGCGCTCACCGCCGACCTGCCCCAGGAGAACCGCGTCGCCCGGCTGGTGTTCGGCACCGTCGAGGCCGTCTCCGGCTTCACCGTACGGCTGCGCAGGGCATGGCAGGCCGAGCGGCTGCCCAAGCTGCTGCTGCCGCACCCCGGCAGCGGTCACGCGCTGCGCATCGGCCGGGACCCGGCCAACGGCCTCAGGCTGACCCACGAGACGGTCTCCCGCGTGCACGCCGAACTCAGCCGTCAGGGCGGGATGTGGGTGCTGCGCGACCTCGGCTCCACCAACGGCACCACGGTCAACGGCCGTCGGGTCATCGGTGCCGCCGTCGTCCGCGAGGGCGACCAGGTCGGGTTCGGGAGGATGGCCTTCCGGCTCGCGGTCAACTGAGGCCAAGCTCACCTCTGGCCTGGGCTTTACGTGCCGTCGTGGCCCAATGCCCTTTCCTCCGCACGGTGTTGACGTAACCGTCAAGTCGTGACTGACTGTGCGTACACCATGCACACCAGGTGAACCGACGGCACCACATTGTGGAGGTGTGCCCTGCCGCCCCTCCTCCGTTACCCGACCGCCGACGAGCTGGGCGCACGGGCCGCGTCACTCGTCGCCCGCCATCCCGCGGACGCCCGGCTGCGCCGGGTCGGCACCTCACGCGCCGGCAGCCCCCTGTGGCTGCTCTCCGTCGGCCACGGCAGCCGCCAGGCCCTCGTGGTCGCCGGACCGCACGCCAACGAGCCCGTGGGCGGCGGCACCGTCCTCAGACTCGCCGAGCGGGCCCTGGCCGACCCCCGCCTCACCGCCGGGGCCGACGCCACCTGGAACCTCCTGCTCTGCCTCGACCCCGACGGCCTGCGCCGCAACGAGGGCTGGCTGCGCGGCCCGTACTCCCTCGACCGCTACTTCCGGAAGTTCTTCCGGCCCGGCTTCGGCGAACAGCCGGAGTGGCTCCCGGACGGCGCACAGAACGCGGCGCTGCCGGAGACCCGCACCCTCCTCGCCCTCCAGGACGAGCTGCGCCCCTTCCTCCAGTGCTCCCTGCACGGCGTCGACGTCGGCGGCGGCTTCGTCGAACTCACCCGCGATCTGCCCGGCCTCGCCCGCCATGTCGCCCACACCGCCGCCGAGCTGAGCGTCCCGCGCGAGTTCGGCCCCTACGACACGCTCTACTGGCCGTGCCTGGGCCCCGCCGTCTACCGGATCCCGCCACCCCGCCGCGGTGACCTGGCCGCCGCCATAACGGAAGCCGCCGTCGAGTCGACCTGGTACCACCCGCACCCGTACGGCACCGTCACGGCCGTCGTCGAAGCCCCCATGTGGGGCGTGGCCGCCGTCGAGGACGCCGGCCTGCCGACCGACGCGGCCGCCGTGCTGCGGACCGTCAGCCACACCCTGCGCCGCGACGCGCGGCTCCTCGAGGACGTCCTGGCGCGGATCCGCCCGTACGTCTCGGACGCCCCGGACGCCGCCCGGCTGCTCGCCCCGGTCGAGGACTATTTACTGGTCTGCCCCGGGCTCGCCGACGCCTGGGACCCCGACGTCCCCGTCACCGCCCGCCCGCTGCCCCCGCTCAGCACCGGCCACCTGGCCGCCCTGCGCATCGCGGGCCGGCGCCTCGCCCTGCGCACCGCAGGACTCCTCCACCAGCTCGTGATCCGCGCGGGCACCGACCCGGCCGGCGCGCTGCCGGAGCTGGACCGGCTCATCGACCTGTGGTGCGCCGACTACCGCGACGGCTGCGGGGCCCGCTGGATCCCGGTCCCGCGCCAGATCGAGTACCAGTCCCGGGTCGTTCTCGCCGCCTTCGAACTCGCCGCACGGCACGCGCCCGCGCGCTCCCGTTCGGGTGAGCCCGGGTGGGGATCCGAGGCCGCCGTGCCGATGCATCGGGAATGACGCACACCCACACAGCGACAGCACTGCGACGAGCGGCCCGCACGGGACTGGCGGCGGCGGCCGTCCTGCTGGCCGTCGCGGCCCCCGTCTCGGCCGGGGACCGGTCCGGCGGCGACTACCTCTACCTCACGGTCACCAAGGGCGACAGCCGTTCCAGCGACACCCGCGGCACCCTCCTGCTGTGCGACCCGCCCCAGGGCCACGGCCGCGCCGCCGAGGCCTGCGCCCAGCTCGACGCGGCCGGCGGCGACATCGGCGCCCTTCCGGCCGCCGACGTGACCTGCCCGATGATCTACGCGCCGGTCACCGTCCAGGCGCGCGGACAGTGGAACGGCCGGCCCGTCGAGTACCGCCAGAGTTTCTCCAACGCGTGCTTGATGGAGGCACGGACCGGGGCGGTGTTCGCGCTGGAGAGCTGACCCGCCCGCAGAGAAGCACGGACGCACACGCGCGTGCCGCCGCGTCACCCTTGATCCGCCCGTTCCCGCGCGTGCAGCGCCACCGTCACGACCGTGCGGGCCTGGTGCTCCACCTGGTGCTCCAACGGCACCCAGCGGGCCCGGAAACGCTCCGCGAAGGCGTCGCTCCAGAGCCTGACGAGGTGTTCGAGGCGTGGCGCGGCGCGGTCGTCGTTCTCCCGGAGGACCCGCAGCAGCATGGCCGCCACCCGCAGCGGCAGCCGCCGGGAGAACGCGTCCACACTGCCGATGTAGGCCCGGGTCTCGTCGGCGGGGCGGGTGTGGATCCAGTCCGAGGCCAGCCCCGGCACCAGCTCCAGACCCCACGTGGCGGCCCGCAGCAGGGGCCCGTCCACCCCTTCGAGGCGCGGCCGCGCCTCCCCGAGCACCCGCTCCACCGTCCGCGCCTGCCGCAGCAGCCGGCCCGCCAGCCGCCGCATCGCCGCCGCCGGTGCCGGATGCGGTGCCGGATCGTCCACCAGGTCGCTCGCCCACATCGGCACCTCGACGACCGCGGTCAGACCGCCGTAGCGGTGCGCGTGGTACCAGGTGCTGTGCCGGGCGTCGTCCGGCATGCTCGGGTACGCCGACCCCGCGCCCGGCGCCGGCATCACATGCACCCCCGGCCCCGACGCCGGCCAGCCCGCCGCGTCCGAGGCACCGGTCTCCACCGGAATGTGCAACTCCGCCGCGGACTTGGCGAACGGCTCGGCGAGACCCGGGACGTCCTTCGTCAACTGCACCCAGCTGCCGCCCAGATCGGTGCCGTGCAGGGTCACCTGGAGGTAGGGCCGCAGTTCGTCGATCACCGCGGTCAGCGCACGGGTCTCGGGCGGCAGCCGGTCGGGCGGCAGCATCGACGGCGCCCACTCCGGCTGCTCCGCACCGGCCGGCCGGAAGAACCCGAGGTGGTAGTCGAACAGGCTGCGGGGCGCCGGGGTGACATGGAGACTCGCCCCGTCGGGATCCGCGCACAGCAGGAAGTGCCAGGCGGTGTCCGCCCGCAACTGCCGCTCGGCCAGCACCCGTTCGGCCACCGCCAGCGCCGCGGGGCCGCCGGTGGGTTCGTTGGCGTGGGCGCCCGCGACCACCAGGACGGCCCGCCGGGCGTGGCCGACCGACAGCAGGTGCAGGGGCCTGCCCGCGCGCGAGACACCCACCTGCCGCAGTCGGCAGACACCGGGTCGCCTGGCGGCCAACGTCCCTGCGGACAGCACAAGTTCGGGCACCGTGGGGTAGCGCAGCTCCGGCAGGAGACTCACCCCCGACATGTCCGACCGGCCTCGCAATCCGCAGTACCCCACGGTCCGGTTGAGCTGTCAAGGACGCCGAGGGGGAGGCGCCAGGGGGCGCCCGGAGGCAATGCGCCTACGGCGGGCACAACCGTGGTCGCCGAAGGGTGCCCTGGGCCCCCGTACCCGAGGCGCCGGCCCGGCGGTGACGGCAGGTCCGGTGTCCCCGTGCCGGAGCCGTCCGCCCCGCGGTGACGGCAGGTCCGGTGTCCCCGTGCCGGAGCCGTCCGCCCCGCGGTGACGGCAGGTCCGGTGTCCCCGTGCCGGAGCCGTCCGCTCGGCGGTGACGGCAGGTCCGACGACCCCGTGCCGGAGCCGTCCGCCCCGCGGTGACGGCAGGTCCGACGACCCCGTGCCGGAGCCACCCGCCCCGTGGTCACCGCAGGTCCGGTGCCCTCACGACGGGCCGGCCGTGCCCCGACGGCGGCTCGCGCTCACCCGGTCGCAGCCCTCCGCTCCAGCAGCGCCACCGGTGACGCGCCGAACAGGTCCGCCAGCCGTACCCGCCCCGAGAACTCCCGCTCCGGCACCAGCGCGTCGCTCCACACCCCGGCCGGCAGCGGCAGCACCGTCTCCCCCCAGCCACCCGCCTCCGCCAGCCGCAGCGACAGCCGGGTCACCGCCGTGAGCACCTCCCCGGAGCGCGTGAAGGCCACGCAGTGCCCCGCGGCGGGTCCCTCGGCGGCCAGCGGCTCATAGGCCGCCGACGCCCCGAAGACCTCCGGCCGCCGCCGGCGCAGCCGCAGCGCCGCCGCGGTGAGCGCGTCCTTGTCGCCGGAGTCCTCCGGCGGGAACCGCACGGCCCGCCGGTTGTCCGGGTCCACCAGCGCCAGGTACTCGCCCTCGGTGCCCTGGTACACGTCGGGCACCCCCGGCATGGTCAGCTGCACGAGGGCCCCACCCAGCACATTGGCCAGGATGTGCGGCCGCAGTCGGCTCCGCAGCTCGGCCACCCGCTCGCCCTGCGGCCCGCACGGCCCGGCCGCGACGAACGCCGCCACCGCCTCCTCGTACGCCGGCTCCTGCTCCGTCCAGCTCGTGTACAGGCCGGCCTCGCGCACATGCTTCAGCAGCGCCTCCCGCACCCGCCCGGGCTCCGCGGAGCCGAGCCCGAAGGCCGTCTGCCAGGCCGCCCACGCCAGTTGCGCGTCCGGCACCCCGTCACCCGTGCGCGTCACCTCCGCGAGCGTGTCCGACCACCACCCGGGGCATTCGGTGAGCACGGCCAGCGCGGCCCGCACGTCCGCGCTGCGCTTGGTGTCGTGCGTCGAGGCGACGATCCCCGTCAGCGGCCAGTCGCGCTGCACGCGCGCGCAGTACGCGTGGAACTCCTCCGGGGAGACCGCCGGGCTCCCGGGGTTCCCGCCGACCTCGGTCGCCGACAGCAGCGGCACGTACCGGTAGAACGCCGTGTCCTCCACGGACTTGGCCCGCAGCGCCGACGACGTCTGCGCGAACCGGGTCCGGAACTCCACGTGCTCCGGCCCGTCGCCGGCCCGCCCCAGCACGAGATCCCGTACGACGTCGACGGCCTCCGCCTCCTCGGGGACCGCGAAGGCGAGCCGGGCCTCGGCCGCGGCCTCCTCGGTGACCACGGCGGCGGCGTCCGAGGAGGCGTAGGGCCGGTAGACCTCCATCCGCACCAGGAGCTCCACGAGCGCGGTGCGCAGCGCCCAGGGTGCCCGGTCGCGCAACGCGGGCTCCGGGGACGCGGCGCACACGCGTACCGCCGCCCGGGTCAGCCGCTCGGTCTCGGCCGCCAGCTCGTGCGTGATCACCTTGTACGCCGCCCGTCGTACCGTCGCCGCCCAGTCGCCGCCGCGGTCCGTCTGGGGGGCCGCGAACCGCCGGTACTGGCCGAGGAGCTCCCCGAACCCGGCGGGGTCCGTGAAGAGCCCGTCGAGGTGCCGCAGGGCGTCGTAGCCGGTCGTCCCGGCCACCGGCCAGGAGGCGGGCAGGTGCTCACCGTCGGCGAGGATCTTCTCCACGACCGTCCAGCGGCCGCCGGTCGCCTCGTGCAGCCGCAGGAGATAGCCGTCGGGGTCCGCGAGGCCGTCCGGGTGGTCGATCCGCAGCCCGTCCACCACGCCCTCGTGCAGCAGCTGGAGGACCTTGCCGTGGGTGGCCTCGAACACCTCCGGGTCCTCCACCCGCACCCCGATCAGCTCGGAGATGCTGAAGAAGCGCCGGTAGTTGAGCTCCGTACGGGCCAGCCGCCACCAGCCGAGGCGGTACCACTGCGCGTCCAGGAGCTGCGGCAGCGGCAGGTCCCCGGTGCCCTCGCGGAGCGGGAAGACGTGGTCGTGGTAGCGCAGCACCTCGCCGTCCACGGTGAGGCTGCCCAGCTCCGCGCCGACCGGGCGCCCCAGCACCGGCAGCAGCACCTGGCCGTCCTGCGCCTCCCAGTCGATGTCGAACCAGCGCGCGTACGGCGACTTCGGGCCCTCCCGCAGCACCTCCCACAGGGCGCGGTTGTGGCGCGGGGCCATCGCCATGTGGTTCGGCACGATGTCCAGCACCAGGCCCAGCCCGTGCTCCCGCGCGGTGGCCGACAGCGCCCGCAGCCCGTCCTCGCCGCCCAGCTCCTCGCGCACCCGCGCGGGGTCGACGACGTCGTAGCCGTGCGTCGAACCGGGCACGGCCTCCAGGACGGGCGACAGGTGCAGATGCGAGACGCCGAGCGAGGCCAGGTAGGGCACGGCGGCCGCGGCGGCCCCGAACGGGAACTCGGGCTGCAACTGGAGCCGGTACGTGGCCGTCGGCACCGCAGGGACGGATCGCTCAGGTGTCATGCGAACCTACGTACCCGCCCTGCGGCCTTTCGTGTCATCGCTGCTCCATGTGCCCTCCCCGGGCGCCCCCCTAGACCGGCCGCTGCAACACGGTCAGGCTCCGGTCCACCAGGGTCAGCCGGTCCCCGGCCTGCACCTTCGCCCCGGTGCCGGGCGGCACCCCGTCCGGGCGGGCGGTGTCGACCACGACCTCCCACTGCCGGCCGTGGTTGACCGGCACCACGAAGTCGAGCGTCTTCGGCGAGGCGTTGAACATCAACAGGAACGAGTCGTCGGTGATCCGCTCCCCGCGCGGGCCGGGCTCGGAGATCGCGTTGCCGTTGAGGAAGACCGTCAGCGCCGAGGCCTGGGCCCGGTCCCAGTCCCGCTGGGCCATTTCCTTGCCCTCCGGGGTGAACCAGGCGATGTCGGAGAGCTCGTCATGGGTGCCCTCCACGGGCCGGCCGTGGAAGAAGCGGCGGCGCCGGAAGACCGGGTGGTCCCTGCGCAGCCACACCATCGCGCGGGTGAACTCCAGCAGCTCGCTGCCGAGCCCCGCCTCCTCGGCCCCGTCCGGCCACTGCACCCAGGCGATCTCGCTGTCCTGGCAGTAGGCGTTGTTGTTGCCGCCCTGGGTGCGGGCGAGCTCGTCGCCGTGGCTGATCATCGGCACGCCCTGGGAGAGCATCAGCGTGGCGACGAAGTTGCGCATCTGCCGGGCGCGCAGCTCCCGCACCGCCGGGTCGTCGGTCTCGCCCTCCACCCCGCAGTTCCAGGACCGGTTGTGGCTCTCGCCGTCCCGGTTGTCCTCCCCGTTGGCCTCGTTGTGCTTGTCGTTGTACGAGACCAGGTCACGCAGGGTGAAACCGTCGTGGCAGGTGACGAAGTTGATCGAGGCGAGCGGTCGCCGCCCGTCGTCCTGGTACAGGTCGGAGGAGCCGGTCAGCCGGGACGCGAACTCCGCGAGCGCGCGGCCCTCGCCCCGCCACAGGTCCCGGACGGTGTCGCGGTACTTGCCGTTCCACTCCGTCCACAGCGGCGGGAAGTTGCCCACCTGGTAGCCGCCCTCGCCCACGTCCCACGGCTCGGCGATCAGCTTCACCTGGGAGACCACCGGGTCCTGCTGCACCAGGTCGAAGAACGACGACAGCCGGTCCACCTCGTGGAACTGCCGGGCCAGAGTCGCCGCCAGGTCGAAGCGGAACCCGTCGACATGCATCTCGGTGACCCAGTACCGCAGCGAGTCCATGATCAGCTGAAGGACGTGCGGGGACCGCATCAGCAGGGAGTTCCCGGTGCCGGTGGTGTCCATGTAGTACCGCTGGTCGTCGGTCAGGCGGTAGTACTGCGGGTTGTCCAGGCCCTTGAAGGACAGGGTCGGGCCCAGGTGGTTGCCCTCGGCGGTGTGGTTGTAGACGACGTCCAGGATGACCTCGATCCCGGCCTCGTGCAGCGCCCGGACCGCCGACTTGAACTCCAGGACCTGCTGGCCGCGGTCGCCCCAGGAGGCGTACGCGTTGTGCGGGGCGAAGAAACCGATGGTGTTGTAGCCCCAGTAGTTGTTCAGGCCCATGTCGACCAGGCGGTGGTCGTTCACGAACTGGTGGACCGGCATCAGCTCCAGCGTGGTCACGCCGAGCTCCACCAGGTGCTCGATGATCGCCGGGTGCGCGAGGGCGGCGTAGGTGCCGCGCAGCTCCTCGGGCAGCCCCGGGTGCCGCATGGTGAGGCCCTTGACGTGCGCCTCGTAGATCACCGTCTCGTGGTAGCCGATCCTGGGCCGCCGGTCGTCGCCCCAGTCGAAGTACGGGTTGACCACGACCGACGTCATGGTGTGCGGCGCCGAGTCGAGGTCGTTGCGCCGGTCGGGCGCGTCGAAGTGGTAGCCGTACACCTCCTCGCCCCAGCGGATGGAACCGCTGACCGCGCGCGCGTACGGGTCGAGCAGCAGCTTCGACGAGTTGCAGCGCAGGCCGCGCTCGGGAGCGTACGGGCCGTGCGCACGGAAGCCGTAGCGCTGTCCGGGCATCACGCCGGGCAGGTACGCGTGCCGCACGAACGCGTCGCTCTCGCGCAGTTCCACCGCCGTTTCCGAGCCGTCGTCGTGCAACAGACACAGCTCTACTCGGTCCGCGGCTTCCGTGAAGACCGCGAAGTTGGTACCGGCGCCGTCGTACGTGGCACCGAGTGGATACGCCTCTCCAGGCCAGACCTGCATGGAACGACTCTTTCAGGTGTCACGCGCCCCGTGTGGCGCCTTGGGCTCGAGTGTCCACGAAAGTGATGGAACCACCTATGACTTACGTCCCTCTTACCCAGCGACCGGCGCACAGGACGATCACAGGACCGCCCTGGGCCGAACCATTGGGGCATACACGTACTCCCGGAGTTCCGGGGAGTAGGGGGAAGATGTGCGCAAGATAGTGCACCGCCACCTCGGGAAGGTGGTGGCAGGTGCGGCCATCGCGGTGGCCGGGACCGCCGTGATGATCGGGATCACCCTGCCGGGCACGGCAGGGGCGGACGCCGACCCGGCGGGCGCCGGATCGGCCGCGGGTCGGTCCGCGGCGCAGGCCGGAGCGGGCCAGGACGGGGCGGTGGCGCCCGGAGTCGTCGAGCAGGCCCCGGCGGCCGAGGGGGAGAAGGGCAAGGGCCGCGACCCGCTCACCGACGACGAGATCAAGCGGGTGGAGCAGCTCGCCGTGAACCGGCAGATGTTCAACACCAGTGAGGACGTCGAGGGCGAGCGCGGCCCCGAGCGGCTCACCGTGGACCTCGCCGACCCGAAGGCCGACGAACTCGACGACCCGAACGCGCCGCGGCGCGCGGACGTGACGTTCTACGACTACCGGGACGACACCCTCGTCACCAAGACCGTCGACCTCGCCAGCGGCAAGGTCGTCGCGACCGGCACCCAGCACGGCGTGCAGCCGCCGCTGAGCCGCGCCGAGTACACGGAAGCCGCGAGCCTGCTGATCGCCGACCCGCTGGGCGCGGACCTCAAGGCCGACTACAAGGACGCCACCGACAAGGAACTCACCGACCCGAACCAGCTGCTGCTCACCGGCGCGGTGTACCGGGCGGTACCGGGCGGCCAGCCGGCCGTGCTCGACAAGTGCGGCGAGCACCGCTGCGTACGGCTGTTCCCGAAGGTCAAGAACGGCCCCTGGATCGACGCCAGGGCCTTCGTGATCGACCTCAGCGCCCGCAAGATCGCCAAGCTCGCCGGCTGAGCCGCGTCTCTTCCTCGTCCACTTTTCCCACCTGCTCCTTCCGCAAGGGAGTCATCTCTTCATGCGTGTCAACAGAATCAGCCGCGCGCGCAGGCACGCGGCCCTCGGCGTTTCCGTGGTCGCGCTGGCCGCCGGTGTCACCACCGGCGCGGGCCCGGCCGCCGCCCAGCCGAAGGCCGCCGCCGCGGCCGCCGCGGAGTGCAGCTCCGCCTACAAGATCGAGCAGAAGCTGTCCAGCGGCACGACCTGGAGCATGTGCTGGCGCTACGACGGCAAGGCCGGGCTCGTCCTGGAGGACATCTCCTACCAGCCCAAGGGCGAGGCCGCGCCCATCAAGGTCCTCAACAGCGCCCGGCTCGGCCAGATCCACGTCCCCTACGACGACGGCAGCGTCGAGTACGACGACCTGACCGGCTTCGGCTTTGCGCAGGGCCTGATGAACCTGGACCCGGGCGAGTGCCCCGGCGGCACCATCAAGAAGGTCAAGGTCCCCGACTCCTGGGACCCGGACCAGTCCGACGTCAGCGGCCTGTGCACCACGACCCGCTCCCGCGGCCACGCCTACCGCATGCAGGGCGACAGCGCCAACAAGGTCTACCAGGCCCAGGGCAAGGACCTGCTGGTCTACTCGGTCAACCAGGTCGGCTGGTACGAGTACATGACCGAGTGGCGCTTCCAGGACGACGGCACCATCACCATGAACCTCGGTGCGACCGGCAGCCTCTCCTACTACGACTACGACGCCGGCGACGGCCGCGGCTGGCCCATCGGCAAGGGCCCGCGCGCCCAGGCCACCAGCCACAGCCACAACGCTTTCTGGCGCCTGGACTTCGCCCTCGACGGCTCCTCCAAGAACCGCGTCGAGCAGTACGACTCGACGGTCACCGCCGCCGCCGCGGGCCAGCAGGCGCCGAGCACCAAGACCACCCGCACCCCGGTCACCAAGGAACTCGCCGGCGACGCCAAGAGCTACCGCTGGTGGCGTGTGGTCAGCGCGGTCGGCAAGAACAAGGACTGGCACCCGCGGTCGTACGAGATCGTCCCCGGCCCGAGCACCAAGTACCCGGGGCGCAGCTTCACCAAGCACGACGTGTACTTCACCGAGTACAACGAGTGCGAGCAGTTCGCCAGCAACAACCCCGGCAACTGCGGTGCCGGAGCGGGCAAGTCCGTCGACAAGTGGGTCAACGGCCAGACGCTCACCCACCCGGTGGTCTGGATGAACGTGGGCTTCCACCACATCGCCCGGGACGAGGACCAGCAGCCCATGCCGGTGCACTGGCAGGGTTTCTCCATCGCCCCGAGGGACGTCACGGCTATGAATCCGCTCACTCCGGCCGAGCTCGCCGGGCAGAACGGGCAGTGGACCCCCGGTAGTTGAGATTGACCCTGTCCATCCGGCTGCACCGCCGACCGCTCCCGGAGTACCCTTCCTTGATCGTTGGGTGGGGAGACCCTCCGGGTGGCACCCGGGGGAGCGGAAGGCGGTGCGCGGGTGGGCTCGGGAGGGCTGGAGTTGCCCCCTGGTGACGAGGGTCACGAGGGGAACTCCCAAGACGCCCCGCCCGGCACGGTGTCCCTGGCACGGCCGATGGACGCGGGAGCGACGATCGGGCCGGAGCTGGACTGGGACGCCGAAGCCTGGCGTGAGGTGCGTACACGCGCGCAGCGGGCGGGGCGGGCCTACATCTGGCTGAACCTCGTGGAGCAGCGGCTGCGGGCCGTCGTGGCCGCCGTGCTGCGGCCCATCTACGAACCCGTTCACGGCCACGACGACTGGGTGGTGGCCGCCGCCGGACCCGCCGGGCAGGAATGGGTCCAGCGCGCGGTGGCCGTCCGCGAGGTCAGCCGCCGCAAGGGTTATCTGCTCGACCCCGCCGACGACAACGTCCTCAGCTTCCTCACCCTGCCCCAGCTGCGCGAGCTGATGGTGCAGCACTGGCCGTGCTTCGAGCCCTACTTCGACGAGCGCCGGGACGTCGAACTGGCCCTGGACGAGCTGGAGGTGACCCGCAACGTCGTCTCCCGCAACCGCGCCCTGTCCGAGGCGGTCCTCGGCCAGGCCGAGCGCGCCTCCGCCAAGCTCCTGGAGATACTCGGCGCCGGCGGTGACGTGCCGTCCGCCCGGCGGCTGCCCGTGGACGCGGTCGAGGACCTGGTCGGCGACCGGTACGCCGACGTGGTCGCCGTCCACCCCGACCGGGTGCGGCTGCTGCGGCAGTTCCCCGCCGAGGACATCTTCGGCGGCGCCCGCCGTCTCGACGCCGTCGGCATCGGCCTCAACCTCCTGGTGCAGAACTTCTCCGGCCGGCGTCTGGTGCGGCTCGCCGAGGCCGGCTGCCGGGTGCGGCTGCTCTTCCTGAACCCGGCCTCCAGCGCGGTCAAGCGGCGCGAGCGGGAACTGGGCATGAAGCGGGGCGAGTTGAGCCGCTCCGTCGAGATGAACATCCTCCACATGCGCCGGGTGCGCTCGCGGCTGCGCGACCCGGGCGCCTTCGAGATCCAGGTCTACGACGACACACCGCGCTTCTCGGCCTACCTGGTGGACGGCGACGGCACCGACGGCATAGCGGTCGTGCAGTCCTACCTGCGCCGGTCCCGGGGCATGGAGGCACCCGTGCTCGTGCTGCGCAACGGCAACCGGGTGGTGAAGGCGGGCGACGTGGACGACATCGGACTCTTCCCCACCTACCGCGAGGAGTTCGAGACGAACTGGGCTGATTCACGCCCGGTGTCCTGAACTGTCCGGAACCGCAGGGCCGGTAAGCGGAACGCGGCCGTCTGATTGTCAGTGGCGCATGGGAAGGTGGAGACCACTGGGGGAAAGCACCACCACGAAGGGGGACCGCCCATGGGCTGGCACCAAGAGCTGCTGATCGGCTTCGACCTGGAGACCACCGGCACCGATCCGCGCGAGGCGCGCATCGTCACCGCGGCCGTCATCGAGGTCAGGGGCGGGCAGCCCATGGGGCACCGGGAGTGGCTGGCCGACCCGGGCGTCGAGATCCCGGCGGACGCCGTCGCGGTCCACGGCATCAGCAACGAGCGGGCGGCCGGCGAGGGCCGCCCCGCCGACCAGGTCGCCGACGCCGTCGCCGACGTCCTCACCACCTACTGGAGGACCGGCGTCCCGGTCGTCGCGTACAACGCCGCCTTCGACCTGAGCCTGCTCTCCGCCGAACTGCGCCGGTACGGCCTGCCGTCCCTGCGCGAGCGCCTGGGCGACCTCGACCCGGCCCCGGTCATCGACCCGTACACCATCGACCGCTCGGTGGACCGCTACCGCCGCGGCAAACGCAACCTCGAAGCGGTCTGCACCGAGTACGGCGTCGCTCTCGACGCGGCCCATGACGCCTCTGCCGACGCCCTCGCCGCGGCCCGGCTGGCCTGCGCGATAGCCGTCCGCCATCCCAAGGTCGCCGCCCTCGGCCCGGCGGAACTGCACCGCCGCCAGATCGAGTGGTACGCGGAATGGGCAGCGGACTTCCAGGACTTCCTGCGCCGCAAGGGCGACGCGACCGCGGTGGTCGACGGCACCTGGCCGCTGCGCGAGCCGGCCGACGAGACGGTGTGAGAGACCCTCACGGGAGCAGAGCCGGCGGGGTGGGCGCCGTGGTGTCGCCCGGTGGCGTACCCGGGCACCCGATGCCCTGCTCGGCGGGACGGACTTCCCTGCGGCGCACGCCGGACGCCCGGTGGGCGCGCTCCACCGACTGCCCCCAGTAGGTGCCGGTGACCATCAGGACCGCGCCGAGCCCCGTCAGCACGGTGAAGTGCTCGCCGCCCAGCGCGACCCCGACCGCGGCGGCCCAGATCGGCTCGGTGCCCAGCAGCAGACTGGCCCGGCTGGCCGAGGTGCGCTGAACGGCCCAGGTCTGGGCGAGAAACGCGAACACACTGCAAAAAAAGGCGAGATAGAGCAGCTGGGTCCAGGTGGCGGTGTCCGCGTGGGCCAGGGCCGGCAGGTCCCGTGCGGCCGGGACCAGGAACAGGCCGGTGCCGACGAGGGTCTGCACGGTCGTCAGGTGCAGCGGCCGTATCGCCCGGCCCGCGGTGAACCGGCCGACCAGCGCCACATGGCCCGCCCGCACGACAGCGGCGCCGAGCATCAGCAGGTCGCCGAGGCGGGGAGCGTGGAAGCCGTTGCCCGCCATGAGGAGCCCGACGGCCAGGACGCACAGGCCGGCGGCGGCGTAGAAGACCGGCGGCAGCCCGCCCCGCTGACCGCCGCGGTCGAGAAGGGGGGTGAGCACGATGGTCAGGCTGATGATGAGACCGGCGTTGGCGGCGCTGGTGTGGGCGACGCCATAGGTCTCGACGACCAGGACGGCGGCCTGGGTGAGGCCGAGGGGCAGACCGGCCCGCAGCTCCTCCCGCGTCCACCGGTGAGACCTCCTACCGGGAGCGGCGACGACCACCCCCAGACACGCGAGCGCGGACAGGGCGTAGCGCGCGAACAGAACGAGCAGGACGGGAAGCGCGGCGGTGGCGGTCTGGGCGGACAGGTAACTCGAACCCCAGACGAGCGCGACCAGCAGGAGTACCACGTCGGTACGGCGGGCGTCGGACACCCGACCACCCTGCACCGAAGCGTCCCTGAAGCCCAGAACCAGTTTCTTCAACGATCTTTCAGTACTCCTACACTGTCGTGATGGACGAACGTCAGCTGCGGATCCTGCGGGAGCTGGGCGAACTGGGAAGCGTCACCGCGGTCGCCGAGGCGCTGCTCGTGACCCCCTCGGCGATCTCGCAGCAGCTGCGGCTGCTCCAGCGCTCGGTGCGGGTGCCGCTGACCGAGCGCGACGGACGCCGACTGGTCCTCACCGACGCCGGCCAGGCCCTGGCGGGCGCCGCCATCGAGGTGGAGACGGCCCTGGCACGCGCCCGGCACACGGTCGAGGAGTTCGCCGACCGCCCCGACGGCGAGGTCTCGGTGGCGGCGTTCCACAGTGCGGCCGCCGCGTTCTTCCCACCGCTGCTCCGCGCGCTGGCCGGCACGGACGGCCCGGTGCCGAGACTGGCCGACGAGGACGTCCCGCAGGAGGACTTCCCGCGCCTGACCCGCGCGTACGACATCGTCCTGGCCCACCGCCTGGAGCACGCCCCCGCCTGGCCGCCCACGGTGACCGCCACCACCCTGCTGCGCGAACCCCTGGACGTGGCCATGCCGGCCGACCATCCCCTGGCGGCCAAGCGCCGGGTGACCCCGAAGGACGTGGCCGGCGAACCCTGGATCACGGTCCACGACGGCTTCCCGGTGATGGCCACCATCGAGGCGATCTCGGCGGCAGCGGGCCACCGCCTCCACCTGGCCCACCGCATCAACGAGTTCGCGGTGGCGGCGGAGGCGGTGGCGGCGGGCGGCGGCCTGGCGCTGATGCCCCGCTGGACGATGCGCCGCCACCCGTCCCTGGCGCTGCGGCCCTTGAGCGGCGTCCAGGCGAGACGTCACATCGACGCCCTGTACCGCCCGGAGAGAACGGCGAGGAGAGCGGTCAGGACGGTTTTGGCGGAACTGAAGTCGGCAGCACAATCGATTCGTGGCGCGGCTGACTGACCTAGGGGCGCGGGGAACTGCGCGACCAGCCACAACGAACCCGCAGAGACCCACGACCTCTCAGAACGGATACCACCGCACAGTCGAATCCCCGTCCCGCAAAGAACCCACCCGCCGCTCGAACTCCACCAACGCCGCCGGATTCGACGCCGCATGCTGCGCGACCCACGCACAACTCGCCGTCTCCCGAGCCCCCCGCAGCACCGCACACCCCTCCCACTCCCGCACATCCCACCCGTACGCAGCGGTGAACGCGTCATAGGCGGCCGCAGGCACCCCGTACCGGTCCCTGGACAGCGCCATCACCACCAGATCGTGCTCCCGCAGATCCGAGGAGAAGGTCTCCAGGTCGACCAGGACCGGCCCGGACGGCCCCACATGCACGTTCCGCGGCAACGCGTCCCCGTGAATCGGCCCCGGTACCAGACGGGGCGTCACCGCTGCCGCCGCCCCCGCGAAACCGTCCCGCCGCTGTCGCAGATACTCCGCGTCGGCGGCGGAGATCGCGTCGCCCGCGAGCCGGAGCCACCGCTCGACACCGCCGAGCAGGTCCCGCGGCGGCAGGGCGAAGGGCGGCGCCGGCAGCGCGTGCACCACCCGCAGCAGTTCGGCCAGATCCCGCGGCTCGGCGGGCCGTACCGCGTCCGGCAACCGGTGCCACACGGTCACCGGATGCCCCTCGACGAGCCGGGCCTTCGGCTCGGCCGCCCGCACCGCGGGCACCCCCGCCTCCGCGAGCCACACCGCGATGTCCAGTTCCCGGCGCGCCCGGTCGAGGAGTTCGGCGTCGCGGCCGACCTTGACGACCAGGTCACCGGCGGCGAACACGGCGTTCTCGCCGAGCGCGAGCAGCAGTGCCGAGGCCGGCAGCACCCCCGTCGCGTCCAGTACATCCCGTGCCCGTGCCTCGTCCATGGTCCGGCCTCCAGTCGCCGTAGGTCCGCGTGCTCGCCCGCGCCGGGGGGAACGGCGTGATCGGGCCAATCATCGGCCAGTCTCGCATCAGCACAGGTCGGCCCGTGTGCGCGGAGTCTTGACGGGGCACGGCGTGGTCACGACCATGACGGGGCCCACCTGGACCCGGACCGTCACGAGCCGCGCGAAGGAGCCGATCACGTGACAGTGGTGACCGCGACGAAGCGGCCGGCGAGGGACGCCCCGCGCGCCGGGAGCAGGCGGAGTTCCGGCCGCGGTGCCTGGTTCCTGGTGCTGCCGGCGCTGATCCCGATCCTGGTGCTCAGTGTGGGGCCCCTGCTCTACGGGATCCTGCTGGCCTTCACCGACGCCCAGTCCGGCCGGACCCGGGCCACGCAGTGGATCGGCGGCCTGAACTTCCAGGACCTGCTGCACGACACGCTGTTCTGGGAGTCGTTCCGGATCGGTCTGGTGTGGGCGGTCGGCGTGACCGTCCCGCAGTTCCTGCTGGCGCTCGGGCTCGCCCTGCTCCTCGACCAGGACCTCAGACTGCGCTGGCTCGCCCGTGCCCTCGCGATCATCCCGTGGGCCATGCCGGAGGTCGTCGTCGGTGTGATGTGGCGGCTCGTCTACAACCCGGACGCCGGTGTCCTCAACGAGACGCTGCGCACCCTCGGCCTCGGCGACGGCCGGGACTGGCTGAGCGGTCTGTCCACGGCGCTGCCCGCCGTGATCGTCGTGGGGGTCTGGGCCGGGATGCCCCAGACGACGGTCACGCTGCTCGCCGGCCTCCAGAACACCCCGCGCGAACTCCACGAGGCCGCCGCGATGGACGGCGCGGGCGCCTGGCGCCGGTTCCGCACGGTGACCTGGCCCGCCCTGAGACCGGTGGCGCTCGCGATCACCGCGCTCAATTTCATTTGGAACTTCAACTCGTTCGCCCTGGTGTACGTGCTGACCAGCGGCGGCCCCGGCGGCCGGACCCGGCTTCCGATGCTCTTCGCCTACGAAGAGGCCTTCCGTTACGGCCAGTTCGGCTACGCGGCCGCGATGGGGCTCGTGATGGTCGCGGTGATCTCCCTGCTCCTCGCGCTCTTCCTGGTGGGTCGGATCAAGGGAGGTGACGAGGCATGAGGACCAGCACCGCCGGCCGCGTCGGCCAGTACGCCGCCCTTCTCGGGTATCTCGTCTTCCTCGCCTTCCCCTTCCTCTGGCTGATCTCCACCGCCTTCAAGTCCCCCCGTGAGCTGGGCAGTCTGCACCCCACCTGGATCCCGCGGGACCCCACCCTCGACAACTTCCGCCAGGCCTTCGACGAACAGCCCCTGCTGCGCGCCGCGGGCAACTCCCTGCTGGCCGCGCTCGCCGCCGCCGTGATCGCCGTACTGATCGCGACGCCGCTCGCCTACGTCATGGCCCGGCAGCGCACCCGGCTCGCGAAGGCCGGCACCGGCTGGGTGGTGGTCAGCCAGGCCTTCCCGCTGGTGCTGGTGATCATCCCGCTGTTCCTGGTGCTCAAGGAGCTGCGGCTGATCAACTCCCTGGCGGGGCTGGTGATGGTGTACGTCGTGTGGGCGCTGCCGTTCGCGCTGTGGATGCTCGTCGGATACGTCCGTGCCGTGCCGGGGGAGCTGGAGGAGGCCGCCGCCGTCGACGGGGCCGGACGCCTACGGACCCTGGTGTCGGTGACGGCGCCGCTGCTCGCGCCCGGCATCGTGGCGACGGCGCTGTTCGCCTTCATCACCGCGTGGAACGAGTTCTTCTTCGCCCTGGTCCTGCTGAAGACCCCGGAGAAACAGACCCTGCCGGTGATCCTCACCCACTTCATCGGTGCGGAGGGTGTCGCCGACCTGGGCCCGCTCGCGGCGGCCGCCTTCCTCGCCACTCTCCCCTCGCTGATCATCTTCGCGATCATCCAACGGCGGATCACCGGAGGCATGCTGGCCGGGGCGGTGAAGAGCTGATGCGTGGACAGCCGATGCGCGCACGGTGGATCGTCGTCCTGATGCTGCTCCTCGCCGGCTGCACCCACGGCGCCGGCGGCTCCGGCACGGGACCTGTCACCCTCCGCTTCCAGTCCCTCGCCTGGCAGGAGGAGTCCGTCGAGGCCAACAAGGCACTCGTGAAGGAGTGGAACGCGACCCATCCGGACGTCAAGGCCGAGTACGTGCAGGGGAGTTGGGACAGCGTCCACGACCAGCTGCTCACTTCCTTCGAGGGCGGGGAGGCGCCGGACATCATCCACGACGCCTCCGACGACCTCGCGGACTTCGCCTACGGCGGCTACCTCGCCGACCTGAGCGACCTGCTGCCCCAGCGACTCACATCCGACATCCCGCAGCACAGTTGGGACACCACCTCCTTCGGCGACGGGGTGTATGGCGTGCCGTTCCTCCAGGAACCCCGCGTCCTGATCGCCAACGCCACATGGCTGAAGCAGTCCGGTGTACGTGTCCCGACCGCTCAACACCCCTGGAGCTGGGGGGAGTTCCGGCGGATCACCGCCCGGCTCAGCGGTGCCGGGAAGTACGGCGTGGCCTGGCCGCTCAAGGAGCCCGTCTCCGCGACCATCAGCCTCTCCCTGTCGGCGGGCGGACAGCTCTTCCACCGGGCTGCCGACGGCAAGGTGACCATCCGCTTCGAACGGGCCGACGAAACCGTGCCGCGCACGATCCATGACCAGGCGAACACCGACCGCAGCGCCTCGCCCACCACCCTCGGCAGCGGCGGCTCCGACACCCTGCCCGGATTCTTCGGCGGCAGGTACGCGATGGTCCCGCTCGGCTTCTCCTACCGTCAGCAGATCGCGCAACAGGCGCCCAAGGGGTTCCGGTGGCAGGTCCTGCCCGCCCCGGCCGGCGCCGACGGGCTCACCCAGGGCGTCAGCCCGCAGACCCTGTCCGTCGCCGAGGACAGCCCGCACAAGAAGGAGGCCGCCGAGTTCATCGACTTCCTCCTGAGGCCGAAGAACATGGTCCGGCTGGCACTCGGCGACTGGATGCTGCCGACCGGCACGGAGGCCCTCGCCGACCCCGCCCTGCACACCGCGAAGGACGGCTGGGCGACCGGAACCGCCCTCGCCCCGCACCTCCGCCCGGCGCCCGCGCAGTCCGTGCGCGGCTACCCCGAGTGGAAGGACAAGGTGGCCACGCCCGCCTTCCAGGAGTACTACAGCGGCGCCATCGGCCTCGGTGAACTGCGGAAACGGCTGGAGGAGGACGGAAACCTGGTGCTCGCCCGCTACCAGCGCTGAAAACCGCTTGCCCGGGCCGACGGCGCCCACCGATTCGTTCCTCATGAGGCCAACCCATTGGACGAGACGTCTCGTCTCGCCTATGCTCGCCGGTATGACCAGTCGCTCGCACATCGCCATGTTCTCCACCGCCAACCACGGGCACGTGAACCCCAGTCTGGAAGTGATCCGGGAACTCGTCGCGCGCGGGCACCGGGTCACGTACGCCATTCCGCCGCTGCTCGCCGAGAAGGTCGCCGAGACCGGGGCGGAGGTGAAGCCCTGGAACTCCACGCTGCCCGGCCCCGACGACGACCCGTCGGCCTGGGGGAGCGAACTGCTCGACCATGTGGAGCTCTTCCTGGACGACGCCGTCCAGGCCCTGCCCCAGCTCGCCGAGGCCTACGACGGCGACGCGCCGGATCTCGTCCTGCACGACATCACCGCCTACCCGGCCCGGATCCTCGCCCACCGCTGGGGTGTCCCGGCGATCTCCCTCTCGCCGAACCTCGTCGCCTGGGAGGGGTACGAGGAGGAGGTCGCCGAGCCCCTGTGGGCCGAGCCGAGGAGCACCGAACGGGGACAGGCGTACTACGCCCGTTTCCAGGGGTGGTTGGACGAGAACGGGATCGCCATGCACCCGGATCCCTTCGTCGGCCGCCCCGACCGCTCCCTCGTCCTGATCCCGAAGGCGCTCCAGCCCCACGCCGACCGGGTCGACGAAACGGTGTACACCTTCGTCGGCGCCTGTCAGGGCGACCGGGCAGCGCAGGGGGAGTGGCGGCGGCCGGACGCGGCCGAGAGGGTTGTGCTCGTCTCCCTCGGCTCCTCCTTCACCAAGCGGCCCGACTTCTACAAGGAGTGCCTGCGGGCCTTCGGTGACCTTCCCGGCTGGCACCTAGTGCTTCAGATCGGCACGCACGTGGACCCGGCCGAGCTGGGCGCCGTACCGGACAACGTCGAAGTGCGGTCGTGGGTGCCGCAGTTGGCGATCCTCCGGCAGGCCGACCTGTTCGTCACCCACGCCGGCGCGGGCGGCAGCCAGGAGGGACTGGCGACCGTCACGCCGATGATCGCCGTACCGCAGGCCGTGGACCAGTTCGGCAACGCCGAGATGCTCAGCGCTCTCGGGGTCGCCCGGCGGATCGACACCGAGGACGCGACCGCCGAGGCGCTGCGTGACGCCGCGCTGGCCCTCGTCGACGACCCCGAAGTCGCCAGGAGACTCAAGGAGGTTCAGGCGGGGATGGCCCAGGAGGGCGGCACGCGTCGGGCCGCCGACCTGATCGAGGCCGCACTGCGCGCATGAGTGAGGGCCCGTTGGCACCCCGGTCGCCAACGGGCCCTCGGTATCAGGGGGTTCTGCCCCGATGAGGGGGGTTCGGCCCCGCCGAGGGGATCAGACCCTCACGCGCTCACCCTCGTCGTCCCGGGCCGGCGTGGGTCCCGCCACGGCGTCCGCGGACTCGTCGTGGGTGAGGTCCGGCAGCCGGTTCAGCCACTTCGGCAGGTACCAGTTGCGCTCGCCGAGCAGCGCCATGACCGCCGGGAGCAGCACGCCCCGGATGATCGTCGCGTCGATGAGCACCGCGGCCGCCAGGCCCACGCCCATCTGCTTCATGGACTGCATGGACAGCGTTCCGAAGATCGCGAACACGGCGACCATGATGACGGCCGCGCTGGTGACGACACCGGCCGTGGTGACCACCCCGTGCTGGATCGCGTCCCGCGTCGTACGGCCCCGCAGCCGCGCCTCGCGGATCCGCGAGACCACGAACACGTGGTAGTCCATCGACAGACCGAACAGGATCACGAAGAGGAACAGCGGCAGCCAGGTGATGATGGCCCCGACGCCCTCCGCGCCCACCAGGGACGCGCCCCAGCCGTGCTGGAAGACGGCGACGAGGATGCCGTAGGCCGCGCCCACCGACAGCAGGTTGAGCACGATCGAGGTGATCGCGACGGTCAGCGAGCGGAACGACAGGAGCATCAGCACGAAGGCGAAGATCACGACGAACGCGAACACCGGGACGACCGCCCCGGTCAGCTGGTCGTTGAAGTCCTTGGACCCGGCGACCTGACCGGTGATCGGCGCCTGGAGCCCGTCGACCTTGCCGAGCGTGGCCGGACGGACCTCGTCGCGCAGCTTGTCCAGGCTCTGACCGGCCTTGTCGAAGTCGGAGCCGCCCACCAGCGGGACGTAGACGAAGGCGAGGTTCTGCGCGTCGTGCAGCTTGATCTCGACCGGGCCCCGGGAGGCGCCCGAGGAGATCGCCCGCGCCTTGAAGTCGGCCAGTGCGGCGGTGACTTCGGGGGCGTTGATGTCGGCGGCCTTGACGACCACCTCGGCCGGCTCGGAACCGCCGGGGAAGGAGGCGTTGACCCGGTTGTAGGTCTGCACGATCGGCAGCGAGTCGCCGAACTCCTGGTCCAGGGTGAGGTTCTGGGTCTTCATGCCGAGCGCGGGCGCCGCGATGGCGAGCAGGGCGCCGGCCGCGACCACGACGCAGACGAGCGGCTTGGCTAGGACGCCCTTCAGCACGGCGGTCCAGAAGCGGCTCTCCCGGTTCCCGGCCCGCTTGCGGCGCAGCCGGCTCTCCGGGTGCAGCCAGGGGATCTTGCCCTTCTCGACCCGCTCGCCGAGGAGCGAGAGCAGCGCGGGCAGCACGGTCACGGAACCGACCATGGCGACCGCCACGACCATCAGCGAGGCCAGGCCCATCGCCTCGAACTCGGCGAGCCCGGTGAACAGCATTCCCGCCATCGCCACGCACACCGTGACACCGGAGACGATGATCGCGCGGCCGCTGGTCGCGGCGGCGATCTTCAGGGCGGTCTGCGAGTCCCGCCCGGCCTGCCGCTCCTCGCGCTCACGGCGCAGATAGAACAGGCAGTAGTCGACACCCACGGCCAGACCGACCAGCAGCATCACCGAGTTGGCGGTGTCGCTCATCGGCATCACATGGCTGACGATGCCCATCAGGCCCATCGTCGCCATGATCGCGCTGACCGCGAGCAGCACCGGCAGCAGGGCCGCGACCAGCGCGCCGAAGGCGATGAGCAGGATGCCGAGGGCCACCGGCACGGCGGAGAGCTCGGCCTTCTTGAAGTCGTCGCCGAACGCGTCGGAGAACGTCTTCTGCATGCTCGCGCCGCCGATCTCCTCGATCCGCAGCGACCCGTGCTCCTTCTGCACCCCCTCGACGGCCTTCAGCACCGGCTCGACCCGGTCGCCCGCGGTGTCCGCCTCGCCGCGCATGTCGAACTGCACGAGTGCGCTGCGGCCGTCCTTCGAGATCGTCTTCGTGTCGTACGGCGAGGTCACGTCGGTGACCTTGCCGGTGCCCTCGACCGCCTTCATGACCGCGGTGACGGCGGCCCTGAAGTCCGCGTCGGTCGCCTTGCCGCCGGCGTCCTTGGCCTGGATCAGCACCGTCTCACTGGCGGGCTCGTCGATCCCGGCGTCCTCGATGATCTTCGCGGCGGTGTGGGTCTCGCCCTTCAGCTGGTCGCTCTCCTTGACGTCGACGCGGCCCGCGGCCGAGCCGATTCCCATCGCCAGGACGACGAACAGCACCCAGATCCCGACGGCAGCCCATCGGTGCCGTGCGCTCCAGCCGCCGGCCCGGGCGGCCAGGCCACGCACCCTTGTGTCTCCGTTCCCCATGACGGGCTTGCCCCCTCGGAACCGGTGACAGCCCCCTGCCGTCACCTCTCGTTTCGAAGGTATGAGCTGGATAAACGCGTCTCGTCGTGCTGTCCGGTGAAGTGCGGGGGCGGTCGGCTCCTCCGGAGGGACCGCGTGCCCTCCGTACTGGGGAGGATCGTGACCCTTACATCTAACGGGGCTTGTGCGGGGCGGTGATCGGGGTCGGTGCTCCGGGCCGCCCTACGCTGTGCCCATGACGACCACGTACGCGGCGCTGCTGCGCGGAATCAACGTCGGAGGCAGCAGGAAGGTCCCCATGGCCGACCTGCGCACGCTGATGGAGGGGCTCGGCCACAGCGGTGTGCGCAGCTACCTCCAGAGCGGCCAGGCCGTCTTCACCGCCGACCACGGCGACGAGGAGTCCCTGGCCGCCGAGCTCACGGGCGCGATCGAGAAGCGGTTCGGCTTCGCGGTCGACGTGATCGTCCGCGACCACGCCTACCTGAGGGCCATCGCCGACGACTGCCCCTTTCCGGCAGGGGATTTGGAGGCGAAGCAGCTGCACGTGACGTATTTCTCGGCGCCCGTCGACGCGGACCGCTTCGCGGAGATCGACCAGGCTGCCTACCTCCCGGAGGAGTTCCGTCTCGGCGACCGCGCCCTGTACCTCTACGTCCCGGACGGCCTCGGCCGCTCCAAGCTCGCCGAACACCTCTCCAAGCCCCGGCTGAACAAGGGCGTGATCGCCACCAGCCGTAACTGGAACACGGTCGTCAAGCTGGTGGAGATGACCGGTGCCTGACGGCGGCGCCGCCGTGGAAGCGGCTGTCGCGGGGGAGCTGCGGCTCCTCGACCCCGGGGTGCGGGCCTCGCCGGAGCTGGTGGGGGCGCTGCTGCACCCCGAGTTCCACGAGTTCGGAGCGTCCGGCCGGCACTGGGACCGGGCGTCGATCATCGCGGCCCTCGCCGGCATCACGGACCAGGAGTCCGAACCGATCACGGCGACCGGTATGAAGGGGGTGGAGCTGGCCCCCGGCCTGGTCCACCTGACCTTCGACACGGAGCACAACGGCAGCCGCGCGCATCGCAGTTCACTGTGGCGGCTCACGGCGAGCGGCTGGCTGCTGTACTTCCATCAGGCGACACCGTTCGGGGGGTGACGGGGGGACCGGCTTCGGCGGGGTGTTCGCGGGGCCGGTCTTCGCGGGGTGGTCCCGGCCGTCCTCAATGCGTGACGCCCGGCAGGTCGTCGCAGGGGCCTTCCTCGCCCGGTTGTCGAAGTGCGGCCCCTGGCCGGTTCTCGGGGGACTGCGGGACCCCGCCCCCGAAGCTCCCCGCAGCCAGTCACCCCGATAAGCGCCACCGCCCCGAACGCCGGCGGATGCCCTGTGCGAGGCTCCTCCCATGCGCTACATCATCATCGGGGCAGGGGCGGTCGGTGGGGTCGTCGGTGGGCGGCTTGCCGGGGCCGGGTGCGAAGTCGTGCTGGTCGCTCGCGGGGCGCAGTACGCGGCGCTCCGGGACGGGGGACTGCGGCTGCGGGTGCCGGACGGGGAGTTCACCCACCGGCTGCCCGTCGTGGACGGCCCGGCCGGACTCGGCACCCTGCGCGCCGACGACGTGCTCGTCCTCGCCGTGAAGACCCAGGACACCCAGGCCGCCCTGGACGCCTGGGGCCCCGCCCCCGTGGAGGGCGGCGGCACGGCGGCCGGACGGCTGCCGCTGCTGTGCGCGCAGAACGGCGTGGAGGGCCAGCGGATGGCCCTGCGCACGTTCCGCCACGTGTACGGCGTCTGCGTGTGGCTGCCCGCCACCTTCGTGGAGCCCGGAGTCGTCTCCGCCGCGGGCAGCCCGCTCACCGGAATCCTGCACCTGGGCCGGTATCCGCGGGGCACGGACGAGACCCTGCGGCCGATCGCCGATGACCTGGAGAAGGCGAGGTTCGAGGCGCCGGTCGTGCCGGACCTGGCCCGCTGGCAGTACGCCAAGCTGCTGGCCAACCTCGCCAACGCGGTCGAGGCGGTCACCGGCCCCGTCGAGGGCGAGGCCGCCCTGGAGTTCGTCGAGCGGGTCCGCGCCGAGGGCACAGCCGTGCTCGACGCCGCCGGTATCGCGCACGCGAGCCCCGAGGAACAGCGCGCGCGGCGCGGCGACAAGGTGACCCTCGTGCCGCTGGAGAACGTCCCGCGCGGCGGCGGCTCCTCCTGGCAGTCCCTCGTCCGCGGCACCGGAACGGTCGAGGCCGACTACCTCAACGGCGAGATCGCCCTCCTCGGCCGCCTCCACGGCGTCCCGACCCCCCTGAACGAACTCCTCCAGCACCTCGCCAACACCTTCGCGCGGGAACGCAGGGAGGCCGGATCCATGCCCCTGAGCGAACTGGTGCGGCTTGCCGACGAGGCCGTGGCCGCCGTAGCCGAGTAAGCGTTCCTCGCGCCGACCAAACGCGCCTCGCGCCGACCAAACGCGCCTCGCGCCGAGGAAAGGTGCCTCTCACGCGCCTCTCACGCACTCACAGAAAGCCGCAGCCCTCGCGCCCACGCCGCGTCGTACCGTCCGAGCACCACCCGCGCCACCTCCGGCGCCGCCCCCAGCACCTCCGCCAGCACATCCGCCTCCACCGCGCCGCGCGCGATGCGGTCGGGGAGGAAGCCCGGGGCGAGGACGTACGGCGCCACGGCGACCCGGGCGCAGCCGAGCGCCCGGAGTTCCCGTACCGCGTCCTCGGTGCGGGGCAAAGCCGCGGAGGCGAACGCAGGCCGCACGGCGCACCAACCGGTGTGCCGCCACTCCCGCGCGATGTCAGCGATCACTGCGATCGCCTCCGGGTCGGTGGACCCCGCCGAGGCCAGCACGACCCCGGTCGAGGACTTGTCGGCGGGCGTCAACCCCGCCTCGTACAGCCGCCGTTCGAGCGCGGACAGGAGCAGCGGGGACGGGCCCAGCACCTCCGCCTGCCGGATCCGCAACTGCGGCGGGGCGTCCCGCAGGACCGCGGGGATGTCCGCCTTCGCGTGGAACGCCCGCGTCAACAGCAGGGGCAGCGCCACGACGTCGCGGACGCCCTCCGCCGCCAGCGACTCCAACACGCCCTGCACGGAAGGGATGTTGAAGTCCAGGAAGCCGGTCTCCACCCGCACGCCCGGGCGCAGCGCGCGCACCCGCCGTACGAGAGCGTGCACCGTCGCGGCGTGCCGCGGGTCGCGGCTGCCGTGGGCGATCACTACAAGGACGGGGCGGACCGGCTTCGTACGACGCATGGGCTCAGCCCTTCACCAGCAGACCGCGGCTGCGCAGCACCCACCGCTCCAGCGGGCTGAAGATCAGCAGGTCGATCGCGATGCCGACGAACAGGATGAGCAGGATCGCCTCGAACACCATGGCCATGTCGCTGTTGGTGCGGCCGTTCTCCAGCAACTGGCCGAGCCCCACGCCCAGGTCGGGGAACTGGGCGATGATCTCCGCGGCCATCAGCGAGCGCCAGGAGAATGCCCAGCCCTGCTTGAGTCCCGCCACATAGCCGGGCAGCGAGGCCGGCAGGGTGACGTGCCAGATGCCCTTGACGCCCGTCGCGCCCATGGTGCGGCCGGCCCGCAGGAACAGCGGCGGCACCTGGTCGACGCCGGACACCAGGCCGTTGGCGATGGAGGGAACCGCGCCGAGCAGGATCACCGCGTACATCATGGAGTTGTTCAGTCCCAGCCAGATCACGGCCGGCGGCACCCACGCCACCGACGGCAGCGACTGGAGGCCGGACAGGATCGGGCCGATGGCCGCGCGGACGAACTTCACCCGGGCCACGAGCAGTCCCAGCGGGGTGCCGATCAGCAGGGCGAAGAAGAAGCCCAGCAGACCGCGCGAGACGCTGGTCCAGATGTAGCCGAGCAGGTCGCCCTGGAGCCAGGCCTCCTTGAACGTGGAGCCCACGGCTGACGGCGACGGCAGCTTCGACGGGTCGTCGACGACCGGGTAGAGCAGGGTCCACACCACGAGGACCACCGCGAGCGCGATGACCGGTGGCAGGATCTTGTTGACGAAGGTCTGCCGCAGAGTCGGGCGGCCGCTGACCTGGGTCTCCAGCGCGTCGAGGCCCGCCTCTACGCTCCCGGCGTCCTGGGCCGGTGTCGTGTCAGTGCTGGCCATGACGGCGGATCTCCCCACGCAGTTCTTCGGTGATCTCACGGGCCAGTTCGGCCACGGGCGCGTCCTCGATGCGGCGCGGCTGCGGAATGCCGACCGTCCACTCCCGGGCGATCCGGCCGGGTCGCGAGGACAGCAGGATCACGCGCTGCGCGAGCCGTACCGCCTCGCGCACGTTGTGCGTGACGAACAGGACGGACACGCCGGTCTCCGCCCAGATCCGGGTGATCTCGTCGTGCAGCACGTCCCGGGTGATGGCGTCGAGGGCCGCGAACGGCTCGTCCATCAGCAGCAGGTTGCTCTCCTGGGCGAGCGCGCGGGCCAGTGCCACCCGCTGACGCATACCGCCCGACAGCTCGTGCACCCGCTTGCCGTACGCGCCCTTCAGGCGGACCAGTTCGAGCAGTTCCTCGGCCTTGCCGCGCCGGTCGGGCTTGGGAACTCCCCTGAGTTTCAGGGCGAGTTCGATGTTCTTGCCCGCGGTCAGCCACGGGAAGAGGGCGTGCTCCTGGAACATCAGGGCGGGGCGGCCGTCCGTCGTGATCGCGCCCGCGCTGGGCTGGTCCAGCCCAGCGACCAGGTTGAGCAGCGTGGACTTGCCGCAGCCCGAGGCCCCCAGGAGGGTGACGAACTCGCCCGGCGCGACATCGATGCTGACGTCGTCCAGGACGAGCTGCTGTCCACCCGGTCCCGCGAAGGACTTCGAGACGTGATCGAGGCGTGCTGCGTACTCGACGGACTCGTCGGCCTTGGCGAGCGTCGTGGTCGTGGCCATGGTCGTCACCTCCTGGGAACTCTTCGGGGACCGGGGTCAGCTGGTGCCGAGACCGGCGGCGTCCACCGTGGGCTCACCGTCGGCCTTGAGGACCTTGTTGAGGATCGTCAGGTCGTAGATCCCGTCGAGGTCGGGCTTCTTCAGCAGACCGGCCTTGACCGCGTGCTCCGCCTCGGTGTTGAGGGTGGCGGCCAGCGGGTCGTTGGTGAACTGGATCGACTTCCAGGCCGGGTCCAGGACCGCGGGCTTGAGCGCCTTGCCGGAGTCCGCCTCGAGCTGCTTGTTCGCCGCCGCCTTCGCCGCGTCAGGGTTGGCGTTGATCCACTTGTTGGCCTCCACCGACGCCTTCAGGACGGCCTCGACCGCCTTCGGGTGCTCCTTGAGGAAGTCCTGGCGCACGATGATGTTCGTGATCACGAACTTCTTGTCCGGCCACAGCGACGCCTCGTCGAGCAGCACCTTGCCGCCTTCGGCGACCAGCTTGGACGCGGTCGGCTCCGGCACCCAGGCGCCGTCGATGGAACCGGCCTTGTAGGCGTCCGGCGTGATCTTGTTGTCGGTGCGGACGACGGTGACGTCACCCTTGCCGCTCTGCGCGTCGACCTTCCAGCCCTGGTCGGCGATCCAGTTGAGGAACGCCACGTCCTGGGTGTTGCCGAGCTGCGGGGTGGCGATCTTCTTGCCCTTGACGTCCTTCAGGGACTTGATCTTGTCCGGGTTGACGACCAGCTTCACACCACCGGAGGCCGAACCGCCGATGATCTTCAGGCTCTTGCCGCCCGACTTGACGTAACCGTTGATCGACGGGGAGGGGCCGATCCAGCCGATGTCGATCGACTTGGAGTTGAGCGCCTCGATCTCGGACGGGCCGGCGTTGAAGGTCGCGTACGACGCCTTGGTGGCGCCCAGCTCCTTCTGGAAAAAGCCCTTGTTCACCCCGACGAGGGCGGTGCCGTGGGTGAGGTTGCCGAAGTAGCCGATCTTGACGGAGTCGAGTCCGTCGATCTTCTTGGCCCCGGCGGCGACCTTGGCGGTGTCGGTGTCCTTGGCGTCGGAGCCGTAGCCGCAAGCGGCGAGGGTGAGCAGCGGGAGCGCGGCGATGACCGCGAAGGAGCGGCGAAGAGCGGATGAAGCAGGCACGGGAGGTGTTCCTCTCGGAGGCCCGGCGGTCACGGTCTCTCAGGTCGTGGCCGGGAGGTCGGCAGGTCTGCGTCTACGGCTGTGGGGGGACGGGGCGCGCAAGCGGTGCGCGTACGTCAGCGCACACATCGCGCGACTCCGCCCTGCCCGCTGCCGAGCGCGCCGCTGCCTACGCGGCCGCCCTCCTTCGCGAACGTGGAGAAGTAGTCGGTGGAGTTCATGTCAGAAGTCCCACCCGTCGTCCTCGGACTCGTCCTTGACGGGCTCCGGGGACGCGAACGACTCGCCGACCATGCCCGCGGTGAGCGTGGTGCCGTCGTTCGGGTCGATCAGGATGAACGAACCGGTGCGCCGCGAGTCGGAGTAGGAGTCCACGGGCAGCGGCTCCGCGGTACGGATCTTCACCCGGCCGATGTCGTTGGCGACGAGCTGTCCGGGGTGCGGGTGCAGGGACAGGTCGGCGAGCGTGAGCCGGGACGGGATGTCCTTGACGATCGCCTTGACCGTGCGGGTGCCGTGCTTGAGCAGCACCCGGTGACCGACCGTCAGCGGGGCGTCGGCCACGTGGCAGACGGTCGCCTCGATGTCCTGGGTGGTCGGCGGGGCGTCCTTGCTGGGCACCAGCAGGTCGCCGCGCGAGATGTCGATGTCGTCCTCCAGGAGGATCGTCACCGACTGGGTCGTCCAGGCCACGTCGACCGGCTCACCGAGCAGGTCGATGCCGGCGATCTTCGTGGAACGGCCCGAGGGCAGCACCGTGATCTGCTCGCCGACCCGGAAGGAACCGGCGGCGATCTGACCGGCGTACCCCCGGTAGTCGGGGTGCTCCGCGGTCTGCGGCCGGATCACGTACTGCACGGGCAGACGCGCGTGGCAGTGGCTCAGGTCGTGCGTGACCGGGACCGTCTCCAGGTGCTCCAGGACGGTCGGACCGCCGTACCAGTCCATGTTCGCGGACGGCTCCACCACGTTGTCCCCGGCGAGCGCCGAGATCGGGATCGCGGTGACCTCCGGGACGCCCAGCTCGGTCGCGTACGCCGTGAACTCCTCGGCGATGGCGGCGAAGACGGGCTCGGCGTAGTCGACGAGGTCCATCTTGTTGACGGCGAGGACGACGTGCGGCACCCGCAGCAGGGCCGCGAGGGCCGCGTGCCGACGGGTCTGCTCCACGACGCCGTTGCGGGCGTCGATCAGGATCACCGTCAGCTCGGCCGTGGAGGCACCCGTCACCATGTTGCGGGTGTACTGCACGTGGCCGGGGGTGTCGGCGAGGATGAACCGCCTGCGCGGGGTGGCGAAGTAGCGGTAGGCGACGTCGATGGTGATGCCCTGCTCGCGCTCGGCGCGCAGGCCGTCGGTGAGCAGCGCGAGGTCGGGCGCGTCCTGGCCGCGGCTCGCGGAGGCGCGCTCGACCGCCTCCAGCTGGTCGGTCAGGACCGACTTGGAGTCGTGCAGCAGCCGTCCGACCAGGGTGGACTTGCCGTCGTCGACGGAGCCCGCGGTCGCGAACCGCAGCAGGGTCGTCTCCGAGAGCACCTCGGAAGTGGTCGTGCTCATCTCTAGAAATACCCCTCGCGCTTACGGTCTTCCATCGCGGCCTCGGACATCTTGTCGTCGGCGCGGGTGGCGCCCCGCTCGGTGAGCCGGGAGGCGGCGATCTCCGTGATGACCTGCTCGAGCGTCACCGCGTCGGAGTCGACGGCACCCGTGCAGGACATGTCCCCGACGGTCCGGTAGCGCACCAGCCGCTTCTCGACCGTCTCGCCGTCCTTCGGCCCGCCCCACTCACCGGCGGTGAGCCACATGCCGCTGCGCGAGAACACCTCACGCTCGTGGGCGAAGTAGATCTCCGGCAGCTCGATGCCCTCCCGGGCGATGTACTGCCACACGTCCAGCTCGGTCCAGTTGGACAGCGGGAAGACCCTGACGTGCTCACCGGGTGCGTGGCGGCCGTTGTACAGGTTCCACAGCTCGGGGCGCTGGCGGCGCGGGTCCCACTGCGAGAACTCGTCCCGCAGCGAGAACACCCGCTCCTTGGCGCGGGCCTTCTCCTCGTCGCGGCGGCCACCGCCGAAGACCGCGTCGAACTTCTCCGCCTGGATCTTCTCGGTCAGGGGGAGGGTCTGGAGCGGGTTGCGGGTCCCGTCCGGACGCTCCTTCAACACACCGCGGTCGATGTAGTCCTGTACGGAGGCCACATGGAGACGCAGCCCATGGGCGGCCACCACACGGTCGCGGTACTCAAGGACCTCGGGGAAGTTGTGTCCGGTGTCCACATGCAGCAGCGAGAAGGGGATAGCGGCCGGCGCGAACGCCTTCAGCGCCAGGTGCAGCATGACGATGGAGTCCTTGCCGCCGGAGAACAGGATCACCGGCCGCTCGAACTCACCCGCCACCTCACGGAAGATGTGCACGGCCTCGGACTCGAGGGCGTCCAGGTGGGACAGGGCGTACGGAGCCTCCGTGCCCTCGTCCGCCGTGGCGACGGTCGTCGTCATGCCAGTCCCCTCTCGGTGAGCAGCGCGTGGACCGCGGCCGCGGACTCCTGGACGGTCTGGTGCTGCGACTCGATCCGCAGATCGGGCGACTCGGGCGCCTCGTAGGGGTCGTCGACCCCGGTCAGCCCGGACAGCTCGCCCGCCGCCTGCTTGGCGTACAGGCCCTTCACATCGCGTACGGAGCACACCTCGACCGGGGTCGCCACGTGCACCTCGATGTACGCGGTGCCGCTCTCCTGGTGGCGCTTGCGCACCGCCTCACGGCTGTCGGCGTACGGCGCGATGACCGGGACCAGCGCCTTGACGCCGTTGCGGGCGAGCAGTTCGGCGAGGAAGCCGATGCGCTGCACGTTGGTGTGCCGGTCCTCGCGGCTGAAGCCGAGGCCCGCGGAGATGAACTCGCGGATCTCGTCGCCGTCGAGCACCTCGACGAGGTGGCCCTCCTCGCGCAGCCGGCCTGCCAGCTCGTACGCGATGGTGGTCTTGCCGGCACTCGGCAGACCCGTGAGCCAGACGGTGGCTCCGGTCGTCACGTGCAACTCCTTGCTGTCTGCCCGAAAGGCGTTGGCGGTCATCCGTGCAGCCCGCACTCGGTCTTGGAACGCCCGGCCCAGCGGCCGGCGCGCGCGTCCTCGCCCTCCAGGACACGGCGGGTGCAGGGGGCGCAGCCGACGGACGCGTAACCGTCCGTCAGCAGCGGGTTGGTGAGCACGCCGTGCTCCTGCACGTACGCGTCCACGTCGTCCTGGGTCCAGCGGGCGATGGGGGAGACCTTGACCTTCTGCCGCTTCTCGTCCCAGCCGACGACCGGGGTGTTGGCCCTGGTCGGGGACTCGTCGCGGCGCAGGCCCGTCGCCCAGGCCACGTAGTCCTTCAGACCCCGCTCCAGCGGCTCGACCTTGCGCAGCTTGCAGCACAGGTCGGGATCGCGGTCGTGCAGCTTCGGGCCGTACTCCGCGTCCTGCTCGGCGACCGTCTGACGCGGGGTCAGCGTGATGACGTTGACGTCCATCACGGCCTCGACCGCGTCCCGGGTGCCGATGGTCTCCTCGAAGTGGTAGCCGGTGTCGAGGAAGACGACGTCCACGCCTTTCCTCGCGCGGGAGGCGAGATGCGCGACCACCGCGTCCTCCATCGACGAGGTCACGCAGAAACGCTTGCCGAAGGTGTCGACGGCCCACTGGAGGATCTCCAGGGCGGAGGCGTCCTCCAGGTCACGGCCCGCCTGCTCGGCGAGGGCCTTGAGCTCGTCGGTCGTGCGCTCTTCCTGAGTCGTGGTCATATCTCGTCTCCCCCTGCGTCATGGTGCTGAAGGCCCCGGGCGAGCAGCCCGAGGAACTTCAACTGGAATGCGCGGTTGCAGGCCGCGCATTCCCAGGCGCCGTGGCCCTGCTCGCTGGGGCGCAGGTCCTCGTCGCCGCAGTAGGGGCAGTAGAAGGGGGCGGCCCGCTCGCTCACGACAGTGCCTCCTCGGAGGCGCGCGAGGCCCAGGCGGCGAAGCGCTCGCCGTCCTCGCGCTCGGCCTGGAACCTCTTCAGGACCCGCTCGACGTAGTCGGGCAGCTCCTCGGAGGTGACCTTCAGGCCACGCACCTTGCGGCCGAACCCGGCCTCCAGGCCGAGCGCGCCGCCCAGGTGCACCTGGTAGCCCTCGACCTGCTCGCCCTTGTCGTTGAGCACCAGCTGGCCCTTGAGACCGATGTCCGCCACCTGGATACGGGCGCAGGCGTTCGGGCAGCCGTTGAGGTTGATGGTGAGCGGCTCGTCGAACTCCGGGATGCGGCGCTCGAGTTCGTCGATCAGGGTGGCGCCGCGCTGCTTGGTCTCGACGATGGCGAGCTTGCAGTACTCGATGCCGGTGCAGGCCATGGTGCCGCGCCGGAAGGGCGAGGGCCTGGCCGTCAGGTCGAGCGCCTCCAGGGCCTCGACCAGCGGCTGGACCTGTGCCTCCTCGACATCGAGGATGATCATCTTCTGCTCGACGGTGGTCCGCACCCGGCCCGAGCCGTGGGCCTCGGCGGCCTCGGCGATCTTTGTGAGGGTGGCGCCGTCGACGCGGCCGACGCGCGGGGCGAAGCCGACGTAGAAGAGGCCGTCCTTCTGCCGGTGCACACCGACGTGGTCGCGCCAGCGGCCCGAGGGCTCGGCGGGCCCGGGACCGTCGACCAGCCGGCGCTTCAGGTAGTCGTCCTCCAGGACCTGGCGGAACTTCTCCGGGCCCCAGTCGGCGACGAGGAACTTCAGCCGGGCTCGGGTGCGCAGCCGCCGGTAGCCCCAGTCGCGGAAGATGCCGACCACGCCGGCCCACACCTCGGGGACTTCCTCCAGCGGCACCCAGGCGCCGAGCCGGACGCCGAGCTTGGGGTTGGTGGACAGGCCGCCGCCGACCCACAGGTCGAAGCCGGGGCCGTGCTCGGGGTGCTCGACGCCGACGAAGGCGATGTCGTTGATCTCGTGGACCACGTCCAGGAGCGGGGAGCCGGAGATCGCCGTCTTGAACTTGCGGGGCAGGTTGGAGAACTCCTTGCTGCCGATGTACCGCTCGTGGATCTCGTCGATCGCCCGGGTGCCGTCGATGATCTCGTCCTCGGCGATGCCGGCGACCGGCGAACCGATGATGACGCGCGGGGTGTCGCCGCAGGCCTCGGTGGTGGACAGGCCGACGGCCTCCAGCCGGTTCCAGATCTCCGGGACGTCCTCGATGCGGATCCAGTGCAGCTGGATGTTCTGCCGGTCGGTGATGTCCGCGCTGCCGCGGGCGAACTCCTCGGAGATCTCGCCGATCACGCGCAGCTGCTGGGTGGTGAGACGTCCGCCGTCGATCCGCACCCGCAGCATGAAGTACTTGTCGTCCAGCTCCTCCGGCTCCAGGATCGCGGTCTTGCCGCCGTCGATCCCGGGCTTGCGCTGGGTGTAGAGGCCCCACCAGCGCATCCGGCCGCGCAGGTCGTTGGGGTCGATCGAGTCGAAACCGCGCTTCGAGTAGATCGTCTCAATGCGTGTCCGCACATTGAGACCGTCGTCGTCCTTCTTGAACTGCTCGTTGCCGTTGAGCGGGGTGTGGTGCCCCGCGGCCCACTGACCCTCACCGCGGTGACGGCTCACCTTGCGGCGGGGCGCTGCGGCAGCAGGGTTCTGCGGGGTGGCGGCCATGGTTGTTACGTCCTTCGGGACAGGCGGAAAGCGGCTCTTACCTGCGCGTACGGGCGCATGGGTGTACCTGCGCGGCGTTGCGCGGGGAGGAGAACGGGAGTGAGTACCGGGTGACGCTGCGGCTCGTCAGCGCACCGGACAGATGGCGCTGGACATGCGGCCGAGGTCGACGTGCCGCCGACTCACCAAGGCAATTCCAGTTCCAGACATGACGGAAGCGTGTCACGGCGATCTGGACACAGTCCAGCTTTATCCGTCATGTGGACACCCTTGTCTCGCCAGGCGAGACAAGGGTGTCGTTGGTCACAAAGATCGCGAGACCTCTTGTTCCCGCAGGTCAGGCCGGGTAGGCCCCCGGCCAGGGCCCCGGCGTGGATACCTCCGCCTCCTCCTCGACCTTGGTGTCGAAGAGCTTGAAGCCCCGGCGCTGGTAGTTGCCCATCGCGTGCTCACCGTCCTTGCTGCACGTATGCAGCCACACCCGCTTGGTGTCCGTCAGCCCCGGCCAGCGGTCCGCGAGGTCCCACGCGCGGGCGACGCCGTACGAGAGCAGGTGGCCGCCGATCCGCCTCCCGCGGAAGGCCGGTATCAGGCCGAAGTAGACGATCTCCACCACCCCGTCGTCCTGGGGCTCCAGCTCCACGTAACCGGCGGGGGTGCCACGGTCGTAGGCCACCCAGGTCTCCACACCCGGCCGCTCCAGGTGTTCCCGCCATCGCGCGTACGTCCAGGAGAGCCGGTCGGTCCAGCGGATGTCCCCGCCCACGGAGGCGTACAGGAAGCGGCTGAACTCGGGGGAGGGGACTTCCGCGCGATGGATGCGGACGTCGCCCTCCGGGGGCTCGGCCGGGAGAAGGTCGGTCGGGGCGGTCTGTTCCAGGGACCAGGTGGTCACGGCGATGTTCGGCATGCCGATCAGGGAATCATCTATCCCAGAGATCTGTCGATGGAGGTCAGCGGCAGGGCGAACAGCACCCGACCCGACTGCGACCACACCTCGCCGGTCTGCTCCCAGTACGACAGCGACTCCGACTCCCCGCTCCAGCAGTTGCGGGAGTCGTCCGTGCCGCAGCGGGTGGCCTTGGCGGGGCCGGAGGTGGTCTGGCGCCACAGGGTGCCGTGATCGCCCTCGGCGCCTGCCGCCCGGCTCAGATACCACTGGGAGTCGTACGACAGGACCGGGCCGGACCCGGAGGCCTTGGTGAGGTAGGCGTCGTGCACGCGCGCGTAGCCCCCGGCGTCGGTGGCCAGCAGCCCGGCGCGGCCGGCGGCGCCGCTGAAGTCGTAGCGCCACAGCCGCGTGCCCCGGTCGTCGCCCGAGGACACCCACTCGCTCGCGACCAGGGAGTCCGGGGCGGTGCTGCGGTCCAGCGAGAGGTAGTCGGGACGGGCGCCGCCCGTGTCCCCTCCGGTCAGGCGGTAGGAGCCGACCGCGGGCAGCACCCACTGGGCGCCGTGCGCCGACCAGCCGCCGCGCACCTTGCCGACCGCGTCGCTGCGGACGCCGGCCCGCTGGATGCGGTTGATGTCGTACACGTACAGCGCGTCGCCGCCGTCGCCGCTCGCGGTCACCAGCAGCTTGTTCTGGTACCAGACCATGCCGGAGACCTGGGAGACCAGCCCGCGGTAGTCGCGTCCGCCGTCGACCGGGACGGCCAGCAGGACCCAGGAGTAGGTGGGACGGCTCATGTCGTCGGCGTCGACGAAGGCGACCCGGGCCAGGCCCCCGCCGTGCGCCGCGGTCCCGGTGCGGCTCCACGCGGAGAGGATCACCCGGTGGGTGCCCCACACGCCGTCGTCGTCGGCGTCCCCCGAGGTGGTGACCGCCCCGGCCCGCCAGGACCGGGTGTCGGCGGCGTCCCAGCAGTACGCGGCGGTGGCGCTCGGCGCCACCGGCAGTGCCTCGCGCTCGCCGGCCGTGCAGTCGATTGCGTCGCGCAGGCTCCGTTCGGCGGAGTCGAGGACCGCGGAGACCCCGACGGGGCGTCCCATCGCGGCGGAGAGCCGGTCGAGCGACCGCTCGGGAACCAGGGATTCCCTCAGGCGCAGGGAGGCGGTCTCGGCGGGGGAGTCGAGGGACTTCAACTCCCCGGGATTGGCGGCCACGGTGGCCTGGGAGGCGCTGATCATGGTGGCGGCGGCGGTCAGCGCGAGGGCGGTCCCGGCCAGGAAGGCGCGCAGGGCTCGACCGCGCCTCCGCCTGCGGTGTCTGCCACGATGCTTCATACGTCCTCCCGAGGCGGGCCAACTGCGCCTGATGATCCGTACGTTGACCGAGGAGCAGGTGGGGTGGCCCGTAGAGGGATGCTACGGCAGTACGGCACGGTTGGGGACGAAGACCGTGCAATTATGCGGGAGATGCGCCCAGATCGAGGGTTTTCACTCGGTCTCGGTGACGGCGCGGGCCCCGAGCACGGCCGGGGCCGTCGAGTGCGGCAGCAGATCGGCCGGGCTCTCCGGAAGCAGCACCTCCACCTCGGCGTCCTCGCAGAAACGATACGGCCGGTGCTCCAGGAAGGCCCCGAGGTACCGTCGTACCCGGGACATCTCCGCCCGTACCGTCACCGTACGGACCGGATCGCCGAACATGTCCTCGGCCAGGCCCGCCGCGGTCCGGCCCGAGCGGTGCAGTGCGAGCAGATAGAGCAACTCGGCATGCCTGGGGCTCAGTTCGTGACTCCAGGTGACCGATCCGCCGCCGGCCGTCACGGTCACCGTCCAGCGACGCGGGTGCGCGAGATCCAGGACGATCCGGGTGACGCCGGGCGGCTCCGGCTGGTCGGCGGCCCGGATCAACCAGCCGCCCGCCAGCGGCTCCAGCGTGCACAGACCGAGCGCGGGCAGCCAACGGCGTCCCGGCGAGGGCGATTTGGGCAGCGCGATCCGGTTCGGGTACGGCATTCCGGTCACCGCCGCCGTCCAGCCGTCCCGGTCCACCACCAGGGCCCTGCCGGTGAGCCGGGCGAGCACCGGCGAGGCCACGGCCCGCAGGTGCTCCAGCGAGGTCAGATGCAGCTCGCGCAGCCGCGCCTCGGCGAGCTTGGCCACCGAGTCGACCCAGGCGAGCGTGGCCGGATGCATGGTGTCCAGTGGTCCGCTCACGTCGACCACCCCGATCAGGCGGCCGTCCCGCGGATCCTTGATGGGGGCGCCGGTGCAGGTCCAGGTGGTCTGCGAGCGCACGAAGTGCTCGGAGGCGAACACCTGCACGGGGTGGCCCACCACCACCGGGGTGCCGATGCCGTTCGTGCCGACGACGTTCTCCCGCCAGTCGGCGCCGAGTTCGAAGCCGGTGCCGTCGGCCTTGCGCAGCACCGGCGAACTGCCCTCCCGCCACAGCACCCGGCCGTCCTCGTCGGCGACGACCATGATGTGGTGGGCGACGTCCGCGACCGCCAGCAGGCCGTCCCTGAGGACCGGCAGGACGTGCCGGAGCCGGGTGTCCTCCCGGCGCCGCTGGACCTCCTCCGGGGACAGCAGACCTGACCGGAAATCGTGGTCGGGGTCGACGCCGCCGCGCAGCATGCGGCTCCAGGACTCCTCGATCACGGGCCGCGGGGCGAGCGGTGCGGGCCGGCCGGACAGGGTGGCGGAGCGGACCTCGCTCAGCACCCTGGCCGCGCGAGCCGAGTCCACGGCGGCCAGATGGGTCACATGTGTCGGCGAGATCGGCACGGGTCCGCCCTCCGTCCGTCGTGGCTGCGCGTCCTGGCCGGCTGTCTTGACTGTCCGTCCAATAGTGCCGCTCGCGTCGGGGGCGGGAGGGCGGTCCGGCCACAGTCACCAGGAAGTTGCAACCCCCTGCAACCCTGGTGGTGGGCCCCGGCCTGGTTGAAACTTGAGCGGACGTCGTCTCGCAGCGGCGTTTTTCGGCCTCTGGGCCATCACGGGGGTGGTGCCGTGTCGGCGCAGCACCACCCCCGTCTCCGACGGTTTGGCCGGGCGCCTGCGGTGTGCCTCGTCGGGTGCGTTTGCGGCTGCGGGCCGGTGGGGGCTTGTCGCGCAGTTCCCCGCGCCCCCGGATCGGGTCAGGCCTGCGGCCTTGACCGGTCCACCACAGCCTTGAGGTCCAGGCTCGTCGGCAGAGTGCCGAAGGCCGTGCCCCCGTCCCCGCCCAGGCGGGACGCGCAGAAGGCGTCGGCCACCTCCGGTGGGGCGTGCCGGACCAGGAGGGAGCCCTGGAGGACGAGGGCCAGGCGTTCGGTGAGGTGGCGGGCGCGGCCCTCGATGCCGTCCAGGTCGGCCAGTTCCGTGAAGAGGCTCTTGACGGCGGCGTCCAGGCGGTGGTCGGCACCCCTGGTGCGGCCGATCTCCAGGAGGTAGGCGTTCAGCGCCTGCGGTTCGCGCCGGAGGGCCCGTACGACGTCCAGGGCCTGGACGTTGCCGGCGCCCTCCCAGATCGAGTTCAGCGGTGACTCACGGACCAGGCGGGGCAGGCCCGACTCCTCGACGTAGCCGTTGCCGCCCAGGCACTCCGCGGCCTCCGTGATGAGAGGTGTGCAGCGCTTGGTGATCCAGTACTTCGCCACCGGTACCGCGATCCTCAGGAAGGCGCGCTCCTGCTCGTCGCCGTTGTCGTAGGCGGCGGCCAGCCGCAGCGCGAGGGTGGTCGCCGCCTCGGACTCCAGGGCCAGGTCCGCGAGGACGTTGCGCATCAGGGGCTTGTCGACGAGCTTGCCGCCGAAGGCCTCGCGGTGCGTGCAGTGGTGGATCGCCTGGACCACGGCCTGGCGCATCAGGCCTGCGGAGCCGAGGGCGCAGTCCAGCCGGGTCGCCGCGACCATCTCGATGATGGTGCGGACCCCGCGGCCCTCGTCCCCGACGCGGCGGGCCCAGGTCCCCTCGAACTCGACCTCGGCGGAGGCGTTGGAGCGGTTGCCGAGCTTGTCCTTCAGGCGCTGGAGGAGGAAGGGGTTGCGGGTGCCGTCGTCCAGGACCCGGGGGACCAGGAAGCAGGTGAGTCCGCCGGGCGCCTGGGCGAGGACCAGGAAGCCGTCCGACATGGGGGCCGAGCAGAACCACTTGTGGCCGGTGAGCTCGTAGGTCTCGCCGTCGGGGAAGGGGCGGGCGGTCGTGGTGGCCGCCCGGACGTCGCTGCCGCCCTGCTTCTCCGTCATGCCCATCCCGAACAGCGCCCCCGCCTTGAGATGGGCGGGCCGCAGCTCGCGGTCGTAGACCATGGAGGTGAGTCTGGGCTCCCACTCGGCGGCGAGATCGGGGTCGGTGCGCAGGGCGGGTACCGCCGCGTGGGTCATCGACAGGGGGCAGCAGCTGCCCGCGTCGACCTGCGTCCACAGCAGGAAGGCGGCCGCACGCCGCACGTGTCCGCCGGGGCGGGCCCAGGCGGCGGTCAGGCCCGCGGCGACGCCCTTGCCGAGCACGCGGTGCCAGGCGGGATGGAACTCGACCTCGTCCACGCGGTGGCCGTGGCGGTCGTGGGTGCGCAGCCGGGGCGGGTTCTCGTTGGCCTGGGCACCCCACTCCTGCACCTGCGCGGAGCCGCAGGACCGGCCGAGCGCCGACAGCTCGCCGTCGACCTCGTCGAGCAGGGACGGGGCGACATGCCGCGCCACGGCTTCCTTCAGCGCGAGGTCGGCGCCGTAGACGTCGTAGCCGATCAGGGGTGGGGGCTGGTTGGTCACGGTGTGCGTGGTGCCTGCCATGCCTGCGAAAGTACCCCGGGGTGCGGGGTGGGTCACATGACGGACACGGGGGTGGGTGGGGTCGTCTCCGGGGCGGGGGCCCAGGCTGCCGCGTGCCGTGCGTCGAAAAGCAGGGGAGGTGTGTGCCTGGAGTGACCACGCGGTGGGGCGGCGGTGGCCGGTTCGAGCCTAGTCAGAGCCCTGTGGTGAGTGCCCCGCGCCGGGGCCGGGGGATGAGTGCACGCTCTCCTGGCGGATACCTTTAGGTCGTGCAGGCAGCAAGCGAATCCCCTCAACAACCCTCCGGGCGGCTCCACCGGGCCCGAGCGCTCTACCGGAACGTCTCCAAGCGCAGGACCGCCTGGCTGCTGCTCAAGGACACCGTCAACTCGTGCATCGAGTACCGCATCCTGGGGCTCGCCGCCGAGGCCGCGTTCTTCTCGCTGCTGTCGGTACCACCGCTGCTGCTCAGCCTCATCGGCCTGCTCGGCTACGTCGACGACTGGACCGGCACCGACAGCATCAGCAGCCTGGAGGCCAACCTCCTGGCCGCGGCGCGCACGGTGCTGTCCGACAAGGGGGTGCGGCAGATCGCGCAGCCGATCCTCGACGACGTGATGAAGGGCGGCCGCCCCGATGTCATCTCCGTCGGCTTCCTGTTCGCCCTGTGGTCCGGGTCGCGCGCGGTCAACGTCTTCATCGACACCATCACCGTCATGTACGGCCTCGACGGCGTCCGGGGCATCGTCAAGACCCGGCTGGTCGCGTTCGCGCTGTTCATCGCGGCGCTGCTGATCGGCTCGGTGGCGCTGCCGCTGATGGTGGCCGGGCCGGACGCCGTGGTGCGGATCGTGCCCTGGTCGGCGACGGTCGTGCAGGTCCTGTACTGGCCCGTGGTGATCATCCTGTCCGTCGCCTTCCTGACGACGCTGTACCACGTGTCCGTCCCGGTGCGCTCACCGTGGATCGAGGACGTCCCCGGCGCCCTCGTGGCCCTCGCGATGTGGGTGCTGGGCAGCTTCCTGCTGCGGATCTACCTCCAGAGCACGATCGAGGGCGCGACGATCTACGGCTCGCTGGCGGCCGCGGTCGCCGTGCTCCTGTGGATCGGCGTCTCGGCCTTCGCGGTCCTGGTGGGCGCGGCCGTCAATGCGGCGATCGACCGCGTCTGGCCGGCCGCGGCGACGGCGGCGGCGCGCGCCGCGAACGAGCGGGTGCGGGAGGCGCAGGTCGCCGAGTACGTGGCCCGCGCGGCGGCCGGCGTCCGGGACACGGACGTCGATCCGGACGACCCCGACATGCCCTCGGAGTTCCCGGAGCGCTGGTCCCGCTTCCTGCCGCCGGAGGACGTGACGTCCCGCCTGCGGACCCACGCGAAGTCGACGCATCCCCCGCACAAGCCGGAGGGGTCATGACAGGGGCGCGGTGCCGGGTGCGGGCCGACGGGGGCTGAGGGCGCCCGCCCGGACCGACGGCCGCATCACCGGGCGGGGCAACTCCCCTGCCCCGCAAGGGACCGCCGCTGAACGGCTCCTTCCCCTAAGGGCGCGTCTACGCTGGCCCCATGGACGCTCTGGCAGGCCTGCTGGAAGGACCGCGGGCGCGTGGCGCTTTCATGATCCGGGCGTGTTTCGACCCGCCCTGGGCGGTGCGGGTGGAGGACCGGGCGCCGCTGACGGTGATGCTGATGGTCCGCGGAGAGGCCGTCGTCCTGCCCGACACGGGGGAGAGCGTCCGACTGCGCCCCGGCGACCTCGCCATCGCCCGCGGACCCGACCCCTACACCTGTGCCGACGCCCCGGACACCGCCCCACAGGCGCTGATCCTGCCCGGCGCCGAGTGCCGCCACCCCGACGGCCGGACCCTGAACGGCTCCATGGACCTCGGTGTCCGCAGCTGGGGCGACCGGCTCGACGGCGGGACGGTGCTGCTCATCGGGACGTACCTGATGGACGGCGAGATCAGCAACCGGCTCCTGGACGCCCTGCCGCCGCTGCTGTCCCTGACCACCGACGTGTGGGAGTGCCCGCTGACCCCGCTCCTCATGGCGGAGATCGTGCGCGACGAACCCGGCCAGGAGGTCGTCCTGGACCGGATGCTCGACCTGCTGGTGATCGCCGCGCTCCGGGCCTGGTTCTCCCGCCCCGAGGCGGAGACGCCCGCCTGGTACGCGGCGCTCGCCGACCCGGTGGTCGGGCGGGTGCTGCGGCTGATGCAGGACGATCCGGCCCATCCGTGGACGGTGGCGTCCCTCGCCGCCAAGGCGGGGGTCTCCCGGGCGGCACTGGCCCGGCGGTTCACGGAACGCGTGGGGGAGCCGGTGATGGCGTATCTGACGGGATGGCGGCTGGCGTTGGCCGCGGATCGGTTGCGGGAGGGCACCTCGACGCTGGACGCGATCGCCCGGCAGGTCGGTTACGGCAGCGCCTTCGCTCTGTCGAGTGCGTTCAAGAGGGGCTACGGGGTCAGTCCGCAGGAGTTTCGGGTGCGGGCGGCCGGCGCCCGGACGTCCTAGCCTGGGTGGGTGTACACGGAACGGGCGTCCAGGCTCGCCGGTGCCGTCCTCTGGACCGGTGACGGCGCCGGACGCGTCCTGCCCGACGGGTGCATGGACCTGCTCTGGAACGACGGGCGGCTGCTGGTCGCAGGCCCCGATACGCGGGCGTGGGTCACCGCAGGCGCTCCCAGCACCTGGGTCGGCCTGCGTTTCCACCCCGGTACCGCACCCGCCTTCCTCGGTGTGCCCGCGCACGAACTGCGTGACCTCCGGGTCGAGTTGGCGGACCTGTGGCCTGCTGCGGACGTACGGCGGCTGCGGAGCCGTATCGCCGGGGCGGCCGACCCGGCCACCGCGCTGGAGGACATCGTGCTGGAGCGCGCCGCCCCCGCCGACCCCGTCCTGCGCGCCCTGGTGGCCTCCCTCGACGCGGGCCTGCCGGTCGGCGTGACAGCCGACGAACTCGGGCTCGGGGCACGGCAGTTGCACCGCAGGTCCCTCGTCGCCTTCGGGTACGGGCCGAAGACGCTGGCCCGGATCCTGCGCCTCCAGCGGGCGCTCGCGCTGGCCCGGGCCGGCGTGCCGTACGCGGCGACGGCGGCCCGGTGCGGCTTCGCCGACCAGGCTCATCTCGCCCGGGACGTCAGGGAGTTGACCGGCGTGCCGCTGACGCGGCTACTCGCCGCCGGGTAGCGGGGCGTACAGGTCGACGCCGTTGCCGTCGGGGTCGTGCAGGGACGCGTACCGCTGGCCCCACACCGCGTCCCACGGCTTGAGCTCCCCGTGCGCCCCCTCGCCCACCAGCCGCTCGTACACGGCGTCGACCTCGGCGGGGCTGTCGCAGCGCAGGGCGAGGCCGGTGCGGCTGCCGCCCGCCGGGACCCGCCAGCCGGGGTGGAAGGAGCGGACCGTCTCCTCGGTATCGAGCATCAGCCGCATTCCGCCCGGGAGTTCGGCCTCGGCGTGCGGCTGGGTCTCGGCGCCTTCGGGGAACGGGAAACCGAGCCGCCGGTAGAAGGCGACGGACGCGGCCATGTCGGAGGCCACCAGGCCGATGGCGTCGAATCGTGGAGTCATACCGGCACGGTAGACGGGGCTGCCGGCAGCGGTCTTGAAGGAATCGGACACGTCATCCGAAGCTCACCGGCCCGCGCGGGGTGTCCACCGTGAAGGAGAGACCCACCGGGCCCTCGGTGAGCCGCAGGTCGGTGCCGACGGCGGCGAGGAGAGGGCGGATCTCGCCCGGGGCGGGGTGGGTCGCCGCGAGGGAGAGCAGGGGCGTGCCGGGCAGGCCCGAGGCCGTGGGGTGCGGAGAGGTGCCCCAGTCGATGAGGAACGGGACCAGACCGGAGGGGTGCTGGGTGTCGCCGTCCGTGAGGCGCCACTCCAGGAGGGTCCCGTCGGGGCGGTGGCGGCTCATCGGGCGGATCTCCCCGGGGTCGTAGCCGCGGAACCGGGCGGCTGCCACCGCCGCGTCCAGGTCGGGCGGGCTGATCGCCCAGGTGACCGTGCGGGCGGCGGGCAACGTGTCCACGGTGAAGGGGCGCGGGCCCGTGGGCTCCGGCTGCTCCGGGTCCGGCCCGACGATCTCCAGATAGGCGGTGCCGCCCAGCGCCACGAGGTGGTTGCGGGTGCCGCGACCGACATGCACGCCGCCGGGGGCGGGCACGACACCGGTGCGCCGGGTGAAGTCGGCGACCGTCGCCGCCAGGTCGGGGGTCGCGAGGACCAGATGGTCGAGTCCTGCCGGAATCGCGTTCACCGCGCCGAGGCTACGCACCTGCGACCGCGCGAGGGAACACCCACGGCGGCCTGTGCTCGGGCCACGGCCTCCGGGCAGGGTGCCGGACCTGTCCCATCCCGTCCCGGCAGGTCCCCGTACGTCCCGCGCTCCCGGACCGCGCCGCCGTACACCGGGCGGACCGTCCCCCGCCGGACCGGGGACGCCTGCGGCTCTCGCCGTGCGCACCTCAGCCCTGTGACGCTGTGCCGTGCCGAGCGAAGCGAACCGCCCCAGGGGGAACCACGGGGGGAACCACGGCGGTTCGGAAAGGGAGACATCCATGAGCATGCGCAAGAGGGCCGCCGCGACGGTGACGGCCGTGTTGCTGGGCGCCGGGACCATCGGCCTCGCCGTGGCGCCGGCTGCGGAGGCGGCCCCGTACTACGGGATCGACGGCAACGGAGTCGTCAGCGACGACTTCCAGGACGAGGAGAACCTGGGCGTCGACGACCACGCCAACGGCAACGCCACCGCGCTGTGGCAGTCCGTCCTGTACGCGGACGGCGCCAAGTGGCAGGACGACGACGGGGACTGGCACAACTTCGCCAAGAACCGGATCGACGGTTCCTTCGGCCCGGAGACCGAGTCGGCGACCCAGTGGTGGCAGGAGCATTTCGGTCTCACCGACAACGACGGCGTGGTCACCGACCAGAGCTGGGAGTTCGCCCAGCAATGGCTGCACGGCCCCTTCTCGGGCGGCACCGTCCGCTACGACGGCGACAAACGGGACGTCGACTTCAAGCGGGTCGGCGGCAAGTACCGGGTGAAGCTCAAGGGCAGGGGCAGCTGGCGCAACGCCTACTACGACCAGGTCGGCTGACCCTGTCGGCGGGGGAGCGGGGCGGCCGTACCGTCACTCGCTCCCCGACGGCCACGCCCACAGCACCCCCGCCACCAGCAGCACGATCACCGCGAACGCCACCAGTGCCGCCGCCCGCCACCGCCGGTGCTCCGGACCGGGCACCGCCGGCGCCATGGCTTCCGGCGCGACCGCCTCGGGCACCTCGTCCGCCGGGATCCGCGGCGGCACCGAAGCACCCATCGGGCCGTACGGCCAGATCGGGTCGGCCAGTTCCCACAGCGCAAGCAGCCGTGCCTGGTCCGCGCCCGCCACCCGGCACAGCGCCCGCACCGCACCGCGCGGCGGCTGCTTGGCCCCGCTGAGGTACCGCTGCCAGGACGACTTGCTGTACGCGGTGCGCCGGGCGAGTTCCGCGAGGCTCAGATCCGTGCGGTCCTTGAGCTGCCGCAGCTGCTCGACGAGATGCCGGGCCTCCCTCGGCAGTGTGTCGGGCAGCGGCCGCCAGCGCGTCATGGTCGTCCCCCAAGTGCTCGCCGCCGCCCTGGCCGGGACGGCGGCCCCTCCCCGCCGCATCGTTCGACGCCCGTTTGCCCCGGCCAGTTCCCCGCGCCCATGGATGACCGAAGCTGAACGATTCCGACGCACACAGGCCCACGACCAGGGGGCACTCGGACGAACCTGCGGCGTGTCGCGGCGGCTCGGACGTCGGCCAGGGCCGCCCCGGCCGGTGGGCACCCCGGCGCGGGGCTCGGGGTGCCCGAACCCGCTCAGCCGCGCGGCGCCCCCGTGCTCGCCCGTTCCACCAGCCGTGTCGACAGTTCCGTGCGGGTGCTCTCCGGGCGGTCGCCGTCCATCATGCGGACCAGCAGCCGCAGGGCCGTCGCCGCCATTTCCGACAGGGGCTGGCGGACCGTGGTGAGGGCCGGGGTGGCCCAGCGGGCCTCGGGGAGGTCGTCGAACCCCACGACGCTCATGTCGTCCGGCACCTTCAGGCCGCGTTCGGCCAGGGCCGCGTACACGCCGAGCGCCATGCTGTCGGAGCAGACGAAGACCGCGGTCGGCGGTTCGGGCAGGTCCAGGAGTTCCAGTGTGCGGCGGTGAGCGGTGCTCTCGTCGAAGCCCGCGAGGCGGACGTACTCGGGCCGCTGCCGGACCCCCGCCGCCGCGAGCGCCGAACGGTAGCCGGCCACCCGCGCGCTGCTGCACATCTTGCGCTGGTGCCCGGCGACGACCGCGATGCGCTCATGGCCCAGCGCGAGCAGGTGCTCGGTCGCGGTCACCCCGCCCTGCCAGTTCGCCGCGCCCACCGAGACCACGCCCGACGGCGGCTCCAGGACCGGGTCGATCAGGACGTAGGGGATCCGGTGCTGGTCCAGCCAGCCGTACTGCGCCGGCGACAGCTCGGCCAGGTTGAACAGCACGCCCGAGGACCCGCGTCCGGTGAGTTTGTCCAGCCAGCCGCGCTCGGGGCGGCCGGCCCGGTTCCGGGTCAGCCCGGCGGAGACGACGACCTCCAGACCGGCGTCGTGGGCGGCCGCCTCCACCCCGTGCAGCACCGCCCCCGACCAGGAGGTCTCCAGCGAGTGCACGACCAGGTCGACGAGGCCGGACGACTTCGCGGCGTCGAACCTCGGTCTGCGGACGTAGCCGAGCCGGTCCAGGGCCTCGGTGACCCGGCGGCGCGTCTCGGGGGCCACGTCCTCGCGGCCGTTGACCACCTTGGAGGCGGTCGGCACCGACACACCCGCCTCCCGGGCCACCACCGCCAGCGTCGGACCGGCCGCCACGCTCGCACTCCCCGTGCGGACCATCGGAAACCACCCTCTCCGGCCCGCCCGAGGGCCATGGAAGTCTCGACCAGCGCGGAAAGGCAAGCGCGAGGAAGTAAGCGCTTCCTACCCTAAGTTCGCCCGGTGGCGTCGGGAAGAGGCCGGGCCCCGCCGGTCGCACCCCGACGTACGCCGAGTAGCCGCCGGAACGCGCTCTGCACCGGAATACCGGGCCGAAATGTGGTGCTCTGTTGTTCACGGTGCACAAGCGCGCTGAGGAGGCTGGTGGTCACATGGCAGCAGTCCGGACAGGTCCCGTGGTCAGCACGCCGTACGGAGCCGTACGCGGCCGCCACGAGGACGGGGTCGCGGTCTTCCAGGGCATCCCCTACGCGGCCCCGCCCTTCGGCCCGAACCGTTTCCGGCCCCCTGTCCCGCCCGAGCCCTGGGACGGCGTCCGCGACACCGTCGACTTCGGGCCGACAGCCCCGAAACCGCCGTACTCCGAGGCCTTCGGGCATTACCTCTCCGACCCGGTCGTCCCCGGAGAGGACTGCCTCAACCTCAACGTCTGGACACCCGAACCGGGCCCCGGCGCCCGCCTCCCGGTCCTGGTGTGGCTGCACGGCGGTGCCCTGACCAGGGGGTCCTCCGCGGTGCCGGTGTACGACGGACACGCCTTCGCCCGGGACGGCGTGGTGTTCGTCTCGGTCAACTACCGGCTCGGCGTCGAGGGCTACGGCCTCTTCCCGGACGCCCCCGCCAACCCCGGCCTGCGCGACCAGCTGGCCGCCCTGCGCTGGGTCCACGAGACGATCGAGGCCTTCGGCGGCGACCCCGGCCGCGTCACCCTGGCCGGACAGTCGGCCGGCGCCATCAGCATCGGGGCCCTGCTCGCCGCCCCGCAGGCCCAGGGCCTGTTCCGGCGCGCGGTCCTCCAGAGCGGGCCGCCCGAGGCGAGCGACCGCGACAAGGTACGGCGGATGGTGCGCCGCATGGCGACCCGGCTGAAGGTCCCCGCCACCGCCGCCGCCTTCGCCGAGGTCGACCGCGAGCTGCTGCTGCGCACCCAGGCCGAGGTGGGCCGCCTCAGCAGCCCCGTCCTGGGCGGCCCGGCCTTCGGCATCGTGATCGACGGTGACCTCGTGTCCCGCGACCCCCTGGAGGCGCTGGTCGAGGGCTCGGTGGCCCGCGAGGTCGAGCTGATGCTGGGCTGGACCAGCGACGAGTACCGCCTCTGGCTCGTCCCCGGCGGCCTCCTGGAGCGTGTCGACCGGCTCGGCCCGGTCGCCCTCGCCGGCGCGATGGCCCGCTGCCACTGCGGCTCCGAGGTGGTCCGCGGCTACCGCGCCCTGCACCCCGACGCCGGCACCGCCGACATCGTCGGCCAGATGGTCACCGACCACCTCCTGCGCATTCCCCTGCACCGCCTGGCCGAAGCCCGCCCCGGCTCGTCGTACGTCTACGAGTTCGCCTGGCCCTCCAACCTCCCCGACCTCGGCGCCTGCCACGCCCTCGAACTGGGCTTCGTCTTCGACACCGGCGCCGTCCCGGAGTCGGCCAAGCTCGCCGGCGAGGGAGCACCGGCCGAGCTCGCCGACGCCATGCACGGTGCCTGGGTGCGCTTCGCCACGGACGGCGACCCCGGCTGGCGGCCCTGGGACGCCACGCACCCGGTCCAGATCTTCGGCAAGGGCGACCCGTACGTCGAATCCGGTCCTCGGGACCGCGATTTCGCTGTGTGGACGGCGGACACGACCACGAAGGAGACCGCCCCGGTCTCGGAACCGGCGGAGGGCTGGCCGGCCAGGACGGCGGAACTCCGCTCGGTGGTCCGGCGGTTGCGGCGGACGGGGCTGGCCCGGCGGCAGCACTGATCGGGGCCGGGCGGGGTCGGCCGACGCCGGCGGGTCGGGGTCACCGTCACCGAGGCCCCCTTCTCCGGCTCCACCCCCATCCCGCGCACGGCGGCAACCCGCGCGTCACCCCGCGACGCCCCCGGGTCGCACCGCTGCGAGTGCCCCCGCGATCCCCGCGATCGTCCCCGGTCCGACCCGGCAGCAGCCTCCGATCAGGCGGGCACCCGAGTCCCGCCAGCCCCGTACCTGCTCCGGCGCGAAGCTCGAACTGCCCTCCCAGGCGCGGGTGTCCGCGTTCCAGGACTCCCCGCTGTTGGGGTAGACGACGACCGGCTTGCCGGTGACCCGTGCGGCGGTCTCCACCGCGGGCGCCACGTCCTCCGGGAGGCAGCAGTTGACGCCGACCGCGACGACCTCGGCCACGTCGGCGGCGAGCGCGAACGCCTCCTCGAGCGGCTGACCGGCCCGGGTGCGGTCACCCGCGACGGAGTAGGAGAGCCAGGCCGGGACCCCGAGCCCACGGACCGCCCGCAGCAGCGCCCGCGCCTCGTCGGCGTCCGGGACGGTCTCCAGCGCCAGCACGTCGGGCCCGGCCGCCGCAAGGACCTCCAGGCGGGGCCGGTGGAAGGCCTCCAGCTCGGCCACGCTCAGCCCGTACCGGCCCCGGTACTCCGAACCGTCCGCGAGCATCGCGCCGTAGGGCCCGACCGATGCCGCCACGTACAGCGGCCGCCGGACGCCCTTCGCCGCCGCCCGCCGCGTCGCCTCGCGTGCCAGCCCGACGCTGAGGGCGAGCAGCTCCGCCGCCCGCTCACGCTCGATCCCGCGCTTGGCGAACCCCTCGAAGGTGGCCTGGTAGCTGGATGTGATCGCCACGTCCGCGCCCGCCTCGTAGTACGCGAGATGCGCCTCGGTGATCGCCTCGGGCCGCTCCGCGAGCAGCCGCGCCGACCACAGTTCGTCGCTGAGGTCGTGCCCTGCGGATTCCAGCTGGTTGGACATTCCGCCGTCGAGCACGACCGGACCGGCCGCGAGAGCCTCGGCGAAGGGGCGGACGAGGGCGTCGGGGACTTCCGGGATGTCGCTGGTCATCCTTCGACGCTAACCGAACGGACGGCGGATCTCCGCGCCCGTCCGGCAACCGAACACCGGGACGGGCGGCGTTCCGCAACCACAAGAACCCGCCCTCCCGGCTCACCGGCCCGCCGCATGCCGGCCGCCGCCACCTCGCCGCCCCCACATCCCCAGGGCCGGGGTGACCGCCAGGCCCCCCAGGAGGCCGAGCGCCAGGACGTAGGGCCACCAGCCGAGGCCCTCGGCCGCGTCGGTCGGACGGGGTGCCGCGGCCTGGGCCGTCGATGTGGTGGCGGAACGGACCCGTGCGGCCGCGCTCGCCGTGTCCGTCGTGAGGACGACGTCGTTGCCGTCGCCGCCCCGGTAGGTGATCCGGTAGGTGGTGTCGGCGAGCTTGAGCCGGGTGCCCTCCTTGAGGCCCTTGAAGGTGCCCGTGGTGCGCGCACCGCCCCGGTGGTCCAGGACGGTGACCGTCCGCGCCGGTCGAATGCCGGCCGCCGCCAGGTCGAGGTCACCGGCCAGCCGTACCGCCCCCGACACCTTCAAAGGGTGCGTTCCCAGCACCAGTTCGCCCTTCGCGCTCTGCGTGTAGTCCCCGGCGACGCTCAACCCCCCGCTCACCACACCGTCGTTGACGACCGCACCCGACACCGTGCCCTTGCCGGACAGCGAGGACGCCACGCGCAGGCCCGCCGTCCCCGCGTCCAGCCGGGCCGCCGTCGAGGTGAGCCGGATGCCCTTGCTGTGGGCCAGAGTTGCCCCGCCCCGCAGGGCCAGCGTGCCGCGCTCGACCGTCGTCTCTCCCGTGTACGTGATCGCACCGCCGGTCAGAGTCGTCGTCGCCCGGCCGGCCTGCGTTAGGGAGCCGCTGCCGCTGATCCGGGGCAGGGTCAGGGGCTTGCTCGTGTTGTCGACGACGAGCGAGCCGTCGTTCACGACCCGGTAGTGGCCGCCCCTGGTGTAGAGCCCGCCGTCGCCGCCGGGTTCGCCGCTGCCCAGACGGAGTACGGCACCCTTCTCCACGGTCGTGGAACCGTCGTAGAACTGGACCGCGGCGAAGGTGACGTCGTTGCCCTTCGTCCCCTTGATGACGATGTCACCGGCACCGGGCGCGGACAGGGTGTCGTGGAAGCGGCCGCCGCCTATGGGGGCACCGAGGGTCACCGGGCCGTCGTAGTCGAAGGTCAGCAGGGAACGGGAGCGCGCCGCGAGGAGGTTGATGTACACTGTCTTCGCCGTGCCCGGCATGAAGATCCTGTTCGTCGTGCCGTCGCCCCACTGGACGTTCGCGCCCTTGATGTTGGTGCCCCGCTTGTTGACGTTCTTGGGAGCGGGCGTCCAGTTCAGGGCCGGGTCGCTGAGGGACGGGTCGGTGTCGCCGCCCCGGTTCGCCCAGCTGTACTGGCCGGTGAGGATCACCTTGCTGCCGGGCCGGGACTGGACGTTGATGTCGCTGCCGTACTCGCGCTGGTAGAAGTCCATGCGCTGGGTGACGGTCTCGCCCAGTGGCGTGTCCACCGTCCACGTGCCCTGGTTGAGCACCTTGCGGACGTTCGGCAGCGAGGTCGCGTACTCGGGCCGGCCGGCGTTGGTCTGGGTGCCGTTGTCGATGACTCCGGCGAAGGGGCCGGACGTCAGGTCCCAGGTGCCCCAGAGGAAGCGCGGCTGGGTGATCAGACCGGAGCCGCTGACCGTGCCCAGGTTGTAGGCGCTCCTCAGGGACAGCCGCAGGGTGCCGTCGACCCGGATGTTGTCCTGGTTCAGCCGGAACGCCGGGGTGCCGTAGGGGAAATGGCCGATCAGGCCGGTCGTGCCGCCGTCGCCGTACTGAAGGGTCGCCCCGCGCTCGACCGTGACCGCGGGCGGGTCGGCGGCGGTCGTGGTCACCCGGGGATGGTTGCCGCCCAGGATCCGCACCCGCTGCCGGGAGGCGGGCAGCGTGAAGTCGCTGTCCTTGGTGAGGACCAGGGTTCCGGTGCCGCGCACGGTGAGGGTGCCCTCGCCGCGGAACACCCCGTCGTACGTCGTCGTCCCGGCCGGGACGGTGACGACGGTGTCGCCGGTCAGTGTGACGTCCCGGTCTGCGAGCACGTCGGCGGTGATGTCCCGGGGGCCGGCGGCCCGGGCCGGGGGAGCCGAGGCGAGGAGGGCGACGAGGGCGCCCACGGCCGCTGCTGTCTTCTTGTGGGTTTGGCTGCGCACAGATGTGGAGACGCGCGGCGGCCGGACGGATAACAAAAACCTGGCGCACAAAACCCGGCACGCAGAAAGCGCCTTCTCCCATCGCGTCCAACCCGTTGACCGCCACCTTCCCCAGCCGTACCTTTCGGCTGTTCGCAATCACAACAGATGTTCTCAATATCGAACATCGCTCTCAGGACACCCCCCTCCCCGAGAGGCAGTGCGCATGAGCCGCGCCCACGATGTCCCCGACCGACGACTGCTGCTGAAGGGCGCCCTGGCCGCGGGCGCCCTGGCGGCGACCCCCACCGTCGCCTCGGCCGTCCCGCAGCAGAAGAAGAAGGCCGCGCCCTTCGTGAATCCCCTCGTCCGCAACCGGGCGGACCCGTTCATCCACCGTCACTCCGACGGCTTCTACTACTTCACGGCCACCGCCCCCGAGTACGACCGCATCGTCCTGCGCCGCTCCCGAACCCTGAACGGCCTCGCGACCGCCCCCGAGTCCGTCATCTGGACCAAGCACCCGACCGGTGTCATGGGCGCCCACATCTGGGCGCCGGAGCTCCACCGCATCGGCGGCAAGTGGTACGTCTACTTCGCCTCCGCACCCGCCGAGAGCATCTGGGACATCCGCATCTGGGTGCTCGAGAACGCCAACGGCAACCCCTTCAAGGGGACTTGGCAGGAGAAGGGGCAGGTCAGGACCGCCTGGGAGACGTTCTCGCTGGACGCCACCACCTTCACCCATCGCGGCAGCCGCTACCTCGCCTGGGCCCAGCACGAGCCCGGCCAGGACAACAACACCGGCATCTTCCTGTCGAGGATGGCGAACCCCTGGACGCTGACAGGCCCTCAGATCAGGCTCTCCACACCGGAGTACGACTGGGAGTGCGTCGGCTACAAGGTCAACGAGGGCCCCGCGGTCCTCGCCCGCAACGGCCGCCTCTTCATGTCCTACTCGGCCAGCGCCACCGACTGGCACTACTGCATGGGCCTGCTCACCGCCGACGCGAACGCCGACCTCATGAACCCGGCGAGCTGGTCCAAGTCAACGACCCCCGTGTTCACCAGCAACGACATCACCAAGCAGTACGGCCCCGGCCACAACTGCTTCACCGTCGCCGAGGACGGCCGCAGCGACGTGCTCGTCTACCACGCCCGCCAGTACAAGGAGATCGTCGGCGACCCGCTGAACGACCCCAACCGCCACACCCGCGTCCAGAAGCTCGGCTGGCACGCGGACGGCACCCCGGACTTCGGCATACCGGTGGCGGACACCGCCACGGACACGGAGGTCGCGTCATGAGACGTGCTCACGCGGTACTGCTCGCCCTCTGTCTGGCCCTGGCCGGCGCCCTGGCGACCGCGGGACCGGCCCAGGCCGCCCCGCTCACCATCCCCAACGGCGTGCAGTTCACGGACACTTCGGGCAACGCCCTGCACGCGCACGGCGGCGGGGTCATCAAGGTCGGCTCGTACTACTACTGGTTCGGCGAGGACCGCAACGCCGACAACACCTTCCGGTACGTGGACGCCTACCGCTCCACCGACCTGAAGAACTGGGAGTTCAGGAACCACGTCCTCACCCAGTCGTCCGCGGCCGAGCTGGGCACCGCCTACATCGAGCGGCCCAAGGTCGTCTACAACGCGACCACCGGCAAGTTCGTGATGTGGATGCACAAGGAGAACGGCACCGACTACAGCGAGGCCCGCGCGGCCGTCGCCGTATCCGACACCGTCGACGGCACCTACACCTACCGGGGCAGCTTCCGGCCGCTCGGCCAGTACATGTCCCGCGACATCACCACGTTCGTCGACACGGACGGCACCGCCTACATGGTCTCTGCGGCCAACGAGAACTACGACCTCCAGATCTACCGGCTCACCGCCGACTACACCGGCATCGCCTCCCTGGTCGCCAACCCCTGGCCGGGCGGCCACCGCGAGGCCCCGGCCCTTTTCAAGCGGGGCAACGTCTACTTCATGCTGACCTCCGGTGCGACCGGCTGGAGCGCCAACCAGCAGCAGTACGCCACCGCCACCTCCCTCGGCGGCCCCTGGACCGCGATGGCCAACATCGGCGACTCCACGACCTTCAACTCCCAGACCGCGTACGTCCTTCCGGTGCAGGGCACTTCGGGCACCTCGTACCTCTACATGGGCGACCGCTGGGGCAACTCCTTCGGCGGCACGGTCAACGACTCCCGTTACGTGTGGCTGCCGCTCACCTTCCCGACCTCCACCACGATGTCGATGTCCTGGTATCCCGAGGTCACGGTCGACACCGCCGCCGGGGCGATCGGTGGCACCAGCGCCACGTACAACACGCTCGTCGCCCGGCACAGCGGCAAGTGCGCGGACGTGGCTGACCAGTCACTGTGGCAGGGCGTCGCGATCAGCCAGTACACCTGCAACGGCGGTGGCAACCAGAAGTGGTGGTTCAAGAACCTCGGCACCGGCTACTACCAGCTGGTCGGCCGCGGCAGCTCACTGTGCCTCCAGGAGAACGCCACCGACGTGACCCAGGAGAACTGCTCGTCGACTGCGACGACCCAGCAGTGGTCGGTGGTCACCTCGGGCTCCTACGTGAACATCAAGGCCCGCGCCACCGGCGAGTGCCTGGACGTGAACGGCGCGTCCACCGCCAACTCCGCCGCGATCATCACGTACACGTGCAACGGAGGGACCAACCAGCAGTGGACGCGCGGCACCTGACGTCAGGTCAGTAGATCCAGGGCGTCGATCGACGTGCCCGCGCTGAGATAGGAGGTCGTCCCCGAACCGCTCACGATGTTGATCTTCAGCGTGTTGTACTGGCCGGTGTCCGTGCGCCAGGCACTCGCCGGCACGCTGTAGGTGAACGTGTGGTTGTTGCCCCGGTAGGACCCGTTGGTCAGCGACCGGGTGCTCGGCTGGGTGGGCGGGGAGGGGATCGCCGACGTCCAGGTGTCGTTGACGACGACCTGCGGCCGCCCGTTGGCGTAGGCCGTCGTCACCCCGATCCGCAGGGTGTGCGCGGCGGCGGCCTGCGCGGCGGTCAGCTTGAAGTACACCAGCAGACCGCTGTTGACATCCTTCCAGAGGTAGCAGGGGAACGCGGAGGTCTCGGTGCCGCTGCCGATGACGACATTGCCGGTCCAGGCGGCGGCGCGGACGTCGGACGGATGGGCGTACGTCATCAGGTCGGCGTTCTTGAAGCCGCTCGGCGTGCCCGTCCAGTCGTTGATCCGCCAGATCGCGCTCGCGTTGCTCGGGTCGTTGGAGGAGGGGATCGCGATCGAGTTCAGGGTGGTCGTACCACCGGCGGTCACCGTCACCGACGTCGTGTGGACGGCGAGTTCGCTCTTGAAGACGGTCAGCGTGTACGTCCCCGGCAGGACTCCGGCGATGGAGAAGTATCCGTCCGAGGAGCGGGCCGAACCCCAGTACTGGGCGGCCGCGTTGGCGAGTCCGACGGTGTACGGGTACGCGGTGTTCCGGCCCGTGATGCCGACGCCCGCGACTCGGCCCCGGCCGCCCGAGGCGACGTATCCGGAGATGCCGAGCGAGTCCGCCCAGGGGGTGGTGAGGGTGCCGGGGAAGAGGGACGAGGAGGGCGCGCCGCCGTCCGTGAGGGCGATGACGTACGGGCCCTGGAGGCCGAAGCGCTCGTCCTCGGTCTGGTTCTGGGCGTAGTGCAGGATCTCGTACAGGCCACCGCCGTCCGCGCTCTGGTGGCGCAGCAGGGAGCGGTAGAAGGGGCCGCCGGACGCCTTCTCGTGGTTGGAGCGCACGATCCACAGGCCGACGCCGTTCGCGCTCCAGCCGATGTAGTCGTAGTCGACGACCCGCAGCTTCGAGTAGTGCTTGGAGCGGGTCTGGCCGTCGGACTTGGCGAACACGTCCGAGGCCTCGATGGTGGTGGGCGCGTAAGTGTAGGAATCGGGCTGGTCGTTGAGGAACAGGCCGGCCTTCACGCGCAGGATGAAGCGGGTCGAGGCGACCGAGGTGTCGGCCCGGTTGGTCCACAGATAGATGTTGTTCTCGCCGCTGCGGGCCGCGTAGTAGTGCCGCAGGGTGCCGTACGCGACCGAGATCAGGATCGTCGACCCGGACTGCTTGACGGTGACCGTCGACGTGCCGAGTCCCGATTCGATGTGCGAGTTCTTGCCGCCGTAGCCCTGGTACTCGGTGCCCCTGTAGACCAGCGAAGTCAGGTCGCCGTTGGTCTTGCTGACTTTGAAGACGAGGCTCGCGCCGGTGTCGACGACGTAGTTCGAGCCGTCGTCGCGGTAGCCGAAACTCGCGGCGGACGCTGCCTGGGCGAGCGGCCCGGCGAGGGCGGCGGTGCCGGCGGCGGCCGCGGTGCCGAGGACGAAGGTACGGCGTCCGACCGGTCTGTTCGCGGTGGGTTCGGACATGGGGGTGCCTCCTTCGAGACGTGCGGGAGAGGTGCGGGTGTCTCGCAGGGTGACAGTTGAATCGATTTCGCGAAAGAGCTTTCGCCTGAAGGAAGTTGGCAGTCTCGCGAAATCGGTCCAGGGGCTAGAAAGCGCTTGCAGATAGGGGTACGGTCCAGCCGCCAGGCCATGTCGCCCATCTCGGGAGCCTCGAATGAGACGTTTCAATCTCGCCGTGCTGGCAGCGCTCACGCTGAGCACGGGCCTGACCGCCGTGCCGGCCCAGGCGCAGCCGGGCCATGCCCTCGGGATCGACAACTGCGCGGGGAACGCCTGCCACTTCGACGTCCCGCCCGGCACGTACGACGTGAAGGTCCTCCTCGGCGGCGACGCGGAGTCGAGTACCGGCGTCAGCGGCGAGACCCGGCGTTCCCTGCTGCCGGAGACGGCCGTGGCGGCCGGCGAGCGGACCGCCCGCAGCTTCACCGTGAACGTCCGCACCCCGGAGGGCGAGCCGACCGGCCCCGACGGCACCCCCGGCCTCGACCTGACACTCGGCGGCACCGCCCCCGCCCTCGCCGGCATCCGCGTCACCCCCGCCCGGCACGCCCGCCAGATCTTCCTCGTCGGCGACTCAACGGTCTGCGACCAGCCCGGCGACCCCTACTCCGGCTGGGGCCAGCAGCTGCCCCAGTACCTGCGCAAGGGCGTCTCCGTGGCCAACTACGCCGACTCCGGCGAGAGCACGGTGACGTATCTCGCCGAGCCGCGCCTGTGGGCCACCGTCCAGCAGCTGATCCGCCCCGGAGACCTCGTCCTGATCCAGCTCGCCCACAACGACAAGACCACCGACGGGGCGACGTACCGGGCGAACCTGGAGACACTGGTCGCGGGTGTGAGGGAGAAAGGCGGGAACCCTGTCCTCGTGACGCCCGTCGTGCGACGCTGGTTCAACTCGGACGGCACACTGAACAACGGGACGGCCCTGCTGGTCAACGGCCTCGGGGTGGACCATCCCGCGGTGATCCGCTCGGTGGCCGCGGCCGAGGGCGTCCCGCTGATCGACCTGACGGCGAGGACGAAGACGCTGGTGGAGTCCTTGGGCGTGGAGGGTTCCAAGGCGATCTACCTGTACAACGAGAAGAGGGACAACACCCACACCTCCGTGCACGGCGCCACCGTGTACGCGGGCCTGGTCCGCGACGAACTGCTCGCACAGGGGCTGGTGCCCGAGGGGGCTGTGCGGGTGGGATAGACGCCTGGGGCGTCCCGACCGGAACCGGGGCGCCCCAGGTCTTTGCCCGCGGGAGGTCTTGCCCGCGAGCGACCGACTCGCCGCGGGGCTCGGCCGCTTGAGCCGTTCTCCGACCGCGCGGGCCGGCCCGCCGGGCCGTTGGGCAGGAAGAGCGCACCGGGCCGCCGGGAAGAAATGGCCCTCCGGGCCGTCGAGCAGGAAGAGCCCTCCGGGCCGCCGAGAAGGAAGAAGCGATGCAGCTGCCTCCCGAGGACCGCACCCTCAGCCCGTACACCGGCTACACGCGCGCCCACTGGGAGGCCGCGGCCGACTCGCTGCTCGCGGCCGTGGAGCCGTACGCCACCGACGACCGCGCCCTCTACCACTTCCCCGGCGACCGCCAGAGCTGGACGGGCCGCCTCTCCGACGGCCTGGAGGGCTACGCCCGTACGTTCCTGCTGGCGGCCCTCCGCCCGGACGGCGCCACCCTCCAGCGGTACGCCGAGGGTCTCGCGGCCGGGGTCTCGGGCGTCTGGCCCCGGGTCGAGGACCGCCGCCAGCCGCTGGTGGAGGCGGCGTCGATCGCGTTCGCGCTGCGACTGACCCGGGAGTCCCTCTGGGACCGCCTCGACGACGGCGTACGGCAGCGGGCCGCGGCCTGGCTCGGCGACGCGCTGACCGCCGAGGCCTGGCCCTGCAACTGGGAGCTGTTCCCCGTCACCGTCGCCGGTTTCCTGGAGTCGGTCGGCCACGAGCCCGAGGCGTGCCGCAAGGCCGTGGACCGGGGCCTGACGCGGATCGAGCAGTGGTACGTCGGCGACGGCTGGTACACCGACGGCGACGGCCGCAAGTTCGACTACTACAACGGCTGGGCCATGCACCTCTACCCGGTGCTGCACGCCTGGTTTGCGCGGGACGAACGGCTGCTGGACCTCTACGGCGGCCGACTGTCCCGCCATCTCCAGGACTACGCCCGCCTGTTCGGCGCCGACGGGGCCCCGATGCACCAGGGCCGCTCCCTGACGTACCGCTTCGCCACCACGGCCCCCCTGTGGCTGGGCGCCCTGACGGGCCACACCCCGCTGCCCCCGGGCGAGACACGGCGGCTGGCCTCCGGCGCCCTCAAGTATTTCCTGGACCGGGGCGCGGTGGACTCCCACGGTCTCCTCACCCTCGGCTGGCACGGCCCCGACCCGGCGGTCCTCCAGGGCTATTCGGGCCCGGCGTCGCCGTACTGGGCCAGCAAGGGCTTCCTCGGCCTGCTCCTCCCGGCCGACCACGAGGTGTGGACCGCGGTGGAGGAACCGGCCCCGTCGGAGCGCGCCGACGCGCTCACGCCGATCGCCGCCCCCAACTGGCTTCTCCAGTCGACCGCTTCGGACGGCGTCGTCCGTCTCCACAACCACGGAAGCGAGGACGTCCGTTACGACCCGTACTACACCCGCCTCGCCTACTCCACGGTGACGGAGCCCGCAGAGTCGTACGACAACAGCCTGATCCTGGACGGTGATCCGAGCCGTACGGAGATCGAGCCGCTGGGGGTCGGCGAGGACTGGGCGGCCTCCCGGCACACGGCGGCCGGAGGCGCGCGCGTCACCGGCGTCGTCCTCGCCCGTGGATCCGCGGAGGTACGCGCCTTCCTCGTGACCGGCGCCGCCCCCGGCACCCCGGTACGCGTCACGGGCTGGGCCCCCCGGGACGGAGTCCGCACCGAACTCCTCCCCGCCGTGGCCCTGGACGGCGAGCTGACCGGCGTGACGGGCGACGGCGGCACCCTGTTCGCCGCACTGGCCCGCCTCACCGGCGACGCCGACGCGGTGCCGCTGGAAGAGAGGGTGACCGTACGGGCCGTGGGAGAGGGGGAGTTGACCGTGGCGTGGAGCGAGGGCCCGGAGCTGCGGGTCCGGCTGGACGGCTCCGGGGTCCACGTCGTCCCCGTCGGCTGAGTCGCTCGGGCAGTATGAGGATCATGGGTGGGAACGGCGAACTGACCGAACTGCTGGGCAGGGCCGGGCTGGAGGTCGTCGGGGAGCGCAGGGTCGAGGAGGTGCTGCCCGCGTCCGTGGCGTGGCGCCATGTCGCCGGATGGCAGACCGAACCGACCGTGGTCGTGGCGGACGACCGCCCCGACCCGGTCGCCGAGCTCAACGCCCAGTGGCACCGGCTGGCGTCCGAGGCGGGGACCCTCGGCGGCGACGGGGTGTTCCTCATCGCCGTCCCCGGTACCGGAGACGGCGGTTGGACACGCGTCCGGCTCGGCGGCGACTGGGACCTGGCCGGGGTGCTGGGCCCGCGGCCGGGGCAGCCGGAGTTCCTGACACTGTCCCCGGACGGGGACGCCATGGTGGGCGTCACGACCGAGGAGTACGCGGTCTGGCTCGTTGCCGTCGACCGACTCAGGGAGCGGCGCGAGGCGGCGGCCCGCGCGGCCGCCGAGGAGACGCCGGAGGACCGGGCCGCCGCCTGGGAGCGGCTGTTCCAGGGCCCGAAACCCACGGAGAAGGTGCTCAATGCCTGGGCGGACGGGCTCTCGCTCAACCCGGCGACCCCCGAGGAACTGTGGCCCCGGCTGGCGGGCCGGTCCGGGTACGGGATGTACCGCGCGCTGCCCGCGGAGGTCGTGGACGCGCTCCTGGCCCATCCGGACTGGAACCGTCGTGCGAGGGCGGCCGAGCACCAGCCGAACATCACGCCCGAGCAGTGGGCCCGGACGATCCTCGCGGAGCGGGACGAGCGGCACCGGTGGCTGCTGACCATGGTGGCCGCCGACCGCTGGGCCGAGCTCCCCGAGGACGCCTGCCGGAGGCTCGCCACCGATCCGTCCGCGCGGGTCCGCTCCGAGGCGGCCCGCCTCAAGGGCCTGCCGGCCTCCGTGGCGGTCGCGTTGGCCGCCGACCCCGACGGCGGAGTGCGAGCCGTGGCCTGCCGGGCGGCGTGGCCACACCTCGACGCCCCGGCACGAGAGGCGCTGCTGGCCGATTCCCACGACACGGTACGGGCGCGGGCGTTGCTGCTGCACCACCGGGAACACCCCATGGAACGGGCGGTGTTCGAGACCTTGGAGTCGCGAAGGGAGGCGCTGGAGGGCTGCATCCTGGACCCCGGACTCGCCGCGCACCTGGCCCGGCACGGGGATCCGGCGGAGCGCCGAGCCCTCGCCGGAAACCCCCGCCTGGCTCCGGAGCTGGTCGCCCTGCTCGGCCAGGACCCCGACGCCGGCGTGCGGTTCACGGTGTCCGTGCGAGCCGACCTCACGGAGGGGCAACGGGCCGGAATCCGCTACGACTTCGACACCGGCTCCCGGTATCGCACGCTCGACTGGGTCGTGGCGCTCTACGACGACCCGGACGCCATGCGCCGTCTGGCGGCCTCCTCCCACCCCCTCGTCCGCAGAAGCGTCGCACGAGCCCGGCACCTCCCGCCGGAGGCGGTCCAACGCCTCGCCCGGGACGAGGACCGAGTCGTCCAGCTCTTCCTCGCCGAGTCCTGCGACGACGCGCCCGCCGAGATGCTGCTGCGGGTGTGGCAGTGGTGGGACGGCGGTCTCACAGTCCCCGACCGCCCGCGCGGTCACCCGAACTTCCCCCGCGAGGACCTCCTCCGGTACGCCGACGACCCCAGCCCGCGCATGCGCCGCCTGGCCCTCGACGACCCGCGGTCCACCGCTGACCTGGTGGAGAGGTTCAGCCGCGATCCGAGCGAGGAAGTGCGCCACCGGGCTGCCCTCGACCCGCGGCTGTCCCCGGTGGCCGCGGCACGGCTGCTGGAGGATCCGCACGAAAGCATCCGCGACGCGGCCGCTCGTCACCCCCGTCTGCCCGTCCGTCTCCTGACGCAACTCCTGAGGAGCGGAGGAGTGGAAACGGCGGCGCGGAACCCGGCGCTCCCCGTCGAGGTCATGCTGCGCATGGTCGACGCTTTCAGCCCCGTGGACCCGGCGGAAGCTGCCCCTGGCGAGGCCGCCGGGGAGGCGTCCGTCAGTGGGGCCGTGTGCCCGCCCCGAGGAGCGTCCGCGTGAGCCGTTCCGCGAACTCCGTCGGATGCTGGAGGATGCCGAGGTGGCCGCCGGGGAACTCGACGAGGTCGGCCTGCCGGTCCTTCGCGAGGAACTCGGCGGTGCGGTGCAGGAGTTGCCCGCGGGAGTCGGTGCCCGCGCCAACGGTGAGGCGGACAGGGGAGGGCCCGGTCTCGGGAACGTAGGCCGTGAAGGGCCGAAGGACATGTGCGAGGGAGAGCGCCATGGGGTTCGTCAACTCCTCCTCCCGGAGCAACGGTTGCCCGTCGGGAAGCTCCCCTTCCACCTCCCGCTCCTCCAGTACCGCGGTCATCAGGGCGCCGGCCGCGGCAAGCCCCTTGGCCCGGTACACGTCGCAGATCTCCCCGAACCGGGCCTGCTGCCGCGCCCCGTCCGGCAACACCCCCACGCAGGGCGGCTCGTGGACGACGACGTGCCGCAGCCGCTCCGGATGCCGGGCGAGGAGGTCGAGCGCGACGATCGCACCCGCACTGGTGCCGAAGACATACGCCGACTCACCCTCTGGCAACGTCGCCTCCAGCACCCGCCGCGCACGGTCGCTCCAGTCCTGGACCCGCTGGTCGGCGACGGGTTCGCCGAGCCGCCCGTGGGCGAGGCCCAGGGGGTCGAGGACGACGACCGTGAAGTGCGGCGAGAGCACGTCCGTCATCGCGTCGAGCCCCATGGGATGGCCCGCGCCACCCGGGATGATCAGCAGCGTCGGTCCGTCGCCGGTGGTGTCGTAGTACAGGTCAGTCATCGGTGGTCTCCTCCTGGGGCCAGTTCTCGAGTGCGATGTGCAGGGCGTCGACGGCCTTGTCCCAGGACGCCCGTACCTCACGGGGCGCGCCGAAGCCGCCGGTGGACTCCAGGGCGCAGTAGCCGTGGAAAGTGGCGCGCAACAGGCGTACGGCATCGGTGAGATCGGGCTCGGACAGGCCGTAGGCGCGGAGCATGCCGTAGGTGATCTCGACGGTGCGGCGCAGGGCGGGGGTGCCGGCGATCAGCGACTGGTCGATACGGATCTGGGTGGCCGCGTACCGCCCCGGCCGTTCGAGCGCGTACGCGCGATAGGCCCCGGCGAAGGCGGCCAGCGCGTCCTTCCCGGCCCGCCCCGCCACCGCGACCGCGATCCGGTCGATCATCTCGCCGCCGGCCAGCAGGGCGACCCGGACGCGCAGGTCCTGAAGGTTCCTGACGTGCGAGTACAGGCTCGCGTCCTTCACCCCGAACCGCTTGGCCAGCCCGGCAAGCGTGACGTTCTCGAACCCGACCTCGTCGGCGAGATCGGCAGCGGCCACGGTGAGACGTTCGGCGGTCAGACCTGCGCGGGGGCTCATGGGAGCAGGTTACCTAGGGGGCCTAGGTTTTTGGCTAGCCATTTTATGTACGACGGACCTGTGCCGGGACAGGTCGCCGGCGTCGAGGGTGCGTCCGAGCAGTCGGAATATGCGATGCGAGCCGTCGCTCCCGGTCGTAGGGTGACCGGCGGACAACCGGGGGAGGGCCGTGACGAGCGAGGCGCAGCGGGACGGAGGGGCGGACCGGCGCACGCTTCCGCCGGTGCGGCCCCTGTGGCGGCAGCGTGACTTCGCCGTCTTCTGGGCCGCCCAGACCCTGTCCGTCCTCGGTGATTCCTTCGCTCTGATCGCGCTGCCCCTGCTGGTGCTGGAGGCGACCGGATCCGTCGCCCGCATGGGGCTGTTGACGGCGGTGGGCGGGGCAGCCGCCGTCATCGCGGCCGTGTTCGCGGGCGTGGTGGTGGACCGGGTCGACCGGCGTCGGCTGCTCGTCGGGTGCGACCTCGTGCGGATGGTGCTGTACGGCGTGATCCCGGTGGTGTGGCTCCTCGGGCCGCAGGTGTGGCTGCTGTACGGGGTGCTGCCGGTGTGCGAGGCGGTCGGGATGCTGTTCGCCGTCGGGTACGTCACCGTCGTACGGAGCCTCGTCAGTATCGGTCAACTCACCGAGGCGAACGGTCGGTTGAACGCCACGGCCGCCGCGGCCGGCGTGCTGGGGCCGGTCTGCGCGGGTGCCGTCGCGGCCTGGACCGGGCCCGCCACGGCAGTCGGCGTCGACGCGGTCAGCTTCGGGGTGTCGGCGCTCTGCACGGTCTTCGTGCGGTTCCGTGCCCGCCCGGCCGGCCCGGCCGAACGCACCGGGCTGTGGCGGGATCTGCGCACCGGAGCGGCCTTCCTGCGAAAACAGCCCGTGCTGCGCTCGCTCACCGTGCTGCTGTTCGTGTTCAGCTTCCTCACCCTCGGCCTCAACGACCTGCTGATCTACCGCCTCAAGCAGGACCTCGGCCGCGACGACGGCACGGTCGGCACCGTCATGGCCGTCGGCGCGCTCGGCACCATCACAGGGGCGCTGCTGGTGGCCCGGCTACGTCGCTGGTTCGGCTTCGGCGCGGTCTGGACCGGTTCCGTCGCCCTGTGCGGGCTCGCCGTCACCGGTATCGCCTGGACCGGGCAGGTCCCGGTCGTCGCGGCCCTGGGCGCCCTCTTCCTCGCCGGCGGCGGCATGGCGGGCACCTGCTCCATGTCCCTGCGCCAGGAGATCACCCCCGAACCCCTCCTGGGCCGCGTCACCTCGGCCTTCTGGACCCTCCACTACGCCGCGGCCCCCCTCGGCGCGGCCCTCCTCACCTGGGCAGCGGAACACCAGGGCACCACCCCGGTCGGCCTGACGGCGGGCGCCTGCTGCGTACTCGTCGCGACAGCCGCCCTGTTCACGCCGATCCGCGGGGCCTGACGGCAGCACCCCGTGAGGTGACTCCGGTGGCAGGTGTCTCACCCGCCGATCCCCGCATAATGCCGAAGGCTCCACCGCCACAGCACCCGTGAGCCCAGATACGCCGCCACCCCCACCAGCGGTGACACGGCCGCGAGCCAGTACGGGACGCCCGTGTCGTGGCCGTGGCCGGTCAGGACCGCTGCCGGGAAGTAGGCGACGAAGGCGAGGGGGAGGCCGTAGGTCAGCAGGCCGCCGACCGCCTTCGGGAGGACGTTCAGGGGGTAGCTGCCGAAGGTGCCGAGGAGTTCCTCCAGCCAGCGGCTCCAGTAGTCCGCCGCCGGATAGCGCAGGCCCGCCGAGGCGACCGCCGTGAAGAGGGCCGCCTCCAGGAACATGCCGCCGATGACCGCCGCGACGAGGTAGGAGATCCGGCCCGGTGTCCAGTCGAGCTGGCTGCGGCTCAGAGCGCCCACCATCAGGCCGACCGCGACCGTCAGGTCGCCTATCGCGTTCGTGGGGAAGAACTCCAGCTGGAGCTGGCGGTGCACCGGCATCGGGCGGGTCAGGTAGATGTCGATCCTGCCCTCCTGGATCTGCCGGCCCGAGCCGTGCACCCGGCCGAGGAAGAGGACGAACAGACCGTGCGCGAGCATCCGCGTCGCAGGGATCAGCAGCACCTCCGAGCTGTCCCAGCCGCCCATCCCGGTGAACCGGGTCAGCAGCACCGTCGCGAACACGATCACTGACACCTGCCAGATCGCCCCGATCGCGATCATCAGCAGAAACTCGGTCCGATACTCCAGTTGGGCACGGAAGTTGAGACGCGTGACGCGCCATGCGATCCGGACGCCGTTCATCGGCCTCAGCCTCCCTGGGAGATGACACGGCGGGCGGCACGCCGCCACAGGAAACGGGTGAACAGGGTGAGCGCCACGGCCCAGCCGGCCTGGACCGCCAGCTGCCCGCCGGCGTCCGACAGCGGGATACGGCCGATGTAGATCGACAGCGGCACGCTCAACGTCGCCTGGAACGGCAGGAATCCGCTCAGCGTGATGAACCAGTCCGGGAAGAACCACAACGGCGCGTACACCCCGGACAGCAGGTTCTGCGCGAAGATCAGGATCAGCATGGCCGCGTTGTTGCGGACCGTCCAGAAGCACAACTGGTCAAGGAGCAGCATCACGTTGTACAGGACCACCTGGCCGAGGAGCAGGCTCAGCACGAACACCCCTGCCACAGCCGCGGACTTGGGCGGGTCCACCACCCCCGCCGCGAGACACACCAGATAGCCGCCGAGGGCCCACGCGAAGCCGTACACCTGCTCGCCGAGCGCCCGCAGGGCGTGGTACCGCTGCGGGGGCAGCGGGCGCAGGTACCAGTACACGATCGTCCCGAAGTGCATGTGCTGGAGCACGGTGTCCCGGCCCGCGTACTGGTCCAACTCCCGCAGCCGGGAGGCCAGTACGGCCAGGACGGCGTACGTCACCGCCTGCCCCTCGGAAAGCCCCGCGGTGGTGCCGCTGCGGGCGTACAGGCCGTGCCACAGGGACGCCACCAGGATCACCTGGACGACGAGGCGGACCAGGACCGCCGTCATCCGGGGCGGCGCGTGCAGCTCGCCGAGCGGGGTGACGCGCGCGGCGCGCCAGGCGTGCAGAACCGCCATCTCAGACCGCCTCGGCGTGCACGTACGCGGCCCGCATCACGTCTTCGAGGTCCGCCTCGTCGATGGCGACGCCCGTCACCTCGTACCGCTCGATGACCGCCTTCAGCGCCTGGTGCACCGTCGGGGCGTCCGGTCCGTCGGGGCCGAAGACCACCTGCGGTCCGTCCTTGCGCAGTACGGCGATCCCGGGCAGCGGCTCGACCTCCGCGTGCGCGTCCGCGAACGTCGCCCTGACCTGCCAGGTCGAGCCGAACTTGCGGCGGATCTCGTCGAGGCTGCCGTCCAGGACGAGCCGGCCGTGGTTGATCAGCACGACCCGCTCGGCGAGCCGCTCCACCTCGGTCATGTCGTGGGTGGTCAGCAGGACCGTACGGCCCCGCTCCTCGACCTGGTGGCGCAGGAACTCCCGCACCTGCTCCTTGACCACCACGTCCATGCCGATGGTCGGCTCGTCGAGGAAGACCACCGGCGGGTCGTGCAGCAGCGCGGCCGCCAGGTCGCAGCGCACCCGCTGGCCGAGGGAGAGATGGCGGACCCGGGTGTCCCAGAACGTGGACAGCTCCAGGATGGCGTCGAACTCCGCGAGCCGGGCCGCGTGTTCGGCCTTCGGCACCTCGTAGATGTCCCGGAGGATCGAGAACGACTCCCGCACCGGCAGGTCCCACCACAGCTGGGTGCGCTGGCCGAAGACCGCGCCGATATTACGGGCGTTGCGTTCGCGTTCCTGGTACGGAACCACGCCCGCCACGCGGGCCTCGCCCGAGGTGGGCGTGAGGATGCCGGTCAGCATCTTGATGGTGGTGGACTTGCCCGCACCGTTCGGGCCGAGCAGGGCGAGGAGCTCACCGGGCGCCACGTCGAAGGTGATGTCCGAGACCGCGTGCTTGGCGACCCGCTCGGGGTTGACCAGGGAGCGCAGGGTGCCGGCGAGGCCGGGGCGGCGGACGGTGGTGTGGAAGGTCCGGGACAGACCGCGGACCTCGATGCTTCCGGGCACGCTGGGACTCCCTTGCTGGGAACAGGAGTCGCGGCCGGCCGGCTTGGAGGGCCGACCGGCCGCGGGTACACCATGACCGTCGCAGAATGTCGATCAATCGGGCAATGGATTAATCGATCCGTGAATTGGACTAATCGATCACCCGAAGATCACGGTCCACCCGGACGTCATCCGGAGACCTCCGAGAACACGAAGGAGAACTCTGCCGGCTCGGCGAGCAGGTGGTACTGCGGCAGCACGCCCGGACCGCAGGACGCGGTGCCGATGCCGTGGTGGCGGTGGTCGAGGCTGACCCACACCGTCTCGCCGGCCACGAGGTCGGTCAGGTGCGTCGCCGTGTCCAGCTGCTCGGTCGTCCAGCGCCGGGCCGCGAAGGAGAACTCCGGATCGCCCTCGATCCTGAGGCCCCCCACCTCCACCCAGCGCACGTCGGCGCGGGCGCCGTTCTCCTGTGGGCGCAGGTACGGCGTCTGGAGTGCGTCCACGGTCGCGCTCCAGCGGCCGACCTCGGAGGCCGCCCGGGTGTCCGGGTACGCCTCGCCGGGACCGCCGCCGAACCACGTGACCTCGTCGACCGCAGAGCCGACCGCAGAGCCGACCGCAGAGCCGACCGCAGAGGCGGCAGCGGAGCCCACCGCGGACAGCCCGAGCCGGACGCCGAGCCGCGGCAGCGGCACCGTCCACTGTCCCTCGGGCGTCACGGACACGGTCAGCTTCAGCCGCGAGCCGTCCGAGGTCCACCGGTACTCGGCGGCCAGGCCCACCTCGCGGGCCGCGGGCGCCACCCGGGTGCGCACGACCAGGGCCCGGGACTCCAGGTCCACCCCCACCAGACGGTGCCGCATCCGGTGCAGGCCCAGGGTCCGCCACAGCGTGCTGTAGCACAGCCCGGACTTCCACTCGGTGCCGTCGTCGTTGTCGGTCGTCGCCCGCCACACGTCCAGCCGCGGGTTCTCGACGGCGACCCCGCCGATCGTCCGCAGCGCGCCGGTGCGGCCGTCGAAGGTGGCCGGGCCGAGCGTGATCAGCCGCTCCTCGCGCACGGGTGAGGCGGAGGGCACGAGGGAGGGTCGTACGCCCGCGACCGCCGGGAACTGGCCCCAGGCGACCACATGGTCCTTCGGCGCCCACGCGGTGTCGGCGGCGAGCAGGGCCCGTACCGTCCACTGGGTCTCCGGGCCGTCCGCGTGGGCGGGCGGCTCGGGGAGCTTCAGGTCGGCGGACTCGCCGGGTGCCAGCGCCGGCACCGACAGCGTGCCCGCCTCGACGGTCTCGCCGTCCACCTGGTACGACCACTCGAAGGCGAGGGCGGACAGGTCGGCGAAGTCGTACTTGTTCGTCACCCGCACGGTTCCGTCGGAGCCCTCGATGGAGACCGGCTCGATGACCTTCTTGTACTCCAGGAGGCCGGGGGAGGGCGTGCGGTCCGGGAAGACCAGGCCGTCGCAGACGAAGTTGCCGTCGTGCAGCTCCTCGCCGAAGTCACCGCCGTAGGCGTAGCCCAGCTCGGGGTGCTTGACGCCGTGGTCGATCCACTCCCAGATGAAGCCGCCCTGGAGCCGCTCGTACTTCTCGAAGAGCTCCTGGTAGTCGGCGATGCCGCCGGGGCCGTTGCCCATGGCGTGGCCGTACTCGCACTGGATGAACGGCAGCTTCCGGCGCCCCAGGGTGCCGCCGTCCAGCTCCTTGCCGATCTGCTCGACCTCGGCGTGGTCGGCGTACATGCGGGAGTAGACGTCGGTGTCCCGGCAGTTCCAGTCGCCCTCGTAGTGGACGAGCCGTTCCGGGTCGCGCCCGTGGATCCACTCGGCCATCGCGGTCAGGCCGCGGCCGGTGCCGGCCTCGTTGCCCAGCGACCAGAAGACGATCGAGGGGTGGTTCTTGTCCCGCTCGACCATGCGGGCCGCGCGGTCCAGGAGGGCCGGGGTCCAGCGGTCGTCGTCGACGGGGTTGTCCCGCCACTCCTGCTCGGTGAAGCCGTGGGTCTCCAGGTCGCACTCGTCGACGACCCACAGGCCCAACTCGTCGCACAGGTCCAGGAAGGCCGGGTGCGGCGGGTAGTGCGAGGTGCGCACGGCGTTGATGTTGTGCCGCTTCATCAGCAGCACGTCCTCGCGCATGGTCGCGAGGTCGAGGGTGCGGCCCTTCTCGGGGTGCCACTCGTGCCGGTTGACGCCCTTGAAGAGGACCGCCTTGCCGTTGACCTTGATCAGGCCGTCCTCGAGCGCGACCGTGCGGAAGCCGATCCTGAGCGGGATCCGCTCGCCCTCGGTGACCAGCTCGCCGTCGTAGAGCCGGGGACTCTCGGCGCTCCACGGCTCCACCGGGGCCGTCACGGGCTCGCTGGTCGCGACATCGATGTCCAGGGCGGGCACCAGGACCCGTCCGTCGACGTCGGAGTCCACGCGCAGGGTGCCCTCGCCCGTGACGTGGTCGTAGGAGGCGTGCACGAAGAAGTCCTGGGCGCTGCCCGCCGGGCGGTGCAGCAGGGTCACCTCACGGAAGATGCCCGGCAGCCACCACTGGTCCTGGTCCTCCAGGTAGGACCCCGCCGACCACTGATGCACCCGGACCGCGAGGACGTTGCCCTTGGGCTTCAGCAGATGGCCCACGGCGAACTCGTGCGCGAGCCGGGAGCCCTTGAACTCGCCGAGGTCCGTGCCGTTGAGCCAGACCCGGGCGCAGGACTCGACGCCGTCGAACCGGACGACCGCGCCCCCCTCCGCGGGCCAGTCCTCCGGCAGGTCGAACACGCGCAGGTGGTCGCCGGTCGGGTTCTCCGTCGGCACGTGCGGCGGGTCCACCGGGAACGGGTAGAGGTGGTTGGTGTAGATCGGCAGCCCGAAGGCGCCCTCGCCCTGGAGGACCCAGTGCCCGGGGACCGTGACCTCGGCCCAGCCGGCGGCGTCGTATCCCTCCTCGGCGAAGGATTCGTCCTCGGCGTCGGCGGTGGCCGACAGACGGAAGCGCCAGGCGCCGTCGAGGGGCAGCGCCTTCGCGTCGGAGGATGCGTACCAGGCGCGGGGCGGGAGGGCCCCGCTGCCGGGCGACACGTCCTCGACGTAGTCGGTGGTGCGGAAAGACATCGGTCTCCAGGTCTTGAGAGAGGGGCCTCAGCCCTTGATGCCGGTCTGCGCGATCCCCTGCACCAGCCAGCGCTGGAGGAAGAGGAACACGAACACCAGGGGCAGGATGGAAATGGCGGCGGCCATGAAGATCAGGTGGAAGTTGACGGTCTGGTTGGTCATGAAGGAGGAGAGCGCGATCTGGACGGTCCAGGAGCTCGGGTCCTGCCCCATGACCAGGGGCCACAGGAAGGAGTTCCAGGCGCCGATGAACGTGATCGTGGCGATGGCCGCGAAGAAGTTCAACGAGTTGGGCACGACGATCCGCCAGTACGCGCCCCAGTAACCGAGCCCGTCCACCCGTGCCGCCTCCTCCAGCTCCTTCGGGAATCCCAGGAAGTACTGCCGGAACAGGAAGCAGGTGAAACCGCTGAACAGACCCGGGATGATCAGGCCACGATACGTGTCCACCCAGCCCAGGGAGGAGACCAGGACGAAGCTCGGGACGAAGGTCACGGCCGTCGGGACCATCAGCGTCGCGAGGACGGCGTAGAAGACCTTGTTCGCGTGCTTGTAGGGGATGCGGGCCAGGCCGTAGCCGGCCAGCGAGCAGACCAGGAGGGTGCCCAGGGTGCTGGAGACGGCGACGACCAGCGAGTTCACCATGGAGCGGCCGAACTCGACCGTGGGGTCGTTGAACAGTTCGGAGATGTTGCCCCACTGGAAGGAGGGCAGCACCTTCCAGTTCTCGCCGGTGATCTCCAGGTCCGTGGACAGGGCGTTGCGGAAGATCAGGTAGAAGGGGATCAGGAACAGCAGGGCAGCGACACTGACGGCGATGTAGAGGCCCGTGTTGCCGAAGACGCCCCGGCCCTTGCCGCGCTGCTTGCCGACCGGAGGAGTGGTGGTGGTCACTTGGAGTCCTCCCCCCTTCCGAAGCCCATGAACTTGCCCTGGAGCAGGGTGACGAGGCAGATGAGCAGCGACAGGACGACCGCGCCCGCGCTGCCCGCGCCGTAGTCCTGGCTGGTGCCGAGGGCGGTCTTGTAGAGCTCCATGAGCGGTGTCTGGGCCCAGGTCGCGTTCTGCCCGATGATGTTGAAGAACTCGTCGAACGCCTGGTAGGCCGCGACGAGCAGCAGCAGGATCACGGCGGTCGAGGTGGCGCGCAGCTGCGGCAGCGTGATGTGCCGGAAGGTCTGCCAGCCGGGCTTGGCGCCGTCGATGGCGGCGGCCTCGTAGAGCTCGGCCGGGATGTTCTGGAGCGCCGCCAGGAACAGGATCATGTAGAACCCGGACTGGATCCACAGCCGCAGGCTCACGATGACCACCCAGTACCAGGGCGGACTGGGGTTGGCGAGATAGGCGATGTTGTCGACGCCGAACCAGCCGAGAACGGTGTTCATCAGACCGAAGCGGACACCGCTGAAGATGGACATCTTCCAGATCAGCGCGGCGGCCACGTAGGAGACCGCGGTCGGCAGGAAGAACACCGAGCGGAAGAACGCGCGCATGAACCGCAACCGGTTGACCAGCAGCGCGAGCCCCAGCGACAGTGCCCAGGTGGTCGGTACGATGAATGCGGCGAACACCGTGAAGGTCAGCAGCGAGTCGGGGAAGTTGCTGTTGGTCAGGATCTGCTTGTAGTTGTCGAAGCCGATGAACTTGCTCGGCGTGACGGTGTACCGCGCGTCGAAGAAGCTGAGCCAGATGCTCCAGAAGATCGGCACGAAGACGAAGATCACCAGGCCGATGAGGAACGGCCCGGTGAAGAGCCAGAAGTTGACGGTCGGGTTGCCCCGCAGGCCCCGCCGCGGCCGGGCCGGGGAGGCCGTGGCCGGGGCGGGCTGGGCGACCCCGCGCGTGGTGGTGGTCGACATGACGTGGACTTCCCGGCGGCCTAACCGAACAGCTTCTTGAGCTCGACGTTGACCTTCTTGTCGCAGGTGTCGAGCGCCGCCTCCGGGTTGCCGTTCTTACGGACGGAGGACGCGATCACCTCGGCGAACGCGGTCTGCATCGTCTGGTCGTAGGCGATGTTGTCGAAGTGGCCGTAGTCGGTGAAGAGCTTCACGCCCTCGGCGGGCAGGCCGGTCTTGAGCTTGGTGGCCGAGGCGGCGATCGAGGTGCGCGGCGGGATGTGGAAGCCGTACGAGGTGGCCCAGTCCTCCTGGTACTGCTTCTGGTCGATCCACAGCCACTTGACGTACTCCTTGGCCGCCTCGACGTTCTTGCCCTTGGCGTTGACGAAGATCGACCAGCCGCCGTTGTAGACCGACTGCTTGCCGGCGGAGCCGATCTTCGGGAAGGGGAAGATGCCGAGGTCGTCGCCGAGTGCCTGCTGCATGGCCGGCATGGACCACATGCCGCCCCACTGCATGGCGCACAGGCCCTGGTTGAGCGAGGAAGGGTCCCAGAAGTCGGTCGGGGCGTCCAGGAGCACGTTGCCGCTGGTGAACAGCTGGCGCAGCTTCTTGAGGCCCTCGACGACGCCGTCCGTGTGGTAGGCGATCTCGTTCTTCTCGTTGATGGTGTCGGCGCCGGCGGACCAGATGATGACGTTCTGGATGGCGGTGAAGTCGTTGCCGAGGAAGGCGCCCTTGACCTTGCCCGTGGTGAGCTTGGCGGCGGCCTCGATCAGCTCGTCGAGCGTCGTCGGGACCTCGACCTTGGCCTTCTCGAACATCGACTTGCGGTAGTAGAAGAACTGCGGGTCGTCGATCATCCGTATCCCGTAGATCTTCCCGTCGACCGTGTGGGACTTGATGTCGTTGGGGTTGAAGTCGTCCTTGACCGGGTCGATCAGGTCGGTCAGGTCCGCCACCTGGCCGCTCTTGACGAGCTGGAGCTGCGGGTGGAACTCGAAGACGTCGGGCGCCTTCTTGGTGAGCAGGGCGGCGAAGAGCGCGGACTCGAAGTTGTTGCCGGTGATCCAGTTGGTGCTGACGTCGGCCTTCTTGTACGCCGCCGCGTACCGCTTGATGGCCTGCTCGGTGCCCGCCTCGCCGTAGGCGTGGAAGTACTGCGTCAGGGCCGTGCCCGAACCGGAGCCGCCTCCGCGGCCGTTGTTGCCGCCGCACGCGGCCAGTCCGCCCGCCGCGGCCAGACCCATCGCGGCCTTCATCACGTTACGACGGTTCCAGTTGGTGCTGCTCATTGCCGACATGCTGACGTCCTTGTCTCGAATACGGCTTGCGGCTCTGCGCCTTGGCTCTGCGGCTCAGCGCCAGGTGGCTCAAATGCTGTAGCGGTGCGGGGACGTTAACCTTCGGCTAAGGCTTCGGCAAGGGGTTGGACGAAGTCTGTACGAAGCGTTGTGAAGCGTTCGGGATACCGGACGCCCCGGGGTCACGGGCCGCCGCACCAGCGGCCCGCGACCCTTTGCGGGTGGAACGCGTTACTGCCCGGACCAGGCCTGGTTGGTCCCGCCGTTGCAGGTCCACAGGCCGACCTTGCTGCCGTCGGCGGTGGCTTGTCCGCCCACGTCCAGGCATTGGCCGGACGCCTCGTCGACGACCTGGCCGTTGGAGTTCAGCAGCCATGCACCGGTCGGCTCCGGGCTCGTCGTGAGCCCCGAACTGCCCGCCGTCAGATAGCCGTTCACGCCCTTCAGGCGGCCCTTCGCGTCGTACGACCACACCTGTCCGGCCCCGCCGGTGCAGCTGCTGATCGCCGCCCCGGAGGTGTCCGCGGTCAGGCACTTCCCGGACTGCCGGCCCTGGAGCGCGCCGGTGACGGCCGAGTTGCCGCGGCCCTTCTGGTCGAGGACGTACGTGGTGATGGACCGGGCCGGCAGGGTCGCCGACGCCGTACCGCCCTCGACCGCGGGCCTGGCGACGTTCGCCCAGCTCTCGGTCGCCGACGTCCGCACGGCCTTGCTCGCGCGCACCGGCGCCTTGCTGTTGAAGTGCAGGCTCAGCGCGGTGTCGGTGGTGTTGTGGTTGTTGACCACCACCACCCACTTGCCGTGGTCGTCGTAGGTGGACACCTCGACGCCGGCCGGCACCCCGGTCACGTTGTGGGCGACCGAGCCCGGCCGGACGAACTTGCTGTACTGGCCGAGCGCGTAGTAGCGCTTGGTGAAGTACAGGGTCTGGTTGCCGTTGGTGGCGTAGTTCGGGTCGTAGTAGATCAGGCCGTCGTTCCAGCCCTCGCTGTTGCGGGCCAGTGGATCGCTGCCGGCCATCTCCGACAGGGCCACCTACCACTGGAACGCCGAGTCGTGCGCGGTCGCGAAGTCCTTGTAGATGATCCGGGACAGGTTCAGGCCGCCGTCGATCGTGGGGTCGTACTCCTGCGCCCAGCCCGTGCCGCCGTTGCCGAAGCAGCAGATCTCCGTCGACCAGGACTGCTTGCCGACCGACCTGGACGTCTCGTAGACCTTGGCGCGCTGGTCGTCGCCCGGGTTGTTGTACGTGTGGTGGGCGAGCTTGTCGACGTACTGGGCGGTGCCCGGCTGCGAGATCCACTGCGGGACCTCGGTGTTGAAGCTCACCGTGGAGCTGGACTCGTCCGCGATGATGCCGGTCCGCTGGTGCCGGGCCTGCTGCTCGGCGCCCAACGCCCGCACGATGTCGTCGCGTTGGTCGACCGGGACCAGCATGCCCTCCTGGCCGCAGTCGCCGAAGCTGTTGGTCGGCTCGTTGAAGGGGCTGATGTAGTCGAACTTCACGCCCTGCTTCGCGAAGTGGGCGGTGACGTCGGCGACGTACTTCGCGTAGTCCTCGGTGTTCTCCGCCTTCAGATAGCCGCCGCAGCTCAGGCCGTTGGTCTTCCACTGCGCGGGCGCGCTGTTGACGAAGGCGATCAGGTCCTTGACCCCGTACCGGGCGGCCGCGTACAGGAAGGTGCGGCCCGCCTTGTCCTTGCTCCAGTCGTAGGACCCGTCGTCGTTCAGGAAGTCCTCGGGGGCGCGCGGCGCGTAGGTCACGCCGGTGCCGCCCCCGCCGATGTTGTAGCGGTAACTGCTCAGCGCCAGGCCGTCCTTGGAGAACAGCAGCTTGGCGACCCGGGCCTGGACCTTGGGGTCGAAGTTCTTCAGGTCGTTGACCCACCAGGCGCCCGAGGCCCCGATGTTGTCGATGGTCTGGGCCGCGTGGGGGGACACTTCGGCCGCCGAGGGGGTGGCGGCCGACGCGGGCGGGGCGGATATCAGGGGACCGGCGACGGCCAGTGCGGCCGCGGCCGTCAGCAGGGCCGGTCTCCTGCGGTGGGGGTGTGTCACGTGCATCCCTTCCGTCGTCGTGAAGGCGGTGCGGAGGCGGTGCGAAAGTCGGTGCTGTGTACGGCTCCTAGCGAGAGCTGTGGGTAGTGCTCCGCGCTGAGGTGGTGCGCTTTGTTGCGGACCTCTGCCCGACCGACTGGAGCGCCCCTTCGAGCGCGAACGTCGCCGCACCCAGACACGCCGGGTCCGTGGGGATCGGGGAGAGGACGATCTCGGTGGCGGCCATCGGCCGGGGCAGCGCGTGCCGGGCGACGGCCTCGCGCACCTCCGTGACCAGGGGCTCGCCGAGGGCGGCCGCGACCCAGCTGCTGAGCACGACCACCTCGGGGTTGAACAGGTTGACCAGGTGCGCGACGGAGGCGCCCAGATAGCGGGCGGTGTGCCGGACGACCTCGACGGCCACCGGGTCCCCGGTGAGCATCCCGCGGGCCAGTGCGTCGATGGTGGCCGTCTGGTCGCCCGGGTGCAGCAGCTCGCTGTCGGGGCTCAGCTCCCGCAGGTTCAGCATGATCCCGGGGGCGCCCACGTACGTCTCCACGCAGCCGTGGTTGCCGCACCGGCACAGGCGTCCGTCCAGGACGATCGTGTTGTGGCCCCACTCGCCGGCGCTGTTGGAGACACCGCGGTGCAGTCCGCCGCCCAGCACGAGACCGGCGCCGACGCCGGTGCCGAGGGTGACCACCACGGCGTTCTGGCTCCCGCGCGCGGCGCCGAACCACAGCTCGGCCACCGCGACGGCCCGCAGCGGGTTGTCCAGGTAGAGCGGGTAGGCGATGTACTCGGAGAGCAGGTCCACCAGCGGCACGTCGTGCCAGTCCCAGTTGGGCGCGTACTCCGAGATGCCGGTCGCGCGGTCCACCTGCCCCGGCACGCTCACGCCGACGCCGAGCACCCGGGCCCCCTCGATGCCGGCCTGGGTGACCACCGAGCCGACGGCGGCGGCGACATGGGCGACGACCTGCTCGGGGAGGCTCTCGCCGGGGCGGACGTCCTCCTCGGCGCGGGCCAGGACGTTCAACCCGAGGTCGAACAGCTCGACATGGACGTACGTCTCCGCGATGTCCACGCCGATCAACGCGCCCCCCGACGCGTTGACGGCCACGAGCCCCCGGGGCCGGCCGCCGGCCGACTCCTCGAACCCGACCTCCGTGATCATGTGGAGGTCGAGCAGCTCGCCCACGAGCGTGGCGACGGTGGCCAGGCTCAGCCCGGTGGCCGCCGCCAGCTCCTGCCGTGAGGTGGGCGACTCGGCGATGATCTGGCGCAGCACCTCGTAGCGGTTCGCGGTGCGGATGTCACGTGATGTGCGCTTCACCAGGCCTGCCCCATCCCTTCAGCTCAGGCCGGGACGACAGTGGCACCGGCGCGGCGCAAGGCTATGGGCTGCGGGGACTTTGTACAAGGGGTTAGGAAAGGGGCTTTATAAAGTCTGGCGCGAGGTCGGTGGCCAGCCGGTGGCCACGTCAGTCGGCGAGTACGGCCCGCACGAAGGCGTTGGCGAATTTTGCCCCGGGGTCCAGCTCGTGCGCCAGCTTCCGGAAGTCGCCGAGCCGCGGGTAGCGCCCGCGCAGCGCCTCCGCCGGAGTCGTGAAGACCTTCCCCCAGTGCGGCCGCGCGTCGAAGGGGTCCAGCGCCGTCTCCACTCCGCGCACCACCGGCAGCACGGCCGCGGTGTCCGCGATCCAGGTGAAGTGCAGCGCCACGGTGTCCCGCCCGTAGGAGGGGCTCAGCCACTGCTCGTCGGCGGCCACGGTCCGCACCTCGCAGATCTGGAGCACCCCGGCGACCGTGTCCCGGATGCCGTCGACCGCGTGCAGGGCGTCGAGGGCGTACTCGCGCGGCAGCAGGTACTCCGACTGGAGCTCCTCCCCGCTGCTCGGGGTGAACTCGGCCCGGAAGTGCGGGAGCCGGTCGTGCCAGGGCCCCGGCACCCCGGACTGCTCGGTGCAGTTGACCGCGGGCATCCCCGGCACCGGGTGCATCTTCTCGGCGGCGGGCACGGCCCACGGGAAGTCCGCGAACGGCTGGTCCGCGTTCCGCTTGACCCACACCTGCCGGAAGCCCGGCTCACGCCAGTCGGTGAACAGGCTCACGCTGTACGCCGCCGACATGACCGCCTCGAAAGCCGCCGAGTCCAGTCCGGCGAGGGGGAGTTCGGTGAACACGTACTGCTCGACGTCGAAGGACGGCACGAGGTCCAGGGTGAGCGCGGTGACGACACCGAGCGCGCCCAGGGAGGTCACGGCACCGCCGAAACGCGGGTCGTCCCGGCCGATGGTCAGCGGGGAGCCGTCCGCCGTGACCAGCTCCACCTCCCGCACGGCCGAGGCCAGCGGGCCGTTGCCGACGCCCGAGCCGTGGGTGCCGGTCGCCACCGAGCCGGCCACCGAGATGTGCGGCAGCGAGGCCATGTTGGGCAGCGCGAGGCCGTGGGCGTGGACCGTGCGGGCGAGTTCGGCGTAGCGGACGCCGCCCGAGACCCGTACGGTACGGGCCGCGGTGTCCACGTCGAGCACCGGCGGCAGGTCGGCGATCGACAGCAGGACGCCCTCGTCGCCCGGGTCGGCGATCTCGTTGAAGGAGTGCCCGCTGCCCAGGACGCGCACCCGGGCGCTCGCGGCGACCAGGGCACGGACCGCGGCCGGCGAGTGGGGCCGGTGCAGCTCCTTGGCGGAGTAGGTGATGTTGCCCGCCCAGTTGGTGATCGTCTCCGGCATGTCCGTCGTTCCTCCAGGGGAGTGTGTATACGTTGACCCTCTCATTTGCGGAGGCCTACCGTAGAGAGCGTTTTCCACATGCTTTCGGCAGGTATGGAGGGCCCCCGCCTTGTCCGAGCGACCCCGGACGCCGTCGTCCGAGCGGCCCCAGGTGCCGTCGTCCGAACGCCCCCGCGCGCTGTTCGCCATGACCGCCGAGAACGTGCCGCTCGTCTTCCCGCCCGAGGTGCTGGCGCGGCTGCGGGAGTCAGTGGACATCGATCCCGCGCTGGTGGCCGAGGATCTCACCGATCCGGCACTCGCCGAGGTCCTGTCCCGCACCGAGGTCCTGGTCACCGGCTGGGGCTGTCCCCGCCTGGACGCGTCCGTCCTTGACGCGGCCCCGAAGCTGCGGGCCGTCCTGCACGCGGCCGGCTCCGTCAAGGGCTTCGCCACGCCCGAGCTCTGGCGGCGCGGCATCACCGTCTCCTCGGCCGCCGAGGCCAACGCCCTGCCCGTCGCCGAGTACACCCTCGCGATGATCCTGCTCGCCGGGAAGGAGGTCCTCGTGCGGCGGGAGCAGCTGCGGGCCGGGCGGCCGTCCTCCGGCTGGGGGATCGTGCCGGGCATCGGCAACCACGGGCGGCGGGTCGGGCTGATCGGGGCGTCCCGGATCGGGCGCAAGGTGATCGAGCTGCTGCGGCCCTTCGACCTGCGGCCGGCCGTGTACGACCCCTACGTCGACGAAGCGGGCGCCGCCGCGCTGGGCGTGCCGCTGCTGTCGCTGGACGAGCTGCTGCGGAACTCCGGGATCGTCAGCGTGCACGCACCCGAGACCCCGGAGACCCGCCATCTGCTGGGCCGCCGCGAGCTGGCCCTGATGCCCGACGGGGCCGTCCTGCTCAACACCGCGCGCGGCTCGCTGGTGGACCACGACGCCCTCCTCGCCGAGCTGCGCACCGGCCGGCTCTCCGCGATCCTCGACGTCACCGACCCCGAGCCGCTCCCGGCCGACTCGCCGCTGCTGAGCCTCCCCAACGTCTTCGTGACCCCCCACCTCGCGGGTTCGCAGGGCAACGAACTGGCCCGGCTGGGCGAGGCCGTCGTGGCGGAGGCGGCGCGCGTCGCGGCGGGGGAGCGGGTGGCCCATCCGGTGACCGAAGCGGAGCTGGGGCGGACGGCCTGAGGGATCTTGCAGTGCCCTGTGTCACAGAAGGCGCTCAGGTGGCCGAATATGGATGAAACGCCATAAAGCGTGCTTCACGCAGGCCCCCCGTTCCGCCCTCGCCTCGCCGAAGGCATAACGTGAGGAGTCGTACGTCCGATCCGGGAGGAGAACACGGGATGGGCAGCCGTACCGCGCTGGTCGAGGATCTGATGGAGCGGTTCCCGCAGGTTCCGCGGGAAGCCGTCTTCAAGGAGGACCTGCTGCGAGGTGGCGTGGCCTTCGACCCGTCCGCCCTCAGCGACAACGAGTCCGGCGAGGTGAAGCCGAAGTCGTACTTCATCTTCTCCTTCGACCACGGCACCCTGCCGGAGCTGGGCGAGGCCGCGCTGCGACGGCCGCCGGAGGAGATCATCCTCACCGGCGGGCCGTACGACCTCAGGCGGACCGTGGTGTCGGTGCGGGTCAACCCCGCCTCGCCGTACCGCGTGGCCGCCGACGAGGAGGGGCTGCTCGGGCTCTACCTCGACGGGAAGCGGATCGCCGACGTGGGTGTGCCGCCGATGCCGGAGTACTACCGGCACAAGCTCTCCAGCGGGAAGTCCGTCATGGAGGTCGCCCCGACGATCCAGTGGGGCTACCTGATCTACCTGACCGTCTTCCGGGTCTGCCAGTACTTCGGCGCCAAGGAGGAGTGCCAGTACTGCGACATCAACCACAACTGGCGCCAGCACAAGGCGGCCGGGCGGCCCTACACCGGGGTCAAGGACGTCGACGAGGTCCTGGAAGCCCTGGAGATCATCGACCGCTACGACACCGCGAAGGCGTCCACCGCCTACACCCTGACCGGCGGTGCCATCACCTCCAAGCTCCAGGGCCGTGACGAGGCCGACTTCTACGGCATGTACGCCAAGGCCATCGAGGAGCACTTCCCGAACCGCTGGATCGGCAAGGTGGTCGCCCAGGCGCTGCCGAAGGACGACGTGCAGCGGTTCAAGGACTACGGCGTGCAGATCTACCACCCCAACTACGAGGTGTGGGACGAGTACCTCTTCAAGATGTACTGCCCGGGCAAGGAGCGGTACGTCGGCCGGGACGAGTGGCACAAGCGGATCCTGGACTCGGCGGACGTCTTCGGGGCGCGCAACGTGATCCCCAACTTCGTGGCGGGCGTGGAGATGGCCGAGCCCTTCGGCTTCAAGACGGTCGACGAGGCGATCGCCTCCACCACCGAGGGCCTGCGCTTCTTCATGTCGAACGGCATCACCCCCCGCTTCACCACCTGGTGCCCGGAGCCGACGACCCCGCTCGGCAAGGCCAACCCGCAGGGTGCGCCGCTGGAGTACCACATCCGGCTCCTCCAGGCCTATCGCCAGACCATGGACGACTTCGGTCTCTCCTCCCCGCCCGGCTACGGCCCTCCCGGCCCCGGCCGCGCGGTGTTCTCGGTGAGCTCCTTCATGGACAGCCTGCCCGCGCAGGAGCCGCTGGAGGTGTGAGACGCGGCCTCGCGCGAGGTCGAGTTCCCTGAGCGTGAAGACCCGGCTGCCCGGCAGCCGGGTCTTCTGTGTGACGTTTGGGCTCCGTGATACGCAGAAGGGTGGGGAGACGGTTGATTCCGCCGGGGATTGATACTTTTCCGCCTCGGGTCCGTATCCCTGGCTGGAACCGTTCGTCACCAGATTTGAATAGCCTGCTTGTCAGTTGTGTGGGAGACGTGAAAGGCTCCTGTCCTGCCGCGAGGTTCCCCCCAACTCCTTTGCCAGTATGGCGAGTTGACCTCGCTTTCGATGCAGGAGACCCATGCCCGACCTGCCGACCCCCCAGGACGCCGCTGAGGCCGCGCTGTTCTCCGAGTGCTGGGATGCCGTGCTGTCGTATGCCGACCTGTGCACGGCCGGCTCCGCCGCCGCCACCGATCTGGCCACGGAGGCATTCTCCCTCGGGATGCGCGAGGCCCGTGAAGCGGAGGCCGCCGTCCGCGGTGCGGGCCGCCGCCCGGCCCGGCTGCCCCGAATACCCCTGCTGCTCACCGCCGTTCGCACCACCGCGGCGGACTGGGAGGTGCAGGGCCTCGGCCACCGCCTCGACCCCGACCTGCGGCTCTGGCTCCACTCCGACAAGGCCGCACGCTACACCGGCCCGCCGCTCCAGCGCCCGATCGCCCTGCGCGGACTGCGCGACCTCCAGGCGGCGGACGCCGAACTGCTGTGGCTGGCCGAGGTGGAGGCACTTCCGCTGCCCGTCGTGGCCCGGCGGCTCGGCCTCGACCCGGCCACCGTCGGCGAGGAACTCGCCCAGGTGCGCGTCCTGTTCCGGGACCGCAGCAACCGCAACCACCTCGACTCGCCGATGGACGGCCCGTGCCGCAGCTACGCCCGGCTGCTGGACGCCGTCACCCGGTCCACCTCGGGCGAGACCCCGGACGACCTCTCCCGGCACCTCGCGCGCTGCCAGCAGTGCGCGGAGGCCGCCGCCTGTCTGCGGCTGCACGGCGGCGGACTGCCCGCGGCGCTGGCCGGCGGGGTCATCGGCTGGGGCGGCCTCGCCTATCTGGAACGCCGTCGCCGGGCCGCCGAGGTGCGCCTGGGCGCCGGCCGTCCGGCGCTGGAGAGCGGTCCCCCGAACCCCGGTGCGCACAAGGCGAAGGTCGTCCGCAATGGACTGCTGGTCGCGGCCGTCCTGGTCTCCCTGCTCGCCCTCGCCGTCTCGATGATGCCGGGCGGCGACATGGATCACGACGCCAAGTCCGGCACCGGCACCTCCGCCGACGGGCAGCCGGTGGCCAACCCCACCTTCCCCGTCCCCTCCGCCACCTCGCGGGCCCAGGGCTCCGCGGAGCCCACGAAGACCCCGACCACCGGTCCGTCCCCGTCGTCGAGCGCGAAGAAGTCCAATCCGGAACCGCAGGGCACCAACTCGGGCGGGGTCCCGGAGCCCGAGCCCAGCGAGAGCGCGGCGCCGTCCTGCGAGGTCGAGTACTCCCTCGTGAACCAGTGGCCCGACGGCTTCCAGGCCGCCGTCACGGTCACCACCACGGAGGCCCTCAGCGACTGGCGGCTCACATGGTCCTTCAAGGACGGCCAGAAGGTGACGCAGATGTGGGACGCGAACTACAGCCAGAGCGGGGCGAAGGTCACCGCGACCGCCAACGACTACAACAGGTCGGTCCCCGAGAACGGTTCGCTGGCCGTCGGGTTCATCGCCTCCTGGCAGGGCAAGAACGCGCCGGCGTACGACTTCTCACTGAACGGGCATGCGTGCGCCAAGGGGTAGTTCGTCGGCTGCGCGACCAGCCACGACGCACCGGTACCCGCCCGGCTACCGCGCCGCCCACAACCCCCGAACATGCCCGATGTGCTGTGTCATCACGCGATGAACCCCTTCCTCGTCGCGGGCGACCAACGCATCGAGCAGCTCCAGGTGTTCCTCGGCAGAGGCCACCAGCCGACCCGACTTCACCAACGGAGTCAGCCCGTACAGCCGGGACCGCTTGCGGAGATCCCCCACCACCTCGACCAGATGCGCGTTTCCCGCGAGCGCGAGCAGGCCGAGGTGGAAGCGGGTGTCCGCCTCGACGTACGCGATGAGGTCACCGGAGACCGCCGCCTGCACGATCTCCCGGGCAGCCGGCCGCAACGCCTCCAGGGAGACGGGGTCCGCGGTCCTGGCCAGCTCCACCACCGTGGGGATCTCGATGAGGGAGCGGATGTGCGTGTACTCGTCGAGCTGCTTCTCGGACACCTCCGTGACCCGGAACCCCTTGTTGGGGACGGTGTCGACCAGACCCTCCTTCACGAGGTCGAGCATGGCCTCGCGGACCGGCGTGGCCGAGACACCGAAGCGGGTGGCCAGCGCGGGCGCCGAGTACACCTGGCCCGGCAGCAGTTCGCCCGCGATCAGCGCCGCCCGCAGCGCGTCCGCGACCCGCTCCCGGTAGCTGCTCTTCTTGCCGCCCAGGACGGGCAGGGCCGGGGCGCCGGTGTGCTGGGCTGCCATGAGGTCGTCTCCTAGGGGGTGGTGCAATGTCACGTGCCACGACCCATTGTCGCGGGCTCAGAGCACGAACCCGGCCGGGAACGGATCCGTGGGGTCGAGCAGGTACTGGGCGGTGCCGGTGATCCAGGCCCGGCCGGTGAAACTGGGCAGCACGGCCGGCCGCCCCGCGACCTCCGTCGCGCCGAGCAGCCGGCCGGTGAACCGTGTCCCGATGAAGGACTCGTTCACGAACTCGGTGTGCAGCGGGAGTTCACCGCGTGCGTGCAGCTGGGCCATGCGCGCACTGGTGCCGGTGCCGCAGGGGGAGCGGTCGAACCAGCCGGGGTGGATGGCCATGGCGTGCCGTGAGTGACGGGCGGTGGCGCCGGGGGCGATCAGATGGACGTGGTGGCAGCCGCGGATGGAGGGGTCCTCCGGGTGCACCGGTTCCTCCTCCGCGTTGATCGCCTCCATGAGGGACAGCCCGGCCTTCAGGATGTCGTCCTTGCGGCCGCGGTCGAAGGGCAGCCCGAACTGCTCCAGCGGCAGGATGGCGTAGAAGTTGCCGCCGTACGCCAGGTCGTACGTCACCGTCCGCCCGTCGGCCAGGGTGGCCTTGCGGTCCAGGCCGACGGAGAACGACGGGACGTTCCGCAGCGTGACCGCGCTCGCCCTGCCGTCCTCCACCGCGACCTCGGCGACGACCAGGCCCGCCGGGGTGTCAAGGCGGATGGTGGTGACCGGCTCGACGACCTCCACCATGCCGGTCTCCACCAGCACGGTCGCGACCCCGATCGTGCCGTGCCCGCACATCGGCAGATAGCCGGAGACCTCGATGTAGACCACCCCCCAGTCGCAGTCGGGGCGGGTCGGCGGCTGGAGGATCGCGCCGCTCATCGCGGCGTGCCCGCGCGGCTCGTTCATCAGCAACTGCTTGATGTCGTCGCGGTGTTCACGGAAGTACAGCCGCCGCTCGTTCATCGTCGCGCCGGGGATGGTCCCGATCCCGCCGGTGATCACGCGGGTGGGCATGCCCTCGGTGTGCGAGTCGACGGCGTGCAGGACGAGTCTGCTGCGCATGGTCCCGCCTCCCTCAGGCCAGTCCGGCCGCGAGCGCCTTCTCGGTCGCGGCCCGGACGGCGGCCTCCTGCTCGGGCAGCAGCGCCACCCGGGGCGGACGGCAGGTGCCGCCGTGCCGCCCGGCGATGTCCATGGACAGCTTGATCGCCTGTACGAACTCGACCCGGGAGTCCCACCGCAGCAGCGGATGCAGTTGCCGGTACAGCGGCAGGGCGGTGTCGAGGTCGCCCCGGGTGGCGGCCCGGTACAGCTCGACCGAGGACTTCGGCAGGGCGTTGGGGTAACCGGCCACCCAGCCCTTGGCACCCGCGACGGCCAGCTCCAGCAGGACGTCGTCCGCGCCGACCAACAGGTCCAGTTCCGGGGCGAGTTCGGCGATCCGGTAGGCCCGGCGGACGTCTCCCGAGAACTCCTTCACGCCCTGGATGTGTCCCTCGCCGTGCAGCGTGGCGAGCAGCTCCGGCACCAGGTCGACCTTGGTGTCGATGGGGTTGTTGTACGCGACGACCGGCAGCCCGGCCTTCGCGACCTCGGCGTAGTGGGCGATGACGGCCCGCTCGTCGGCGCGGTAGGCGTTGGGCGGCAGCAGCATCACCGACGCGCAGCCCGCCTCGCGCGCCTGCTCGGCCCAGCGGCGGGACTCCGCCGAGCCGTACGCGGCGACTCCCGGCATCACCCGCGCACCGCCGACGGCGGCCACGGCCGTCTCGACGACCTTCGCGCGCTCCTCCGGGGTGAGCACCTGGTACTCACCGAGCGACCCGTTCGGTACGACCCCGTCGCAGCCGTTCTCGACCAGCCAGGCGCAGTGCTCCGCGTACTTGTCGTAGTTCACGGACAGGTCGTCGTCCAGCGGGAGCGCGGTGGCGACGAGGACTCCGCGCCAGGGACGAAGGTCGGTGGTCATACGGGTCTCCCTCTCGATGGGGTGTGACATGTCATCGGCTCTCGTTCTCCCCGGCCCGAGCCAGCACCCCCAGCGGCACCGGCCGCGCGAAGGGCCTGCGTACGGCCGTCTCCGCGCACCCGGCGACGCCGGCGACCCCGGGCCCGCACATCCGGCCCTGGCACCAGCCCATCCCGGCCCGCGTCAGCAGCTTCACGGTCCGCAGATCACCGGCCCCCAGCTCGCGGACCGCCTCCCGCACCGCACCGGCCGACACCTCCTCGCACCGGCACACCACCGTCTCGTCGGTGACCTGCTCGGCCCAGCGCGGGGGCGGCGCGTACACGGAGTCGACGGCGGCGAAGAAGGCGCGCAGCCGCTCCCGGGTCCGCGCGGCGGCCGCCCACCCGCGCGGATCCGGCTGCCGGCCGGAGAGCCGCGCGGCGATCGAGCGCCCGGCGATGTGCCCCTCGGCGAGCGCGAGGGCGGAGCCGCCGATCCCCGTGGTCTCGCCCGCCGCCCACACGCCCGGCACATCGGTGCGCTGCTCGTCGTCGGCGTACACGTCCGTGCCGTCGACCCGGCAGCCGAGCGCGTCGGCGAGGTCGGTGTGCGGCAGCATGCCGTGACCCACGGCAAGGGTGTCGCAGTCGAGGCGCCGCCGGGTGCCCGGGCGCACCCGCCCGTCCCGGTCGAGCGCCGCGACGGTGACCGCCTCCAGCCGCTCGGTGCCGTGCGCCTCCACGACGGTGTGGTGGAGGAGAGTGCGGACTCGGTGCCGGGTCAACTTCCCTGTGTAGAAGGCCCCTTCGGCGAGCTTGCCGGGCTGGGCCGCCAGCGCCCGGGACCGCCGCAGGAACGCTCGAGGAGCGGCCGAGTCCACCAGCGCGGCGACCGTCGCGCCCGCCGTGGCGAGCCCGGTGGCCACCGGCAGCAGCAGCGGTCCGGTCCCGGCGACGACCACGGTACGGCCGGGCAGCACGAGCCCGCCCTTGAGCATGGCCTGCGCCCCGCCCGCCGTGACGACGCCGGGCAGCGTCCAGCCGGGGAAGGGCAGCACCTTCTCATAGCCGCCGGTGGCGAGGAGGACGGCGTCGGCCCGCACCTCGGCCGGCTCCTCCTGCCCGGCACCGAGGAGGGCGTGCACGGTGAAACCGGCGGCACCACGGCGTTCGACGAACCACACATGATGATCCGTCAAGTGCCGTACCCGGCCCGCCCGTACATGACCGTCCAGCCCGTCCCGCAGGCGCTCCCAGGTGCGCCACTGGTGGTGCAGTGCCTGTGGGCGCCGGGCGCCCAGGCCTGGCGCGGGCTGCCGGTAGAACTGCCCGCCCGCCTCCGGGGCCGAGTCGACGAGCACGACGTGGATGCCGCGCGCAGCCGCGGCGAGGGCGGCCGCGAGCCCGGCCGGGCCCGCGCCGATCACCGCCAGGGTGGGTTCACTCATCGTGGCCGGTCCCCTCCTGGGTGCGGATCCGGTCGCCCGGGCGCAGGGGCAGCAGACAAGCCCGTTGGTTCGGGCGGTCGTTGACGGTCACCAGGCAGTCGAAGCAGACGCCGATGCCGCAGAACAGCCCGCGCGGGCGGCCCTCGCCCCGGGTGCCTCGCCAGGAGGTGACGCCCGCCGTCCACAGCGCGGCGGCGACCGTCTGACCGGGCAGGGCCTCGATCTCCCGCCCGTCGAGCGTGACGGTGAAGGCGGGACCGGGCTCGGCGCGCGCCAGTTCCAGCGGGTTCACACGGCCTCCTCGGTGTCGGGGAACCGGTCGGGGCGGAAGGGCGCGAGACCGAGCTCGGGGATCCCACCGGTCATCACCTGGGCGATCAACCGCCCTGTCCCCGTGGACAGTCCGATCCCCGCGCCCTCGTGCCCGCATGCGTGGAACAGCCCCGGCACCCGGGGGTCGGGGCCGATCGCCGGCAGATGGTCGGGCATGTACGGCCGGAAGCCCAGGTAGGTCCGCATCGCGCGCACCCGCTCCAGGAACGGGAACAGCCGGGTCGCGCCGGCCGCCAGCGCGCGCAGGGCCGGCAGCGACAACGACCGGTCGAAGCCGACCCGTTCACGGCTCGCGCCGACGAGGACGGGGCCGGCCGCCGTCCCCTCGACGACCGGTGAGGTCTGGAGGGCCGCCGAGTCGCTGGCCACGTCCGCCACGTAGTCGGCGGCGTACACCTTGTGGCGGATCAGCCGGGGGAGCGGCTCGGTGACGAGGACGAAGCCGCGCCGGGGGAGCACGGGCAGGCCCGCCCCCGCCAGTGCGGCCAGCTCCCCGCCCCAGGTCCCGGCTGCGTTGACGACGTACGGCGCGTGGATGTCCCCCCGGTCGGTCCGTACCCCGCGCACGGCACCTGCCGTGTCACGCGCCACCTCGGTCACGGTCGTGCCGGTGAGCAGACGGGCACCCGAGGCCCGTACGAGATGGGCCGCGGCCAGCGTCGGCATGACCTGGGCGTCCTGGGGATACAGCACACCGCCCGCGAGACCGGGCGCCAAGTGGGGCTCCAGGTCGTGGAGTTGCTCCGCGGCCACCCGCACCGCCTCGACTCCCGCGGTCCGTTGTCCGATCGCGAGCTTCTCCAGGGCGTCGAGACCGTGGGGAGTGGAGGCGACGACCAGGCCGCCCTTGCGCTCGTACTCGATGAGCCCGCCGAGCTCCTCCGCGAGCTCGGTCCACAACCGGCCGGACAGCAGGGCGAGTTCTAGCTCGGGGCCCGGTTCCTTGTCGGAGACCAGGAGATTGCCCTCACCGGCGCCGGTCGTGCCGCCGGCCACCGGGCCGCGGTCGACGACGGTCACGTCGAGGCCTGCCCGGGCGGCGTACAGAGCACAGGCGGCGCCCACCATTCCGGCTCCGACGACCACGACATCGCAGGTCAGTCGCTTGCTCACGCCAGTACCATGTCACATGGCGCTCAGCTCGGGAACACCCCCGGCCACGCCCGGTCGTCGTCGTAGTCCGGCCGCCGGGGGGCCGCCGCCCGCCGCCCGCCGCCCCGCCCGTCCGTACCGTCACTCGATCTCGCTCGGGTCGCCGGACGGGGTACGGCCCGCCTGCACGTCCTGGAGACGAGCCGTTCCCAGCTTCACGGCGGTCTCCGTGCTGTCGTGGTCCGCGCCGCCGAGACCGCCGTTGGTGACGGTGATCGCGTCCGCGCCGACCCGCACGGCAGCGACGTCGAGGGTGAGGGTGGTGGGCGTACCGCCCGACGTGCCCTGGACGGTGACCTGCAACCCCTGCCGGGCGTCGCCCTCCTTGGGCAGTGGGGCCTCGACCACCTGGACCGTGCGCTTCCCGGCCGAGCTGTCCGTGGCCGTGAACTGGTCGCACTTGTCCGGCAGGCTCTTCAGCCAGGAGAAGGAGGAGTCCAGCGTGTTCTTGTCGTAGGCGGCGACCTGGTACAGCAGCCGGGACTCGCCCTCCTGGAAGCCGGTGAGCGCGCTCGCCCCCGACGGCTTGCCCAGGAGGTCGTCGTCGTACAGCGCGTCGAGGAGCTTCTGGCAGTCGGCCGCGTTCGTCTTCGCGGTGAGGAAGTCGGCCACGTCGACCTTGCCGACCAGGAGACTGTCCTGCCAGCCGGCCGCGTTCTTCACCTGGTCCCAGTCGCCCTCCAGGTCCGCCTCCGTCACCAGCGCCGCCTTCGCCCCCGCCGCCGTGAGCGCGGACGGGGACTCCTGCGCGAGCGGCGAGGAGGAGATCCGCGTGGTGTCCGCGCTGCCCGCCCCGCTGTCGTCACCGTCCGAACAGGCGGCTGTCGTCAACAGGGCACCGGCCGCCAGGGCCGAGGCGAGCACACGGACGGGGCGGGGCGGACGCTGGGTCATCACGAGGTCTCCTGGACGTGGGCGAGGCCTTCCGGTGCCTTCCATGCCACAGCCGCCGGTCGCGTACGACCAACGCACAGGGCTGTTCGAGTGAGTGCGCGGTGACGAGAAAACCCGTGGCGCGCACGGAAGGGGCCCTCTAAAGTGAGGACCGCTTCGCACGCCGGCTCACGGCCGCCGTGCCTGACGAGCTTGGAAGAGGAGGTGTCGACCGATGGCTGTCTTTGCGATGAGCGCTGCCCGCATCCAGATCATCACGTCCACCTCCGTGGCCCTCGGCTGACCTCATATTCCTGTGCCGGGCCACCCTGTGAAGGGTCTCCCTTGACTTCCACCTCAGTTTTCACCGCTCTCGCTCCCTACGGCTGGGACGAGGCATGGGCGAAGGAGTTCGCCCCCTACGAGCCCGAAGGGCTCATCCCCGGCCGCGTGGTCCGGGTCGACCGCGGGCAGTGCGACATCGTCACCGCCGACGGGACACTGCGCGCCGACACCGCCTTCGTCACCCCGCACGACCCGATGCGGGTCCTGTGCACCGGCGACTGGGCCGTCGTCGAACCCGGGGGCAACCCCCGCTACGTACGGACGTATCTGCCGCGCCGTACCGCTTTCGTCCGCTCCACCTCCTCCAAGCGGTCCGAGGGGCAGATCCTCGCGGCCAACGTCGACCACGCCATCGTCGCCGTGTCACTGGCCGTCGAACTCGACCTCGGCCGCATCGAACGCTTCCTCGCCCTGGCCTGGGAGTCCGGTGCCCAGCCCCTCGTCGTGCTCACCAAGGCGGACCTCGTGCCGGACCCGGTCACGCTCTCCCACCTCGTGCAGGACGTGGAGATGACGGCCCCGGGAGTGCCCGTGCTGACCGTCAGCGCCCTGGACGGCGACGGCCTCGACGTCCTCGTCGCGTCCGTCTCCGGCGGTACGACCGTGCTGCTCGGGCAGTCCGGCGCGGGGAAGTCCACGCTGGCCAACGTGCTCGTCGGCGAGGACGTGATGCAGGTGCACACCACCCGGGACGTCGACGGGAAGGGCCGGCACACGACCACCACCCGCAACCTGCTCGCCCTGCCGGGCGGGGGCGTGCTGATCGACACCCCCGGCCTCAGGGGCGTGGGGCTGTGGGACGCCGAGACCGGCGTCGGACAGGTCTTCGCCGAGATCGAGGTGCTGGCCGAGCGGTGCCGGTTCCACGACTGCGCGCACGAGGCCGAGCCGGGGTGCGCGGTGCTCGCCGCGATCGACTCCGGGGAGCTGGTGCAACGGCGGCTGGAGAGCTACCGGAAGCTGATCCGGGAGAACCAGCGGATCGTGGCGAAGACCGACGCGCGGCTCCGTTCGGAGATCCGTAAGGAGTGGAAGAAGCGGGGGGCGCAGGGGAAGGCGGCGATGGAGGCGAAGAGGGGGCGCTGGGCGTAGTCGTTCGGGTGCGGCGGGGTGCGGGGCTGGTCGCGCAGTTCCCCGCGCCCCTGAGTGGGTGCAGTCCTGGCATGCCCAGCTGCAACCTGCCTAGGGGCGCGGGGCTGTATCCATGTGCGGCTCCGCCGCGTGGGCGCGACCGGCTACGACGGACCCGCACCACCCACGCACCGCACCCCCACGTCCGTTTTCCGCCAGCGGCACCTCCGCGCACGGCGGAGACTGGAACGCGTGATGGACGAAGACACCAGGTACGAAGCCGTCCGCAGCAGGGACGCCCGGTTCGACGGGGAGTTCTTCTTCGCTGTCCGGACGACCGGGATCTACTGCCGGCCCAGCTGCCCCGCGGTGACCCCGAAGCGTCACAACGTCCGCTTCTACCCGACGGCCGCCGCCGCCCAGGGCTCCGGATTCCGGGCCTGCCGGCGGTGCCGCCCGGACGCGGTGCCCGGTTCCGCCGACTGGAACGTCCGCGCCGACGTCGTGGGCCGGGCGATGCGCCTGATCGGCGACGGAGTCGTCGACCGGGAGGGCGTCGCCGGGCTCGCCGGCCGCCTCGGCTACAGCCCACGCCAGGTTCAGCGGCAGCTCACCGCCGAGCTCGGCGCGGGACCCGTCGCCCTGGCCCGGGCCCAGCGGGCCCACACCGCCCGTGTCCTGCTCCAGACCACCGCCCTGCCGGTCACCGAGATCGCGTTCGCGTCCGGCTTCGCCAGCGTGCGGCAGTTCAACGACACGGTCCGCGAGATCTACGCCGCCACGCCCACCGGCCTCCGGGCCGCCGCCAGGACCGCCCGCCGCCCGGCCACCCCCACCGCGGGCATTCCGCTACGGCTCGCCCACCGCGGCCCCTACGAGTCCGCCGCCGTCTTCGACCTACTGGAGAACGAGGCCGTTCACGGCGTCGAGGAGGTGACCGGAGCACCGGGCCGGCGCACCTACCGCCGCACCCTCCGCCTCCCGCACGGCACCGGGATCGTCGCCGTCCTCGAACGGCCCGGCACGGTCAGGGCCCCCTCCGGCGCCCACCCCGGCGGCTGGCTCGACGCCCACCTGCATCTGACCGACCCCCGCGACCTGACCACCGCCGTCGGACGGCTGCGGCGCCTGTTCGACCTCGACGCCGACCCCTACGCCGTCGACGAGCGCCTGGCCGAGGACCCGCGGCTCGCCCCGCTGGTCGCCGCCCGCCCCGGACTCCGCTCGCCCGGCGCCGCCGACCCCGAGGAGCTCGCGGTACGGGCACTGATGGGCCGTACCGCATCCGAACGGCTCGTCCTGCGTCACGGCAAGACCCTGGACGCCCCCTGCGGGAGCCTCACCCACCTCTTCCCCGAGCCCGCCGCCCTCACGGAGGCGACAGGACCACTGGGCGCGCTCGCCACCGCCCTGGCCGACGGCGCCGTACGGCTGGACCCGGGTGCCGACCGCGACGAGGCGCAGCACGCGCTGCTCGCCCTGCCCGGCCTGGACGCCCGTACCGTCGCCACCGTCCGCGCCCGCGCGCTCGGCGACCCCGATGTCGCCCCACCCGGCCTCGACACCCCCGACAGCTGGCGCCCCTGGCGCTCCTACGCCTGGCAACACCTGCGCACAGCAGGAGAGTTGGAGACATCATGACCACCCGCTGGACCCGCCTGGACAGCCCTGTCGGCGAACTGCTCCTCACCGCCGACGAGACCGGCGCGCTGACCTCGCTCTCCGTGCCCGGACAGAAGAACGGCCGTACCGTGCAGGAGGGCTGGCGGCACGACCCCGGCCCCTTCCGGGCGGCCCGGGAGCAGCTCGACGCCTACTTCGCGGGTGAACTCAAGGAGTTCCAGCTGGAGTTGCGCCCCGAGGGCACCGAGTTCCGCACCCGGGTCTGGGACGCCCTGGACGACGTCCCGTACGGCGCGACCACGACGTACGGCGAGATCGCCGCCCGCGTCGGCGCCTCCCGGGTCGCGGTACGGGCCGTCGGCGGTGCGATCGGCGCCAACCCGCTGCTGATCGTCCGCCCCTGCCACCGGGTGATCGGCGCGAACGGCTCCCTGACCGGGTACGCGGGCGGCCTCGAACGCAAGACGGCCCTGCTCACCCTGGAAGGGGCGCTCTAGCCCTCCTCCAGACCCCAGCTGTGGATGCGGCGCGGATGAATGCGGATCACTTCCTCGCTGAAATGCGGGCCCAACTCGTGCGGGCCGGTGAGGAGTTCCGCCTCCCCGCGGATGTCGATGCCGCGTACCGTCCACGGCCTCAGGCTCACGATGTCGTCGACGACCAGCGCGACCTTCGGGTTCCGCTGGAGGTTGCGCCACTTCTTGGTGCGGCCCATCGCGTGGCCGCCGATCAGGATGGTGCCGTCGTCCTGCGGGAAGAAGCCGACCGGGTTCGCCTGCGGCTGCCCGTGCTGATCGACGGTGGCCAGGCGTCCCAGCCGCTGTGACTTCAGGTATGCGCGCTCGGCCTCGCTGAATGCGGTCATGGCAGACACCCAAACACGTGCGAGGGAACCGCACATCGGAATCCGGTCCTGGGGCCGCGGTCCTGTGTCAGCCCCACAGCACCGTCCCCAGCCACGCGCCCATGATGAGCAGGCAGGTGAACAGCTCCGCCAGCACGCTGGAGCCGCCCGAGCGCATCGCCTGCCGCAGCGCGGCCCGCGCCTCCCCGTGCCGGCCGAGGCGGAGACGTTCGCAGACGTAGACGCCCGCCATGAAGCCGGGGATCGCGCCGAGCACGGGGACCAGGAAGAACCCGAGGAACGCGCCCGTCCCGGCGTACACCGCCATCCTCGGGGTGGCGCCGCTCTCCCGCAGTCGGCGCGGTGGCAGCGCCCAGCGGACCACCTGGGACAGGAACAGGGCGACGGTGGCCGACACGAGCACGAACCAGGCGACCGGCTGGGGATCCTTCAGCGCCCACCACAGGACCGCGGCCCACACCAGCCACGACCCCGGCACTCCGGGCACCAGGACGCCGACCAGGCCGAACAGCATGACCAGGCCGACCAGCAGGAGCTCCCACACCCCCATTCGTCCAGGGTGCAGGAGAGGGCGGGGACGCGCAGGTCAGCGAGTTCGGCGCCGGGGCGGACACCTTTCGTCACACCTGTTCGACGGTTCACTCGACACGCCGTTCGAGGCACTCGGTCGTGCACCATTTTTGTGGATGCCCCGTTTCCATACGGCTCCCGCGGTGGACAATTGGGGGCATGAGCCAGCAGGGGGGTAGGCCCACGGGTCACGAGGACGACTGGTGGGGGCAGCTGTACGACTCCACGGACGACACGGGCCCCGCACCGGCCCCGGACACCCTGGACGACCGCTTCGCCTCGGCGGCGGGGGCGGTGGAGGACGGCGGCGGAGGTGCCGTCGGGCCGAGCGCGCGACCTGCTGGCGGCGTGCCGGCGCCGCGCTTTCCCGAGCCGGGTGTCATGGAGCTCGGCCTCTCAGGGTCCGGTGGTGCGGAGTCCGGCTTCTCAGGGTCCGGTGGTGCGGACTCCGGCTTCTCAGGGTCCGGTGGTGCGGAGTCCGGCTTCTCCGGGGCCGGTGTTGAGCCCGGCGCCACCGCGCCCGGCTTCTCCGAGCCGGGGGACGTGCCGCCTCGCACGAGCAGCGGTCGGGACCCCGGCCGGGACCCCCGCTTCCCGGAGTCGGCGCCCGGCACCGCTCAGGGCCCTGTGGCCTTCCCTCCCGGCCCCAAGCCCCCTGGCTTCGACGAACGCGGCCCGTCGGACCTCCCGCCGTCGCCTTCCGGTGGGCGTACGTCCACGGAGACACCTCCCGTCACGAACGTCCCGGCGTCCCGCAGGCCCCCCGACGCCCCGAGGCCACCCACCGCGGCACCGCCACCTCCCACGGCCCCGCCACGCCCGGCGACACCACCCCCGCCACCGGAGGACGGCGACTGGGGCGCGCGGGAGGACTGGGGAGCTGAGCGGGGCAACGGTCGGGACGGTGCCTCGCAGGCGGCTGCCGGGCGGGTGCCTGGAGACGGGGGCCGCCGGTCCGAGTCAGGTGCCGGCTCCGGCCGGCCGGATGCGCGGGACGTCGGCGTGGGCGGTCCCGCGCAGGGCGACGACCGGCCCGGTCCGTACCACCCCGGTGCCTTCGGCTACGCCGAACCTCATGCCGGCACGGACTCGCGCATGGGCGGCCCCGGTCCGGACTCGCGCACAGGCGATTCCGGTCCGGACCCGCGCACAGGTGACTCCGGCCCGGACCTGCGCAAGGGCGACCCCGGCGTCGACCCGGACCCGCGCAAGGGCGACCCCGATGCGGGCTCCGTCTCCCCGGGCGGCTCCGGGGACGCGTCCTCCCAGGCCGGCCCCCGCCGCCCCGGGGCCCCCACGGCCCGCCGTGACGAGCCCACCCACCGCGCCGAAGGAGACTGGTGGGCCACCCCGGCTCCCGGCACCCCGCAACCCGCTGCGCCCACCGCCCCCACCGGCCCCGGCTCCACCCAGCCCAACCCGACGCCGGAGCCCCCCGACCAGGTCCGCGACGCGACGTCCGGCGGGGGTTCCTCCCCACAGCGCGGCGAGACCACGACCGACCGCCATCCCGAACCCGGTCCCCATACGGCACCGAACGCATCCTCAGCGCCCGGTCCCACCGCCGCCCCGGCAGCCGACGCCCACTCCACACCGGCCCCCGACCGCCCGTCGGCCGCCCCGCACGTCACCAGCCCCCCGTCACCCGCCCCGGACCCGGCAGCCGAAGCCCACGCCACCTCGGCCCCCGATCGCCCGTCGGCCGCCCCGCACGCCACCAGCCCCCCGTCACCCGCCCCCGACCCCCTCCGCACAGCCACCCGAGTGGACCTCCCCACGCTTCCTCCCGCCCCGGTCGGATTCGTGGGGTCCGGGCCGCCCACCTATGACGCCGAGCCCACCGCGCTCCCGCCCGCCGATCCCGACGAGCTCGACGACCTCGTGGCGGACACCGTGCTGGACGGGGCCAGGTACGGGGCCTGCACGCTGCGGGCGGTGTCCGTGCGGGGGGACTCCGCGAGGTTCCGGGGGGAGCCGAGGAGGGACTCCCTGCTCACCGCCCGTTTCGGCACCGGCGACCAGGCGCTGGTGCTCGTCGCCATGGCCACCGGCGCCCGCGCCACCCCCGGCGCCCACCGGGCCGCCGCCGAGGCCTGTCAGTGGATCGCACGGGCCGTGGGACGCAGCCACGCCCGCCTCGCGCAGGACATCGGCGCCGCCCGCCGCGGCGACCTGAAGTCCGGACTGCACCGTCTCACCGACCGCAGCCTCGGCAGACTCCGGGCCAGCGCCGCCGAGCAGGGCATCGACCCCGAGGAGTACGCGGCCACCCTGCGCTGTCTGCTGCTGCCCGCCGACCCCGACTGCCGGGTCCGTGTGTTCTTCGGCGTGGGCGACGGCGGTCTCTTCCGGCTCCGCGACGGCGAGTGGCACGACATCGAACCCCTGGTCAGCGAGGTCACCGGAGAACCCGTCGTCGGCTTCGGCTCGCTGCCCTCCGAGACCCCCGACGGCGACCGCCTCACCATGGACCTCGGCATCCCCACACCCCCGAGCCCCTACGAACCCGCCCCGGAACCGCCCCGCGCACCCTTCCGCTTCCGCGCCTCCGTCGCCCGCCCGGGTGACACCCTCCTCATGTGCACCGGCGGCCTCGCCGAACCCCTGCGCGGCGAACCCGAACTGTGCGAGTACCTCACAGGACGGTGGTCAGGGCCCCCGCCCGGACTCGCAGCGTTCCTTGCCGACAGCCAGGTGAGAGTCAAGGGGTATGCCGACGACCGGACGGCCGCCGCGGTTTGGGAGGCGTGATCGCGGCCATTGTGGATTGATGGACCCACGGAAGACCGAAGAGGGGTGCAGGGATCCATGGCCAAACAGAACGTCGCCGAGCAGTTCGTGGACATCCTCGTCAAAGCCGGAGTGAAGCGTCTCTACGGCGTCGTCGGCGACAGCCTCAACCCGGTCGTGGACGCCGTCAGGCGCAACGCCGCCATCGACTGGGTGCACGTACGGCACGAGGAGACCGCCGCCTTCGCCGCCGGCGCCGAGGCCCAGATCACCGGCAAGCTCACCGCCTGCGCCGGCTCCTGCGGGCCCGGCAACCTGCACCTCATCAACGGCCTCTACGACGCCCATCGCTCCATGGCCCCGGTCCTCGCCCTCGCCTCGCACATCCCCTCCAGCGAGATCGGCCTCGGTTTCTTCCAGGAGACCCACCCCGACCGCCTGTTCCAGGAGTGCAGCCACTACAGCGAGATGATCTCCAGCCCGAAGCAGATGCCGCGGCTGCTCCAGACCGCCATCCAGAACGCCGTCGGCCGCTCCGGCGTCAGCGTCGTCTCCCTGCCCGGCGACATCGCCGACCAGCCCGCCCCCGAGAAGGCCGCCGAGACCGCCCTCGTCACCTCACGGCCCTCCGTCCGCCCCGGCGACGCCGAGATCGACAAGCTCGTCGAGATGATCGACAAGGCCCAGAAGGTCACCCTCTTCTGCGGCAGCGGCACCGCGGGCGCGCACGCCGAGGTCATGGAGTTCGCGGAGAAGGTCAAGTCCCCCGTGGGCCACGCCCTCCGGGGCAAGGAGTGGATCCAGTACGACAACCCCTTCGACGTCGGCATGAGCGGACTGCTCGGCTACGGCGCCGCCTACGAGGCGACCCACGAGTGCGACCTGCTGATCCTGCTCGGCACCGACTTCCCGTACAACGCCTTCCTGCCCGACGACGTCCAGATCGCCCAGGTCGACGTACGGCCCGAACACCTCGGCCGCCGCTCCAAGCTGGACCTGGCCGTCTGGGGCGACGTGAAGGAGACCCTGCGGTGTCTGACGCCCCGGGTCAAGGAGAAGACGAACCGGCGCTTCCTCGACAAGATGCTCAAGAAGCACGCCGACGCGCTCGAAGGGGTCGTCAAGGCGTACACCCGCAAGGTCGAGAAGCACGTCCCGATCCACCCCGAGTACGTGGCCTCCGTACTGGACGAACTCGCCGCCGACGACGCCGTGTTCACCGTCGACACCGGTATGTGCAATGTGTGGGCCGCCCGCTACATCTCGCCCAACGGCCGTCGCCGGGTGATCGGTTCGTTCTCGCACGGGTCGATGGCGAACGCGCTGCCGATGGCGATCGGAGCCCAGTTCACCGACCGCAAACGGCAGGTCGTGTCGATGTCCGGCGACGGCGGGTTCTCCATGCTGATGGGCGACTTCCTGACCCTCGTGCAGTACGACCTCCCCGTGAAGGTCGTGCTGTTCAACAACTCCTCCCTCGGCATGGTCGAGTTGGAGATGCTGGTCGCGGGACTGCCCTCCTACGGCACCGCCAACAAGAACCCCGACTTCGCCGCCGTGGCCCGCGCCTGCGGCGCCTACGGAGAGCGCGTCGAGAAGCCGAAGGATCTCGCCGGGGCGCTCAAGGCAGCGTTCAAGCACAAGGGCCCGGCCCTCGTCGACATCGTCACCGACCCCAACGCGCTGTCCATCCCGCCGAAGATCAGCGCCGAGATGGTCACCGGATTCGCCCTGTCCGCCTCGAAGATCGTCCTCGACGGCGGGGTAGGCCGGATGGTCCAGATGGCCCGCTCCAACCTCCGGAACGTGCCTCGGCCCTAGGCCCGTCCTCAGCCGGTGTACTCCACCCAGGCCCGCTGACCGGCCGCGTCCGTGCCGTACCAGTAGCGGGGCAGGCCCTTGATGCCCGTCGTGCGGAACGGCTTGCCGTGGTCGTCGATCCGGACCGTGCCGGTGCGGCCCTGGGAGGACCAGTCCAGTTCGAGGTACCAGTTGCAGTCGCAGGTGACCGTCTCCGCGGTCACCAGCAGGATCTCCGGGTCCGTCGAGGAGACCCGGTAGGGCATCCTGACGGCCGGGATGACGTTCTCGCCGTCGTTGCCGGGCTTCGACCGGGCGATCGGACGGTCCTTGTCGAGATCGACGGAGAACTCACGCGGGGTGAGAGCGCCGCCGCACCCCTGCTCCATGGCGTACGAGTTGCCCTGGACCGGCGTCCCGCGTGAGGCCACCCGGACCCGGAGGTCCTCCAGGACGACCGCCGTGGAGCTGCGGCCCTGCACCGAGATCCGCACCATGGTCTGCCGGCCGTGGATCGCGCCCTGCGTCGCCGCCCACTGCGCCGCGTCCTGCGAGACCGGGGGCGGCGGGACCTGGGCCGGCGGCTTGGTGATGACGTAGTCGTGGCCGCAGCCCGCGAACCAGACGTGGGAGTTGGCGGTCCAGGTGAGCGGCGTACCGGTGAAGCCGCCCTGCTTCCCGGCCTTGCCGGTGCCCTGGGAGGCCGAACCCCCGCCCGGCGCCGACGCGGACGGGCTGCCGCTGTGGCCCTTGGGTGTCGGGGAGCCGGAGGTGGCGGACGGACTCGGCGAGGCGGACGGGGAGCGGTCGGGCGTGCTCGACGCCGAGGTGCGGGACGAGGGGTCGGGCGCGTCGGCGACCGTGTCCGACCCGGAACGCCCCGAGGGCAGCGCCGACAGACTGCCCAGCGTCGCCAGCAGCGCCACCGCGGCGGCCGCGGTGACGGCGATCCGCCGACGGCGGTACCAGGGGCGGGGCGGGGGAGCAGCGGTACCGGGGCCCGAGAGCAGTCCGTCGTCACCGTCGGCGTTGCTGGTCTCGTCACCGGTACCCGGGTCACCGACCGCCGCGTCCGTATCCGTGCCGCCGACCGCGGCGTCCGTAGTCGTCTCGCCGGATGTCTCCGCCGCCGTACTGCCGGCCGTCCCCGCCGCCGTACTGCCGGCCGTCCCCGCCGCCGTACTGCCGGCCGTCCCCGCCGCCGCGTCGGCGGGATCGTCTCCGGGGATCGGCGACGCCGCCGTGGCTTCCTCCGCCGCTCGGGGTCGCTGCCTCGCCGCCACCGCCGACAGCCACAGCCGGTGCAGATCCATCCGTTCCTCGGCCGAGGCCCCGCACAGCGCGGCGAATCGTTCCACCGGAGCGAAGTCGAGCGGCACCGCGTCGCCGGCGCAGTAGCGGTGCAGGGTCGAGGTGTTCATGTTCAGGCGCCGGGCCAGCGAGCCGTAACTGCGGTCCGTGCGTTCCTTCAGGCTCCGCAGCAGTGCCGCGAACTCCTGGACCTCGTCCTGCGGTTCGGGTGCGGACAACGATTCCCCCCTGATCCGGTATCCCAGGCCCACCATATACCTGCACGTCAGAAGGGGTGGGATGGTTCCACCACTCCGAAAGGGCCGCTAGTCGTTGCGCCGACCTCCTGTGACAGCGGATGCTTCTGGTGTCGCACCGACCAGGGCCGGACCGACCACCGGCGGCGGGCGTCATTCCATGCTCATGCACCCATCACTCCTGCATGCCATCACTCATGCACTCATCACGGGGGACATCCATGTTCACGCGTACTCGAGTCGGCGCGCTCTCCGCTCTCGCCCTCACCGGTCTCGCCCTCGGCGCGACGCTCGCCACTCCGGCGCAGGCGGCACCCAAGGCACCCGGCTTCCTCGCGGCCGCCGACCTCCCGCCGCACCCGAGTTCCGACTGGACCGCCGGCAAGGTCACCGGCGGGGTGGGCGAGGCAGGGCTCGGTGTCTGCGCCCAGGCCGGCGTCCCGGCCCGCTCCTCCGCATGGAACCGTGAGTTCCGAACCGAGCTGGAGACCGGCGCCCGACAGGTCACCGTCGTCCTGCGCGACACCGCGTCGGCGAAGAGCCTCGTCTCCCGGCTGAACCGGGACTTCAAGAACTGCGCGACCAGGATCGAGCAGGCAGACCCGGAGACCAGCGCGACCGGCAAGGACTTCGGAAAGCTGTCCGTCGAGGAGGGCGCCCACGTGTACGGGCTCGCGACCGAGACCTCCTGGGGCGCCCTCGACGTCCACCTCATGTCCGTCGGCCGGGACGGCCGCACCGTGACCGTCGTCAACTGGGGCGAGATGGGCCGCCTCGGCGACGCACCGGTGAAGGCCTTCAAGAAGACCACCGTCACCGCGGTCAACAAGCTCCACTGACCGGCGGGGCCGCCCTCCCGCACGGGGGTCGGGCGGGCGGCCCCGCTCCGGACCACGACACAGCAGCGCACAGCACAACAGCGCACAGCACCTGAAAACGGGGATCAGACATGAACAGCAGCACCAGGACCCGCCGTACCGCCCTGGCCGTCGGCCTCGCCCTGGCCCTCGGCCTCGGCGCCACCGCCCAGGCCTCCGCCAAAGCGCCGCGCAGCGTCGGCGGGAAGCCCTCCGACAACCTCACCCGCATCGCCGACTTCTACGGCACCTACATCGACGCGGTGACCGACGAGGACAGTGGCGGCCTCCGGGACGCGCTCCGCGCCCACTACCTCACGCCCGCCTTCCAGAAGGAGTTGAACGCCTGGGAGGAGAGGGAGCACGCCGACGGCGTCCTGCGCGCCCAGAACGTCCCGCTCGCCTGGAAGGTCACCGAGAGTGGAACCGCCAGGCACACGGAGGCCGTCGTCACCCTCACGTGGAGCGCAGGTCAGACCAGCACGCTCGTCGTCGACATGACCCGCGACACCCACAAGATCTTCCACATCGGCACCAAGGGGATCGGCACCAAGGGCGCCGGAGGCAAGAGCAGCGGAGGCAAGTGACGGCAGAATCCGGCCAGTTTCCCGCCTGCCCCGGCTCTTCACCGGCTACGGCGGGAACGGCAGCCCGGTGTAGGTGAATCGGCCCATGCGGTGTCATCCCGGTGTCCCGGGGCCGCGTGGGCCGATTGCCGTGTGGCAGCGCGGGACCGGCCGCCGACGCCGGGCCGGATGAACCGGCGCACCTCCACTCGCTGTCACGGGCGCATCCGAGGTGCCGTGCGGCAGCCCCCCGCCCGTGAGGGCTGAGGGAGCACCCGGTGTCTCGGACCGTACCTGCGTCCCGCGCGTCCCCGGCCAGCCGCGCCCTCGGCTCAACCACCGCTCCCAGCAGGGGCTTTGCGAGCCGCAGGACCGGCACGACCGCACCGGTTCGCCTGGCACATGCCGTGAGGCGAGTCCGGAGGCACGGACGTCGAGCGCCGCGGGGCGGCGCGGCCGGGAGCCGTCTTCGGGCACGGCGGTCCGGGAGCCGCGGTCCGGGAATCCGCAGCTCCGCGGGCGGGACCGGGGTCGCCCCCACAACTGTGGCCGAACACCTGGTCGTTGACGATTCGACATGACTGCCGTCCGAACTACGGGGGCATGGATCCCCGTGAACGTGTTCGAGCAGGAGGGGAACCGACATCGGCACGCGGGCGGGGGTCATGAAGAGGCAGGCACGAGGAGGCGGTCCCACGGCAGGAGGGGCCTTCTCGGCACAGACCATGGAGGAGACGACCGACGGCACCCTGGAGCTGGCGCGGTCGCCACAGCTCCGGCGGAGACTGGAGCGGGCGGACCTGGGGGCCGTACCGGAGACTCGCAGGGCCCTGCGCGAGCTGTTACGGCAGTGGGGCAGGCCCGGACGATCGGAGATTGCGGAACTGCTCACCAGCGAACTGGTCACCAACGCACTCGTCCACACCGATCGCGACGCGGTGGTCACGGCCACCGTGGGACCGCAGGCCCTGCGGGTGGAGGTACGGGACTTCGTGGCCCACCGGCCCAGGGTGCGGATACCCGAAGCGGGCGAGAGTACGCACGGCCGGGGCCTGGTCCTGGTGCAGTCCCTCGCGGACGCCTGGGGCGTACGGGCGCATGGGGTGGGAAAGTCCGTCTGGTTCGAACTGGACGCCGAAGCGGCGTGAAAGACGGCAACGGGAAGGGGGCGTGACCGCGTCGGTCACGCCCCCTTCCCATGGTGCCTCGGCTCCCTAGCCGAACTGCTGCTCAAGATCCTTGAGCTTGCGCTCCAGCGAGTCGAGACGCGGCAGAGCCATTGTGTCGTCCTCCGCGGTGAGGTCGACGGAGGAGTCAGCCCCATGGCGCACGGGCTGGAGCGAAGGACGCTGCCGTACGGGCAGCGGCTGGGGCTCCGGCGTCGATATGGCAGGCTCCGCGGACGCGCGCTCCAGAGCCGCGGCCTGCGGCGGCTGCTCCAACTGACGTCCCCGGCCGACGAATCCACGGTGGCCACGGCTGATGGCCTTCAGCTGCGCACGCTCCATGCGCTGCTGGTCCCGGCGCCGTATGCGGGCGGTTTCCTTCTGACGCTGGTCCTCGCGGACCTCGTCGACCGCCTCGTCGAGGCTGCGGACGTTCTCCAGCAGCATCAGCGACCAGGCCTTGTAGGTCTCACGGGGCGCCCTCAGCCAGCGCACCACGCGGATCTGCGGCAGCGGCCGCGGCACCAGACCCTGCTCACGGAGCGCGGCCCGGCGGGTCTGCTTCAGCGCGCGGTCGAACAGTACGGCGGCGGAGAGGGACATGCCGGAGAAGAACTGGGGGGCGCCGTCGTGGCCGAAGCCCCGCGGGGCGTGCACCCAGTTGAACCAGGCCGCCGCGCCGGCGAACGTCCACACCAGTATCCGGGAGCCGAGCGCCGCGTCACCGTGGCTGGCCTCGCGCACCGCGAGCACGGAGCAGAACATCGCCGCGCCGTCGAGCCCGAACGGCACCAGGTACTGCCAGCCGCCGGAGAGGCTCAGGTTCTCCTCACCGAAGCCGACCAGGCCGCGGAAGGAAAGGGCGGCGGCGACCGCCGCACAGCAGAAGAGGAGGACATAGGAGGCGGTGCCGTACAGGGCTTCCTTGCGCCTGCGGCGCTCCTCGCTGCGCTCCCAGGAGTCGTCTTTCGCGTGCTCCCCGCCGGACCGCTTGCTCCGCGCGAGCACCGCTACCGCCGCCAGCATGCCCAGGAGCAGTACGGCGCCCGGAAGCAGCCAGTTCAGCGATATGTCGGTCAGTCTCATCTGGGGGTCCCTTGCATTGGGATAGGGCGTAACGCCCGCCATAGTGGCCCACTCCCACCGGCCCTCAGGGGGTTTCGGGGCAAGTGGCCGCCAAGGAAGTGCAAGGGAGTTGCCCAGGGCAGCGTTTTGCTCGAACTGCCGCTTGAGGGGCGGGAGTTGAGTTCGAATAAGACTACCCGTACGGGTGGTTCTCCGGAAAGTTCCTGCGCCAAGTGAGGAAGTTGTGAAGTGCCTGTAACCGAACGGGCGTCTCAGTCGGCGTTGATCTTACGGGACCCTTCCGGGGGGTGTGCACGGGGGGTCCTCCTGACGGAAGCTCAACTCGCGGCGGTCGCGGTGAGCTTGGCGATCCGGTCCGTGTCGCAGGTGCGCGGGCAGGTGGCGCAGGTGTCGTCCGGGGCCAGTGTGTAGTACATGCAGCAGCTCACCCGGTCCCGGGTGGGCAGGGCCGCGCCGTCCGGGCCGGTCAGCATCCGGAAGGCGGGGGAGCCGACGTACGGCTTGGTGGTTCCGGGGAGGAGCCGGTCGAGTTCGCGCTCGGCCCGGTGCTTCTCGTGCTCGCCGAGGAGTCCGGCGACGTACCAGATCCCCTCGACGATCTCGTCCGTCACCATGCCCCGCAGGGCCCGGCCGCGGCGGCGCATGCGGGGGCCGAAAGCGGTGAGCAGCGGTGCCATGTGCTCGGCGATCGCGTCCCGCAGTTCGGCGCGCAGGGACTCCTCGTCGGGGACCGGGCGTGCGCCCGGGAGTGCCGCCGCGGGGTCGTCCGGGAGGCAGGCGAACGAGCTCGGGTGCACCGCGAGGGCCATCGGGCCCCGGGTGCGGTCGTAGGAGACGTGGGTCACGGGATAGCGGGGGACCCTGCGGTGGAGGAACCAGGGGGCGGTGAAGAGGAGACAGGCCGGCCAGGCGTAGCGGTGCAGGCCGAAGCCGGCGATCACGTCCGGGCGGCCCTGCCGGCGGTTGTCCCTGAGGACCTGCTCGTGGTCCCAGGCGAGGAACGCGTCCAGGGCGGTGGGGTTCCCTGCGAGGTCCGCGGCGGTGACCCAGCCGCCGCCGGCGGGGAGGGGGGTGGGCGGGGGGAGTTCGGTGACGGTCAGGGTGGGCAGGGCCTTGGTCAGGCGGGCGTAGGCGGGGGTGACGGGGGTTGCCGGGGAAACGGGGGCGGGCGGTGGTGTGGGCATGTGAGCCACCCGTTCGCGGTCGGTCTGGGGGCGGGCCTGCTTCAAAGGTAAGGCTTACCTTATCAAGGCTTTCGGGATTTGAACTGAGGCGTTCTGCGCCTAAGGTGCTTGACGGGTGAGTAACAACCCGTCGTAATGACCCCAAGTGCTGACACGTCCGAGGAGGGCCCGTGAAGGGTGTGGGGCGGGACGTGGACCGGGCCGTACGGGAGGCCGTGGCCGACGTCCGGGTGCCGCCGCAGACGCGGGCCTCCGAGATGCGGGGTGAGCACGCGCAGGCTGAGCACGCGCGCGGTGAGCACACGCACAGCGAGGTGCCGATTCCGCGGGCGGTCGTGCAGCGGGCGTCCGTGCGGGGGCAGGTCCTGGACGCTCTGCGTACGGCGTTGATGGCGGGGGAGTTGCGCCCGGGGGACGTGTACTCGGCGCCCGCGCTGGGGGAACGTTTCGGGGTGTCCGCGACGCCCGTGCGGGAGGCCATGCAGCAGCTCGCAGTGGAGGGGGCCGTCGAGGTCGTTCCCAACCGGGGGTTCCGGGTGGTCGAGCGGGGGGCCCGTGAACTGGCGGAGCTGGCCGAGGTGCGGGCGCTGATCGAGGTGCCGGTGATGGTACGGCTGGCGCGGACCGTGTCGGTGGAACGGTGGGCGGAGCTGCGACCGCTGGCGGAGGCGACGGTGCGGGCGGCGGCGTCGGGGTGCCGGGCGACGTACGCGGAGACCGATCGGGCGTTTCATCGCGGGGTGCTGGGGTTGTCGGGGAACGAGCAACTGGTGCAGATCGCGGAGGACTTGCATCGGCGGTCGCAGTGGCCGTTGGTGGGGGGTGTTTCGTCTCGGGGGCGGGGGGATCTGGTGGCGGACGCGGGGGAGCATGTCGCGTTGCTGGATGCGTTGATGGCTCGGGACGTGGATGTGGTGCGGGGCTTGGTGGGCGGGCACTTCGCCGGCGCGTGAGGGTGGTCGGGCGTCGTCTGCGGCTTCGGTGGGGGCGGGCGTTCCGCGCAGTTCCCCGCGCCCCTGAAATGCCTGCGGCGGCCCGTTGCGGTCCGGCGGGGGCGGACGGTCCCGCCGTAGCGCAGGTGAACTGCAACTCCCCAGGGGCGCGGGGAACTGCGCGACCAGCCACGAGGGACCCGCACCCGCCGAACAACCGGACTTGGCACCCCCGTTGGCGCTACGCCGACGCCGCCGGTGGAGTCAGCTGGCGGGACAGCCATGTCGGGACGCCGCCCAGGAGGCGGTGCAAGCGGCGGGCCTCCTCGCGGAGTCGGGTGGCCTCGGGTTCGACCTCCGCTTCTGCCAGGGAGGCCAGTGCAGGAGCCGTGCCGACGAGGTAGCCCAACTCCTCGCGGATCCGGAGGGATTCGGCGAAGCCGTGCCGGGCCTCGGCCAACTCGCCGTCCCGCAGGGCCAGTCCGGCAAGGTGGCGCCAGGTGCAGGAGAGCAGGAGCGGGTCGGACTGGGCCGTAGCTCCGGCGTGGGCGCGGCGGTAGGCCGCGCGGGCCGACTGGGGGGAGTGGGCCAGGTTCTCCGCCAGCAGGCCCCGGCGGAAGTCGAGGAGGGCCCTTCCCTCGGCGCCCGGGGCGATCAGCGCGGCGGCCCGGCCGAGCGCCGCCCTCGCCTCGTCCGCCCGGTCGCGCACTCCGTGGATCGTCGCCGCGTACGCAAGGTGCCCCCGTTCACAAGCGGCCGCGCCCCGCTCGTCGTCGCTGTGGGCCAGCGCCTCCGCGGTCCGCAGCGCGTCCTCCGCCTCCGCCCAGCCCTGTTCGGTGTACAGGCAGCGTTCCACCAGCAGCGCTGTCCGCTGGAGGGCCGCCCGCGCGGTGACCGGTTTTAGCAGGGCGGCCGCGTCGGCCCAGCAGGCTCTCGAGCGCAGCCGCCATACCGCGGTCTGGAGTGGATCGTCACCGGCAGTCGTTCCGTTACCAGACATGGCGGTATGCGCCACGTTGCCCTCCCCGAGCGCGCCATCGAGCTATGAGTGGTGGGCGCAGTTCAGCATGAATCCGCGGGCCCGGCCAAGGGGGTGGGTGAAGGAATTCACAAAGTCGTGGGAGTCGGGGGGTTCACGGGTTTCAGCTCATCCGCAGTGCCAGGAAGAAATCCAGCTTGTCCTCGAGGCGGGACAGGTCGCGGCTCGTCAACTGCTCGATCCGGCCGACGCGGTAGCGCAGCGTGTTGACGTGCAGGTGGAGGCGGGTGGCGCAGCGGGTCCAGGAGCCGTCGCAGTCGAGGAAGGCCTCGAGGGTGGGGATCAGCTCGGCCCGGTGACGGCGGTCGTAGTCACGCAGGGGGTCGAGGAGGCGGGCGGTGAAGGCTCGGCGGACGTCGTCGGGGACGAAGGGCAGCAGCAGGACGTGCGAGGCCAGTTCCTGGTGGCCCGCCGCGCAGACCCGGCCGGGGCGCGCCGCCGCCACCCGGCGGGCGTGCCGCGCCTCCTCCAGCGCGCCCCGCAGGCCTTCCGCCGAGTGGACCGCGGCGCTCACGCCCAGGGTGACCCGGCCGTCGCCGTCCAGGCCCGCGGAGAGGGGCTCCCGGACGGATGCGAGGAGGGCGTCGGCGAGGATGCCCGTCTCCGAGCCGTCGTGTTCCGTCGAGACGGCGGGCAGGGGGACCAGGGCGATCGCCTCGTCGCCGGTGTGGGCCACCGCGATGCGGTCCGAGGGCTCGGGGCCGGTCGCGAGGGGGTCCACCAGGATCTCCTCCAGGAGGGACTGGGCCACCGGGCCGCCTTCCAGCTCGCCGTCCTGCCACTCGACCCTGGCCACCACCACCTGCCAGTGCGGGGCGGCTCCGAGACCGGGCAGCAGCACCGGGGCGGCCACCCTGAGGCGGGCGGCGATCTCCGCCGGTGCCGCACCCGTCTGGACCAGTTCCAGGACCTCCTGGGCCAGGCGGCGGCGGACCGTGCGGGCCGCGTCCCTGCGGTCGCGCTCCACCGCGATCAGCTGGGTGACGCCCTGGAGGAGGTCGAGCCGTTCCTCGGGCCAGTCGCCGGCGTCCGCCTCCACCGCCAGCAGCCAGTCGGACAGGACCGTCTCGCGGACGTCCCGGGAGGCGTGGGGGGAGCGGCCCGAACTGCGGACCGGGAAGAGGGAGTACGTCGACGAACCGAGCGTGACCCGGTGGGGGCCGCGGCGGCCGGTGCGGGCCGCCGCCAGGTGTTCCGCCGCGAGCTTCGCGCAGAGGTCCGCGGGGAGGCCGGGGCCCGCCGTCTTCGGGCCCGCGATCGCCCGGCCGGCGGGGGAAAGCACCCAGGCGCGCAGGTCCAGGTCGGAGCCGAGGAGATCCAGGACCACGTCCGGCCCGCCGCCCGCCGGGCCCGAGGTCATCATGCGGCGGTGCCGGTCCACCACGGCCGCCAGGTCACCCGCGCGCTCGCCCGAGACCTGCCGTACGACATGCTCGGTGATCGTCGCGAACGCCACCGACTCGTGCACGGCGAAGAGGGGGAGGCGGTGCCGGGCGCAGGCCACGACCAGGTCCTCCGGGATGTCCCCGAGCTCCGCCTCGCCGGCCGCCAGCGCGGCCACGCCGGCCTGCACGAGCAGTCGTACGAACGGCTCCGAGTCGGCGGCGTCCCGGCGCCAGGCGAGGCCCGTCAGGACCAGCTCGCCGCCCGAGAGGTAGCGGCTCGGGTCGCGCAGGTCCGTGGTCATGACACCGCGCACGGTGCGGTCCAGTTCGCCCTCGCCACCGAGCAGCCGCAGGCCCAGCGCGTCGGTGTCCAGCAGTGCGCGCAGCCGCATTCTCGTCGCCGCCGTTCTTTGTCTCGAAATCTACGATGGGGGAAGGGTCCGGTGGAGGAGGAGCGGCTTCTGCCGGTTCCGGGGCTGTGTCCCAGGTCACGTGGGCCGTGCCGCACGTTTCCTCGGCGAAACGGGGAGGTTACCGAGGACCTCCGTTCATACGAATCTACAAGATGAGGGCCGCGACCAGCCAACTCCTTCATGGTTTCCGTGACTGACCCGGTCGGAGTACGGCGCTGTGTACTGGCTCCACTCCACGTAAACAGCACATGAACGAGCCCGGGCCGCCGCACACGATCTGGCTCGATCCGTACGATCACGAGACGAAGAAGAGAGCCGGTCATGGACTTCCTTCGCCCCGCCAGCTGGGAGGAGGCGCTCGCCGCGAAGGCCGAGCACCCCACCGCTGTGCCCATCGCGGGCGGCACCGACGTGATGGTCGAGATCAACTTCGACCACCGGCGGCCCGAGTACCTGCTCGACCTGAACCGTGTCGGCGAGCTGACCGACTGGGAGGTCGGCGAGGACTCCGTGCGGCTGGGCGCCTCCGTGCCGTACACGCAGATCATGGAGCACCTGCGCGGCGAGCTCCCGGGACTGGCCCTCGCCTCGCACACCGTGGCCTCCCCGCAGATCCGCAACCGCGGTGGTGTCGGCGGCAACCTCGGCACCGCCTCCCCGGCCGGTGACGCCCACCCGGCCCTGCTCGCGGCCGGCGCCGAGGTCGAGGTGGAGTCCGTACGCGGATCGCGGCGCATCCCGATCGACGAGTTCTACACCGGCGTGAAGCGCAACGCGCTCGCGGCCGACGAGCTCATCCGCGCGGTGCACGTGAAGAAGGCCGACGGGCCCCAGCAGTACAGCAAGGTGGGCACCAGGAACGCCATGGTCATCGCCGTGTGCGCGTTCGGGCTCGCTCTGCATCCCGAGACGCGGACCGTGCGGACCGGGATCGGTTCGGCCGCACCCACGCCCATTCGGGCCAAGGCCGCCGAGGAGTTCCTGAACGCGGCCCTGGAGGAGGGCGGCTTCTGGGACAACGGCAAGATCATCACCCCGTCGGTCGCCAAGCAGTTCGCGGACCTGTGCGCCGCCTCCTGCAACCCGATCGACGACGTCCGGGGCACCGCGAGCTACCGCCGCCACGCGGTCGGCATCATGGCTCGCCGCACCCTGACCTGGACCTGGGAGTCGTACCGCGGCACCGCCGCCACCACGGAGGGAGCTGCGTAATGCGCGTCAACTTCACTGTCAACGGCCGTCCGCAGGAAGCCGACGACGTCTGGGAGGGCGAGTCCCTGCTGTACGTGCTGCGCGAGCGGCTCGGACTGCCGGGCTCGAAGAACGCCTGCGAGCAGGGCGAGTGCGGGTCCTGCACGGTCCGTCTGGACGGCGTCCCGGTGTGCTCGTGCCTGGTCGCCGCCGGGCAGGTCGAGGGCCGCGAGGTCGTCACCGTCGAGGGGCTCGCGGACTACGCCAAGGAGCGCGCGTGCGGGCACCGGGCTCCCGAGGGGCAGGACTCGCAGACCGGCGAGGGCACCGAACTCGCTCCGATCCAGCAGGCGTTCATCGACGCCGGTGCCGTCCAGTGCGGCTTCTGCACACCGGGGCTGCTGGTCGCCGCCGACGAGATGCTGGAGCGCAACCCCAACCCGAGCGACGCGGACATCCGTGAGGCGCTCTCGGGAAACCTGTGCCGCTGCACCGGCTACGAGAAGATCATGGACGCGGTCCGCCTCGCGGCCGCCCGGCAGGGAGAGGCGGTCTGAGATGTCCACTCCCAACGGCACCCCCACCAAGATCACCCAGGGTTCGCAGACCAGGGGCGGCATCGGCGAGTCCACGCTCCGCCCGGACGGCACCCTCAAGGTCACCGGCGAGTTCGCGTACTCCTCCGACATGTGGCACGAGGACATGCTCTGGGGGCAGATCCTCCGCTCGACCGTCGCGCACGCCGAGATCGTGTCCATCGACACCAGCGAGGCGCTCGCCCTGCCGGGCGTGTACGCCGTCATGACCTACGACGACCTGCCGACCGAGGTGAAGAACTACGGCCTGGAGATCCAGGACACCCCGGTCCTCGCCCACGGCAAGGTCCGCCACCACGGCGAGCCTGTCGCGATCGTCGCCGCCGACCACCCCGAGACGGCCCGCCGCGCCGCCGCCAAGATCAAGGTCGAGTACCGCGAGCTGCCCGTGATCACCGACGAGGCCTCCGCGACCGCCCCCGACGCGATCCTCGTCCACGAGAACCGCGACGACCACCACATCGGGCACGTCCCGCACCCGAACATCGTGCACCGCCAGCCGATCGTCCGCGGGGACGCCCAACAGGCCGCCGAACGGGCCGACTTCGTCGTCAAGGGCGAGTACACCTTCGGCATGCAGGACCAGGCATTCCTCGGCCCCGAGTCGGGTCTCGCCGTGCCGGACGAGGACGGCGGTGTCCACCTCTACATCGCCACCCAGTGGCTGCACTCCGACCTGCGGCAGATCGCGCCCGTGCTCGGCCTGCCCGAGCGCAAGGTGCGCATGACGCTGTCCGGCGTCGGCGGAGCCTTCGGGGGCCGCGAGGACCTGTCGATGCAGATCCACGCCTGTCTGCTGGCCCTGCGCACGGGCAAGCCCGTCAAGATCGTCTACAACCGCTTCGAGTCCTTCTTCGGACACGTCCACCGCCACCCGGCCAAGCTGTACTACGAGCACGGGGCCACCCGCGACGGCAAGTTGACCCACGTCAAGTGCCGGATCGTCCTCGACGGCGGCGCCTACGCCTCCGCCTCCCCGGCCGTGGTCGGCAACGCCTCCTCGCTGTCGATCGGCCCGTACGTGGTCGACGACGTCGACATCGAGGCCATCGCCCTCTACACCAACAACCCGCCCTGCGGCGCGATGCGCGGCTTCGGCGCGGTCCAGGCGTGCTTCGCCTACGAAGCCCAGATGGACAAGCTCGCCGACGCGGTGGGCATGGACCGGGTCGAGTTCCGGCAGCTCAACGCCATGGAGCAGGGCACGATCATGCCGACGGGCCAGCCCGTCGACTCGCCGGCCCCGGTCGCCGAACTCCTGCGCCGCGTCAAGGCGATGCCCCTCCCGCCGGAGCAGCAGTGGCTGTCGGCGGGCGAGCAGGCCGACGTACGGCAGCTGCCGGGCGGTCTGTCCAACACCACCCACGGCGAAGGCGTCGTGCGCGGGGTCGGCTATGCGGTCGGCATCAAGAACGTCGGCTTCTCCGAGGGCTTCGACGACTACTCCACCGCGCGCGTGCGCATGGAGGTCGTCGGCGGTGAGCCCGTCGCCACCGTGCACACCGCGATGGCGGAGGTCGGCCAGGGCGGTGTGACCGTCCACGCGCAGATCGCCCGCACCGAGCTCGGTGTCACCCAGGTGACCATCCACCCCGCGGACACACAGGTGGGCTCGGCGGGTTCGACCTCGGCCTCCCGGCAGACGTACGTCACCGGCGGCGCCGTGAAGAACTCCTGCGAGCTGGTCCGGGAGAAGGTCCTGGAGATCGGGCGTCGCAAGTTCGGCTCCTACCATCCCGCCTGGGCCACCGCCGAGCTGCTCCTGGAGGGCGGCAAGGTCGTCACCGACGGCGGCGAGGTCCTCGCGGACCTGGCCGAGGTGCTGGAGGGCGAGTCCGTCGAGGTCGAGGCGGAGTGGCGGCACCGGCCCACCGAGGCCTTCGACCTGCGCACCGGACAGGGCTTCGGACACGTCCAGTACTCCTTCGCCGCCCACCGCGCGGTCGTCGAGGTCGACACCGAGCTCGGCCTGGTCAAAGTGATCGAGCTGGCCTGCGCGCAGGACGTCGGCAAGGCGCTCAACCCGCTCTCCGTCGTCGGCCAGATCCAGGGCGGCACGATCCAGGGCCTGGGCGTCGCGGTGATGGAGGAGATCATCGTGGACCCGGTGACGGCGAAGGTCAGGAACCCCTCGTTCACGGACTACCTGATCCCCACGATCCTCGACACGCCGACCATCCCCGTCGACGTGCTCGAACTCGCCGACGACCACGCCCCGTACGGGCTGCGCGGCATCGGCGAGGCACCCACCCTGTCCTCGACTCCCGCTGTTCTCGCGGCAATTCGCAACGCGACGGGCCTGGAGCTGAACCGGACACCGGTACGGCCGGAACACCTGACCGGCACCTGACCAACCGGCGAGTCACCCGGGGGACCTGGTCCCCCGGCCCCCAACTGTCCGTCCTGGGCCGTCCCCCGGGTCGTGCACATCCCAAATCCCGTGCCCGAAAAGGCGGTCGCACGGGTGCCCCTGTGAACCTTGGGAGACGGCACCATGACCCAGCAGCAACTCGAGCCGGCGACCACCGCCGACGACGCGGGCGAAGGCACCCGCGTCCCGGCCGGCCGGTCCTGGCTCGACCGGTACTTCCACATATCCCGGCGCGGATCCACCGTGGCACGTGAAGTGCGCGGCGGCGTCACCACCTTCATGGCGATGGCGTACATCCTCCTGCTCAACCCCCTGATCCTGTCCGGCAAGGACGTGGCCGGGGACACCCTCGGCCAGAAGGCCCTCATCACCGCGACGGCGTTCGCGGCGGCCTTCACGACGCTGCTGATGGGCTTCTTCGGCAAGGTGCCGCTCGCCCTCGCCGCCGGCCTCTCCGTCTCCGGCGTGCTGTCCTCGCAGGTCGTGCCCGTGATGACGTGGCCGCAGGCCATGGGCATGTGTGTGATGTACGGCGTGGTCATCATGCTGCTGGTCGTCACCGGCCTGCGCGAGATGATCATGAACGCGATCCCGCTGGCCCTCAAGCACGGCATCACCATGGGCATCGGCCTGTTCGTCGCCCTGATCGGCTTCTACAAGGCCGGCTTCGTCCACCAGGGCAAGGCGACCCCGGTGACGCTCGGCCCCACGGGCGAACTCGCGGGCTGGCCCGTCCTGTTGTTCGCCGTCACCCTCCTCGCCATCTTCATGCTCCAGGCGCGAGGCGTCCCCGGCGCGATCCTCCTCGGCATCGTCGGCGGGACCGTCCTGGCCGTCGTCCTCAACGCCGTCGGGGCCATCGCCCCCGGGCAGTGGGCGAGTGGCGCCCCCGAACTGCACGGCAGCGCGGTCTCGATGCCCGACTTCTCGATCTTCGGGAAGGTCGAGTTCGGGGGCTGGGGCCAGGTCGGCGCGATGACGGTCGGCATGATCGTGTTCACGCTGGTGCTCGCCGGGTTCTTCGACGCGATGGCCACCATCATCGGCGTCGGCACCGAGGCGAAGCTCGCCGACGAGCAGGGCCGGATGCCGGGCCTGTCCAAGGCGCTGTTCATCGACGGGGCGGGCGGCGCGATCGGCGGTGTGGCCGGCGCCTCGGGCCAGACCGTCTTCGTCGAGTCGGCCACCGGCGTGGGCGAGGGGGCCCGCACCGGGCTCTCCTCCGTCGTCACCGGACTGTTCTTCGCGGCCTGTCTGTTCTTCACCCCGCTCACGGCCATCGTGCCCGGCGAGGTCGCGGCCGCAGCCCTCGTGGTCATCGGCGCCATGATGATGATGAACGCCCGCCACGTCGACTGGGCCGACCGCGCGACCGCGATCCCGGTCTTCCTCACCGTCGTGATCATGCCGTTCACCTACTCGATCACCGCCGGCGTCGCCGCGGGCGTCATCTCCTACGTGGCCATCAAGGTCGCGCAGGGCAAGGCCCGGGAGATCGGCGCCTTCATGTGGGGACTGACGGTGATCTTCGTGGTCTACTACGCCCTCAACCCGATCGAGAGCTGGATGGGCGTGCACTAGCCGCCGTCAACGCCCCTGTACGCAACCGCTGTTAAGGAGACCGAGACATGCTGGACATCGCCGAAGAGCTGCACCGGTGGGTCGAGCAGGGACGTGACTTCGCCGTGGCCACCGTGGTGGCCGTCGGCGGCAGCGCGCCCCGCCGGCCGGGCGCCGCCCTCGCGGTGGACGCCGACGGCACGGCGATCGGCTCGGTCTCCGGCGGTTGCGTGGAAGGAGCCGTCTACGAGCTGTGCCAACAGGCGCTCCAGGACGGGGAGTCGGTCCTCGAACGCTTCGGCTACAGCGACGACGACGCCTTCGCGGTCGGCCTGACCTGCGGCGGCGTCATCGACATCCTGGTCACTCCGGTACGGGCGGGCGACCTTGTCCGTACGACGGTCGGGGGCGCCCTCGAAGCCGCCGCGCGCGGCGGGGCAGCGGCTCTGGCGCGGGTTGTCTCGGGCCCGGCGGCCCTGGTCGGCCGGGCCGTGACGGTCCGCCCCGACGGCTCCTGGGACGGCGGTTTCGGCGCCCACCCCGAACTGGACCGCACGGTCGCCGCCGAGGCCCGCGCCTTCCTGGACGCGGGCCGCACCGGCACCCTGGAGATCGGCGCACAGGGATCGCGCTGCGGGGTCCCGCTCACCGTGCTCGTCGAGTCCTCCGTGCCGCCGCCCCGGATGATCGTCTTCGGTGCGATCGACTTCGCGTCGGCGCTGGTGCGGGTCGGGAAGTTCCTGGGCTACCGGGTGACCGTGTGCGACGCCCGGCCGGTCTTCGCCACCGAGACCCGTTTCCCGGAGGCCGACGAGATCGTCGTCGAGTGGCCGCACCGGTACCTGGAGCGCACCGAGGTCGACGCCCGGTCCGTCCTGTGCGTCCTCACCCACGACGCCAAGTTCGACGTACCCCTGCTCCAGCTGGCCCTCACCCTCCCGGTCGCCTACGTCGGAGCCATGGGATCCCGCCGCACCCACCTGGACCGCAACGAACGCCTCCGCCAAGTCGGCGTCACCGAGATGGAGTTGGCGCGTCTGCGGTCACCCATCGGACTGGACCTCGGCGCCCGCACCCCGGAGGAGACAGCCCTGTCGATCGCCGCCGAGATCGTCGCGGCCCGGCGCGGCGGCAGCGGGGTCTCCCTCACCGGGGCGCACACCCCGATCCATCACGACGTGACGGCGGACCCGCCCCGCCGGATCGGGTCCGTGGCCTGAACGGACACCGGCGGCTGGTCCGGCCACGCGAACGCGTACCCCGGCTCACCGCCCCGGCTCAGCCGGGCGAAGCGCAGCAGCTCACGCACGATGCCCGCGCTGCCCTGCGCCCAGCCGGTGCGGGGCTCCAACTCGCTCGGGGTGGAACGGTGTTCGACGTTGGACCAGCGGGCGCCGTCGCCGTCCCGGACCGCGCGGGCGACGAGGTCGGCGACCAGGACCTGTGCGAAGTCCTCCGCCCGCCGCCCCTCGGCGATCCGGTCCGAGGCCAGAGCCAGGACGCTCGCCGTACCGCAGCAGCGGCCCTGGTTGTCCCAGAACCCGGGACGCAGCCGGCGCGGGAGCCCCGAGTGCGTGACGGTGTGCCAGCAGCGGTCGGCGAGGGCGTCCCAGGCCGGACCCCCGTCCGCCCCGCCGCCCGAGCCGCCATTCGTGTCCCTGCCTGTCTCCCTGCCCGTGTCTCTGCCCCTGCCCGCGTCTCTGCCCGAGTCGCGCAGCAGCCGGAAGATCTGGGCGTCACCGGCCGGTCCGTGGCACCAGCCGTAGCTGATCGGCTCGATCAGGTCCGGGAGGAACTGCGGGGTGGAGTGCCGGACCAGGAAGCCGTCCGGACCGGCCTGGTCGCGGGCCACGACGTCCGCGACCCCGGCCAGCGCCGAATCCACGAGGTCCGCCCGGCCGGTCGCGTACCCGATCCGGGCCAGGGCGTAGGCGATGCCGAGGGTGCCGTGGGACATGTGGTGCAGACGCGCCTCGGTGCCCGGCCGGTGCGGCCAGGTGACACCCCACTCCGTCCGCTCCGCCGCCCGGAGATAGGGCTCCACCGCGAGGACCGCGAACTCGGGGTCGCCGACCGCCAGTGCCGTCAGACCGATCCCGCCGTTGCCGCCCATCAGCTCGAACAGCTCGCCCCAGCGTTCTCCGTCGAAGCCCGACCGTACGAGAGTCATCGCCCGGTCGGCCGCCGCGCCGCAGGCGGTGTCGCCGAGTTCCTCGTGCAGGGTGTGCAGCATCAGCGCGACGCCCGCCCGGCCGAAGTACAGGGAGTTGTCGTCGAGGCCGTCGACGGCGGTTGCCAGACCTTGGCCCGCGCGAAGGGCGAGTTCGGCCCAGGAGTCGTCGCCGAAGTGCCGCCAGGCCTCCAGGAGTACGGTGACGATCCCGGCCGTGCCGTCGTACAGGGACGGGTTGGGCTCCTTCGCCGAAGGCGCGGACGGCCAGACGAGTCCGCCGTCCGCCGTCTCGCGCGCGGCCCCCACTAGCCAGCGGAGTCCGTCCACCGCGAGCGCCTCGACCTCGTCGGTCCGTACCGTCGTACCGTCAACTTCCGTCATGCCGACCACTGTTGCACGGCCCACCGATCACGTTCCGCGCAGCAGCCGGTTCAAGGCGCTTCCGAAGACCGACCGGGCCGCCGTGCCCAGCAGCAGGCCGGGGAGGAGGCGGACCTCCAGCTCCTCGCGCCAGATCACGCGGGCCCGGCCGCCGGGGCCGGGGTGCACCTCCAGTTCGGCCCAGCCCTTCACCACCCGGCCGCGCTTCTCCAACCGGCACAGACCGGAGACGCCCTCCGTCGGGGGGCGCCAGACCATGACCTCCATGGGGTCGTCGAAGGCGAGCGGGCCGACCCCGGAACGGGCGACCACCAGCGTGCCCTCGGTCGTCGGACCGGGCGGCACGACGGTGACGCGCGTCAGGGGGACGACCTCGCCGTGGCGGGGCCACTCGGTGAGGCGGCGCCACGCCTCCTCCTGGGAGAGCGGGGCGGTGCGTTCGAGAAGGAAGGTGACCACGCGCCGATCTTAGGTAATCGGGCCTGCTCAGCGGGGATTTCACGCAGGGTTCGTCACCACCGTGATCCACGGCCCGTACTGCCTCCGGCGGACCCGGTGGATCACCGGCCCCGCATGGACCGCCCCCGTGTGGTTACCCGTCAGGAAAGGAGTGACGCGAGAGCCAGGAGGTGGCGCGCATGACGCGCGTGCGTACGGTCCTGTTCGACCGCGACAGCTTTCTCGTCGAGGACGCCCTCGACCCGGACCAGGTGCGCCCGGCACCCGGAGCCCGTGAGGCGCTCGACCTGCTGCGGCTGTACGACGTCCGCACCGGGTTCGTCGCCGTACGGCCCGGCGACGGGCGCCTCAGCGACGCCGGCGTACGGGCCCTCAACCGCCGCGTCGACGAACTCCTCGGCCCCTTCGACATCTGGGGCGTGTGCCCGCACGGTCCCGACGACGGCTGCCACTGCCGTCCGCCCGAACCGGGCCTGATCCTCTGGGCGGCGGGCCGGGTGTGCACCGCGCCGGGCGACTGCGCGGTGGTCGGCACCGCGGCGGACGCCGAGGCCGCCGCCCGGGTGGGCGCCCACGGGATCCTCGTACCGGACGAGCGGACCCGCCCGGAGGAGACGGCACGGGCCGAGCACGTGGCGCCGGACCTCCTGACCGCCGTACGGGCCCTGCTCGGCGGGCCGCCGCGGGGACGGGTCCTGGTGGACGAACGGCCGATCGAGTCGGCGTTCGAGCCCGGGGAGGGCTGACCGTCCCGGCAGGGCGGGGACGCTCAGCGTTCCCGACAGGGGGGACGGTCAGCGTTCCGTCCAGCGGCACAGCAGCCGGAAGGACGCGAACAGGGTCAGCGGCCACAGGGCCGCGAACGTCCAGATGACCGCGGGCTGCGAGGTGACGATCCCCAGCACCATCAGCGTGATCGACGCCGTCAGCAGCAGCCCCACTGTGAGCACATGCGGACGGTAGTGGGTGACCCGGGAGAGGTCGGGACACCGGCGCATCCGATGGGAGCGCATCCGGCGCTCCAGACGGCGGTCGCGGCGCAACGCGCGCTCCACCTCGTCCAATATGCGCTGTTCGTGATCGGGGAGTCGCCCTGTCGCCACTGTCGCTCCTCGCGGATCCGGAGAGTCCTTCTCCGGGTGCCCGGAGAAGGACTCGTTATCCGTGAGGTGTGGGTCACTCTGCGTTGAGGAGCTTCTTCATCTCGGCGATCTCGGCGTTCTGCGCGGTGACGATGTCACCGGCCATGGCCGTGGCGTCCTTGTAGTCGCCCTTGGCCTTCTCGGTGGTGGCCATCTTCACGGCGCCCTCGTGGTGTTCGACCATCATGGTCAGGAACATGGTGTCGAACTCCTTGCCGGAGGACTTCTCCAGCTTGCCCATGTCGGCGTCGTCCATCATCCCGGCCATGCCGGAGTGCGCGGAGTGGTCCATGCCGGACATCGCCCCGGGGACCTTCTCGTCCCAGGACTTCAGCCAGCCGGTCATGGTCGTGATCTCCGGCCCCTGGGCCTTCTCGATCCGACCGGCGAGGTCCTTGACCTCGGGGGAGGAGGCCCGGCCGGAGGCGAGTTCCGCCATCTCCACGGCCTGCTGGTGGTGCGGGATCATGCCCTGGGCGAATGAGACGTCCTGGGCGTTGTGGGACGGGGCGCTACCGCTGTCGGCATCGTTCCCGCAGGCCGCGAGGGTGAACACGGCGCTCACGGACACGGCGATCAGTCGGGTGGTACGCATGCTGGAACTCCATTGCTGCTGAAGGGATCTGGACGCGTCGGAGCACGCGGTCTCTAGATCCGCAGCAGCTGGAGTTCCGAGAGGGACGGCGGAGCGCGGGCCCCGTCCTGGGACGCGAACCCGTCCGGGCAGGGCTCGTCGGAGCCTACGACGGTGAAGGCGGGGTCCGGCGCGAGCGCGGGCAGCACCGGCCCACCGCTCACTGCGCCGGACGCGCAGGTCGCGTCGGCGTGATGGAGGTGTCCGGAGCCGCAGCCGTCGTGACAGGCCTGGTCGAGGCTGACACCGGCGGCGACGGTCGCTGAGGGCGCGGGGCGCATGGCCTCGTGGCTGTGGAGCCCACCCCCGGGAGACAGCCCGTGCATGCCCAACAGCCCTGTGAGCAGCCCGAGCAGGAGCAGCGCCCGCCAGAGGGGCGGTCGCGAGCGGAGCTGCGTGGGGCTGGGCATCGGGCACATCCTAGAGGGCGGCGCCTGGACGCACCGGGGAGGGGCCCGGAGAACTGTGTGACCAGCCGCAACGGCGGCGACCGCACGGGCCTCTGGGCCGCACAGGCTTCCAGACCTCACCGGCCTCCAGGCCGTACCGGCCTCCAGACCTCACCGGCCTCCAGAACGTACCGGCCCCCCAGACCTCATCTCCCTCGCGGCCGGCGAAGTCGCCCTCGCGCCTTGACTCGCCCTCGCCGCAAAGGTGTTGCCGCTCTCGCGACCCGGCCCGGCGGAGGTCATGACATGCGCCCGTGGCCCCCGCCGCGTACCTTCGCCCTGAGCCCGTCGAGGGGCGACGGGCCGGGAAGGACCGCGTGGACACCGACCGCCGAGCCAAGGCGCAGCGCTTCGCCGACCTGCACCGGGAGGGCTGTTTCCTGCTCCCCAACGCGTGGGACGTGGGCAGCGCCCGGATCCTGGAGGCGGCCGGGTTCCCGGCCGTGGCGACGACCAGCGCGGGCGTCGCGTTCTCCCTCGGGCGGCCCGACCACGACTTCTTCGCCGAACAGCCGCCCGAGGACCGCGTCGACCGCGCCACCATGCTGGGCCGCGTCCGGGAGATCGCCGAAGGACTGCACGTCCCGGTGAGCGCCGACCTGGAGGACGGATACGGCGAGTCCCCCGAGACCGTGGCCGAGACCGTCGAGCTGACCCTCGCCTCGGGGGCCGCGGGCGGCAACATCGAGGACTTCACCGGCGACCGGGCCCGGCCCCTCTACGAGGAGAAGCTCGCCGTCGACCGCGTCCGCGCCGCCCGCGAGACCCTCATGGCCCACGGCGAGCCCTTCGTCCTGGTCGGCCGCACCGATGTGCTCCTGGTCGGCGGCCCGCTCGACGAGGCCGTACGCCGTGCCAACTCCTACCTGGAGGCGGGCGCCGACTGCGCCTTCGTCCCGGGCGCCGCGGACGCCGAGACCATCGGCGCCCTGGTCCGCGGGATCGACGGCCCGCTCAACGTGGTCATGGGGCTGACCGGCAACGCGCTGTCCCTGGACGACCTGCGCGACCTCGGTGTCCGGCGGGTCACGGTCGGCGGCAGCATCGCCCGCGCGATGTACCGAGGGCTGATCGACGCCGCACGGGAGCTGGCCGACCACGGCACCTTCTCCTACGCCGCCGACCAGCTCTCCCAGACGGAGCTCAACGACCTGTTCCGGCAGGGCTAGACGACGGCACCACGCAGCTGGGTGCCTCCGGGGCGTCCTGCGCGTGCCGGGTCAGCGCGCACACGGTCCGCAGCCCGACCTTCCACCGACCGTCCTGGAGTACGGCCGCCCCCGGGCCGCCGGTGTCGAGCCGGCGGTCGCCCAGGCGGAGGTCGTAGGCCACCTCGGCATGCACGTCGGAGGTGTACGACACGGAGGTGACCTTCGCGCGCAGCCTGCCGCCGGACGGGTCGCGGAAGAGGTTGTCGATCATCAGGGAGTTCTCGTCACCGTCCTCGACCACGGCACTGCGCTGTTCCGGCGAGGACCCGGGATCGAAGAGGACTCCCCAGGCCTTCCGGACGTCCTGTTCGGCCTGCTCGGGATCGGCGGGCGCGGTGGGTGTGGGCGAGACGGACGCCGCTGGCGAGGTCCCGGCCGAGGTCTTGCCGGGTGACCCGGTGGCGGAGGACCGGGCCGTCCGGGAGGGGCCCCCGCCCGCGCCACCGTCCTGGTCGTCACAGGCTCCGGTGAGGACGAGGACGGCGACGCCGAGCGCCACCGCCCAGGCCCCGTGCCGTGCGGGGGAGTTCGCGCGGATCATGGCTCTCCATCTCCGGGTACGCCGTGTGCCTGGCCTACCCCGCGGCGAGGCTTTCATCCAGAACACACGGGAAACCACCGGGACGGGGGCGGGGAGGTGAGCCCTTGGACGCGGCGCGGTGGTACCGGGCTCGGCCTCCGGGCGTGGCGGGGCAGTCCCGTGTTCCGCCTTTGGGGGCAGCGTGGCACCCCACACCCCGGCCCCCGGACACAGCGTGGCACCCCACACCCCGGCCACGGACGCAGTCTGGCAACGACGTCACCCGCCCCCGGACGGGGCGCGGCGTCCCCGGCACGCGTTCGTCTACTCCTCCGCGCCGCCCCGACGCCGTACCGCGAGGACCACCGCGGCTGCCGCCACGAGGATGCCCGCGCCGATGCCGGTCCAGGCGGCCGCGGACAGCCCACTGGCGGAGTCCTCGGCGGTGTCGGCTGCCTGCGCGGAGACGGTAGGGAGCGTTTCGCCGGCTGCCGGAGTCGGGTCCGCGTCGGTCGGGGCCGCCGAGGCCGGGTTCTCGGTGGCACTCGCGGACGCGATCGGCTTCGCGCCCGGTGCCGCCGCCTTCAGCGCGAGCGTCGGCGCGGGGTTCTCGCCGTTCTCGTCCAGTTCGATCCAGCGGTCCACATGCCCGTCGCCGTAGGTCTGGAGGGTCTTGAAGGCCACTTCCTTGGCGTCGGGCAACTGCCGTACGACCACGGAGTACTCCGCGCTCACACCGGTCTTCAGCTCCTTGCCTCCGACGGTGTAGCCGTCCTTGTCCGCGGTGAACTTCCAGCCCGCCGGGCCCTTGTCGTAGGTGACGTCGGCGGGGGTGATGCCCTCGGGCAGGACCACGCGCACCTCCTTGATGCCGGAGCTGTCGGACTCGGCCTCGGCGTGGAAGGTGACGGTGACGTTCTCGGCGAGGGCCTGGGCCTTGTCGGCCTCGACCTCGGTGTGGGCGGCGGCCGGAACGGCGGTCAGCGCGACGGCGGCCACGGAGGTGGCGACGGCAACGGACAGTCGGGGCAGGGTGATTCGGGACATACGGGACTCCAGGCAGGGGGGTACGGCGGGGTGGCCCTCCGGCACGGGCCGGATCGGCGTCCCCGAGGGGTCAGTGGGCGAGAGCTGCGCTCGTCGCCGGAGGACCCCGCCGCACCACCGCGTGCGCCAGCAACGGCTTTACGGTGAGCGGTCGTTGGTCGTACGTCGGCACGACGGCCGGCGCGGTCGGCGGCCCTGGTGTCACGGGCCGGGCGAGCAGCAGCCGGGCGGCCGTGAGCCGGGCCCGGACCCCGTCGATCGCCGCCGTCACCCCGCGCGCCAGCGACCAGCAGACCGCGTCCGCGCGGTGCAGCAGGACCGCGACCGCCGTGGCGGCCAGTGCGTGGGCCGCTGTCATGGCGAGGGAGCCGTGGAGCTGTTCGTGCCAGGCGGGCCGGGCCCCATGCGGATGTCCACCGGAGTGCTGGGCGGCCGCGGTGAGCGTCAGCCACAGGTGCAGCCCCGACTGGCCCGCGACACTGCACGCCACGACGGTCGCGAGGCTGCGGGGCCGCTGGACCCCGATGAGCCCCACCGCGAACAGCACGGCTGTCGCGGCGGCGCCACGCGTCCAGGGCACCGGTCCCTCGGCGAGCAGATGGTGGGCGCTCACCCCGAGGACCGTGCCGACGACGGCGAACACCGCGGCCCGCAGAACGGGCAGCGGCGCGCGGGTCGTCGTGACGGATCGGTGCATGGCCCGCTCATCATGAGCCATCCGGGGCCCGCCTGGCAGCCGGGTCGGTGAAAGATCGGCACTGCCGGCTCCGCCCGGCAGCCGGGTCGGCCGAAGGTCGGTACTCCCGTCGCCGTACGGCTGCCTCGTCGGCGGAAGGTCCGCGCCCCCGGTGCCGTACGGCAGCCATTGATCAGGCGGTGTCGGGCCCCTGCGGTCGCGGTCCCGTCGGGCTGCCGGGCTCGACGACCTCGCCCTGGATCACCTGCGGCGCCGGCTGCGGATCCCGCGCCGCGCGGGCCTCCGCCTTCAGGATCCGCGTCGACCTGCCCGCCGAACGGACCAGCTCGGGGCCCTTCTTGACGGCGATGACCGCTATGACGACGATCAGGATGATCGCGAGCTCGCTCAGTCCGAACATGGGGAAGGCCTCCGTCAGAGGTGGACACCGACGCCGGACGAGACGCCCGCCGGACCGGCAGCGTACCCCGCGCCCCCCACCGGGTGTCCCTACCATGGACCGCCCGTGACGTGCGCGGCAGCACCGTCATGGTCTGCCTTCCTTCCCGCTTGCCGTGGACCTGAGACCTCACCTTCTACAAGTGCGTAGAAAAATTCCCGGTCTCCCCCTGCCAAGGCGCTTTGCCTGTCCTTTACCATTGGGTGAACGACGTCCCGACCCGAAGGAGCCACGGACCCGCAATGGGTGAGCCTCCCAGTACCAGCCGAGCCGCGTCCCACCCGTACCAGGGGAGGCATGAGGCCCGGTGACCGAGATCCTGCTGCTCCTGCTGGCCCTCCTGCTGACGCTGGCCTGTGCCGTGTTCGTCGCCGCCGAGTTCTCCCTGACCACCGTCGAGCGCGGTGACCTGGAGCGGGCCGCCGAAGCCGGTGAACGCGGCGCCGAGGGCGCCCTGAAGGCGGTCCGGCGGCTGACCTTCCAGCTCTCCGGCGCCCAGCTCGGCATCACCGTCACCTCTCTGGTGATCGGCATGCTCGCCGAACCCTCCCTGGCCGTGCTGCTCAGGGGCCCGCTCGCCGGCCTCGGCCTGGGTGGGGCCACCGCACCGGTGGCGACCGCGCTGGGCGTGGCCCTGTCGACCGTGGTGCTGATGGTGGTCGGCGAGCTGGTGCCCAAGAACTGGGCCATCTCCCGCCCGCTGGCCGTCGCCAAGGTGGTCGCCGGGCCGCAGAGCGCCTTCACCACGGTCTTCGGCCCCTTCATCCGGCACCTCAACAACACCGCCAACGCCGTCGTACGACGCTTCGGCCTGGAGCCCGCCGAGGAGCTGGCCTCCGCCCGCAGCCCCGAGGAACTGGTCGCGCTCGCCGAGCACTCCGCCGCCGAGGGTGCCCTGGAGGCCGACTCCGCCGAACTGTTCGTGCGCACCCTGCACCTGGGCGAGCTGACCGCCGAGAACGTCATGACCCCGCGCGTCGACGTCAAGGCCCTCGAAGCCCACGCGACCGCCGCCGACGCGGCGAACCTCACCCACGCCACCGGCCTGTCCCGCTTCCCGGTCTACCGCGACAGCCTGGACGAGGTGATCGGCACCGTCCACATCCGCGACGTGCTCGCCCTGGAGCCCGGCAAGCGAGCCGTCACCCCGGTCACCGAGCTGGCCACCGCGCCCCTGCTGGTCCCGGACAGCCTCACCGCCGACCGGCTCCTTCAGCGGCTGCGGGCCACCCGCACCATGGCCGTCGTCATCGACGAGTACGGCGGCACCGCCGGAGTGGCGACCGTCGAGGACATCGTCGAGGAGGTCGTAGGCGAGGTCCGCGACGAACACGACCCCGTCGAGATGCCCGACCTGCGGCCCGCCGGCACCGGGGCCTGGGAGGCGGAGGGCTCCGTCCGCGTCGACCGGCTCGCCGGGATAGGCCTCACGGCGCCCGAGGGGCCGTACGAGACCGTGGCCGGACTGGTCGCCACCCGCCTCGCCCGCATCCCCGCCAAGGGCGACGACCTCGACCTGGACGGCTGGCGTCTGGAGGTCCTCGACGTCGACCACCACCGCGCCGGCCTGATCCGCATCACCGCACCCGCGCGGGTGCCGGTCACGGCGGGGGAGGAGTCCCGATGACCACCGTCCAACTGCTCGTCGGCGCCCTCACCCTGCTGACCAACGCGTTCTTCGTGGGCGGCGAGTTCGCCCTGATCTCCGTGCGCCGCAGCCAGATCGAGCCACGCGCGCGTGACGGCGACAAGCGGGCCCGGATGACCCTGTGGGGCCTCGAACACCTCTCCGCGATGATGGCCACCGCCCAGCTGGGCATCACCGTCTCCTCGCTGGTGCTGGGCGCGGTCGCCGAACCGGCCATCGCGCACCTGCTGGAGCCCGGCTTCGAGGCCGCCCACGTCCCGCACGGACTGGTGCACCCGATCGCCTTCGTGATCGCGCTGTCGCTGGCCACCTATCTGCACATGCTGATCGGCGAGATGGTCCCCAAGAACATCGCCCTCGCCGCCCCCGTGCCGACCGCGTTGCTCCTCGGACCGCCCCTGGTGGCCCTCACCCGGGCGCTCAGGCCCTTCGTGTTCGGCATCAACACCTTCGCCAACGCCCTGCTGAAGCTGCTGCGCGTCGAACCGAAGGACGAGGTCGAGTCGGTGTTCACCGACGACCAGCTCGCCCGCATGGTCGTCGAGTCCGGCGAGGCCGGGCTGCTCTCGCCGACCGACGGCGAACGGCTGCGGGACGCGCTGGAGCTCGGCACCCGCCCGGTCGGCGAGATCCTCGTCCCGGTCCCCAAGATGCGCACCGTCGACGCCTCGGTCACCCCGGCCCGCCTGGAGCGCATGGCCGCCGACGCGGGGTACTCCCGCTTCCCGGTCACCGGCCCGGACGGCACCCTGCTGGGCTATCTGCACATCAAGGACACCCTCGGCGTCACCGACCGCGACCGGCCCTTCCCGCGCTCCGCCCTGCACCCGGTCACCCGGGTCCGCATCGACACCCCGCTCGACGACACCCTCACCGCGCTGCGCGCCGACGGCAGCCATCTCGCGGCGGTGACGGGACAGACGGGGGCCGTCCTCGGGTTCGTGACCATGGAGGACGTCCTGTCCGAGCTGGTCGGCCCGGCGCCGGCCGCCGTGTGACGCCGTCCGATCGCCGGGCGGTCCCCCCGCCCGGCTGGTAGACCTGGGAACGCCGCTTTCGTCCCGGTCGTTCCTCCGACGCACCCCCTACTGAAGGAGCAAGCCCGTGTCCGCCCCACCGACGGACTCCCGCCCGACGCGATCGACCCGCCGTTGAGTACCGCCAGTGCCCTCCTCGGCCTGCTCGCCGTCTTCCTGCTGACCGCCGGCACCGGCTACTTCGTCGCGCAGGAGTTCGCGTACGTCTCCGCGGACCGGCTCGCCCTCTCCCGCCAGGCGGAGGCCGGCGACCGCAGGGCCGCCCGCGCGCTGACGGTGCTGGAGCGGCTGTCGTTCATGCTGTCCGGTGCCCAGCTGGGCATCACCGTCACCGGACTCGTCGTCGGCTTCATCGCCGAACCGTCGGTCTCGGCGCTGCTCAAGCCCGTCCTGACCGGCATGGGCATCCCCGAGGGCGCCGTCGGCGGCATCTCCGTCGTGCTGGCCTTCGTGCTCGCCACCGTCGTCCAGATGGTCCTCGGTGAACTCGCCCCGAAGAACCTCGCCATCGCCGTCCCCGAGCGGCTCGCCAAGGCCCTCGCGCCCTCCACGCTCGGCTACCTCAAGGTCGTCGGCCCGCTGGTGCACGTCTTCGACGGCGCCGCCAACCGCCTGCTCCGCCGGGCCGGCATCGAACCCGTCGAGGAACTCCACCACGGCGCCACCCTGGAGGAGCTCGGCCACCTCATCGGCGAGTCCCACGAGCAGGGCGAGCTGCCCCGGGACACCGCGGAACTCCTCGACCACGCCCTGGAGTTCTCCGAGCGCACCCTCGACGAGGTGATGGTGCCGCGCGTCGACACCGTCTTCGTCCGCGGGGACGCCACCGCCGCCGAGGCGGTCGGCCTGATCGCCGAGCGCGGCCACTCCACCTACCCGGTCCTCGGTGACCACCCCGACGACGTCCCCGGCGTCCTCGGCGTGCGCGAGCTGATGCGCCTGCCGGCCGCCGACTTCGCCCGGGCCACCGCGGGCTCCCTGGCCCGCAAGCCCCTCCTGCTGCCCGACACGCTGCCGTTGCCGGAGGCGGTCGCGCAGATGCGGGAGCGGGACGACGAGTTCGCGGTCGTCCTCGACGAACACGGCGGCGTCGCCGGCATCGTCACCTACGAGGACATCGCGGAGGAACTCGTCGGCGACATCGCGGACGAGACCGACACCGTCACCGAACCCGCGGTGCCCGACGGCGGGGGCTGGCTGGTCGACGCGGGCCGCCGCCTCGACGAGATCGCCGACGCCACCGGGATCGAGCTGCCCGGGGACGAGGACTACGACACCGTCGCCGGGCTGGTCGTCGACCGCCTGGGCCGTTTCCCGGCCATCGGTGACCGGGTCACCGTCGACCTGCTCGACGGAGCCCGCGCGGTGATCGACGTACGCGCCCTGGACCGGCATGTGCCGGAGCGGGTCCGCATCGAGAGGGTGGGCGAGGCATGAACTTCCCGACGGCACTCTTCGTCAGGACCGGTGAGGCATGAGCTCCACGACGGCACTCCTCGTCAGGACGGGTGAGGCATGAGTTTCCCCATGGCGCTCTTCGTCACCGTCCTGCTGCTGATCGGCAGCGGGTTCTTCGTCGCCGCCGAGTTCGCGTTGGTCGCCGCCAAGCGGCACCGCATGGAGAAGGCCGTGGTCGAGGGCCGACGGGGTGCGAAGGCGGCACTGGCAGGGATGCGCGAGCTGTCCCTGATGCTGGCCGGCGCCCAACTCGGCATCACCGTGTGCACCCTGGGCCTCGGTTCGGTCTCCAAGCCCGCGATCTCCCACGAACTCGACCCGCTGCTGCACGACCTGGGTCTGCCCACGGCTCTGAGCTACGGGGTGGCCTTCGTGTTCGCCATGGTCGTCGTGGTGTTCCTGCACATGGTGGTCGGCGAGATGGCCCCCAAGTCCTGGGCCATCGCCCACCCCGAGCGCTCCGCGATGCTGCTCTCGCCGCCCTTCCGGGCCCTCGTCAAGGCGGTCCGACCGCTGATCTCGGTGCTCAACACCCTGAGCAACGCACTGGTACGGCTGTGCCGGGTCACCCCGCGCGACGAGCTCGCCGCGGTGCACAACCGTGAGCAACTCACCCATCTGGTCGAGGAGTCGGAGCGGCTCGGACTCATCAGCGAGAGCGACTCGGAGCTGCTCACCCGCTCGCTCACCGAGCCCGAGACCCCGGTCGGCGAGCTCCGGATCCCGGCAGCGGACATCACCTCGGTGCCCGGCACCGCCGACCTCGACACCGTCCTGCGCACGGCCGCCGACCACGACCGCACGCGCATGCTGGTCCGCGAGGACGACCGGGTCCTCGGTTCCCTGCACGCCCGGGACGCCCTGGTCGCCCGCGCCCAGGGCCGCACCGCCACCGCCCGGGCCCTGGCCCGGCCGGTCCCGGAACTGACCGAGGACACCAAGGTGGCCGACGCGATCGACCTGCTGCGCCGCAACCGCGCGTCCCTGGCCGTCGTACGGGACGACTCCGGCACCCTCACGGGCATGGTCACGCTGGACGACCTGCTGGCGCGCTATCTCCAGCCGCAGGGGGTGTGACCCGGGCCCGAGCGGTCACGCAGGAGAAGAACGCACATCGCTGAGAAACGGGGGAATCGGTGTTCGACGTGATCATTGCCGGAGGCGGGCCCACCGGGCTGATGCTCGCCGCCGAACTGCGGTTGCACGGCGTGCGGGTGGCCGTGCTGGAGAAGGAGCGGGAGCCCTTCCCGTACATCCGCGCGCTCGGCCTGCACGTGCGCAGTGTCGAGGTGCTGGACCAGCGGGGCCTGCTGGAGCGGTTCCTCGCACACGGCAAGCAGTCCCGGGCGGGCAACTTCTTCGCGGGCGTCACCAGGGGCTGGCCCGCCCGGCTGGACACCGCGCACGCCTACACGCTCGCCATCCCGCAGACCGTGACCGACCGCCTCCTGGCCGAACACGCCGTGGCGGCCGGTGCCGAGATCAGGCGGGGCGCCGAACTGGTCGGGCTGAGCCAGGACGAGCGCGGCGTGGACGCCGAACTGGCCGACGGCACCCGGCTGCGGGGGCGGTACCTCGTCGGCTGCGACGGCGGCCGCAGCACCGTGCGCAAACTGCTCGGGGTCGGCTTCCCCGGTGAACCGGCCACGCGGGAGGCGCTGTTGGGCGAGATGGAGGTCGACGCCGATCCGCAGACGGTGACCGCCGTGATGACCGAGATCCGCGAGCGGGAGAAGTGGTTCGGCCTCGGACCCGTCGGGGACGGCGTGTACCGGGTCGTGGTGCCCGCCGGGGAGGTGAGCGGGGACCGGACGGTCACGCCGACCCTCGACGACTTCAGGCGACGGCTCCGGGCGGTCGCCGGCACCGACTTCGGCGTCCACTCGCCGCGCTGGCTGTCCCGCTTCGGCGACGCGGCACGGCAGGCCGACCGGTATCGGGTGGGCCGGGTGCTGCTGGCGGGAGACGCGGCGCACGTCCACGCGCCGGTGGGCGGCCAGGGCCTCAACCTCGGCATCCAGGACGCCTTCAACCTCGGCTGGAAACTGGCCGCGGAGGTGGCCGGCCGGGCTCCCGCGGGACTGCTGGACAGCTACCACGCCGAGCGGCACCCGGTCGCCGCCGACGTCCTGGACATGGTCCGCGCCCAGTCCCTGCTGATGTCCCCGGAGCCCGGACCGCGGTCGGTGGGCAGGCTGCTGGCGCGGCTCACGGAGTTCGAGGACGTGAACCGGTACCTGGTCGAGAGGATCACGGGAGTCGGGATCCGCTACGACCTCGGCCCGGGCCCCGAGCCGCTCGGCCGGCGCCTGCGGGATCTCGCGCTGGAGCGCGGCCGCCTGTACGAACGGATGCACGGCGGCCGCGGACTGCTGCTCGACCGGACCGGCCGGCTCTCACCGGCGGGCTGGTCGGACCGGGTCGACCACGTCGTCGACCCCGGTGCCGAACTGGACGCGCCCGCGGTGCTGCTGCGGCCGGACGGCCATGTGGCGTGGGTGGGCGAGGACCAGGGTGAGCTGCCGGAGCACCTTGCCCGGTGGTTCGGGGCGCCTGCGCTCACGGGTATGGCGTGACCTGACCTCTGCCGCAGACCGTCAAGCTGTCGCCGGCAGGACGTGGTCGCCCGCCTTGTCCGTGCTGAGGCACAGCGAGCACACCACGGCGTCGTGGGTGGCGCAGGCGGCCAGGTCGGGGCGCTCGTAGGGCTGGCGGCAGACATGGCAGTCGAGGGTGACCGCGCTCGGGTTGCCGTTGGCGTCCAGCAGGGGCTCGTCGATGCCGTCGCCGGTGCGGCGCAGGTAGTACCTGCCCTTGGTGACGATCGCCATCAGCGGGGTGAGGACGAAGGCGATGACGGCGGCGGCGACCGGGGAGTACGGCTGGAGGGTGTCGCCCAGGGCGTGGAAGTACATCGCGATCGACAGGCCGGACGCGGCGACGAAGGCGACCACGCCCACCGGGTTGACGGCGTGGAGCATGCCGCGGCGGAACTCCGGCTGGAGCGGGGAGAGCTTCAGCAGGTACTTGTTGATGCCGATGTCGGTGGCGACGGTGACGACCCAGGCGATCGCGCAGTTCGAGTAGAAGCCCAGGATGTCGTTGAGGAAGCTGAACATGTCCGCTTCCATGAGGGCGAGCGCGAAGCCCAGGTTGACCAGGACGAAGACCATGCGTCCGGGATAGGTCCTGGTGACCCGGGTGAAGGAGTTCGTCCAGGCGAGCGAGCCGGAGTAGGCGTTCGTCACGTTGATCTTGATCTGGCTGATCACGACGAGGGCCACGGCCAGCGGGAGGACCAGCCAGGACGGCATCATCGCGTCGAAGGCGCCCTTGAACTGCTGGATCGGTTCGGGAGCGACGTCGGGGCCGACCTTGGCGAGGATGTACACGGCGAGGAAGACACCGATGGCCTGCTTCAGCGCGCCGAGCACCACCCAGCCGGGACCCGCCATGAGGACGGCCGTCCACCAGGTGCGCTTGTTCGCCTCGGTCTTGGGCGGCATGAAGCGCAGGTAGTCGATCTGCTCACCGATCTGCGCGATGAGGGACAGGCACACGCCCGCGCCGAGCAGCACGGAGGCCGTGTTGACGCCGCCGTCGCCGTCCGTGCCGGCGTAGGCGAGGAAGCGGTCGACGGTGCCGGGGTCGGTGACGATCAGATAGACCAGCGGGCCGACCATCAGCAGCAGCCAGATCGGAGTCGTCCACACCTGGAGCTTGCTGAGCGCCTTCATGCCGTAGATGACCAGCGGGATCACCATCAGCGTGGAGACGAGATAGCCGAGCCACAGCGGCAGCCCGAGGCCGAGCTTCAGCCCCTGGGCCATGATCGAGCCTTCGAGGGCGAAGAAGATGAAGGTGAAGCTGGCGAAGATGACGCTCGTCAGCACCGAGCCGTAGTAGCCGAAGCCGGAGCCGCGGGTGATCAGGTCGAGGTCGATGTTGTAGCGGGCGCCGTAGTAGGCGAGGGGGAGACCGGTGACGAAGATGACCACGGCGGCGACCGCGATCGCCACGAGCGCGTTGCCGGTGCCGTGGGCCAGGCCGATGCCGGCGCCGATGGAGAAGTCGGCCATGTAGGCGATGCCGCCGAGGGCGGTGGTGGCCACGACCATGGGGGTCCAGCGGCGGTAGCTGCGGGGCGCGAAGCGGAGGGTGTAGTCCTCCAGGGTCTCCCTGACCGCCTGGTCTGCGACTGTCGTGGGTTCTGCCGTTGCCGACCGTGATTCAGTGGTGCTCATGTCACGCCTCCCGATGGGGTGTGCGGGGGGTGGGGATGCGTGGGGACCCGTTCGGCGTCATCGGCGGCACGGGGGAGCCCGAGGGCCGTCATGAGCGGGCTGGCAGGGCTGTTGGCGGTTGGGTGCACGGCTCCGGTCCCACGGCCGGTCACGTTACGTAGCGGCTGTTAACACCGGCGCCGGGCTGTCATGAACGCGCCGTTTCTGGAACCTCACCGGGCCTCGGGGGCGGTGGAGCGGGTCGCCTCGTCCTGGACGAGCAGGGAGAGCAGGGAGGCCACGGTCAGGCCCGCCTCGGCGGGATGGCGCAGCACCTGGCCCGCCTCGATGCGGTAGGTGTTGGTGCGGCCCTCTCGGACGTGCGAGAGGTATCCGTCCTGCTCCAGATCGGAAATGATCTTCTGTACGGCACGTTCGGTGAGCCGGCAGTACGCGGCGATGTCGCGGATGCGGGCGTTGTGGTTGTCGGCGATCGCGGCCAGTACGCGCGCGTGGTTGGTGACGAACGTCCATCCGGTGTGTGGCTCGGGCACTCCATGCATGGCTCAACTCTAGCGACCTGTTATTCACGCATCCAAAAACCTGAACTAAATTTCATGTATTAGTTGACGTATGTGGGTCGACGCAGCGAATCTGGTGAGCAAGGCAGCGGAGCACATGAGGGAGAGGGTCATGCCGGAACCTGCGCACTCGGCGCAGCCCCTCACCGCGACGGACGTCCGTCCCCCGTGTCTGGCCTCCATCGAGGCGGTGACGGCCGGCGACCGGGTGACCGTCGTCTGCCGCGGCGAGCTGGACGTCGGCGCCGAACGGCTCCAGCCGCAGCTGTACGACCTTCTGGCGACCTCGTCCATGGGGGTGGACCTGGACCTGGCGGGCGTGGGTTTCTGCGACTGCGCCGGGCTGAACGTCCTGCTGGACCTGCGCCAGGAGGCCCTGGACCAGGGCAAGACGGTCACCATCGCCTCGTGCGGCCCGGCCCTCGGGCGTCTGCTCGACCTGACCGGCGCGCGGGAACTGTTCAGGGCGGAGAGGGTGGAGGGGGCGGAGAGCCGTCCCGAGGCTCCGGACCCCGTGCCCGCCGCCCCGGAGTCAGACGTGGACGTGGACGAGGAGTTGCGTCTCGAGGTCACCCAGCTGCGCCGGGCGATGCGGACCCGGCCGTCCATCGACGTGGCCCGCGGCATCGTGATGGCCTCCTTCGGGCTGAGCTCCGAGGACGCGTGGACGGTGCTCGTCACCGTCTCCCAGAACACCAACACCAAGCTGCACCACCTCGCGGAGAGCCTGATGGGCGCGGTCCACGGGGAACCGGTCCCGGAGGACGTACGGCAGCAGATGGCGCGGGCGGTCGCCAGGGTGCGGGAGACCCCGTCGACGCCGTTCGCCGAGCCGGGAGAGCGAGCCGGCGGACCGGCCCTGGGTGCCGACGCCGGAGCCGCATGACCGGGGCCGGCGCGCAGGGGGGCTGGGGGTGCGCGTCGTCCGTACGGCGCAGCGAGCCGTCGTACGGAGCTACGAGCCGCCCCGGGGTCAGTCCGAGGTCGTGCCGAACGCCCCCAGGATGCGTTCGGCGGCCAGCGTCGCCGTCAACTCGCCGTTCCTGACCTGCTGTTCGAGGTCGGGTGCGAGGGCGCGGACGGCCGGGTCGGCGTGCAGCCGGCCGAGGAGTTCGTCGCGGACCATCGACCAGGTCCAGTCCACCTGCTGGTCGCGGCGCTTGGCGGCGAGCCGGCCCGTGGAGTCGAGCAGGGTGCGGTGCTGTTCGAGGCGTTCCCACACGGTGTCCAGGCCCGTCGACTCCCGGGCGCTGCAACTCAGCACCGGGGGCGTCCAGGCCGCGTCCTTGCCGTGCATCAGACGCAGCGCACCCGCCAACTCCCGTGCCGCCGCCTGCGCGTCACGCTGGTGCGGGCCGTCCGCCTTGTTCACGGCGATCACGTCGGCCAGCTCCAGGACGCCCTTCTTGATGCCCTGCAACTGGTCGCCGGTGCGGGCCAGCGTGAGCAGCAGGAAGGAGTCCACCATGTTGGCGACGGCGGTCTCCGACTGCCCGACGCCGACCGTCTCGACGAGGACGACGTCGTAGCCCGCCGCCTCCATCACCACGATCGACTCCCGGGTGGCCTTCGCGACCCCGCCGAGCGTGCCCGCGGTGGGGGAGGGCCGTACGAAGGCGGCCGGGTCGACGGCCAGGCGCTCCATCCGGGTCTTGTCGCCGAGGATGGAGCCGCCCGTACGGCTGGAGGACGGGTCCACGGCGAGCACGGCCACCCGGTGCCCCAGCGAGGTCAGCATCGTGCCGAACGCGTCGATGAACGTCGACTTGCCCACGCCCGGCACACCACTGACGCCGATCCGCCGGGCCCGGCCGCTGTGCGGGAGCAGCGCGGTGAGCAACTCCTGCGCCAGCACCCGGTGCTGGGGCCGGGTGGACTCGACGAGCGTGATCGCGCGGGCGATCAGCGCGCGCTTGCCGTCGAGGACGCCCTTCACATAGGTGTCGACATCGATCACAGCTCGTGCCCGAGGTCGGCCGAGAGCCGCTGGACGAGGTCGTACGCCGCGTCCGGGATCACCGTCCCGGGCGGGAAGACGGCCGCCGCGCCCATCTCCAGCAGTGTGGGCACGTCCTGCGGCGGGATCACCCCGCCGACCACGATCATGATGTCCTCCCGGCCCTCCTCGGCCAGCGCCTCCTTCAGCGCCGGTACGAGGGTGAGGTGCCCGGCCGCGAGCGACGAGACGCCGACGATGTGCACGTCCGCCTCCACGGCCTGCCGGGCCACCTCGCCCGGGGTCTGGAACAGCGGGCCGACGTCGACGTCGAAGCCGAGGTCGGCGAAGGCGGTGGCGATCACCTTCTGGCCGCGGTCGTGCCCGTCCTGGCCCATCTTCGCCACCAGGATGCGCGGCCGCCGGCCCTCGGCCTCCTCGAAGGTGTCCACCAGGGCGCGGGTGCGGTCCACGGACGGCGACTCCCCTGCTTCGTTGCGGTACACGCCGGAGATCGTACGGATCTGGCTCGCGTGCCGGCCGTAGACCTTCTCCAGGGCGTCGGAGATCTCGCCGACGGTGGCCTTCGCGCGGGCCGCGTGCACGGCCAGCTCCAGCAGGTTGCCCTCGCCGTCCGCGGCCCGGGTCAGCGCGTCGAGGGCGTCCCGGCAGGCGGTCTCGTCCCGCTCCGCGCGCAGCCGCCGCAGCTTCTCGATCTGCTGGGCGCGCACGGAGGAGTTGTCGACCTTCAGGACCTCGATCGCCTCGTCGGTCTCGACGCGGTACTTGTTGACGCCGATGACGGGCTGGCGGCCGGAGTCGATCCGGGCCTGGGTGCGGGCCGCCGCCTCCTCGATGCGCAGCTTGGGGATGCCGGCGTCGATCGCCTTCGCCATGCCGCCCGCCGCCTCCACCTCCTGGATGTGCTGCCAGGCCTTGCGGGCGAGGTCGTAGGTCAGCTTCTCCACGTAGGCGCTGCCGCCCCACGGGTCGATGACCCGGGTGGTGCCGGACTCCTGCTGGATCAGCAGCTGGGTGTTGCGGGCGATGCGCGCCGAGAAGTCGGTGGGCAGCGCCAGTGCCTCGTCGAGGGCGTTGGTGTGCAGCGACTGGGTGTGGCCCTGGGTCGCCGCCATCGCCTCGACACAGGTGCGGGTGACGTTGTTGAACACGTCCTGCGCGGTCAACGACCAGCCCGAGGTCTGCGAATGGGTGCGCAGCGAAAGGGACTTGGGGTTCTTCGGGTCGAACTGCCTGACCAGCTTCGCCCACAGCAGGCGCGCCGCCCGCAGCTTGGCGATCTCCATGAAGAAGTTCATGCCGATCGCCCAGAAGAACGACAGCCGGGGTGCGAACGCGTCCACGTCCAGGCCGACTTCACGTCCCGCGCGGATGTACTCGACACCGTCCGCCAGGGTGTACGCCAGCTCCAGGTCGGCCGTCGCGCCCGCCTCCTGGATGTGATAGCCGGAGATGGAGATGGAGTTGTAGCGCGGCATCCGCTGCGAGGTGAACGCGAAGATGTCGGAGATGATCCGCATCGACGGCTTCGGCGGGTAGATGTAGGTGTTGCGGACCATGAACTCCTTGAGGATGTCGTTCTGGATGGTCCCGGCCAACTTCTCGGGCGGCACGCCCTGTTCCTCCGCCGCCACGATGTACAGCGCCAGTACCGGCAGCACGGCGCCGTTCATCGTCATCGACACGGACATCCTGTCGAGGGGGATCCCGTCGAACAGCTGCCGCATGTCGTAGATCGAGTCGATCGCCACGCCCGCCATGCCGACGTCACCGGTCACCCGGGGGTGGTCGCTGTCGTAACCGCGGTGCGTGGGCAGGTCGAAGGCGACCGACAGGCCCTTCTGCCCGGCCGCGAGGTTGCGCCGGTAGAAGGCGTTGGACTCCTCGGCGGTGGAGAAACCCGCGTACTGGCGGATCGTCCAGGGCTGGTTGACGTACATCGTCGGGTACGGCCCGCGCAGATACGGCGCCACACCGGGGTACGTCTCCAGGAAGTCCAGGCCCTCCAGGTCACGGCCGGTGTAGAGCGGCTTGACCTCGATGCCCTCCGGGGTCTCCCAGACGGGCTCGGCCTCCTGCGTGGCGTTCTTGACGGCCGTACGCCACTCGTCGGCGCCGCCGTCGGCGGCCGGGGTCCCCAGGTCGATCCCGGTGAAGTCGGGGATTCCCATCAGGACACTCCCATGCGGTCGAGGGTGGCGGTGAGCACGGCTACGGCGTCGCAGCCCGCGAAGACATAGGAGTCCACGCCGGAGTACTGCCCCGGGCGTCCGGCGAGGAACACATGCCGTGCGCCCGCCGACTTGAGGGCCTGCGAGGTCTTCTCGGCCTGCTCCTCGTACAGCGCGTCGCTGGAGCACAGACAGGCCTCGGTGGCGCCGCTCTCCTCGAAGGTGCCCTCGGTGACGGGCTCGACCCCGCCGGCCTGGAAGAGGTTGGCGGCGAAGGTCAGCCGGGCGGTGTGGGCGGCGGCGGGGCCCAGCGCGGCCAGGAAGACCCGGGGGCGGGCCCCGGTCGCCGCGAGATGGGCGTCGGAGCGGGCGCGCAGCTCCTCGAACGCCTCGTCGCGCCGGACGCGCGGGAGACCCCCGGACGGCTGCTCAGGGGCGGGCACCCGCTCGACCGGTTTCTCCGACAGGAACGGGAACTCGCTGACACCGGTGATGGGTTCGCGGCGGGTCGCGAGCCGCTTGGAGCGCTGCGCCCACGTCGTCGCCAGGTCCGTGCGGAGCCGGCCGGAGCGCAGGACGGCCGCCTGGCCGCCGTCGCGCTCGATCGTCCGGAAGAACGCCCAGGCGGACTCGGCGAGTTCGTCGGTCAGCCGCTCCACGTACCAGGAACCGCCCGCCGGGTCGATCACCCGGGACAGGTGCGACTCCTCGACCAGGATCGTCGAGGTGTTGCGGGCGATACGGCGGGCGAACGCGTCCGGCAGGCCCAGCGCGTGGTCGAAGGGCAGCACGGTGACGGACTCGGCGCCGCCGACCCCCGCGGCCAGCGTGGCGATCGTCGCGCGCAGCATGTTCACCCACGGGTCCCGGCGGGTCATCATCACCGGCGACACCACGGCGTGCTGCGCCTGCGCGCCCGCGGCGGGCACCCCGCACACCTCGGCGACCCGCGCCCACAGCCGGCGTGCCGCGCGCAGCTTGGCGATGGTCAGGAACTGGTCGGCCGTCGCCGCGTACCGGAACTCCAACTGCGCGCAGGCCTGTTCGGCACTCAGCCCGGCCTCGGTCAGCGCCCGCAGATAGGCGACACCGGTGGCGATCGACGCGCCCAGCTCCTGCGCCGCCGAACCGCCCGCCTCGTGGTACGGCAGCGCGTCCACGGTCAGCGCCCGCAGCCCCGGGTACTCCTCGGCGCACCTGCGCGCCAGCGGGACGACCGGGGCGAAGCCCAACTCCTCGCCGGTACGGGCCTCGTGACCCAGCGGGTCGGCACCCAGGCTGCCGCGCGCGGACTCGCCCGGAATGCCGCGCTCGCCGTAGAGCCGCAGCAACTCCTCGGCAGCTTCGGCGAATTGGCGGCCCGCGTCGAGGGCGACCGGCGCGAGGTCCAGATAGACGCCGTCGAGGACCTGGCCCAGCGACGCGACCGGAATGCCCCCGTCGCCGACGGCGAGCCACAGCGAGGTGACGCCGTTCTCCAGGTCCGCGAGCACCGCGCTGTTGTCGGCGACCGCGTGCCGCTGCCGTACGTCCCAGCCGCCCGAGGTGTTCCCCTCGGGCCGTGCACCCCGTACGAAGGGGGCGAAGCCGGGGAAGCCGGGCTCGGGTGCGGTGTCGTGCGCGGTGTACAGGGGCCGGGTGCGCAACCCGTCCTCCAGCGCGGTGGACAGGGCGTCCTCCGCTGCCGCGCCGGAGACATCCCTGCCCGACTTGCGCAGGACACCAGCCACCAGGCCGTGCCACTGTTCAAGGTTCGCGTCAGGGAACTCGGCGGCCAGCGAGAGCCCGTCGTCAGGCAGGACCGTCATGCTCGGATGCTAGGCCAGACCCCCGAAGAGGCAGCAGAGGGCACGGCTGTGACCTTGCCCGCAACGTCACTGTGACGCCGGTCTCCCCTGTACAAATAGGGCGTATGGACGCTGACGTACAGGCCTATATCGACGGCATCGCCCCCGAGCACCGACCGCTCTTCGACCGCATCCACCGGCTGGTCCTGGCGGCGTACCCCGAGGCGACGGTCGGGCTCTCCTACGGCATGCCCACCTACCGGGCCGGCGCCCGCGGGCTGCACGTGGGTGTGTGGCGGCACGGCGTGTCCCTCTACGGCTGGGACGCGGACGCCGGCGCCGACCTCCTCGCCCGGCACCCGCGGCTCCTCAGCGGGAAGGGCACCCTCCGGCTGCGCTCCGGCGAGGCGGCGGACGTCACCGACGACGAGCTGAGCGCTCTCGTCCGCGCCTCGCTGGGAGCCTGCGCCGACTGACCGCGACGCCGAGTCGGTGGGGCGTCAGCCGAGCCGGGGGGCCGGCCGGTCGGTGTGCAGGCGCCTGGTGACCTCCGTCAGGTCGGCGACGAACATGCCGGCGAGTTCCGCGGTGAACCCGGTGCGGACCACCACCCGCAGCACGGAGACGTCCTGGCAGGGCGCCGGGAAGGTGTACGCGGGCAGGTGCCAGCCCCGGGCGCGCATGGCGTGGGAGACGTCGAACACCGTCAGGCCCTCGGTGCCGGGCGCCACCCGGAAGGCGAAAGCGGGCAGTTCGGAGCCGTCCGTGACCAGCTCGTAGGGGGCGATGGCCGCGATCCGGTCGGCCAGTGCGCGGGCCGTCGTACGACTGCGCGCCGCCAGGTCCCGCAGCCCCTCGAAGCCGTACCGCAAGAAGCTGTAGTACTGCGCGACCACGTGCGCGCCCGGACGCGAGAAGTTCAGGGTGAAGCTCGGGGAGCTGCCGCCGAGGTAGTCCACCTCGAAGACCAGGTCGTCGGGCAGGGCCTCGGCGTCCCGCCACAGGGCCCAGCCGAGGCCGGGGAAGACATGCCCGTACTTGTGGCCCGAGGTGTTGATGGACGCCACCCGCTCCAGCTGGAAGTCCCACATCAGGCCGGGGTCGAGGAAGGGGGCCACCATGGCACCGGACGCGCCGTCGACGTGCACCGGGATGTCGGTGCCGGTCGCGGCCTGGTAGCCGTCCAGGGCCAGGCAGATGTCCGCGACGGGCTCGTAGGAGCCGTCGAAGGTGGAGCCGAGGACGGCCACCACGCCGATGGTGTTGTCGTCGCAGTGGGCGGTCAGGGTGTCGGGCGTGAGGTGGTAGCGGCCCGGCTCCATCGGGACGTACCGCGGCTCCACCTCGAAGAAGTTCGCGAACTTCTTCCAGCACACCTGCACGTTCGCGCCCATCACGATGTTCGGGCGCGCGGTGTCCCTGCCCTGGGCGCGGCGGCGGTCCTGCCAGCGGCGCTTGAGGGCGAGCCCGCCGAGCATCGCGGCCTCGCTGGAGCCGGTGGTGGAACAGCCGCGCACCTCCGCCGGGCGCGGCGCGTGCCACAGCCGGGCGAGCATCCGCACACAGCGCTCCTCCATGGCCGTGATCTGCGGGTACTCCGCGCGGTCCGCGAGGTTCTTCTCCGCCGTCTCCGCCATCAGCTCCCGGGCCTGCGGCTCCATCCAGGTGGTGACGAAGGTGGCGAGGTTCAGCCGCGCGTTGCCGTCGAGCATCAGCTCGTCCCGCACCCGGCGGCAGACCGCCTCGGGCTCCGACGCGGACGCGGGCAGTTCGTCGACCGGCGGCAGGAGGGGGTCGGCGGCCGGTCGGTCTCGTTCGTGCGTGGTGGTCAGGGTGTCGAAGTCGAGGGCGGGCATGACGTCGGTGTGCGGGATGGGCATGAGTGACTCGATGCCTTTCTGGCTCGTACGGCCCCGTGCGCTTCGACGCTAGATCGCCAAGCGGGCCGGCATTTGTGCCGATTGCACCGATCCAGTGATCCATTTGCGCGCTGATGAACCGGATTTTCCCTTGTACATACAGACGCCTCTTCGGCACCCCGTTCCGGCCGAACCCGCTCTCCCGCGGACCGCGCCGCCGTGGAAGGCTGTGTCGGTCGGCGGTGCTGCCGGAAGGAGTCGGACCGTGGTCGAGTGGGTGTCCCTGCGCGCGGGTGCGCGGCCCGTGCCCCAGCCGGTGTCCACGACGCTGGTGTGGTCCGCGGCCTTCGCCGGCTCCCTCCTGCTCGTGGCGGCGGTGAACGCGCTCATCGGCCCGGGCAGGCCCGCGCTCGCCCTCGCCGTCCTGTCCGTGCTCGCCTCCCTGCTCGGCTGGTGCGCCCGCTTCGCGGCGGCCCCCGGCACGGCGGTCCTGTGCTGGCTCTTCCTCAACGGCTTCGCCATCCCGCCCGCGGGCACGCTCAGTTGGTCCGTCCAACGCGACACCTTCTGGCTCGTCTGCCTGCTCATTGCCGCCCTCACCGGAACGACCCTGGCCCGCCTGGGCCATGCCCGCGCCGCGTATCGCCGCCTGGCGGTTGTGCGGGCCACGGGATCGGGGGAGTGGGGTGGGGAGAGTCGTTGGGGGTGAGTGCGGGCCGGTGGGGGCTTGCGCGGGTCGGACGAGGGTGCGGTGGGGGCGCCTCGGTCGGCCGGGCGTCCGATGGGGCCCGACTCGGGTGGTTGCCGGCGACAGCCCGTGCTCACCAGCCCGTCAGCAGCAGGTGGTTCAGGAGGAGGGCGAGTACGGCCTGGGTGGTCAGCCAGGCGCGGGGGCCGGGAAGAAACGCGCACGCGGGCAGCAGCCAGGCCGCGAACGGCAGCCAGATGCGTTCCGTCTCCGCCTTGCTCATCCCGGACACGTCGGCGACCAGCAGCGCGAGCAGCGCGGCACAGACGAGCAGCGCGAGGCGGGGCTCGGAGGTGCCGAGACGGTCCCGGACAAGCAGGCCGGAGACGGAACGCCGCAGCCCCGCCACCGTCGCCAGGCCGGTGATGAGCACCGTGCAGGCCAGGTTGGCCCACACCCAGTAGCCGTACGGCCGCACCCCGCCCACGCCCTGGTGGTAGCGCGTGACCAGCAGACGGTACGCCTCCCACCAGTCGAACCCGGAGAGCGTGAACGCCGTCGGGACCACCGCGAGACCGGCGAGCAGCGGTACCAGCAGGATCGGGCGCCGCCGGATCCCGTCCCGGCCCAGCAGCAGGACCGCCGCCGCGATCACGGCGACGAGGGTGAGGCCGTACGACAGGTAGCAGGTCAGGCCGAGGAGCAGCCCGGACCCGCCCGCCGCCCACGGGGACCGTCCGGTGACCGCCAGGGCCAGCAGGGCCACCGCCCACGCCGCCACCGCCGCGAAGTACGCGTCGGCCGAGGTGCCCATCCACACCGCGGCCGGAGCAAGGACCAGGAAGGGCGCGGCCCGGCGCGCGAGCGTCTCGTCGGCCAGCGCCCGGACCGTGACCAGCACGGCCACACAGGCCGTCGCCCCGACGGTGACGCACCAGACCCCGGCCCAGCCACCGCCCCCCAGCCCGATCCGGTCGAGCAGGACGAAGGTGAGCGGCGCCGCGGGCGGGTGGCCCGCGACATGGGCGGGCCAGTGGTCGGGGGAGTTGAGCAGGATGTGGTGGGTGAAGTCCCGCAGGGTGCCCCGGATGTCATGGAAGCGGTCGATGACCTGGAGGTACTCGTGCCGGGCGGTGAGCCGGCCCGCGATTCCCCGCTGCCATCCGTCGACCAGGGCGAGCGAGAAGGTCCACGCCGTCGCCGTGGCCCACGCCAGCGGCAGCAGGGTCCGCCAGGGGAGACGGACGCCGAGGGCGGGGCCGTACGCCACGACGGTGACCGCCACCAGGACGGCGGCCGGCGTGCCGGGTCCCAGATGCGGGTCCCAGGACGCCAGCAGTGGTGGCCAGTTGACGAAGAGCGTGTGGCGAGACCCTTGGATGTGACGGCCGGCCAGGACGGCGGCGGTCACGAGCAGTACGGCGGCCCCGGCCGCGTACAGGTCCCGGCGCGGGGCGCGGGAAGGGGCGGGGCGTGCGGTCGGGAGCGGGGTCCTCAGCGGTGTGCGGATCACACCGGCACGCTAGGCCGGACAGCCGGTCGGGGGCGCGCGACCGGGCGCGACGTCAGAGTTTCGTCATGAGTCGAGAACCCTCTCGCGGGGTGGTACCGGCCTACCTTCGGCTCATGCGAGACGACCCACGCGATGCCCGCGACCGACTTGATGCAGGCGACGGACTCGATGCCGGCGACCCACTTGATGCACGCGGTCCGAGGCTCCCCACCTCCCCCGGCTTCTGGCGCAGCCCCTTGCGCGGCCCCGGGTTCACCTCGGTGCTGGGCCTGGTCCTGCTCGTCGGCATCACCGTGCTGTTCGTGACGGGCCTGCTGTCGTACGCCGCCTACAACCCGGACCTGTCGCCGGTCAACGACAAGACCCCGGACAAGGGACTCCTCGGCTTCTACCTCTTCGCATGGCCGACCGACCCGCACTGGCTGTACCGGCTCACCCAGGGCGTTCACGTCACCCTCGGCATCGCCCTGATCCCGGTCCTGCTCGCCAAGCTGTGGTCGGTGGTGCCGAGGCTGTTCACCCTGCCGCCGGCCCGCTCGCTCGCGCACGCCCTGGAGCGGATCTCCCTGCTCCTCCTGGTCGGCGGTGCCCTCTTCGAGTTCGTGACCGGGGTGCTGAACGTCCAGCTCGACTACGTCTTCCCGGGCTCCTTCTACCGTCTGCACTTCTACGGGGCGTGGGTGTTCTTCGCCGCGTTCCTGGCCCACGCGGTGCTCAGGACGCCGACCGCGCTGCGCAATCTCCGCACTCTCCGCAGGGTTCCGGAGGAGAAGAACGACCTGGTCTCCCCGCGTCCCGCCGAGCCGACCGTCTCCCGGCGGGGTGCCCTCTGGTTCGTCGGGGGCGGCTCGCTGCTGCTGTTCGCCACCACCGTCGGGCAGACCCTCGGCGGCCCGCTGCGCCGCACCGCCCTCCTCGCACCGCACGGCGGCGAACCCGGGGTCGGCCCGAACGGCTTCCAGATCAACAAGACCGCCGCCTACGCCGGGATCACCGCGGCGGACAGGGACGAGGAGGCGTGGCGGGTCGTCGTGACGGGACGCACCGGCACGGTCCGGCTCAGCCGCGCCGAGCTGGTCCAACTGCCCCTGTACAGCTCGGCGTTGCCCATCGCCTGCGTGGAGGGCTGGTCGACCGCCGACCAGTGGTGGCGCGGGGTGCGGCTGCGGGACCTCGCCGCGCTCGTCGGCCACGAGGACGATCCGCCGGACGTCTTCGTGGAGTCCCTGCAACGGCACGGCTCCTTCCGGCGGGCCGCCCTGCGCGCCAACCAGGTGGCCGACCCGCGCTCCCTGCTCGCCCTGTTCGTCAACGGCGAGCCGCTGTCCCCCGACCACGGCCACCCGGCACGGATCATCGTGCCCGCCGCGCCCGGTGTGCTCAACACCAAGTGGGTGGCCCGGATGACCTTCGGAGACCTGTGATGCGACCGCGGATTGCTGTCGGCAGCCCCTTCCAACTCCTCCTGCTCGCGGCCTCGTTCGCGCTGGCCGGGTACGCGGGCGTACGGCTCCTCGACGACGACTGGTTCGGTGTGGCGCTGTGGTTCGTCGGAGCGGCCCTGCTGCACGATCTCGTCCTGCTGCCGCTGTACGCGGCCCTGGACCGGGCGCTCCTGCGGGGGCTCGGCACGCGCCGGGAGCGGGCGGGGTACGTGCGGGTACCGGCCGCCCTTTCCGCGCTGCTGCTGCTCGTGTGGTTCCCGCTGATCAGCGGCATGGTGGAGAGCCGTTACCGCTCCGCCACCGGGCTGCCCGGGGACGTGTTCCTGGCCCGCTGGCTGCTGATCACCGCGGTTCTGTTCGGCGGCTCGGCGCTGCTGCTCGTGCTACGGCTGCTGCGGCCGCGGGTGCGCAGGGCGGCGAAGCAGCGTCCGCCGGCCGTCCACTGACCTGCCCGCTCCCAGCCGCGCGCGTACCGGAGCAGTGCCCTGGTGCCGAGCCGCGCCCAGGGGAAGGCCTCGCCGGCGCCGCGTGCGCCGGTGGGGCCGACGACCGCCACCCGGACGCGCTCGTCGACGTCCACCGCGGAGGTCTCGGCAATCAACAGGCCACCCGGACGCAGGAGTTGTGCCATCCGGTCCAGGAGGGCGCACGGGTCGCCGCCGATACCGACATCGCCGTCCATGAGCAGGGCGGTGTCCCAGCGGCCCTCGCCGGGCCAGCACCTCGCCGTCGCCTGGGCGATGTTCCTCCCCCCCGCATGACCTCACCGTCGTCACGACCGTCGTCGCCATGGCGGCCGTCGTCTCCCTGGCCATCGCCCTCCTGCTGGGTCGTTGGGTCGTCGCCCTCAGCCACGAACTGGCCATAGCAGCACGCTCCTTCGGTGACGGCGGCGCCTTCACCGCCCGCCGAGCCCGCCGCCGCCGAACTGGACGCGCTCAGTCGCGAGTTGGCGGCCACCAGCGCGCGGCTCGCCGAATTCCGGGAGCGGGAGCGGGCGTTGGAGACCTCCCGGCGCGAACTCGTCGCCTGGATCTCGCACGACCTGCGCACTCCCGCCGGCCGGTCTGCGCGCGCGCCATGTCGGAGGCATTGGAGGACGGCGTCGCCGCCGACCCCGCAACATCCCCGGCGGCTGCCGCTTCGAGGTGGTGCTGCCCGCCGCCGCTTCATGACACGGGCAGCACCACCGGACCGTGGAGCGGGCGTTACGGCTGCCGCGTGTCGCGCATCCCGGCCCGCGCGAACTCGGCCATGCCGTCCTCGAACACCGTCTCCGGCTTCCAGCCGAGTGCGTCCCGCAGCCGCGAGGAGTCCGCGGTGATGTGCCGTACGTCGCCCAGCCGGTACTCACCGGTCACGACCGGCGCGGGACCGCCGTACGCCGCGGCCAGCGCGCGGGCCATCTCGCCGACGGTGTGCGGGTCGCCGCTGCCGGTGTTGTACGCCGTCAGCGCGCCCGGCGCCGTCGAGGCCTCCAGTGCCACCGCGTTGGCCGCGGCCACATCCCGCACATGGACGAAGTCCCGCCGCTGGCCGCCGTCCTCGAAGACCCGGGGCGCCTCCCCGCGGGCCAGCGCCGAACGGAAGAAGGAGGCGACCCCGGCGTACGGGGTGTCGCGCGGCATCCCGGGGCCGTACACGTTGTGGTACCGCAGGGACACCGCCGATCCGCCGGCGCAGCGGGCCCACGCGGCGGCCAGGTGCTCCTGGGCGAGCTTGGTCGTCGCGTACACGTTCCGGGGGTCGGCCGGGGTGTCCTCGCCGGTCAGGCCGGGTGCGAGGGGAGCACCGCAGACAGGGCAGACGGGTTCGAAACGGCCCGCGTCGAGGTCGGCGACGGCACGCGGACCGGGCCGCACCACCCCGTGCTCCGGACACGCGTACCGTCCCTCGCCGTACACGACCATCGACCCGGCCAGCACGAGATGCCGTACGCCCGCCTCCGCCATGGCGGCCAGCAGGACGGCCGTGCCGACGTCGTTGTGGGAGGCGTACTCGGCCGCGTCGGCGACACCGTTGCCGAGGCCGACCTTCGCGGCCTGGTGACATACGGCGTCCACGCCGGACAGGGCGCGCCGGACGGCCGCCGGATCCCGCACGTCCGCCCCGGGATCCTCCCGGACGTCGAACACGACAGGTTCGTGCCCACGCTCCCGGAGCGCGGTGACGACATGGGACCCGATGAACCCGGCACCGCCGGTGACCAGTACACGCATACGGCCACGCTAGGTCCGTGCCGGCGCGGGATCCCGCAACAGCGCCACCACGTCATACCTCCGTAAGGCTCTTCGGTTCCGGCGGTCCGTCGGCTGCCGGCGGAGCATGCTGGTGGCAGGTGAACGGTCGGAGGTGCGGGAATGCGGTGGTGGCGGATCGGGGGGTGTGTGATCGCCCTGGTGGGAGTGCTGGCCGGGTGCGGGACCTCGGACACCGGTGGCTCGGCGACGCAGGGTCCTTCGGAGGGTCCGTCGGGGAGGACGTCGGCCGGAAGTCCGACCGCTCCATCCTCCGTGCCCCCTTCGTCTTCGTCGCAGGCTCCGTCCGGGAGTCCGACGCGGCCGGCGCCGTCCGCTTCGGCTTCGCCGCCCGCTGCCTCGGGCGCGGGCTGCGTCGCGGGCCGGGCGCAGGTCAGCGTGGCACCCGGCGACCCCGTCCGGCGGCCGGTGTGCGTGCGGCCCGGAACGGTCCTCTCCCTGGTCCTGAGCCCCCGTGCCGACGGCAAGCGGTGGACGGCCGTACGGAGTTCGGCGCCCGCCCTCGTCCTGGTGACCGGCCGGCAGGTGGCCGCCGACGGCACCGCGCACGTCTCGCTGCGGGCCGCCGGGGCCCGGGGCGGCAGCGCCGAGATCACCGTGTCGGCGAAGGAACCGGATCTGGCGGGCACCGGGGGTGTCGGCTTCACGCTCGACGTGACGGTGACGCCGTACGCGCGGGAGGGGTGACCCCGGGTTTCCGGGGTCACCCCTCCGTCAACGGACCGCGTGCTGTGCGTCAGCGGCAGTCGCTCACCGGGATGGTGTAGATGCCACGGCCGTGGGTGGCCGCGTACAGCGTGCGGCCGTCGGGGCTCAGCTTCAGCTGGAGCACGGCGACGGCCGGGAGCGAACCGACCCGCTGCCACTTGCTGCGGCCCGGCGCCCGGTAGACGACACCGAGGTCGGTGGCGACGGCGAGCCCGCCGTTCGGGGTCACGACCGCGGAGTCGGCCGGCACGTCGGGAAGGTTCACCGAGACGTCCTTCCAGGTGGTGCCGCCGTCCTTCGATTCGAAGAGATGGCCCACGCCGGCGCCCGGTCCCTCGGTCCACTGCCGGGAGAAGCCGCTGACCGTGAGGTAGACGTGGTCGGCGTTCTTCGGATCGACGGCGAACCCGCTGAGGTAGCGGTTGGGCACGGTGCCGTCCGCGCCGGTGGCGGGCAGGGCGATGTCGTGCCAGCCGGTGCCGTCCGCGTTGCCGACGGCGATGCCGCGGGTGAAGCCCTGGTTGTTGCAGGGACCGCACCAGGCCGCGTACACCTTGCCGCCCGAGGCGGCGACGGCGGTCGCGGTGTGGCCCTCGCCGAGGTCGTAGACGCTCTTCCACTCGGAGCCGCTGCGGATGGCGTAGCCATGGGTCTGCACCCAGATGTGCCGGCCGCCCGCGATCCACGTCGAGCTGTTCTTCGCGTCGGCCGCGAGCGGGGCGATGAAACGCGCCTCACTGGTGGCGTTGTCGGGCGGGGCGACACCGTACGACGTCGCCTTGCTCGGGTCGGTGATCCAACTGCCGTCGTTGACCGCGCAGTTCTGGGTCACCTGGATGGCGAGGTAGACGTACTCCTCGGCGATGTCGCAGCCGTTGGCGGGGTCGGTGAGGGTGTCGCCGCCGTCGCCGCCGAAGTTGGAGCCCATCACCTTGTCGTTGCTGCGCAGCACGGACTGACCGTTGTCCTGGAGGCCGCCGGTGACGGAGACACCGCCGTGGTCGAGGTCCTTGCCGATGCCCACCGAGTAGTACTGGAGGGTGTCGATGGTGCCGTCGTTGAGCGAGGTCCAGTCGGTGGCGTGCCCCGAGGCGTCCTGGGAGCCGTTCACCGGGCGCTTGTAGACGCCGCCGTCGTTGCCGACGTACACGAAGCTCTTGCCGTGGTAGCGGCCGATGGCGACGCCGTGCTGGTCGGAGTGCGTGGTCTGGTTGCAGTCACCGGACTGCTTGGCGGGGTCGATGGACCAGCAGGGGAAGTTGAAGTTCCAGTACGGCCCGACCGTCGACCAGGTGGAGCCGCCGTCCTTGGACTCGTAGACCTCTTCGAGGCCCGCGTACACGTGGTCAGGGTCGCTGGGGTCGACGGTGAGGAACTGGTTGTACCAGGCCTGCACGCCCGGCATGTAGCCGGCGCTGGTCAGCGCGGAACCGGAGCCGGCCAGCACCTTGTAGTCGGCGATCTTCGTCCAAGGGCCGGTCGGCGCACCGGACTTGGAGACGTAGATGCCCTCAAGGCCGCTGTCGGGGTTGGTGTTGAGCTGTTCGGGGGATTCGTCGATGGCGTAGTAGCGGGAGCCGTCGGCGGAGCGGGCGAAGGTGACGCTGCCGACGTCGTCCGCGTCGGCGGGCAGGTCGCCCAGGCCGCTGGTGATCCGGGTCCAGGTGCCGTGGACCTTGGTGTAGAAGCCGTTGTAGTCGTCACCGCTGCGCCAGCCGACGGCGAGCACGACCTTGCCCGGGTCCTTCGGGTCGATCGCGATGTCGTTGGTGATGTTCTTGTACGGGGCGGCGGGGTCGTGGGCCAGTGAACCGCCCGGCAGATAGGCGGGGTTGGGCGCGAACTCCAGCTTCCAGGAGCCCTTCAGCGTCTTCGTGGAGTGGCTCCAGACGCCCTCGCTGGTCGCCGCCCACACCTTGCCGCCGCCGAAGCGCAGCTGGTGGATGGTGGTGGACTCCAGCTCGTCGCCGCCGACTCGGCTGCGGGTCGAGAAGGTGCCGTGGTGCGGGTCGGAGAGGACGTAGACGCCGCTGCCGAGATAGGCGTCCGCGTTGGTGGTCGCCTCGCCGGTGCCCAGCCACAGCCTGCCTGCCCCGTCGAGCGCGAGCGCCCCGGTGGACTGGGTCGGCAGCCTGTCGCTGATCGGCTTCCAGTGCCCGCCGCCGCGCCCGGACCGCCAGACGCCGCCGCCGGCGCTGCCCGCGTACACGTACCCGTCGTCGTCGGCGGCGATCGCGGCCATCCGGCCGGTGACGTTGCCGGATCCGCCGCTGGAGTTGGAGTCGATGTCGCGGTAGCGGGGATCGTCGGAGTTGTACGGCAGGTCGGTGATGTTGCGCCAACTGCCCTTGGTGGAGGGCAGATTGGCCAGGCTGCTCCAGGCGGCGCCGTACGCGCCGGGGGCGACGACGCCGGGCGAGGTGCGCGCCTCGGCGTACTGGTCCGCCCCCTCGGCTATCTCGTCGGCCTCGTTGCCGTCGTCGTCGTCCTCGGCCACGTCGGGGCTGAGCATGCCGGTGGACTGCTCACGCTGGGCGGCGAGTCGGTCGAGTGCGCGAGTACCGAAGGGAACATGCCCCTTGCCGGACGCGGCGCCCGCGGGTGTCGCGACGAGAACGCCGGATGCGGTGATGGCACAGATCGCGAGCCATCGTCTCTTACGGGTGGGTGCTGACACCGGATCCTCCGGGGAAAGGTGGTCGTACGGCCCTTGTGCAGCACCCGACCACCGGCGCCGGGGGACGTCCTGCATTTGATGAGCCCTTGACCGGAACCTGCCACTGGGTTGGAGTACGCGTGACGCCGCCGTGCCGGTCGGCACGGCGGTCGGTCCGAAGAGGTGTCAGAGTCCGTACGGCACGCCCGCTTTCGCACAGTGCTTCGTGCCGTTGTGGCTCGGTGCGGCGTGCGGACTGCTGCTTGCCTGTCAGGCCGTGCTCACGGCTACGGGTTCCAGGCCCCAGCCTCGAACACTCCTGCCGTCAACGAAGCGCCACTCCACGAGACACTTGCCGCTGTCGATCCACACGTCATGCTCGCGGAAGCCTGGGATGTGGTCGTGCTCTTCGATGATCGTTCCGGCCGAGCGCCTTCGGGGACGGGGGTCGGCAAGCGGACGGGGGTCGGCAGGGGGACGGGGGTCGGCAAGCGGACGGGGGTCGGCAGGGGGACGGGGGTCGGCAGGGGGACGTGCGGGGCCGACCCGACAAGGCCCGCCCCATGGAAGACGCCTTCACGTGCGGGGACGTGGCCCGGTAAGCACCCGACCGTGCCGCGCCGTGGGGCCGACCGGACCGTGCCCGGTGCCCAACGGCCCCTGCCGCCGCCCGGGCCCCGCGAGACAGCGTGGGCACCCCGGGTCCCGTGCGACGGGCGGGTGAGCACCGAGAACGAGGAGCAGTGATGGCCAAGGCATATCTGGTGGGCAGCGGCATAGCGGCGCTGGCCGCGGCGGCTTTTCTGATCCGCGACGGCGGCTTCGACGGGGCGGACATCCACCTCTTCGAGGAGACGGAGCGGATCGGTGGCAGTCTGGACGCGGGCGGCACGCCGGAGAACGGCTACACCATGCGCGGCGGCCGGATGTTCGAGGCGGAGTTCCGCTGCACCTACGACCTGATGTCCACCATCCCCTCTCTCGACGATCCGTCGGTGTCGGTCACGCAGGAGATCCTCGCCGGACACGAGACCTTCGCCTGGAACGACAACTCACGCCTCGTCGACGGCGATGGGCAGATCGTCGACGTGACCTCCATGGGCTTCTCCGAACACGACCGGCTGGACCTGATGCGATGCCTGGCCACCCCCGAGGGACGGCTGGACGGCAAGCGCATCACCGACTGCTTCACGAGCCACTTCTTCACCACCAACTTCTGGTACATGTGGTGCACCACCTTCGCCTTCCAGCCCTGGCACAGCGCGATCGAGTTCCGCCGCTACCTCAAGCGGTTCATCCACCTGTTCCCCGAGTTCGCCACCATGTCGGGCATCCAACGCACCCGCTACAACCAGTACGACTCCCTCGTCCGCCCGCTGCGGGCATGGCTGGCCGCGCGGGGCGTGACCATCCACACCGGCTGTCGGGTACGGGACCTCGTGCTGGCGCCGGGAACGCATACGAGGGTCGAACGGATCCTGCTGGCCCGAGACGGACACGACGACGAGGTCCAGGTCACCCCTGAGGACCTCGTCCTGGTCACCAACGGCTCGATGACGGACGCCTCCTGCCTCGGCTCCCACACCGAGGCACCCGATCCGCGCAGCGCGCGCCGCTCGGATGCCTGGCTGCTGTGGCACCGTCTGGCCCGGGGCAGGGACGACTTCGGCAACCCCGGCGTCTTCGACAAGAACATCCCGGAATCCAGGTGGGAGTCGTTCACCGTCACCGCCCAGGACCCGGCGTTCCTCGACGCCATGGAGAAGTTCAGCGGGCGCGAGACGGGCAGGGGCGGGCTGATGACCTTCACCGCCTCCAACTGGCTGCTCACGATCGTGGTCAACCGGCAGCCCGTCTACCGCGACCAGCCCGAGGGCGTGTCGGTGTGGTGGGGCTACGGGCTCTTCCCGGACCGGCCCGGCAACCACACGGGCAAGCCGATGACCGAGTGCTCGGGACGAGAGATCCTCGAAGAGGTGCTGCACCACCTGAGGTTCGCCGACGACCTGACGCAACGGGTCCTGGCGGGCTCGACCGTCGTACCGTGTCTGATGCCCTACATCACCAGCCAGTTCCTGGTCCGCCGGCACGGTGACCGGCCCCGCGTGGTGCCTCGGGGGTCGGTGAACCTCGCGTTCGTCGGGCAGTTCGCCGAAGTGCCGGACGACGTGGTGTTCACCGTCGAGTACTCCGTGCGCACCGCGTGGACGGCGGTCGCCGAACTGCTCGGCCTCGACCGGCGGCCGCCTGAGGTCTACAGGGGGCACCACGAGCCGCACGTGCTGAAGGAGGCTCTGGAGACCATGCACCGCCGTCAGGTGGACGGGGCACCTCCACTGCCCGGACCCCGCATGCCGCACACCTCGCCGGGCCCGGGCCGACCGGCGGACGCGGGCGCTTCTGCCGGTTGAGTGCACGAACGGTTCGGAGACGCCCGCAACAACATGGGCAACTCACTGCTGTCGATGGGGCCCTGCTCGGCATGGACGTACGGATCGCCGCCCCCAGAGCACTGTGGCCCGAGCCCGGCCTGGTCGCGGCCTGCCGGTCGCTCGCCCTCGGCAGCGGGGCCCGCATCACCCTTGCCGAGGACGTAGAGGAGGCCGTCCACCAGGCGGACTTCCTCCACACAGACGTGTGGGTGTCCATGGGCGAGCCTGCGGACACCTGGCGGGACCGCGCCGAACTCCTGCTGCCCTACCGGGTCGACGCCAAGACGATCGGTGCCACCGGCAACCCGGACACCAGGTTCATGCACTGCCTGCCGTCCCTGCACGACCGCAGCACCCGTCTGGCACGGCAACTGTCCGACACCGACGGCCTGGACGGACTCGAAGTCACCGACGAGGTCTTCTCCTCGCCCGCCTCCCTCGTCTTCGACCAGGCCGAGAACCGCCCGCACACCATCAAGGCCGTACTCGTCGCCACTCTGGAGGACTGAACCATGCGCATCGTCGTTGCTCTCGGCGGCAACGCCCTGCTGCATCGCGGTGAACGCCCCGACGCAGCAGTGCAGCAGGCCAACATCGACCGGGCCGTCACCGCCCTGGCCGCACTGGCCCACGACAACGAGCTCGTCATCACCCACGGCAACGGTCCACAGATCGGGCTGCTCGCCGTGGAGAGCGCCACCGACCCCGTCCTCAGCGCCCCCTACCCCCTGGACGTCCTCGGCGCGCAGACCCAGGGCATGATCGGGTCGCTGCTCGCCAGGGCGCTGCGCAGTGCCCTGCCCGGCCGGCAGGTCGCAGCGCTCATCACCCACACCGTGGTCCGTGCGGACGACCGGGCCTTCGAACAGCCCACCAAGTTCGTGGGCCAGGTCTACCCGAGGAACGTCGCACACGGACTCGCCCGCACACGCGGCTGGCACATCGCCAAGGACACCACAGGATGGCGCCGCGTGGTCCCGTCCCCGGCTCCCGAGGCCATCGTCGAGACCGACACCGTCCACACGCTGCTCAGCAGCGGCGCATTGGTCATCTGCGGCGGCGGGGGAGGCGTACCGGTCATGGCCGACCGCGACACCGGCGAGCTGACCGGTGTCGAAGCCGTCGTCGACAAGGACCTCACGGCCGCCCTTCTGGCCGAGGAGCTGAAGGCGGACTTCCTGCTGATCCTCACCGACGTCCCCAACGTGTTCACGGATTTCGGCACGGCTCGCCAGCAGCCCGTTTTCGACGTGACCCCCGCGCAGTTGCGGGACCGGGCCCTGCCCGAAGGCTCGATGAAGCCGAAGGCCGAGGCTGCCGCCGGGTTCGTCGAGCGAACCGGTGCCCTGGCCGCGATCGGGGCCCTCGATGCCGCGTACGCCATCGTCCACGGGACGTCCGGGACTCTCGTACGACCTGAGCTCGCCTTCGGGTAGCGGGCAAGGACATGGCGGAACGGGAGGGGACCGTCGGCCGCGGGACAGGGACCAGTGGTCCCTGCCGGTCCGGCCGCACGGAGCGAAGACTCGAAGAACCTGAAGGAGGTTTCCATGACCCGCACCCTCACCGCCGGACTGGACGGCTCACCGGAGAGCCTGGCCGCCGCGGACTGGGCCGCCCGTGAAGCAGTCCTGCGCGACCTGCCCCTGCGGCTGGTGAACGCCTCCGAGTGGCAGGCCCCCGCCTACGCGCCGGCGACCGGACTCGGCGTGCCGACGCCGCCGCGGGATTTGCAGCACGCGGCCGCGCAACGCCTCCTGGACGAGGCGCGGGCCCACATCGCGGGCCGGCACCCCGGTCTGCGGATCGATGTGGAAGACGTCCCCGGGCTTCCTGTGCAGGCCCTGTTGACGGCCGCGGAGGAATCCGAACTGCTGGTCCTGGGGTCGCGAGGTCTGAGCCGGGTCACCGGATTCCTGCTCGGCTCCGTCTCTCTCGCCGTCCTGGCCGGGAGCGAGCGGCCGGTGGTCGTCGTACGGCCCACCGGGCCCGGCGAGCAGAACCGGCCGGCGGACGACCCGGCAGGCACCCGCCCCGCCGCAAACCATGTGCGCAGCGATGTCGTTCTCGGCCTCGACCTGGACAAGCCCGACGACACGGTGATCGACTTCGCGTTCCACGCGGCGTCGCGGCACGCGGCACGTCTGCGCGTCGTCCACGGCTGGACGCTGCCGCCCTACCTCTACGGCGGCGACCTCATGCCCGAACTGGACGCCGACCTCGGCGGGCGCGTGCGAAACGAGCTCGCCGAGGTGCTGCGGCCGTGGCAGGAGAAGTTCCCCGGCGTGGCGGTGAGCACGCAGATCACGGTCGGCGGCGCGGGCCCCCACCTGGTCGAGGCTTCCCATGACGCGGCACTGGTGGTCGTGGGCCGCAGGATCCGACGGGCGGCGGTCGGCACGCACATCGGGCCCGTGACACAGGCCCTGCTGCACCACGGCACCGCGCCGGTGGCGGTGGTCCCGCACGACTGACCGGGCGCCCCGGTCACCGGGCGCGACCCCCGAGACGGGCGGGCGGCACCGCAACACGGGCCGCCCGCCGCTTCGTTGCCCAGGACAGGCCTGCGAACCGGGGGCCGGGCCGAGGGCGTGGCGGGCGGCTGATCGTCGCGACCAGGTCCGTCCGCACCGGTGTGGCCTTCGAGGCCATTCAACGTCCGTGGGAGCGTCGAGGCGGCTGCTCCGCCGCCCGCCAGTGCCCCGGTCGACCCGTCCGACCTCGCTCCGCAGTGCTGAGAAGCCTCATTGCCGTTCTCGCCGAGTTCGCGCCGGGTGCTGACATGCGCGGCCGCCGGGGTGCCGGGGGAGAAGCGCGGGGCATCGGCGATCAGCAGCGTCGGTGCCGAATCCGACGCCTTTCGCCTGCGGCGGCGTGGGTCTGCCGAGGGTGCGGGCGATCCGCGCCTACGTCCGTGCCGCGCGGCCAGTGCAGGTCCCGCCGGGGCGCTCCCGAGGTGGGCGAGCCGGCTGCCGGTTTCCATACGCTGCCCGGCGCGTCCTGTGGACTACTTCTCCTCGGAATGTCATGACGACGCGCATTGGCCGCTGTTCGGAGCGTCGAGCAAGCCCGCCCGATGCCACCACGGCACGCGCGGCCTGCACGCGGCCGCGATGGTGCTTGAGGAGCGGAACAACACAGAACAGCGCCACAGCAACGGCGGCGAGCACGGCGGCGCCGATCAGCCCCGCCAAGTGCAGGACCCTGGCCGAGACAGCCGAGGAGCCCGTCACCGGTGCCCCGGACCACCTCCCCGTGAGCACGGCGGCTTCGCCGCGACGCGTCTGGAACGACTGGGCCTTACCGCTCCAGCCGTCGGATCGGAGTCGGCGCGCCGGCCAAGTGCCCGGATGCCGTCCGCAACGCCGGCCCAGCACGTAACCAGGGCCAGGGGCCACCGACCTGACGGCCGACGGCCCTCAAGCAAACCGGAACAAGTGGCTGAGAAGCAGCTCTGCCGATTTCAAGGAGTCTCATCACCGTTCGGAGCCGTGCGGCCGAGACGCGGCAGCTGTATGCGGACCGAAGACGGCCTTGGGTCATGCCGAAGGGGCGGGTGCGAAGGCCACCCCGGTCAGCTCCTCGGACAGCACCCACAGGCGGCGTGCGGTGTCAGGGTCCTCCGCCGCGGGGTCGGGGCGGACAACCGTGGGATGTCCGCGCAACTCCTTCCATCCGTCGGGGCCGAAGAACTGCCCGCCTTCGACGTCCGGTGCCGTCGCGGCGCGCAGCTGGGGAAGCGTGCCGATCTCGACGTCCTGGGCGAACAGCCGGTTGACGAGGGCGCCTCCCACCCGGAACAGGCCGGTCGGGCCGGTGAGCTGGAGGTTGGTGGCTGTGATCCCGGGGTGGGCGAGCAGGCTGCGGACCGGGCTGCCGGCCGCGCGGAGCCTGCGGTCGAGTTCCAGGCCGAAGAGGACGTTGGCGAACTTCGACTGGTCGTAGTACTTCACTCGCTGGTACTTCCGGGCGCCGGAGAGGTCGTCGAAGTGGATCTGCCCGCCGTGATGCCCGATGGAGCTGACGGTCACCACTCGCGGGTCACGGCCCTGCCGCAGCAGGTCCATGAGCAGGCCGGTGAGGGCGAAGTGGCCGAGGTGGTTGCCGGCGAACTGTGACTCGTGGCCCTGGGGGCTCAGCGTTCGGGGTGGCGTCATGACACCCGCGTTGTTGATCAGGACGTCGACGTGCAGTGCGTCGTCGTGCGCGCGGGCGGCGAACGCCTTGACCGAGTCCAGGTCGGCGAGGTCGAGATGGCGTATCTCAAGGCTTGCGTCGGGGTCGGCGGCGCGGATGTCGGCGACGGCCCGGCGGCCCTTGGCCTCGTTGCGTACGGCCATGACGACGTGTGCACCGTGCCGCGCCAGGTGGCGGGTGGTGGCCAGGCCGAGGCCGCTGTTGGCTCCGGTGACGACGAAGGTCCGGCCCGTCAGGTCGGGGATGCGGGATGCGGTCCATCTGCTGTCTGCCATGAGACCCAGACTGCCGTTGATGGCACAGTGAATCAACCAAGTCTCGGTGTGACCTCTCTGGCTCGGGCTAGCATCGGTGTCGTGGGAGATGCGAAGACGGCCCCGGCGGCCACCATGGCGGAGCGCAAGCGCCTGCTCGTGCGCAGCGAACTGGCGGAGGCCGCGGTCAAGCTGCTGGCCGACCAGGGATTCGAAGAGACGACGGTCGACCAGATCGTGGCCGCCGTGGGAATGTCACGCCGCACGTTCTCGCGCTACTTCGATTCCAAGGAAGACGTGATCGTGCACATGCTGGCGGGAGCCGGCGTGAGGCTGTGCGCAGAGCTGGACGCCCGGCCCGCCGACGAGCCGCCCGCGGTGGCGTTGCGCCGCGCCCTGTCGGTGTTCACCTCGATGAGTGTCGGCAATCCGGCCAAGATGCTGCGCGTGAGCAGGCTGATCCTCGACACCCCGGCCCTTCTGGCCCGTTTCCTGGAGCGGCAGTCCCAGTGGCAGGTCGAGATGACCGGCATCCTCGCCCTGCGCGCCGGACTGGACCCGGACGTCGACCTGCGTCCTGCCGTCGCGGCCGGCGTCGCCCTGACGGCCTTCCAAGCCGCCCTGCGCCGCTGGGTGGACAGCGACGGCAGCGAAAGCCTGGACGAGGTCGTCGATCAGGCTCTTGCCCTGGTCGGACCGGTGATCGACCTCCGAGTCGATGCGGGCTGACCGACTCGCGAACTGCATACCGGCCCGTCACGCGGCGACCGGTCAACGCGCAGAAAACCCGGCTGAGCTGAACTCGGCAAGAGGGACTCAGAGCCAGTCCCGTCGCTTGAAAATCACGTACAGACTGACGCAGACCACCCCCATCAAGCCGATGGCGAAGGGGTAGCCGAAGCTCCAGCTCAGCTCCGGCATGTGGTCGAAGTTCATCCCGTAGATGGTTCCCACGAGCGTCGGCGCGAAGAGGATCGCCGCCCACGACGAGATCTTCTTGATCTCCTCGTTCTGTTCGAAGCCCGCCTCCGCCAACGCCCTCATCTCCGCGTTCTGTTGCTGCGTGACCAGGGTCGCGTTGACCGTGAGGATGTCCGTGAGGGCCTGGCGGAAGCCGTCCACCCGTTCGCTGGTGTGGGTGACGTGGTCGGCCACGTCGCGCAGGTAGCGCTGGAGTTCCTCGTCCGTGCCGTACTTCGCGAAGCCCGCCATCAGGGCGTGCAGCATGCCCACCAGGGGGCGGGTCGCGCGCTGGAACTCCACCATCTCGCGCGAGAGTTCGTAGATACGGCGGGACACCTCCGGGTCGCCCCGGAAGACCTCCGTCTCGATCTCGTCGATGTCGTTCTGGACGCCCGAGACGACCGGGACGTAGCCGTCGACCACAGCGTCCAGGATGGCGTAGAGGACGGCCTCGGGGCCCAGCCTCAGCAACTCCGGGGTCTGCTCCATGCGGTGGCGTACCGCCGACAGGTCGGGCGCCGCGCCGTGCCGGACCGTGATCACGAAGTCCGGGCCCACGAACACGTGCAGCTCGCCGAAGTCGACCTCCTCCGGTGCGTCCAGATAGCGGGCCGCCCGCAGGACGACGAAGAGCGTCTCGCCGTAGCGCTCCAGCTTCGGGCGCTGATGGGCCTCCATCGCGTCCTCGACGGACAGCGGATGCAGGTCGAACTCCTCCGCCAGCGAGAGGAGTTCGCTCTCCGGGGGACGGGCCAGGCCGATCCACGCCATGCCGGAGGGCTGGTCGCGCAGCTCCCGGAAGGTGTCTGCGAGCGTCGCCGGGGACGACACGCGTACGCCGTCGCGGTACAGCGCCGCCTGGACGATGCTCGCCGGTTCGGCCGGTTCGTGGGTGGTCGGTTCCGCCTCGGGCGCCGGAGTCCTCGAGGGCGCGGAGGGCGGGGTCAGGGCGCGGCGCCAGGCGGACTTCCTGGCGGAGTTCTTCCCTGCGGGGCGGGGGCGTCGCTCGGACATCGTGTGCCTCTCGCTCTCGGGTCGAGCCGATGTCGGCGTGATCACAGAGCAGGGTATACGGGGCAAATGACATTCCAGGAGGCCCACCCCTGCACCACGCCCTGAGTTGCGGACAGAAACTGTCCGCAAGCGCCGCTAGCGTGCTTCTCATGACGAAGACGACCGCGTCGGCCCCCGTGCTCGGCACTCGCGCCCTGAACCGCGCGACCCTCGACCGGCAGCTCCTGCTGCGCCGGTCCGGCATGTCGGCGAAGGCCGCCGTCGGGCATCTGCTCGGCCTCCAGGCCCAGAACGTCAAGCCCCCGTACTACGCGCTCGCCGCCCGCCTCGACGGGTTCGCCCCCGAGGAGCTGTCGGCGCTGATGGCCGATCGCGAGGTGGTCCGGATCGTCACCATGCGCTCGACCATCCACACCCACACCGCCGAGGACTGCCTCACCCTGCGGCCGCTGGTCCAGCCCGCCCGGAACCGTGAACTCACCCACTTCCGCAAGGGACTCCAGGGCGTCGACCTCGACCGGCTCGCCGCGCTCGCCCGGGACCTCGTCGAGAGCGAACCACGCACCATGAAGGAGCTGCGGGAGGCCCTCCTCGTCGAGTGGCCGGACGCAGACCCGCAGGCCCTGGCCGTCGCCGCCCGCTGCAAGCTCCCGCTCGTCCAGGTCACCCCGCGCGGGCTGTGGGGCCGGAGCGGCCAGGTGGCCCTCACCACCGCGGAACACTGGCTCGGCCGCCCCGCGGAACCTGTCGGCTCCACGCGGCCCACGGAACCCGCCGGCTCCACGCGGCCCACGGAACCCGCCGGCTCCACGCGGCCCACGGAACCCGCCGGCTCCACGCGCCCCACGGAACCCGCCGGCTCCACGCCTCCCGCCGACCCTGCGCCGTCGGCGGAACACCGCCCCACCGACCCCACCCGCCCCACCCCCGACGCCACCGTCCTGCGCTACCTCGCCGCCTTCGGTCCCGCCTCCGTCAAGGACATGCAGACCTGGGCCGGACTCACCCGGCTCCGCGAGGCCTTCGAACGGCTCCGCCCCGAGCTGCGCGTCTTCCGTGACGAACACGGTGCCGAGCTCTTCGACCTCCCCGACGCGCCCCGTCCCGCCGAGGACACCCCGGCCCGGCCGCGCTTCCTGCCGGAGTTCGACAACCTGCTGCTCTCCCACGCCGACCGCACCCGCGTGGTGCCCAAGGAGTACTGGGGCCGCAGCTGGCAGGGCAACCAGGCCTACTGCACCCTCCTCGTCGACGGCTTCCTCGCGGGCGTGTGGAAGCTCCACGGGGACACCCTCGTCGTCGAGCCCTTCGGCAGGCTCACCAAGGCCCAGCGGAAGGAGGTCACCGAGGAGGGACAGCGCATGCTCGCCACGCTGTACCCGGGGACGTCGTACGACATCCGGTTCGGGACCGTCGTAGAGCAGCGGGCGACGTGAAACCGACGCCTCAGTCCGCCCGCCCCGTCACCGCCACCGTCAGCCCCAGCCCGATCATCGTGAAGCCGCCCGCCCCGCCGATCAGGGACAGGCGGCGGTCGGAGCGGGCGAACCAGGTGCGGGCGGCGGACGCGGTCAGGCCCCACAGGGTGTCCGTGACCAGGCCGATGGTGATGGGGACCAGGCCGAGCAGCAGCATCTGGGCGGGGACGTGGCCTGCCGTGTGGTTCACGAACTGGGGGAGCACGGCGGCGAAGAAGACGACGCCCTTCGGGTTGGTGACGCCGACCAGGGCGCCGTCGAGCACGGTCCGCAGGTCGCCCCGTGCCGGGCCCGCGGGTTCGGCGGTGATCGCCGAGGCCCTCAGTTCGCCCCGGTGCCGGAAGGCCTGGACACCGAGGAGGACCAGATACGCGGCGCCCGCCAGTTTCACCGTCAGGTAGACGGCCGCCGACCGTTCCACCAGCGAGCCGATCCCGATCGCCACGGCCACGACGAGCAGGTAGGAACCGAGCACGTTGCCCAGGGCCGTCGCCACCGCGGTCCGGCGGCCGTGCGCCAGGGCGCGGCCGATCACGAACAGCACGCTGGGCCCCGGGATGACGATCACCAGCAGGGACATCGCGGCGAAGGCGAGGACACGGTCCGTGGACACCATGGCGGTCATTGAAACAGGCGACCGCCGTCCGCCTCCAGAGCCGTGCCCCCTGCCCGTGCTGAGCCAGCACATGGACAGGGGGCGCTGCGGGCCGCTCGTGGAGGCCCGCAACGCCCCCGGTTTCATACCTGAGGGACCCTCAGGAAACCCTTGGGGACTACGAGTTGACCTGTGCGGTCACCAGGCTGGAGAAGGTCGTCAGCCGGGTGTAGACACCCGGGTAGCCGGCCTGCGCGCAGCCCTCTCCCCAAGAAGTGATCCCTGCCAGGACGCCCCCGATGAGCAGGGGACCGCCGCTGTCGCCCTGGCAGGTGTCTGTGCCGCCGGAGGTGTATCCGGCGCAAACCATGTCGGACTGGACGAAGTCCGAACCGTAGGAGCTCTTGCAGCTGGTGTCGGACACGATCGGGACGGTCGCGGTCCGCAGCTGGTTGGAGGAGCTGCCGTTCGACGAGGTGGTGCCCCAGCCGAGGATGCGGGCCGTGGTGCCGGCCGCGTACACGCTCGTCTGGGAGGAGGAGACGTACGACGCCTTCGTGTACGGCATCGACGTCGACAGGGTCAGCACGGCCACGTCGTCGCCGTTGGTGGCGTCCGTGTAGCTCGGGTTGATCCAGATCTTGCTGACCCGGCTCACTGTGCCGTTGGTGCCGTTGAGGTAGGTGCGGCCGCCGACGACTCTGACGCTGCTGGTGGTTTCGCCGACCATGCAGTGGGCCGCGGTGACGACCTTGGTCGCGGAGACCAGGGTGCCGCCGCAGAACTGGTTCTGCGAGGCGTCCGTGATCTGCATCATGAACGGGTAGGCGGTCGTGGTCGTCGTCGTACCGCCGACGATGGGCTGGGGAGCGGCGACAGCGGTGGGGGCGCTGAGCAACGCGGTGGCGGCGGCAGCGGCCGTCGCCAGGCCGACGGCGCCGGCCTTCTTCGCACGGGTGAGACCGAACATCAGTGAGTCTCCTCAGGGTTGCCGGTGGGGGTCGCGCGGGTGTGGGGGTGGTACACGGGGGTCGCGGGACCGACCCCCGTATGCCCGGGCGAGCGGCACGTTCATAAGCTAGAACGCGGGAGTTCCCCTTCCCAATGAGGGAAGCCCCTAAGGGAGTTGGGCAGGGAAAACCCTCGGTCGGCCCTGAGTGGAGCCGTACGCAGGGGCGTTCGGTTACGACCTTCGTCCCGCCGCCAGGCGGACGATGTCCACGCGGGAGCGGATCCCGAGCTTGCGGTAGACGCGGGTGAGGGTCGCCTCGACCGTCTTCACACTGATGAACAGCCGCGCGGCTATCTCCCGGTTGGTGGCGCCCTCCATGACCAGCGCCGCCACCTGACGCTCCATCGAGGCGAGCCCTTCGAGGCTGTCCAGCCCGTCCTGCGCGGTCGTCAACGGAGCGGCCGGCTCCACCGGCCGGGTCAGCGCTGCCGTCTCCACCTGCCGCAGCCAGGGCAGCGCACGGCAGCGCCGGAAGAGCCGGGCCGCCTCGTCGTACGACGTGGGACCGGGCTGCCGGGTGCGCAACTGGGCCAGCGCGAACGCGGCGCGGGCCTCCTCCAGGCCGTAGCCCAGCTTGGCGAGCCGGTCCTGAACCGACGTCAACCGGTCGAGCGCGGCGTCGTGTTCACCACGCGCCGCCCGCACCAGCGCCTCGGCCCGGTCCAGTACGGCGAGCACGCTCTCCCGGCCGAGCCGCAGCGCGTTCACCCGGGTTCCGTCGATGACGTCCTGCGCCTCCCCGATCTCCCCGATCCGTACGAGGGCCTCGGCCAGGTCGCCCTGCCACCGGCCGCGCGCCGGGTCGGTGATGCCGAGGCCGTGCTCCAGCTCGCGCACCCGGCGCAGCGAGCGGACCGCGCCCTCCGCGTCCCCGGCGACGAGCTGGGCGTACCCGAGCGCGGCCAGGCCCCGGGACTCGTACATCTGGTCGCCGTTCTCCTCGGAGTGATCGACCGCCTCCCGGGCAAGTTCCAGGGCCCGCTCGACACTGCCGCCCGAGGCCTCCGCGAGGGAGGCGAGCACGGCCGAGGCCACCTCGCCGATCCCGGTGTCGCGGGCCATCATCAGGCTCTCGCGGGCCAGGTCGAGCGCCCGCCCGCAGTGTCCGGAGCGCAGTTCGGTCTCGGCCACCCCGCGCAGGAAGTGCACCTCGCTCTCGACCGAGCCGCGGCGGCGGACCTCGCGCAGCAGGGCGGTGACCGTGGCGCGGGCCTCGGGCAGCTGGTCGCCCATGATCAGCCAGCGGAAGCGGGAGTACCCGGCGCCGTTGTGGTGGCAGGAGACCCGCGGGTCCTGGGGCTCCTTGAGGGCGCGCTTGATGGTCGCGGGGGCGTCCGGGTGGCCCATGAGGGTCTCCAGCTGGGCCTGGAGGGACAGACCCATCAGCTCGTTGTACCGGTCGCCGGCCCGCTCGGCCAGCGCCGCCGAGCGGGCGGCCTCCGCGCGTGCCTCGTCGAAGTCGCCCTCGACGAGCAGGGCGCGCCAGGCCAGCTGGTAGCGGATCAGGGCGAGCAGCCCGGGGTCGTCGCCCGCGTCGGCCAGCGCCTGCGGGAAGACCGCGTCGACCTCGGTCATGGCGTGGCCCGCGGTGTCGATCACGATGATCCAGGCGCGCACCCGGTCCGCGGGCACGGTGGCCCGGGTCAGCACGTCCCGGGCGATGTCCCGGGCGAGGTCCAGCTCGCCCGCGGTGATCGCGTCCTCGGCCGCGGTGAGCCGCCGTACGTCCGGGGCGGGCACGCTGTCGGCCGGGGTGTGGCGGGCCGACAGCAGTCCGAGCGAGGCGGCCATCGACGGGGCGCCCCGGTCCCGGGCCAGGGCAGCGGCCTCGGCGAGCCGGGCGGCCACCTCCGGGTCGGTGCCGTGGGTGGCGAGGGCCAGGTGGCGGGCGCGCTCGATCGGGTCGGAGGCGGCCGTGGACAGCGCGCGGTGCGCCTCCCGCCGTTCCTGCGCGGGCGCCTCCGCGTACAGGGCGGCCGAGATCAGCGGATGCGCGAACCGTACGGCGGGACCCTCGGCCTCCGTGGCGAGCAGGCCCAGCGCGGCCGCCTGGGCCATCTCGGCCTCGGCGTCCCCGCGGCCCGCCGCGTGCAGCAGGGCCGGGGTGGGGCGGGCGCCCGCGCTCGCCACCAGGAGGGTGCGGCGGGCCTCCTCGGACAGCATCTCCAGGCGGCTCAGCACCAGGGCCCGCAACGAGGTGGGCACCGGCAGCGGGTCGCCGGGGCGGGGCGGGACCGGGCTCTCGGTGAGCGCGCGGCCGAGCTCCAGGGCGTAGAACGGGTTGCCGCCGCTGGTGCGGTGGATGTCCCGGACGGTGGAGCGCTGGAGGCCGGTGTAGCCGCGGTGGTCGAGCAGCGCGGCGGTCTGGGCGCGGGTGAGCGGGTTGAAGCGGACGGCGAGGCTGTCCGGGGGCAACACGCGTAGATGGTGGTCGTACTCGGGACCGTCGGTCCGGACCGCGCAGAGCATCCGGACCGGGATGTCGCCGAGCCGGCGGGCGGCGAAACCGAGCAGCTCCAGACTGGCGGGATCCAGCCACTGCATGTCGTCGGCGACGATCAGGACGGGTCCCTCGGCGGCGAGGGCGCGCAGCGCCGACAGCACCGCGAGGCGCAGGGCGAGACCGTCGCGCTGGAGGGTGGACTCGCCGCGGCCGGTCAGCGCCGACTCCAGGGCGGTGCGCTGGGCGGCGGGCAGTTTGTCGGAGATGTCGTCCAGGACCAGGCCGAAGAGGTCGGCCAGGGCCAGGAAGGGCAGGTGGGACTCCGACTCGGTGGCCGAGCAGCGCAGCACGGTGCGGGCCGTGGAACCGCATTCCGTGGCCAGGGCCCGCAGGACGGTCGACTTCCCGATACCGGCCGGGCCGTGCAGCAGCACGCTGCCGCCCCGGGTCAGCCGGTCACGGGCCTGGACGAACAGGTCGTCCCGTCCGATCACCAGGTCGGGGCGGCATCTCGCGGGCTCCTGGAAGTCGCTTGGCACGGTCAGCGCTCCCTCCCTGTGGCGTGTCCTGGCCAATATTAGGCAAGGTGCTGCGGAATTCGGCGGGAAGATGCGGTGAGGGAGATAACAACCGGTTACGTATCAAGAAATTCAAAGCGCCCGCACCTGAATGAGATGTCTACGAATGTTACGGGAGCAGCCCCGCCCGGCGCGCGGCCGCGACCGCCTCGCCCCGGGTGCCGGCGCCCAGCTTCCGCATGGCCGATCGCAGGTACGCCTTGACCGTCTCGGCACTCACCCCCAGCCGCGCCGCCGCCACGGCGTTCGTCGCACCGGCCGCCACACACGCCAGCACGTCCAGCTCACGCGGGGCCAGCGCGACCCCCGCAGGGGACGCGGGCGCCGGGGTCAGCAGGGCACACGCGTCCAGCAGCTCGGTCCTGAGCGCCGGGTCGGTGATCCGCGGGGCCAGCGCCCGCAGCGCCGCGTGCGCCTCCCGTACCTGCTCCCAGCCGGAGCTGTCGCCCGGCGGCGGCTCGGCCCGCGCCGCCGCCAGCACGTCCCGCGCCTCGTCGGCGACGACCAGCGCCTGCTCGACGTCCCGCGCCGCGTCCACCGCCGCCGCCATCGTCCGGTCGCCCAGCGGCCGGGCGTCGCGCAGGGCGCCGTAGAGCACGCCCCGCACCCGGCGCCGTACCACCACCGGCACGGCGAGCACCGAGCGCAGGCCCTCGGCGGCGACCGCGGCGTCGTACTCGTGGCTGATCTGCCGGGACACGGAGTAGTCGGCCACGGCGCACGGTCGGGCCAGCGCCACGGTCTTGCCGCCCAGGCCGTTGCCCGAGGTCACCGCGAGCGCCAGCAGCGAGGTGGTGGCCGTGCCGCTCAGTTCGCTGATCCGCATCCGCGGCCGGCCGGCCTCCACCAGGCCCCCGAAGGCGACCGGAAGGCCCGTCGTGCGCCGCAGCCGCACAAGTGCACGCCGGATCTCCACCGCACCGGCCGCGTCCACTGTCACCTGTTCGTCCCTCCGCCGCGGCACACACCCCCGTTCGGGGGTAGTGAGACCCGCATCACGGATTACACGATGGCAGAGAGCCGCCCGGCAACAGCCCGGAACCAGGAGTCCCGGCCACAGTCCGGTACGACGAGTCCCGGCAACGGTCCGGAACGAGGACTCCGGCACCAGGAGTCCGGCACGAGGAGGACGAGAGATGACGGCTACGGAGGACTTCCGCGGGGCGCGGGACTTCCTGCTGGCGCACCGCGAGGACTACGCCACCGCGTACGAGGGCTTCGACTGGCCCCGCCCGCGGCACTTCAACTGGGCGCTCGACTGGTTCGACGTCATCGCGCGCGGCAACGACCGCACCGCTCTGCACATCGTCGAGGAGGACGGCGGCGAGGTCCGGCTCTCCTTCGCGGAGATGGCCGAGCGCTCCGACCGGGTCGCCAACCTGCTGCGCGAGCGCGGGGTGGAGGCCGAGGACCGCATCCTCGTCATGCTGGGCAACCAGACCGAGCTGTGGGAGACCGCCCTCGCCGCGATGAAGCTGCGGGCCGTCGTCATCCCGGCGACCCCCCTGCTCGGCCCCGCCGACCTGCGGGACCGCGTCGAGCGCGGCCGGGTGCGGCACGTGCTGGTACGGGCCGAGGACACCGGCAAGTTCGACGACGTGCCCGGCGACTACACCCGCATCGCGGTGGGCGGCGTACCGGAGGGCTGGCAGCCGTACGAGGACGCCGACGCGGCCTCCGCGGAGTTCCTGCCCGACGGCCCGACCCTCTCCGACGACCCGCTGATGCTGTACTTCACCTCCGGGACGACGGCCCGGCCCAAGCTCGTCGAGCACACGCACACCTCGTACCCGATCGGGCACCTGGCGACCATGTACTGGATCGGCCTCAAGCCCGGAGACGTGCACCTGAACATCTCCTCGCCCGGCTGGGCCAAGCACGCCTGGTCCAATCTGTTCGCGCCCTGGAACGCCGAGGCGACCGTCTTCATCCACAACTACACGCGCTTCGACGCGGCCCGTCTGATGGCCGAGATGGACCGGGCGGGCGTCACCACCTTCTGCGCCCCGCCGACCGTGTGGCGCATGCTCATCCAGGCCGACCTGACCCAGCTGCGCACCCCGCCGCGGGAGGTGGTCGCGGCCGGTGAACCGCTGAACCCCGAGGTGATCGAGCAGGTCCGGCGGGCCTGGGGCATCACCATCCGGGACGGCTTCGGCCAGACCGAGACCGCCGTGCAGGTCTCCAACAGCCCCGGACAGGTCCTGAAGACCGGCTCCATGGGCCGGCCCAGCCCCGGCTACAAGGTGGAACTCCTGGACCCGGTGTCCGGCGCGCCCGGCGCGGCCGAGGGCGAGATCGCGCTCGACCTCTCGGCCCGGCCGGTCGGCCTGATGACCGGCTACCACGGCGACCCGGACCGTACGGCGGAGGCGATGGCCGGCGGCTACTACCGCACCGGGGACGTCGCGTCCCGGGACGAGGACGGCTACCTGACCTACATCGGTCGCAGCGACGACGTGTTCAAGGCCTCCGACTACAAGATCAGCCCCTTCGAGCTGGAGAGCGCGCTCCTGGAGCACGAGGCGGTGGCCGAGGCGGCCGTGGTGCCCGCGCCGGACGAGCTGCGGCTCGCGGTCCCGAAGGCGTACGTGGTGCTGGCGGCGGGCTGGGAGCCCGGCCCGGACACGGCCAAGGTGCTCTTCGAGCACTCCCGTCAGACCCTGGCGCCCTACAAGCGGATCCGGCGGCTGGAGTTCGGCGCGCTGCCGAAGACGGTGTCCGGGAAGATCCGCCGGATCGAGCTGCGGGAGGCCACGGCCGCCGGCTCGGACGCGGAGTACCGCGAGGAGGACTTCCGGTGAGATCGCGAGGAGGACTGCCGGTGAGCCGCGAGGAGGACTTCCGGTGAACTCGTACACGCACGGCGTGAGCACGACCGCGCTGCTCGGCGACACCATCGGCGCCAACCTGGACCGGGCGGTGGCCACCTGGCCCGACCGCGAGGCCCTGGTGGACGTGCCGTCCGGGCGGCGGTGGACCTACGCGCAGTTCGGTGCCGACGTCGACGAGCTGGCGCGGGCGCTGCTCGGTGCCGGGGTGGTGAAGGGCGACCGGGTGGGCATCTGGGCGGTCAACTGCCCCGAGTGGACGCTGGTCCAGTACGCCACCGCCCGCATCGGCGCGATCATGGTCAACATCAACCCCGCGTACCGCACCCACGAGGTCGAGTACGTCCTCAACCAGGCGGGCATCTCCCTGCTGTTCGCCTCGCTGAGCCACAAGAGCAGCGACTACCGGGCGATGGTCGACGAAGTGCGGGTCCGGTGCCGCGAGTTGCGGGAGGTCGTGTACATCGGGGACCCGAGCTGGCAGGCCTTGCTCGAACGGGCCGTGCCGGACCCGGAGTTCCCGGACCTGTCCTGCGACGACCCCATCAACATCCAGTACACCTCGGGCACGACGGGCTTCCCCAAGGGGGCCACCCTCTCCCACCACAACATCCTCAACAACGGTTATTTCGTAGGCGAGTTGATTGCCTATACCGAGCAGGACCGGATCTGCGTCCCGGTGCCGTTCTACCACTGCTTCGGCATGGTGATGGGCAACCTGGCGGCCACCTCGCACGGCGCCTGCATGGTGATCCCCGCCCCGTCCTTCGACCCGGCGGCCACCCTGCGCGCGGTCCAGCAGGAGCGCTGCACCTCGCTCTACGGCGTCCCGACCATGTTCATCGCGGAGCTGAACCTCCCCGACTTCGCGTCGTACGACCTGTCCTCGCTGCGCACCGGGATCATGGCGGGCTCGCCCTGTCCGGTGGAGGTGATGAAGCGGGTGGTCGCCGAGATGCACATGGCGGAGGTGTCCATCTGCTACGGCATGACGGAGACCTCCCCGGTCTCGCTCCAGACCCGCAGGGACGACGACCTCGAACACCGCACGGGCACGGTGGGCCGCGTCCTGCCGCACATCGAGGTCAAGGTCGTGGACCCGGCGACCGGGGTCACCCAACCCCGCGGCACGGCGGGGGAGTTGTGCACCCGGGGCTACAGCGTGATGCTCGGCTACTGGAACGAGCCCGAGAAGACCGCGGAGGCCGTCGACGCCGGGCGCTGGATGCACACCGGTGACCTGGCGACGATGCGTGAGGACGGGTACGTCGAGATCGTCGGACGCATCAAGGACATGATCATCCGGGGCGGCGAGAACATCTACCCGCGCGAGATCGAGGAGTTCCTCTACGGCCACCCGAAGATCGCGGACGTCCAGGTCGTCGGCGTCCCTCACGAGCGCTACGGCGAGGAGGTGCTGGCCTGCGTGATCCCCCGCGACCCGGCCACCCCGCCGAGCCTGGAGGAACTGCGCGCCTTCTGCAAGGGCCGCCTCGCCCACTACAAGGTCCCGACACAGCTGCGGATCCTGGACGCCTTCCCGATGACGGTGTCGGGGAAGGTGCGGAAGGTGGAGCTGCGGGAGGGGTACGGCGCCCGCACGGAGTGAGTCCCGGAGACCGGAAGCCTGCCCTGCGACCGGGACGGTCCGGTCAGGTGTTGCCCAACTCGTCGGCCAGGGCGTTCACCGGCTGCGGGGTGCCCGTCAGGTCCAGGACGAACAAGGGGACTCCCAGGGTGTCCGCGCGGGCGCGGGCCTCCGTGGTGTACCCGGCCAGGGAGAAGTAGACGCAGTGCGCGGACTCCGTCATGGCCGTCAGCCACAGGCACTCCACGTCCCGCGGTGAGGCGGGCCGTACGGTCGGGTCCACCTGGGCCAGCAGTCCGTGCGCGGCGAGACCCACGCCTGACGTGCCGCGCGCGGCGAGGCCGATGCCGGACGGCGGTCGCTGGTCCGCCCGCCGGATGTCCTGGTAGCCGAGCCAGCGCAGGTACAACGCGGCCACGGTCACCGCGTCGCGCGCCGTGCGGATCGTGATGGGCTGGAAGGCGCGGCGCGGGGGAGCGGGGGTGGCGGATGCGGGGTTCTCGGCGGGACGAGGCCTCTCTGCGGCAGCGGGCGCGTCCGTCGCGTTCGCCGTTCCGCCGCCCGCCGCGGCCCGCTCCGGCACCGACCGCGCCGGGCCCGCCCCGTCCGCCGTCACGGCGATCCGCAGCACCGTCCCGCACGCGCACCCCAGTTCCGGGTGCGGCCAATCCGACCGGCGCCCGCACAGTGCGCACTCCACGGTGACCCAGGTTTCTTCCCACACCTGATGCGTCACCGCCCGCGCCTCCGGCTCCAGCGGCGGCGAGATCGGGGCGCCGCACCCGCACGGGTACGTCGGCGCCGCGTAGAGGTGCTCGCGGCGGCAGGCCGGACAGCGCACCGGCACGCTTTCGGACATGGCCACATCGTCCTCCAGGACCCGGCCCGTTGTCCGCCTCTTGACGGTCTTCACCCACCGACCTACATTGCTTCCAGATAGCAGAAAACATATTCCGTATTGCGGAAGTGCTCACCGCGGGGCGCGACGGGAGTACGCATCCGACAGCCGACACAGTTGAAGCAGTCGAAGCAGGAGTACTCGATGGCTCGAATGACCGCTGCCCGCGCGGCAGTTGAGATCCTCAAACGCGAAGGCGTCCGGGACGCGTTCGGCGTGCCCGGCGCGGCGATCAACCCCTTCTACGCCGCGCTCAAGGCGTCCGGGGGCATCCACCACACCCTCGCCCGCCATGTCGAGGGCGCCTCGCACATGGCCGAGGGGTACACGAGGACCCGCCCGGGCAACATCGGTGTCTGTATCGGCACTTCGGGCCCTGCCGGTACCGACATGATCACCGGGCTGTACTCCGCCACCGGCGACTCCATCCCGATCCTGTGCATCACGGGCCAGGCCCCGACCGCCGTGATCCACAAGGAGGACTTCCAGGCCGTCGACATCGCGTCCATCGCGGGCCCGGTGACCAAGATGGCCGTCACCGTCCTGGAGGCCGCCCAGGTCCCCGGCGTCTTCCAGCAGGCCTTCCACCTGATGCGCTCCGGCCGCCCGGGGCCGGTCCTGATCGACCTGCCGATCGACGTCCAGCTGACCGAGATCGAGTTCGACCCGGAGACGTACGAACCCCTCCCTGTCTACAAGCCGGCCGCGAGCCGCGCGCAGATCGAGAAGGCGATCGGGATGCTGAACGCCTCCGAACGCCCGCTGATCGTCGCCGGCGGCGGTGTCATCAACGCCGACGCCGCCGAACTTCTCGTCGAATTCGCCGAGTTGACCGGCACCCCGGTCGTCCCGACCCTCATGGGCTGGGGCGTGCTGCCCGACGACCACGAGCTCAACGCAGGCATGGTGGGCCTCCAGACCTCGCACCGCTACGGCAACGCCACCTTCCTGGAGTCCGACTTCGTCCTCGGCATCGGCAACCGCTGGGCCAACCGCCACACCGGCAAACTGGACGTCTACACGGCGGGCCGGACGTTCGTCCACGTCGACGTCGAGCCCACCCAGATCGGCCGGATCTTCGCCCCGGACTACGGCATCGCCTCCGACGCCAAGGCCGCGCTGACGCTCTTCGTCGAGGTGGCACGGGAGCTGAGGGCGGCGGGCAGGCTGCCCGACCGCGGTGCCTGGGCGGCGTCCGCGCAGGAGAAGAAGGCGACCCTCCAGCGCCGTACGCACTTCGACGACATCCCCATCAAGCCGCAGCGCGTCTACGAGGAGATGAACAAGGCCTTCGGCCCGGAGACCCGGTACGTCTCCACGATCGGCCTCTCGCAGATCGCCGGCGCCCAGATGCTGCACGTCTTCCGGCCGCGGCACTGGATCAACTGCGGCCAGGCCGGTCCCCTCGGCTGGACGATCCCGGCCGCGCTCGGCGTCGCCAAGGCCGACCCGGAGGCACAGGTCGTGGCGCTCTCCGGGGACTACGACTTCCAGTTCATGCTCGAGGAGCTGGCCGTCGGGGCGCAGCACCGGATCCCGTACATCCACGTCCTGGTGAACAACTCCTACCTGGGCCTGATCCGCCAGGCGCAGCGCGCCTTCGACATCGACTTCCAGGTCAATCTGGAGTTCGAGAACGTCAACTCCCCGGAGCTGGGCGTCTACGGCGTCGACCACGTGAAGGTCGCCGAAGGTCTGGGCTGCAAGGCGATCCGGGTGACGGACCCGGCGGAACTGGGGGCCGCGCTGGAGCAGGCGAAGAAGCTCGCCGCGGAGTTCCAGGTCCCGGTCGTCGTCGAGGCGATCCTGGAGCGGGTCACCAACATCGCGATGTCCACCACCAACGACATCGGAAACGTGGTGGAGTTCGAGGAGCTCGCGACGGAGCCGGCGCACGCGCCGACGTCGATCAGGACGCTGAAGGTCTGACACCGCGGAAAGTCTGACACCACGCACAGCTGAAGGGCGGTCCCACCGCGATGGCGGGACCGCCCTTCAGCTGTGCCCGGCTCCCCCGAAGCCGTCCCCCGTCGTGCGGCCCGCCGCCCCCGTGCCGGCGAACCTCACGTGATGAGAATGCGCCCGAGGCGGGGCGAGTTGAAGCCCCCTGAGCCGTGTTCAGAGGTTGATTTGAGGTTCGGAGGAGCCGTTGCAGGTCGGCTGCGGGCCGGTGGGGGCTGGTCGCGCCGTTCCCCGCGCCCCTAGAACAACGGTGGGTGCAGTCCAGGCATGCCCAGCTGCAACCCACCCAGGGGCGAAGGGAACTGCGCGACCGGCCACGAAGCACCTGAACGCAGAAACGCGCGGGACACGGCAAATGCCATGTCCCGCGCAGGGACCGCGGCGGTCGCGACGGTACCGGTGGACCCCCTCCCCTCAGGTCGAAGAAGAAGATCCCGGCGCCTTCACCACCGCACTGGCTCGCACGCCGCCGCGGTCCGTTCCCTGCCCCGCCGTCACCGGGCGACCACCCCTCATCCGGGTCGCCGGTGCGTCGGGGCAGGGAGTCTCGAAAGAGGTTGGTACCGGGCGGCGCCACCGCCTGGGCGCGACAGGACAGATGTCGGCGAGGGCGCCGCCCGGGGTCTCGGGGGGTGTCAGACCTGGGCGCCGGACAGGCGCTCCACGGCCCGCAGCAGCGCCGAGTGGTCCAGGCCCCCGTCGCCCTGTGCCCGGAGGCCGGCGACCAGTTGGGCGACCACGGCGCCGACCGGCAGGACCGCGCCGACGGTGCGGGCGGCGTCGGTGACGATGCCCATGTCCTTGTGGTGCAGGTCGATCCGGAAGCCCGGCTTGAAGTCGCGCTGAAGGAAGTTGTCCTTCTTGCGGGTCAGCACGGTCGAGCCGGCGAGACCGCCGTTCAGGACGTCCAGCGCGGCCTTCAGGTTCACGCCCGACTTCTCCAGGAAGACCACGGCCTCGGCGCACGCCTGGATGTTCACGGCGACGATCAGCTGGTTCGCGGCCTTCACGGTCTGCCCCGAGCCGTGCGGACCGCACAGCACGATGGTCTTGCCCAGCGCCTCGAACACCGGCTCGGCCGCGTCGAAGTCGGCCTGCTCACCGCCGACCATGATGGACAGCACGGCCTCGATCGCTCCGGCCTCACCGCCGGAGACGGGCGCGTCCAGGACCCGGATGCCCTTCTCGGCGGCGGCCTTCGCGAGGTCCACCGAGGTCTGCGGGGTGATGGAGGACATGTCGATCAGCAGGGCGCCGGAGCGGGCGTTGGCGAGGATGCCGTCCGGGCCGTAGGCGATGGCCTCGACCTGCGGGGACGCGGGCACCATGGTGATGATGACGTCGGCGTCGCGCACGGCCTCGGCGATCGAGGCGGCCGCGGTGCCACCGGCGGCGGCCAGTCGGTCCAGCTTGTCCTGCTCCAGGGTGTAGCCGGTGACGTCGTAGCCCGCCTTGACCAGGTTCTCGGACATGGGGGAGCCCATGATGCCGAGGCCTATCCAGGCGATCTTGGGGAGACTGCTCATGTCGGGGGTGCCTCTCGGTGTGTAAGGGGGGTCAGCGGGCGAGCCAGTCGAAGGCCTCGGAACTCGGGCGGTCGCCGGGCTTGTACTCCAGGCCGACCCAGCCGTCGTAGCCGGCCTTGGCCAGCAGGCCCAGCAGCTCCTCCAGCGGCAGCGTCCCGGTGCCGGGAGCGCCGCGTCCGGGGTTGTCGGCGATCTGGACGTGCCCGGTCTTCGGGGTGAACTGCTCGATCACCGCCGGGAGGTCCTCGCCGTTCATGGACAGGTGGTAGAGGTCCATGAGGAAGCGGGCGTTGCCGAGGCCGCTCGCCGCGTTGACCTTGTCGACGATCCCGACCGCGGCCGCCGCGCTCACCAGCGGGTACCGGGGCGACTCGGGCTTGTTCAGGGCCTCGATCAGGAGGACCGCGCCGATCCGGTCGGCCGCGCGGGCCGCCAGGACCAGGTTCTCCAGCGCCAGCGCGTCCTGCTCGGCCGGGTCCACGCCGTCGACGCGGTTGCCGTACAGGGCGTTGAGCGCCGTGGCGCCCAGCGATCCGGCGAAGTCGGCGGCCACGTCGATGTTGGCGCGGAACCGCTCCGACTCCTCGCCCGGGATCGACAGAGCGCCGCGGTCCGGTCCCGGCAGCTCGCCGGCGTAGAAGTTCAGGCCGGTGAGCCGGACGCCGGCGTCCTCGAGGGCCCGCTTGAGGGCGTCGAGCTCCGACTGCTCGGGGGTGGGGGTGTCGATCCAGGGCCACCACAGCTCGACCGCGGTGAAGCCGGCCGCGGCGGCTGCCGCGGGGCGCTCCAGGAGCGGGAGTTCCGTGAAGAGGATCGACAGGTTGACGTTGAAGCGCTGCTCTGCGAATCCCATGGACCCGGCGCTCCCTTCCGTGTCGAGTGTTTCCGTGATGCGGAAGTTAGTTTCTGCTTATTGGAAGATTGCCGTTCGGTCGGAGGCGTTGTCAAGAGGGCCCGGCGGAAAGCCGCACCGCGGGTTAGGTTGTGCGCGTGCGATTGAGAGTGGAGTTCACGACCGAGCCCTTCGACCTCGACGAGGCCCCGGCGCACGCCCTGGTGGCCCGCGAGGTCGTCGAGGCGGCCGAACTGGACGCGGTGGACGTCGGCCCGTTCGGCAACACCGCCGAGGGCGGCGCCGACGAGGTGCTCGGCGCCGTGGACGCCCTGCTGCACAGGGCTCTCGCCGCGGGCGCCACCCGGATCTCCCTCCAGGTCAACGTGGTCGCGGAAGGGGACGTGTGAGCGCCGACGAGCCGTTCATCGCGGCGGTCAAGCCACTGGTCGACGCCATGGGCGGCGAGCTGCTGCCGCCGGACGAGGCCGGCCCCGACGACGTCGTACTCGCCTGGGAGGGCGCCGATGCCGTCGCCGTACGGCTGCCCCAGCTCGCGGACTCCCTCGACCACATCCTGGCCGCCATGGAGCGCAAGCGCGGGATGCCGCTCGCCGACCTCGACCGCAAGGCCAAGCAGGAGGTCGTACGGGTGCTGGAGGCGCGCGGCGCCTTCTCGGTGCGGCATGGTGTGGAGACCGTGGCGAGCGCGCTCGGGGTGAGCCGCTTCACCGTCTACAACTATCTGAACCGGGACAAAACGTAGGCAACACAGCCGTGCGGGTTTCGTCACCCCGAATTTTCAACAAAGTGTTGACGTGATGTCGCGTCGGGGCGTTAGCTGACTGTCGTGACTTCGACTTCCACGCCTCCCGGCCTGGCCCGGTTCAACGTCCTGGAGGAGCCCGCGGCCCGTGCCGTCCTCCTCGAGGCGTGCGCCTCCACGGCGTGGGCTCGGCGTCTGCTCGCCGGCCGCCCCTACGCGACCGCGGACGACCTCTACGCCGCCAGTGACGACGCCATGGCCGAGCTGACCGCCGACGACCTCGGCGAGGCGATGGGCGGGCATCCGCCGATCGGCCGCCCCAAGCCGGGCGACCCGACCTCGGCCCGGGAGCAGTCCGGCATGGCCTCGGCCGACGACGCGCTCAAGATCGAGATGCTCGAACTCAACCTGGCGTACCAGGAACGGTTCGGCCATGTCTTCCTGATCTGCGCGACCGGCCGCAGCGCCGAGGAGATGCGGGACGCGGTCAGGGAGCGGATCGGCAACGCGCCGGAACAGGAGCGCGAGATCGTCCGCACCGAGCTGGGCAGGATCAACCGCATCCGGCTCGCCCGCATCGTCGAAGAGGACGCCTGACCATGAGCACCAGCACCACCGCCTCCGTGTCCACGCACATCCTGGACACCAGCGTCGGCCGCCCCGCCGCGGGAGTCGCCGTCCGGCTCGCGGCCCGCAGCGGCCGGGACGCCGCATGGCAGGCGCTCGGCGGCTCCACCACCGACGCGGACGGCCGGTGCAAGGACCTGCCGGCGCTGCCGGAGGGGACCAGCCACGTACGGCTCGACTTCGAGGTCGAACCGTACTTCCTGAAGAAGCAAGCCGATGCGCAGCAGGACGCCCCCGCGAATCGGGACAGCGGTGCCGGAGCGTTCTTCCCGGAGGTGGCGATCACGTTCGCCGTCGAACCCGGCGAGCACTACCACGTACCGCTGCTGCTCAACCCGTTCGGCTACTCCGTATACCGAGGGAGCTAGCTACATGACCGACAATTCCCGCCCGGCCCGCCCTGTCATCCTGGGACAGAACCAGTACGGCAAGGCCGAGAACCGAGTCGTCAGGATCACGCGGGACGGCGCCACCCACCACATCAAGGACCTCAACGTCTCGGTGTCGCTGAGCGGCGCCATGGACGACGTCCACTACTCCGGCTCCAACGCCAGTGTCCTGCCGACCGACACCACCAAGAACACGGTGTACGCGTTCGCCAAGGAGCACGGCATCGAGTCCGCCGAGCAGTTCGGCATCCACCTCGCCCGCCACTTCGTCACGAGTCAGGAGCCGATCCACCGGGCCCGCATCCGGATCGAGGAGTACACCTGGGAGCGGATAGAGACACCCGGCGAGGCCGAGCACTCCTTCGTGCGCAAGGGCCAGGAGACCCGGCTCGCCCAGATCACCTACGACGGCTCGTCGTGGGAGGTCGTCTCCGGCCTCAAGGACCTGACCGTGCTGAACTCGACCGACTCCGAGTTCTGGGGCTACGTCAAGGACAAGTACACGACCCTGCCCGAGGCCTACGACCGCATCCTGGCCACCGACGTCTCCGGACGCTGGCGCTTCAACTGGACCGACGACGCCCAGGAGATGCCCGACTGGGATGCGTCGTACGAGCAGACGAAGCAGCACATGCTGCGGGCCTTCGCCGAGACCTACTCCCTCTCGCTCCAGCAGACCCTGTACCAGATGGGCTCGCGGATCATCGAGAACCGCGACGAGATCGACGAGGTCCGCTTCTCGCTCCCCAACAAGCACCATTTCCTGGTGGACCTGGAGCCCTTCGGGCTCAAGAACGACAACGAGGTGTACTTCGCCGCCGACCGGCCCTACGGCCTGATCGAGGCGACCGTCCTGCGGGACGGCCGCGAGGCGAGGATCCCCGCGGACCTGACCACCCTCTGAGGGGCGCACCATGACAGCAGTTCAGCGCATCGTGATCGAGAACTGTTCGATCGCGACCGTAGACGCCGACGACACCGAGTACGCCTCCGGCCATGTCGTCATCGCCGGCAACCGCATCGAGTCCCTCGGCGCGGGCCCGGCCCCCCAGGGCCTCCAGGACGTGGTGCGCCGGATCGACGCCACCGGTCACCTGGTGACCCCCGGCCTGGTCAACACCCACCACCACTACTACCAGTGGATCACCCGGGGCCTGGCCACCGACCACAACCTCTTCAACTGGCTCGTCGCGCTGTACCCGACATGGGCGCGCATCGACGAGGAGATGGTCTACGCCGCCGCCCAGGGGTCGCTCGCGATGATGGCCCGCGGTGGCGTGACCACCGCGATGGACCACCACTACGTCTTCCCGAAGGACTCCGGCGACCTGTCCGGCGCGATCATCCGCGCCGCCCGCGAGACGGGCGTCCGCTTCACCCTGGCCCGCGGCTCCATGGACCGCAGCGAGAAGGACGGCGGTCTGCCCCCGGACTTCGCGGTGGAGACCCTCGAAGGTGCCCTCGCCGCGACCGAGGCCACCGTCAAGGAGCACCACGACTCCTCCTTCGACGCCATGACCCAGGTGGCCGTCGCACCCTGCTCGCCGTTCTCCGTCTCCACCGAACTCCTTCGGGAAGGCGCCGAGTTGGCCCGCCACCTCGGCGTACGGCTGCACACCCACGGCTCGGAGACCGTGGAGGAGGAGCAGTTCTGCAAGGAACTGTTCGGCATGGGCCCGACCGACTACTTCGAGTCCACCGGCTGGCTCGGCGAGGACGTGTGGATGGCGCACTGCGTCCACATGAACGACTCCGACATCGCCGCGTTCGCCCGGACGAAGACCGGCGTGGCCCACTGCCCTTCGTCGAATGCCCGGCTGGCGGCGGGAATCGCCCGCGTCCCCGACATGCTCGCGGCCGGCGTCCCGGTCGGCCTCGGTGTCGACGGCACGGCGTCCAACGAATCCGGCGAGCTGCACACCGAGTTGCGCAACGCGCTGCTCATCAACCGGCTCGGCGCCCACCGCGAGGCCGCCCTGAACGCCCGTCAGGCCCTGCGCCTCGGAACGCACGGCGGCGCCCAGGTCCTGGGGCGCGCGGCCGAGACCGGCTCCCTGGAGGCCGGCAAGCTCGCCGACCTGGTCCTGTGGAAGCTCGACACCCTGGCCCACGCCTCGATCGCCGACCCGGTGGCCGCGCTGGTCTTCGGTGCGGCCGCCCCGGTCACGGCCTCGTTCGTGAACGGCCGTCAGATCGTCGAGAACAGCCGCCTGTTGCACGTCGACGAGGACGCCGTCGCCCGCTCCACCCGGGAACAGGCCCAGCGTCTCGCGCGGATCGCGGCGCAGGGCTGAGAGGCGACCGGAGGACGCGGAGCTGCCCGTCCTCCGGTCGCCGCCGCACCCCCGTACTCCGGCCGAGAGGGACGGCTCTCGGCCGGCAGCCGTGGACCCGGTTGCGGTTCCGCGGCGGCCGTGCCCGGGGCGCGCGTCGGACGCGCGCGCCCCGGAACGGTCCCCGTTCCCTCCCCGGGAACGACCCGTCACGGTCCCGCACGACCACTCGCACCACCTCCATGAAACCCACGTCAGTGCCGACGTGTAACCGCCCGGAGGCGAGCCGCAGTGTCAGTCCACCCCGTCGACGAGAAACTCCCCGCCCTGAAGATGGCGACCACCGGCCTCCAGCACGTGGCCGCCATGTACGCCGGAGTCGTCGCCCCACCCCTGATCGTCGGCGCGGCCATCGGCCTCACCGCCGGTGACCTCACCTTCCTGACCGGTGCCTGCCTCTTCACCGCGGGCCTCGCCACCTTCCTCCAGACCCTCGGCGTCTGGCGGATCGGCGCCCGGCTGCCCTTCGTCAACGGCGTCACCTTCGCCGGCGTCGCCCCCATGACCGCGATCGTCGCCGCCACGCACGACAAGGCGGACGCCCTGCCCGTCATCTTCGGCGCGGTGATCGTGGCCGGGTTCCTCGGCTTCCTCGCCGCCCCCTTCTTCAGCAAGGCGATCCGCTTCTTCCCACCGGTCGTCACCGGGACCGTCATCACCCTGATCGGCGTCTCCCTCCTGCCGGTCGCCTTCGGCTGGGCGCAAGGCCCCAACCCCGGTGCGCGGGACTACGGTTCGACGACCAACCTGGGCCTGGCGGCGGCCACCCTGGCGATCGTGCTGCTGCTCCGACGCTTCACCCGCGGCTTCGTCAAGCAAGTGGCCGTGCTGCTCGGCCTGGTGGCCGGCACCCTGGTCGCGATCCCCTTCGGGGCAACGGACTTCACCCCCGTCGCCGACGCGGCCGTGGTCGGCTTCCCGACCCCCTTCCACTTCGGCGCCCCGCGGTTCCAGCTCGCCGCGATCCTCTCGATGTGCGTGGTCATGGTGGTCTCGATGACCGAATCCACCGCGGACATGCTGGCGTTGGGCGAGATCGTGGAGCGCCCCGCCGACGAGCGGACCATCGCGGCCGGCCTGCGTGCCGACACCCTCGGCTCGGCCCTCAGCCCCCTGTTCAACGGCTTCATGTGCAGCGCCTTCGCCCAGAACATCGGCCTCGTCGCGATGACGAGGATCCGCAGCCGGTACGTCGTCGCCACCGGCGGCGCCTTCCTGGTGCTGATGGGGCTGTGTCCCATGGCCGCCTCGCTCATCGCCGTCGTACCGCGCCCGGTGCTCGGCGGCGCCGGAGTGGTCCTGTTCGGCTCGGTGGCCGCGAGCGGCATCCAGACCCTGGCCAAGGCGGGCCTGGACAAGGACAACAACGTCCTGATCGTCGCCGTTTCGCTGGCCGTCGGCATGATCCCGATCACCGCGCCGGAGTTCTACCACGCCTTTCCCGGGACCGCGAAGATCGTCCTGGACTCGGGGATCTCGACCGGCTGTGTCGCCGCTGTGGTGCTGAACCTGGTCTTCAACCACCTCGGCCGGGGCGCGCGGGACGGGCGGGACGCACGGGAGGTCACCCACCCCATGGAGGCCGTCCCGGCTCAGTCGATCTCGTAACTGTCGCCGTACACACGCCACTTGAGCGGGGTGTCCAGGTCGAGATTGCCCGCGGTGAGGAACAGCCGCTGGGCGGTCTCGACCCGGCTCACGTCCCGGTGCGCCGCCTCCTGCCTCATCGCCCGTACCCGCGCGTCCAGAAAGGCGTGCAGATACGCCGTCTGGTCACCGCCGTCCGCGGGGGTGTCCGCCCGCGCACGGGCCCGGTCGCGGATGCCGCCGAAGCTGCGCGCGTCACTGCCCGGACCGTGCATGACCATCGCGTCGTAGTAGATGAACTGCCCGAGCGTGCCGAGGCCGTCCTTCTTGGCGCGCGCGACCGCCGGGTCGAAGTAGCCGCGGTCGCGCTCGTCCCGCTGCGCCCTGCGGAACGCGGAGGTCCGCGCCGCCGTACGCCAGGCCGCCGGGAAGCCGGGGTCGAGGCCCTCGTGCGAGCCGGTGCCGTCCACGGCGCGCAGGGCGGGCAGATACGGGGCGAGGGGGTTGCGGGGAACCCGGTTCGTGTAGAGCTCGACCAGCGCCAGCATGTCGCTCGTGCCGGAGCAGAACCCGATGATGCCGGCGGTGTAGCCGCGGCCGTCCCCGATGTCCTCGATGTACGCGTACTGCGCCTGCCAGTCCAGCGAGGAGTTCTCCGCGCTGGACACCAGCCGCATCGCGAGGTCCTTCTTGGCCGGCGCGTCGAGCCCGCTGGGGTCCGCGGGGTCGGCGGACGGCCATCCGGCGCTCAGCACTCCGGCCCCGAGGGCGGCGAGCAGGGTGCGGCGGGCGGCCGCTCTGGACGGGAAGGACACGTCGTCTCCAAGTCTCCCGGAGGAGCGCTGTGCGGGGCTAAGGGCTGTCGATCGCCTGGCAGGACCCGGGAGCGGGAAGCCGTCCGGTGAAGTAGGAGCGCGGCGGGACACCCATCAGGGTGCGGAAGTCGGACGTCATGTGGGACTGGTCGTAGTAGCCGGTGACGGCGGCCAGATCGGCCCAGCGCAGCTCGTCGGCGTGGGCCAGCACGGCACGGACCCGGTTGATACGGGTGTAGTGCTTGGGCGAGAGACCGACACCGTCGCTGAACAGGTTGCGCAACTGGCGCTCGCTGACGGCGAGTTCACGTGCCACGTCACCGACCTGACCGGGTATGCGGTCAGACCGGACCGACAGTGCGGTGACCGCGGCCCGCAGCAGCGCGTTCCGCGTCGCGCCGGCCGGAGTGGGCAGCCGGTCCGGAAGCAGGTCCGCGAGCCGGGACACCGCGTCCTCGTGGTCCAGCCGCCCGAGTTCGTACGACAGCTGCCGCGCGGTCCGCCCGGGCAGTGCGCCCAGCGGGACGACCCGTCCGACCAGGTCGACGGCCGGCACGCCCAGCACCGCCCGCACGGTGCCCGGCGGCAGCCGGAACTCCGTGCAGGACACGGAGGGCTTGCCCCGGTGGTAGGTCGCCCGGACCCTGGGGCCGGACACCAGCAGGGCCGGACGGCCGGACCCCTCGGTACGGACGAGCAGCTTGGTCGCGGAGTCCGGCAGCCGCACGAAGACCTTCGGCGGATCAGCGTCCTCGGGGCCGGTCCCGGTCTCAACGGCCCACGGTCGCAGCTCGTCCGGGAGGCGCGGGGCGGGTTCGGCGGCGGAGTCGGTCACCCGTCCACGGTAAGCGGACGACCCCGGCGTCCGGGCCCGCGAAACGTGCCGGAATTTCCTATCCGCCGCGACGGCCCTGCACGCACCGTGGTGGCCATGATTCTGGTGACGGGTGCCACGGGCACCATCGGCGGTGACGTCCTACGACAGCTCCTGGCGCGCGGCGAGAAGGTGCGGGCGCTCACCCGGGACCCGGCCGCGGCCCAGCTGCCGCCCGGCGTGGAGGTGGCCCGCGGCCACCACCGGGACGCCGGGGCGCTCGCGGCCGCCATGACGGACGTCGACTCGGCGTTCCTCGTGGGTGTCTTCGGCCCGGAGGACGCGGACAGCGACCGGGGGATGGCCGAAGCGGCCCGGGCAGCGGGGGTACGGCGGATCGTGAAGCTCTCGGCGATCATGGCCGGGGACACCCGGACCGGCCTGGGCGGTGTCGCACACGGCCGGGGTGAGGAGGCGGTCCGGGGGAGCGGCCTGGAGTGGGTGATCCTGCGGCCGTCGGTCTTCGCGTCCAACACCCTGAGCTGGGCCGGGCCGCTCCGCTCGGGTGAGCCGGTGCCGAACATGCTGGGCTCGGGCCGGCAGGGGGTCGTGGATCCGCGCGATGTCGCCGAGATCGCGGCAGCCGCACTGATCGATCCCGGCCATGCGGGACGGACGTACACCTTGACCGGCCCCGGGACCCTCAGCCCCCAGGACCAGGCCGGCGTGCTGGGCGAGGTGCTTGGCCGCCGTGTGGACCTGCGCGACCTCACCCCGCCGGAGACCCGCGCCCTGCTGGTCGCCTCCGGCTGGAGTGAGGAGTCCGCCGAAGCCATGCTGCGCAGTGTCCGCTTCGTGGCCGAGGGCGGCAACGAGGTGGTCACCGGGGATGTGGCGGACGTGCTGGGCCGTCCGGCGCGGACGTATCGGGAGTGGGCGCGGGACCACAGGGGGATGTTCGGCGGGGGATGACAGGAGAGGGTCGGTGGGGGTGGAAGGGGGCGGCACGTTGTGGCCCAGGTCCCTGCCTGTGACTTCGTCGGTCCCGGGCCTCCTTTCGTGGGCGCAGTACCACCGCGGCCAGTGAGCCGGAGCCGGAGCTCGTCTGAGCTGCGCCTAGTGCTGACCGGGGGCGTGGGCTACAGCAGGCCCGGGTCCGTGGCCAGGCCCTTGAGGACCTCGCCGGGGTTCGGGACCAGGCGTCGTGCGCTCAGGTCCATCAGGCCGCCGACCGCGGTGATCTCGGCCGCCACGGTGCCGTCCTTCTTGCGGATCGTCTGCTGGATGCGGAACGTCTTGCCCTCGCCCCACTCGAAGCCGCAGCCCACCTCCACCTCGTCACCCGCCAGCAGCTCCCGCAGGTAGCGGATGGTGGTCTCCAGCGCCACCGGGCCCACCCCGCTGCCGATGAGCCGGGCCTGGGTGATCCCGGCGGCCCTGAGCAGCGACCAGCGGGCGTGCTCGGCGTAGTTGAGGTACACGCTCTGGTTGAGGTGACCCTGTACATCCGTCTCGTACCCGCGGACGGTCACCGGTACGGAAAACGGCTCACTCACGTCAATCCCCTCTCACGCCACGGCAGTTACCGGAACCGATCCTGACACGTGCCCTCTACACCCGGCGTGGCGAGGCCAGCAGGTAGCGGGTTCCGGTGCGCGGCTGCGTGTACTCGCCGACCTGCCAGCCCGCCCGCTCCAGCGTGCTCGCGCAGGCCCGCAGCGCCTCGCCCTCGGGGGCGTGCACGGCGACGGCCTCCGGCTGCGGGGTCGCGCGCACCCGGTAACCGGGCGCGCCGCCCGCTTCCGGGGCATGGCCGGCCGCCTCCAGGGCCAGGGCGGCCGCCGGGACGAGGTGGCCGCGCTCCCAGCTGCACGGCCGGTCCGTGGCGCCGTCCGGGTTGGTCATCCTGCGCAGCTCCAGCAGCCCCTGCCAGGCGCTGTGCACCTCGCGCACCCGGGCCGGACCGGTCTCGGCGGGTTCCTCGGTGCCGCCGACGTGGGCCGTGAACACGCCGGCGGCGGGGGTGGGATCGGTGGCGGGAGGCTGTTCGGGAGCCGCGGCGGCCGTCTCGCGTACGCGGTGGCCGGCCGGGGTCAGGAAGTGGTCGTGCGGCGGCCGGGGGTGCCGGAAGGCGAGACCACGCTTGACCAGTGCGTCCAGCTGGGACTCGGTGCCCTTGAGCCTGCCGGTGACGGGATCGGCGGCGTCGATGACACGCCGCTGGGCGGCGGTGGGCGGTCGGGTCACGGCGTGCTCCTTCCGGGCGACGGGCGACGGGCGACGGGGCGACACGGACGACACGGACGACCTGTCCGACCGCCCGGGTCACCCGGGTCACCCGGGCGGTCGGACAGCAAGTCGTACGCGGGCCGCGCCGATCACCGCTCCTTCGCTTCGAAGGCTACGACGAGGGTCTGACATTCCACCCGGCGATCACCGGCCGCCCGTGCTCCGTCCCCAGCCGGCACAGCGTCCCCGTGGCCAGCTGGAACAGTGCCCCGGCCGACGCGGGCAGGCCCAGCCGGCGGGCGGTGAGAACCCGCAGGAAGTGGCCGTGCGCGACCAGCACCACGCATCCCTCGGTGTTGGCGTGCGCCGCGTCCACCTTGGCCAGGACCCGGTCCGCGCGCTCTCCTACCTGCTCCGGGCTCTCCCCGGGGTGGTCGGGCGGACCGGGCGCCACGCCGTCCGTGAACAGGAACCAGTCCGGGCGCTCCCGCTGGATCTCTACGGTCGTGACGCCCTCGTAGCCGCCGTAGTCCCACTCGCGCAGGTCGACATCGACCCGGACATCGTGCAGGCCGATGAGCTCCGCGGTCTCGCGCGCCCGCTGGAGGGGGCTGACGAAGGCGGCGCCGATGCGGTGGGAGCGGATCAGCGGCACCAGGCCGCGCGCCTCCTGCCGGCCGCGCTCGGTCAGCGGTACGTCCGTCCAGCCGGTGTGCCGCCCGGACCGCGACCACTCGGTCTCCCCGTGCCGCACCAGAAAGAGATCACCCACGCCCGCACCTTTCCCAGTGGCCTCCCAGCACCGTGCCACAGGGCCGTGGGCTTCGCAGGGCGAGCCCCGCCGGCGGTCACCTCACAGCCCTGCCGGCGGTCACCTCACAGCCCCGTCGGCGGTCACCTCACAGCCCCGCCGACGGGTCACCTCCATTCCCGCCGACCGGGTCACCTCACAGCCCCGGCAACCCCTGCACCGACTGCGCGAGCTGACCCACCGCCACCACCAACGGCGTCACCGGCTGGACGAACTCGTTGAGCCGGGTCAGGGCCCGGCGCAGGACCGTGGGCTCGGGTTCGGGCTCGTCCAGTTCCTCGCGCAGGCGGCGGAGTTCCCTGCTCGTGGCGTCCGGGTCGGCCAGCGCGGCCCGGTGTTCGTCCAGCAACCGCTCGACGTACGCGAGGAGTTCAGCCGTACGCTCGGCGTCCTGGGGCTGGAAGGAGACCGAGCCGGAGAAGGCCTGCGCACGGTGTCCCACCGCCTGGTTGCCGACGTGGTGCGTGCCGCCGCTGATCATGACGCCGTTGTTGACCGGAGGGTCCTGGCGTCCGTCGTCGCTGCCCATGATGAGGACCTCCTCGGTCTACGTGCCCGATCCTGCCGCGGCACCCGGTCCGGGCCCGCCCACGGCACCGAGCGCCGTCGAGGAGCCCGACTGCTGCTGCGGGAAGTTCTGTGTGGCGCTCGCCCCCGCGCCGATCGCCTGGTTGCCGATGATGCTGGTGCCGCCCTGCTGGATGAGCCCCTGGTTGAGGATGGTCTGCTGCTGGGCGCGGAAGTCGGTGATGTCGTAGCCGCGCGCCTCGAGGAACTCCCGGATCGCGGCGAGGGTGTGCCGCTCGACCAGGGCCGTGATCCGCGTGGCGTCCACGACCTGGAAGTAGTTCTGGTAGTCGGGGCTCAGTGCCAGTTCCCGGACGCTCACCCGCGCCCCGAAGTCGTAGATGGGGTCCTGCTCCAGCGCCCGGAGCTCGTCCACCATCCGTCTTCTGTGCCGCTCGTCGAAGTACGCCTGCCGCAGTGCCCGGAACGGCGCCGCGTAGAAGGCCCTGCCGGTGCGGGGGACCGCGTCCAGCAGCAGCCCCCGCCGCGCGGAGGGGGACAGGGGCCCGCGCAGCCGGTCCACGACGTGGTACTCGGCGCGCACCGGGCCGAGCACATGATTGCTGCAATGCAGGTGCAGCGTGCGCCCTGTGGTCGAGAAGTGCAGGAACAGGCTCGGCACCACGTCCCCGCCCCACAGCGGCACATGGACCGCCAGATGGTGGCGGACCGTACCGGTGGGGTGCTCCATGATCCGCTCGACCTCTTCGGCCGACAGCCGGGCGGCGGGGGCGAGGCTCCTGGTCCTGATGAACCGCTCGTCCTCCCCGATGCTGGTGCCGCTCGCGAAGACCCGGTCCTCGATGACGAGGGAGTCGAGCGGCGCGGGGGATCCGGCCGGCGCGGGGGCCTGCGCCGCGTCCGTCACCGCCGCGTCGGCCGCGCCACGCACGGCGGTCGTCCGCAGCCGCGCGCGTACGTGGTCGACGAGCTCGGCGACGGTGAACGGCTCCGGCCCGCCCGGTCGCGACAGCCCGCCGACGGGGTCGCCCGCGGGCAGCAACGGCACCGCGAGGGACCACTGCGCCGCGGACCTCGCGTACCCGATGAAGGGCGTGAACCCGCTGTACACCGTGACGTTCCCGTCCTGCGCCTCCCTGATGGCCGCCAGCCGTTCCGCCATCCACTTGCGCCGGGGCACGGTCGGCCGCGGCTGCCGGGCGAACGCCTCGCGGGTCATGGTCGTCCGCAGCAGCCGGTCGACGTCGAGATCGTGGCGTACGACGGTGGCGTACGCGTACGCCACGGCCGCCACGGACAGCAGGGCGGCCGGCACCCCGGCCAGGTAGGAGCCCAGCAGCCAGCTCACGAAGCCGGGGGCGGGCAGCGCGGAGACGAGGAAACCGAGGACGAAGGCGAGGATCACGGCGAAGCCGGCGGCGACCGCGGTGCCGACCAGCGCCCTGCCCTGTGGCTGGTGGCGGCCGCGGGTGGCCAGGCTCGGCCGGGTGACGGCCTGCCGGGTGGTCGACAGGAACACGGTGATGAACAGCAGCCACAGGGGCGCGAACACCCCCACCGCGGCGAAGGCCGCGGTCAGCCGCAGGTCGCGGCGCTGCCGCAGCTCCTGGGCCGTCAGACAGTGGCGCACCACCGCGAGCAGGTCGACGTCGGGCGAGGGCGCCACGGCGCCGGCCTCGTCGGCCAGGACGTCCTCGACCACCCGCTCGGCGAAACCCTCGTCGACGTAGGCCGCGGCGCACAGATACCGGGTGACGTCCCCCGGCGCGCTCCCGACCGGCATGTGGACCGGCGCGGTCGTCATACCGGGCCCTCCTTCTCTCCAGCGTCGGAGCGGCGCCGTGACGGCGCCGATGGAGCTCGTGCCGGCGCTGCCGCCCCCGCGGGGCAGGCCGGTCGTGACCACCAGCAGCAGGGCACCCGCCACCAGCCCGAACAGGAGGCCGCTGGGCAGCAGGTAGTCCAGCAACTCGTCGCTCGGCCCCAGAGGTATCTCGGACACGAAGGTCGTGTGCAGGCCCCACCACAGCAGGTTGGCCGCCACCGGGACCGCCAGGCCCACGACGAGGCAGCGGATCCGCCCCGCTCTCCCGCGGGCTGTCATCCGCCACAGGAAGAAGGCGAGCCCCGCGATCAGGAACAGCACGGCGAGGTCGTTCACCACCAGCCCCGACGTGTTGCCGTACCGGTCGGAGGAGGTGTCCCAGCGGGGGACGAACGCCGCTTCGAACAGCCGGCGCAGGGTCGTGCTGTCGGACGCCTCGATGTAGAACTTGCGCTCGTAGCGGTCCCAGACGGGCTGCTGCACCCAGGGGCTGCCCAGCAGGACGAGGCTGAGGACCAGCAGCGTGAGCCGGCCCCGTAAGGCCGTAGAAGCGCGCGAGACGCGCAGACGAGACGACAACACCCGGGATCCCCCTGTCCCCCGGCCCTGCGGATCAGTGGCCGCACTCTAGGGCATCCCCGCTCTCCCCGGCCGTGAACCCAGGCAACACCAGTCAACGGCAGGCGACTTCAAGCCGTACGGCGGGCTACTGCCGATAGCCGCTCAAGAACCTCCCGATCCGCCCGATCGCCGCCTCCAGGTCCTCCGCGTGGGGCAGCGTCAGGATGCGGAAGTGGTCCGGCGTCGGCCAGTTGAAGCCGGTGCCCTGGACGACCTGGATCTTCTCCCGCAGCAGCAGGTCCAGGACGAACTTCTCGTCGTCGTGGATCTTGTGGACCTTGGGGTCCAGGCGCGGGAAGGCGTACAGCGAGCCCTTCGGCTTCACGCACGACACCCCGGGGATCTCGTTCAGCTTCTCCCAGGCCACGGTGCGCTGTTCGTGCAGCCGGCCACCGGGGGCGGTGAGTTCGTGGATGGACTGCCGGCCGCCGAGGGCCGCCTGGATGGCGTACTGGGCGGGCGCGTTGGCGCACAGCCGCATGGAGGCCAGCATGGTCAGGCCCTCCAGGTAGTTCTTCGCGTGCTGCCTGGGGCCGGTGACCACCAGCCAGCCCGAGCGGAAGCCCGCCACTCGGTAGGTCTTCGACAGACCGCAGAAGGTCAGCACGACCAGGTCGGGCGCGAGCGCGGCCACGGAGTGGTGCACGGCGTCGTCGTACAGGATCTGGTCGTAGATCTCGTCGGCGAAGACCATCAGACCGTGCCGGCGGGCCAGGTCGAGGATGCCCTCGATGATCTCCTTCGGGTAGACCGCGCCGGTGGGGTTGTTCGGGTTGATGATGACGACGGCCTTGGTGCGGTCCGTGATCTTCGACGCCATGTCGGCCAGATCCGGGTACCAGTCGGCCTGTTCGTCGCACAGGTAGTGGACCGCCTTGCCGCCGGCGAGCGTGGTGACGGCTGTCCAGAGCGGGAAGTCCGGGGCGGGGATGAGGATTTCGTCGCCGTCCTCGACCAGCGCCTGTACGGCCATGGAGATCAGCTCGGAGATGCCGTTGCCGAGGTAGACGTCGTCGACGCCGACGTCCAGGCCCAGGGTCTGGTAGCGCCCGGCCACGGCCCGGCGGGCGGAGAGGACGCCGCGCGAGTCGGTGTAGCCGTGGGCCTGCGGGAGCATCCGGATCATGTCCTGGAGGATCTCCTCCGGCGCCTCGAAGCCGAACAGCGCGGGGTTGCCGGTGTTCAGGCGCAGCACGCTGTGCCCCGCCTTCTCCAGTGCGTCGGCGTGCTCGATCACCGGGCCGCGGATCTCGTAGCAGACCTCGCTGAGCTTGTTCGACTGCCGGAACTCCATGCGCTGCTGCCTCTCCGGTTTCGTGTGTTGCTTGGTTTTACCAAGTGGCAGCTTGGAAAGTCCAACAACTTGTCTAGACTGCGTCGCATGTCACCTCGCCGAAGCTACGACCAGTACTGTTCCGCGGCTCGCGCCCTCGACCTCGTCGGCGACCGCTGGACCCTGCTGATCGTCCGGGAACTGCTGGCCGGCCCGCGCCGCTACACGGACCTGCACGCCGACCTGCCCGGCGTGAGCACGGACGTACTCGCCTCACGGCTGAAGGACATGGAGCGCGACGGCCTCACCACACGACGCCGGCTGCCCCCGCCCGCCGCGGCCTACGTCTACGAACTCACCGCACGGGGACGCGATTTGCTGCCGGTGCTTCAGGCTCTCGGCGCCTGGGGAGGGCCCGAGCTCGGCGAGCGGCGGCCCACCGACGCGGTACGGGCGCACTGGTTCGCGCTGCCCCTGCTGCGCTCGCTGGAGGGCGAGGGACTCGTCGAAGTGCGCCTGGAGGAGGGCGACTTCCATCTGTACGTCGGCTCCCCGACCGGTCCCGCGTACGGCGACGGGCCGGCCCCCGAGGAGCCCGACGCCCGGCTCGTCCTGGACGCGGAGACCTGCGGGGCGCTCGCCCGGGGGGAGTCGAGCCTGCCGGAGGCGGTGCGCGAGGGGCGGGTCGAGGTGACCGGGGAGGGCACGATCGCCAAGGCGCTGAGGGATGGCTGAAACAGCGGAAGGCCCGCCGGAGCGGGCCTTCCTGAGGAGACGTCAGGCGTCCTGACCGGCGTCAGGCCCCCGGCGGCACCCGGGACGGCCGTCCCGACCCGCGGGTCAGCGCGTATCCGCCGACACCCGCGAGCGCGGCCAGCGCACCGCCGATCGCCGTCCACACCCAGCGGTCGGACCACCAGCCGGAGGACCAGCCGTCGTCCGGCTCGATCGCGGACAGCACGGGGGAGGAGTCCTTCGAGCCGTTCTTCGAACCGTCCTCGTCCGCCTCGGACTTCACCGCGATGCCCGGCACCAGCGGCTCGGCCAGCGAGCCGTCCACCGCGGCCGAACCGCCGATGTCCTTGGAGCCGACCCGCACCTCGGTGCTGACCGGCAGACCCAGGTCGGCCGTGCCGACCCCGACGGCCGTGAGCCGGAGGTAGTACGTGCCCGGCAGCGGGTCGTTGGCCCAGGCCTCGGACCAGGCCCGGACCGTGCGCAGGGTGCAGGCCAGCTCCACGTCGGCCACGCCCGCCGCGGCGGTGCGCGTCTGGGAGCCGTACTGGCAGGACTGGCGGCGCCGCAGACCGTCGTACACGTCGATCTGCCAGGTCTGGGCGGCGTGCGTCTCCGGCAGCTTCACCGTCGCCTTCACGGTGGGCCGTTGACCGGAGTCCGCCGGGAACGACCAGTACAGGTAGTCACCCGTGGAGCCGCTCGCCGTGGCGGTCTGGCCCTGCTCGATCTCGGTCGCCGTGCGGAAGGACGTGCCCGCTCGGGTGGGGGCGCCGGCGTCCGCCGAGGCCGAATCCGTCGGGGTCGGCGAGGAGTCCGCCGCGGCCGGTGCGACGGCCAGCCCGAGCATCAGCAGGGAAGCGCTCAACACACGTGTGATCCGCATCAGTTGGTCCTCCAGACCGCGACCCGCCAGCGCGACACCCAGCCCCACAGCAGACCGGCGACGAAGCCGGCGAGGATCAGCACGCCGAGCAGCCACCAGCCGCGCCCGAGGCCGAAGGAGGCCACGTCGCTCGCCTTCGACGGCCCGTCCACGACGTCCACGGTCAGCTCCAGCGGCAGACCCGGAGTGGTCTTCACCCCGGTTCCGGCCGAGAAGGAGTTGGTCACCTGGAGGCACACGGTCTCGGCCGGGGCGTCGTCCTCGTCGCTCTCCGGCTTCGGGTAGCGCAGGCCCGACGAGATCACGTCGGTACGGCCGTTGCCCGCCGCCTCACCGCGCACGATCTCCCGTCCGTGCACGGTCACCGCCCGCAGCAGCACCCCGTACGAAGGGTTGACGGCCCGGTCGGCCGCCACGCTCACCGAAGTCCGCAGCTCCTGGCCCGGCTCGACGTCGACCCGGTACCAGCGCTGCTGGGTGAACTCCTCGCGGTCGGTGTAGAGACCGGACTTCAGCGTGGGCGCGGTGGCACAGGCGTCGGTGCCCTCGGTGGCCACCGGCGTCACCACCGGGTCGGCCGCACGGTCCACCAACTGGTTCACCTTGTCGGTGAGTTCATCGGTGTGCTCGACCGAGGTGTAGGTGCCGCCGGTCGCCTCGGCGATACAGCTGAGCTGCTTGCTCAGCTTGGTGCTGGGGACCAGGCCGAGGGTGTCGATGGTCAGTCCGACACCCTTGGCGGAGATCTCCCGGGCCACCTCGCACGGGTCGAGCGGGGCGCAGGTGTCCTCGCCGTCGGTGATCAGCACGATCCGCTTCGAGCCGTCGCCCGCGGCGAAGTCGCCGGCCGCCTTGAGGAGCGCGGGCCCGATCGGGGTCCAGCCGGTGGGGGAGAGGGTCGCCACCGCCGTCTTGGCCTCGGTCCGGTCCAGGGTGCTGACCGGGTAGAGCTGCGCGGTGTCCTTGCAGCCCGTCTTGCGGTCGTTGCCCGGGTAGTCGGCGCCGAGCGTCCGGATGCCGAGCTGGACCTCCTCGGGCGTGGCGTCCAGCACCTCGTTGAACGCCCGCTTCGCCGCCGCCATCCGGGTGCCGCCGTCGATGTCCGCCGTCCGCATCGAGCCGCTGACGTCGAGGACGAGATCGACCTGCGGCGCGCTGCCGCCCACGGGTTCACCGGCGGCCGCCGCGACCGGGAAGGCGATCCCGGCCGTCAGGGCGGCGAGCAGGGCACCCACTCCCGCCGTCAGCCGTTTTCTTGTGATCATCGCCGGATCCTATTGATCAGGTGTGCCGCGCTCCAAAACGGCCGCTCACCGCAGGGGGTTGGGCAACTCCGTCCACTGGTCGCCCGGTGTCCCCGGCGAGAGCCGCATCAGCGTCAACGCCTTGGCGGGCAGCGGCTGTTCGAGCAGCGCGATCAGATCGGGCGTGCGCGGCAGATCCCGTACGGCACTCTCCAGCGCCCCGCGCAACGCAGTCGCCGAACCCGCCGTACCCGCGAGGGCCCCCGCCACCAGGGAGCCGAACAGCTTGCGCCGCAGGGTGGTCACGTCGTCCGTGACGACCCGTCCGGACAGCTCCGGTACCGGGATGCCGTGCCGGGCCAGCCGGGCCGGGCTGATCCTGATGTCGGCGAGGTCCCGGTAGACCAGCCGCACGGGCGCGCTGTCCTGGTCCAGCACGACGAGGAGGTTCTGGCCGTGCGCCTCCAGGGCGACTCCCAGCTCCAGCAGCCGCAGGCCCACCGTGACGGCGAGCCGGGCGAACTCCGCGAGCCAGGCGGGGGATGCGGGCAGATCGGTGGTGGCGAGGGCGGCGACCGGCAGCACCCGGTCGCCGTGGAGCTGCGGGGACTCGCGCAACACGGCCGCGAGATCGGGGGAGTTGGCGGTGGCGGCCCCCAGGGTGCGGGTGAAGTGCAGCAGTCCGTCCATCCGGTCGGCCAGGGTCTCCGCGAACTCGGAGAGCGTGGCGGACACACCGATCGAGTACACGGAGATGTCCCGCACCGAGGACGTGAGACGGGCGCTCAGGGCCGTCTTGACGTGCCGTTCGCCGGTCATGGCGAGGGTGCGCAAGGACATCAGCGGATGGGCGTCGAGGCCCTCGGACGCGGACCGCTTCAGCACGTGCTCGGCCTGCCAGGGATGCACCGGCAGCAACAGCCGCTCCCCGTCCCGCAGGTCCTCGGGCCATTCCCCGCTCACCAGGCACTCCCCCGCCGGGACCGGTACCAGCCCCAGCCGCACCACGGGCCGGTGCTCGGGCCCGTAGGCCAGCTGCTCTGCCACCGAGAAGCCGGGCCGGGAACGGCAGTTGGGGTGGAAGGGGTGGCCGTCGACGACCCGCTGCTCCCACTCCCAGTCGCGCACCGGCCACGTGGTCGCGAGGGGCTCCTGAGTCGCCCTGGACAGCGCCAACGAGGCCACGCTGTCGTCGAGTTCGGCCGCGAGCTCGGTGCCGTGCGGCACACCGAGACCGGTCATCAGGTGCGCGGGACGGTCGTACGGGGTCCCGTCCAGCCGTACGACCGTGACGTAGGCGGCGGTGGCGTACGGGTCCGGGTGCGGGCCGTGCAGCCGGCGGCCGTCCGCGAGGCGCAGGGTGAGGCCCTCCCGGCCCGCCTCCCGCGCCACCACCCAGGGCAGCGGCTCGTGCGTGAGTCCACGCCACAGCCGGGACAGCACGGCCGCCCGGGCGCCGGGCAGCTCGGCCGCGTACCGCGCCGCGAGGTCGGGGCGTACGACGGCCAGCTCGTCGGCGAACTCGGCCTCGGTGGCGCGGGGACGGTGCACGGGGGGACTCCTCGGGAGCGACTGGTGTCACGGTGGAGGAATGACGGCAGACATACTGATCGTCATCGCCCCAGATCAAACCGTAGAGAACGAGTGGAACGCGTGGACCTCCTGCCCCCGCCGGCCGACGCCGTCGCACACCGTGCCGACGCGTACGCGGCGGCGCCCCTGCTCAACTGCCTGCTGCGCGAGGTGGCCGAACGGCTCCCGGAACCCGGCGACCGCCCGGTGTACCGGCTCCCCGACGGACGGCTGCTCCGGGTGCGCGGCGAGCGGCGGCCCACCGAGCCCGAGGTGCGGGTGGCGGGCGGCTGGCGGCGGGTGAACCACACCGAACTCGTGAAGCTCGTCGCCGAGGAACTGACCCGGCACACCGGACTGTCCAACCACGACCTGCCCGCCGAGATGATCGACAGCCGGGACGCGGTGGCCGCCCTGCTCGCGGCCAGGGGCCGGGCGACGGCGCCCCGTGACCCGTATCTGCGCTCCGAGCAGTGCCTCGTCACCGGCCACCCCCACCACCCCGCCTCCAAGGCCCGCGGCGGGGGCCCCGTCGCCGCCTGGCTGCCGTACGCCCCCGAGGCGCACGCCCGGTTCCCCCTGGTCCTGCTCGGTCTGCGCGAGGACGCCGTCGTCGAGGAGGGCGACACCGCGGCCCTCGACGCGCTCGGCGAGGCCCCGCCCGGCTACCGGCTGCTCCCGGCCCACCCCTGGCAGCTGGATCTCGTGGGCTGCGCGGAGGCCTTCGCGGACGGTCGCCTGATCCGGCTCGGCACGACGGGCTCCGACGTCTGGCCGACGGCCGCGATCCGCACGGTGTACGCCCCCGCGAGCGACCTCTTCCTGAAGTTCAGCCTGGACGTGCGCATCACGAACGACATCCGCCGACTCTGGCGTCACGACCTGCTCAAACTCCGCCGTACGGATGAAGCGGTGGTGAGAGCCTTCGCCCGGGACTCCGTCTCCTCGGGACCTGGCTCCTCGGGCCCCGGCTCCTCGGGGAGCCCCCCTTCCGCCGCCTGGCTGAGCGACCGCGGCTACCGCACCGCCGACTTCGCCTTCGAGGAACTCGCCGTCCTGGTCCGCGACGGCCTGGCCGGCCATGTGCGGCCCGGGGCGACCCCGCTGCTGGCCGCCGCCCTGGTGGAGGGCTTCGAGGGCAACCCGCTCGACACCGCCGAGGACCCGGCCGCCTGGTGGGAGGCGTATCTGCGCGCGGTCGTACCGCCCGTGCTCGCGGCCTTCTCCGACCACGGCGTCGTGCTCGAGGCGCACCTCCAGAACACCCTGGTGGCCGTGGCCGACGACGCCACGCCCGTGCAGGCGCTGTTCCGGGACGCCGAGGGCGTGAAGCTCCTGACGGACGTGGAGCGCGCGGACGGCTGGGAGCGGCTGGTGTACTGCCTGGTCGTGAACCACCTGTGGGAGATCGCCGCGGCCCTCGCCGAACGCCGGCCCGGCTTCGACCCCTGGCCCGCCGCCCGCCGCGAACTCGCCCGCCACGCCCTCCCCGAAGCCGCCGCCCTCCTCACCGCGCCGACCCTCCCCGGCAAGACGAACCTGCTGCTCAGGTGGACGGGGGCGGACGGGGCCGCCGCCCGGTACCTGCCGCTGCCGAACCCGCTGGCCGGAGCGTGACCTGAACTACCCTGGCCGGTGTGCTGCGCCCTGTGACTGCTGTTCGATACGTGACCCCGCTGAGGTCCGGCGGCTCCGTCCCCGGGGTCGTCGAGGCCGACGACCTCGGCACCTACGTCGTGAAGTTCACCGGCTCCGCCCAGGGACGCAAGGCGCTGGTCGCCGAGGTGATCGTCGGTGAGCTGGCCCGGGCCCTCGGGCTGCGCTTCCCGGAGCTGGTCCTGGTGCGCTTCGACCCGGCGATCGCCGACGGTGAGCCCCACCAGGAGGTGCGCGACCTCCACGCGGCCAGCGCGGGTCTGAACCTCGGCATGGACTACCTCTCCGGTGCCCGCGACTTCACCCCCGAGATCGCGAGGACGTTCCCCGTCGACCCGGTGGAGGCCGGCCGGATCGTCTGGCTCGACGCGCTCACCGTCAACGTCGACCGCACGGTCCACAGCTCCAACCTGATGATCTGGCCGACCCTCGGCGTCGCACCCCCGCGCCTGTGGCTGATCGACCACGGCGCCGCCCTCGTCTTCCACCACCGCTGGGACGGCACCGACCCCACGAAGTCCTACGACTTCCGCCACCACGCCCTCGGCCACTACGGCCCCGACGTGCGCGCCGCCGACGCGGAACTCGCGCCCAAGGTCACGCTCGACGTCCTGCGCGAGGTCACGGCCGCCGTTCCCGACGCCTGGCTCACCGACTTCGCGACCCCGGACGAGGCGCGCGAGGCCTATGTGACATACCTCCACACGCGCGTGCGGGCCTCCGAGGCTTGGCTGCCCACGGACTTCCCCACCCGGGAGGAACTCGCCGCCGAGGAGGCCCTGCGCGCGGCGCGGACACAGGAAGGCCGGCCCAAGTGGCTGAAGCGGGTCCCCGACCTGCACGGCAAACCGGCCGCGGAACAGGATTGGTCGGTGCACCTCGGATGAGCCCCGTCGTACAGATCGAGTACTGCACCCAGTGCCGTTGGCTGCCCCGCGCGGCCTGGCTGGCACAGGAGCTGCTCACCACCTTCGAGACCGAGCTGACCGAACTGTCGCTCAAGCCCGGTACGGGCGGTGTCTTCGTGGTCCGCGTCGACGACGAGGTCGTGTGGGACCGCCGGGAGCAGGGCTTCCCGGAACCCACGGCGGTCAAGCAGGCCGTACGCGACCGAGTGGCCCCGGGGAAGTCCCTGGGCCACTCGGACAAGGCTTCGCCGGAGCAGGTCAGCCCTTGAGCTGCTCGTACGCCGGCAGCGTGAGGAAGTCCGCGTAGTCGTCGTCGAGGGAGACCTGGAGCAGCAGGTCGTGGGCCTGCTGCCAGTGTCCGGCGGCGAAGGCCTCCTCGCCGAGCTCGGCACGGATGTTCGCCAGCTCCTCGGCGGCGACCTTGCGGGCCAGCTCCGGCGTGGCCTTCTCGCCGTTCTCGAACTCCACGCCCGCGTTGATCCACTGCCAGATCTGCGAGCGGGAGATCTCGGCGGTGGCCGCGTCCTCCATCAGGTTGAAGATGGCGACCGCGCCCAGCCCGCGCAGCCAGGCCTCGATGTAGCGGATGCCGACCTGCACGGCGTTGACGAGACCGGGGTACGTCGGCCTGGCCTCGAGCGAGTCGATCGCGATGAGGTCGGCGGCCTCGACGTGGACGTCCTCGCGCAGCCGGTCCTTCTGGTTCGGCTTGTCGCCGAGGACCTTGTCGAAGGACTCCATGGCGATGGGGACCAGGTCGGGGTGGGCGACCCAGGAGCCGTCGAAGCCGTCGCCGGCCTCACGGTCCTTGTCGGCGCGGACCTTCTCGAAGGCGACCTTGTTGACCTCGGCGTCCCGGCGCGACGGGATGAAGGCCGCCATGCCGCCGATCGCGTGTGCGCCGCGCTTGTGACAGGTGCGGACGAGGAGTTCGGTGTACGCCCGCATGAACGGGGCGGTCATCGTGACCGCGTTGCGGTCCGGCAGGACGAACTTGGCGCCGCCGTCACGGAAGTTCTTCACGATGGAGAACAGGTAGTCCCAGCGGCCCGCGTTCAACCCCGAGGCGTGGTCGCGGAGTTCGTAGAGGATCTCCTCCATCTCGTACGCGGCCGTGATCGTCTCGATCAGGACGGTCGCGCGGACGGTGCCCTGCGGGATGCCGGTGTACTCCTGCGCGAACACGAACACGTCGTTCCACAGGCGCGCTTCGAGGTGGGACTCGGTCTTCGGGAGGTAGAAGTACGGGCCCTTGCCGAGGTCGAGCAGCCGCTGGGCGTTGTGGAAGAAGTAGAGGCCGAAGTCGACCAGGGCACCGGGGACCTGGGTGCCGTTCGCGTCGACCAGGTGCCGCTCGTTCAGGTGCCAGCCGCGCGGCCGCATGACGACGGTGGCGAGTTCCTCGTCGGCCTTGAGCGCGTAGGACTTGCCGGACTTCTCGTCGGTGAAGTCGATGTTCCGGGTGTAGGCGTCGGCGAGGTTGACCTGTCCCAGGACGACGTTCTCCCACGTGGGCGCCGAGGCGTCCTCGAAGTCCGCGAGCCACACCTTGGCACCGGAGTTGAGGGCGTTGATGGTCATCTTGCGGTCGGAGGGGCCGGTGATCTCGACCCGGCGGTCGCTAAGGGCCGCGGGGGAGGGGGCCACCTTCCAGGACTCGTCCGCGCGGATCGCGGCGGTCTCGGGGAGGAAGTCGAGTGTGGAGGTACGGGCGATCTCGGCCCGGCGCTCGGCCCGGCGGGCCAGCAGCTCGTCACGCCGGGGCGTGAACCGGCGGTGCAGCTCGGCCACGAAGGCGAGGGCCGCCTCGGTGAGGACCTCCTCCTGCCGCGGCAGGGGCTCGGCGTCGACGATGGCCAGCGGGGACGGCGCTGGTGCGGACATGAGCGGTCACTTCCTTCAGCGGTGGCACCGGGTGCCAGTCGAACCGGGTACGGCGGGGAGCGCCCCCGGAGCGGTAGGGCGCTTCTGAGCAGTGGATACTAGTTTCCTCATCGTGGAATTTCAATGGTTTGTTGATGTCGAGATTCTCTGGGTCGAGGCACTGTGGCGCTCAGTGTCACCTCCCTCACTCCAGGTGCGCGAGATCCGCAGCCGTGTCGATGTCGTACGGCCGCGCCACGTCCCCGCACTCGACGAGCGTGAGCGCGTCCCGGTGCTCCTTCAGGTAGGCGCGTGCCCCCTGGTCGCCGGTCGCAGTCGCGGCGATCCCGGCCCAGTGGGCGCTCCCGAGCAGGACGGGGTGGCCGCGTACGCCGTCGTAGGCGGCCGAGGCGAGCGAGGTCTCGTCCTCGTACGCGCCGAGCACCCGGCGCACGGCCTCCGCGCCGATGCCGGGCTGGTCGACCAGTGAGACCAGCGCGGCCCGCACCGGCGTCCCGTCCAGCGACGCGAGCCCGGCCCGCAGCGACGACCCCATGCCCTCGGCCCACGCCGGGTTCTCCACGGTCACGCACTCACCGAGCTCCGCCCGCTCCCGTACGGCCGCTGCGGCGGCGCCCAGGACCACGTGCACCCGTGCGCAGCCCGCCGCCCGCAGGACGCCCACCGCGTGTTCGACGAGCGGGCGGCCCCGGTGTTCGAGCAGTGCCTTGGGCCGCCCGCCGAGCCGCCGCCCGCCGCCCGCGGCCAGGAGCAGCCCGGCGACCTGCTGTTCGTTCTCCGTCATGCGTCCTGCATACCGGACGCACCGGTGTACGGCGGGCTTCGGCGGGCTTAATTTCGGTCCGCACGGTGGCGCCCGGCGCCCCGTGTGGCGTTTACTGACCCGCATCCCTGGGCGCCTGACCGACGCCGCGGGACATCAGGGTGCGGAAGGTGTGCGGGGAGAGCTGTGTTGCGGAGCTTGGGGCAGAGACCGGTGAGCGGCAGCGACAACGATCCGAGAGTGGCGGAACTGCGGACCGCGGTCTCCCGACTGCGCCGCGAACTCGCCGCGCACCCGGCGGAGTTCCCCGACCGCGACATCGCCGAGGACGAACTCGCCGCACTGGCCGCCATGACGATCGAGGGCTCCCCCGAAGTCCCCCGCCTGCGGCGGTCCTTGCTGCTGATAGCGGGGGCGATCGGCTCGGTCAGCGCGTTGTCGCGCGGCCTGGGCGAGGTCCGCGAGGCAGTGGAACTCTTCGGGGAACCGCGCCGCTAGCCGGGGAAGGGTCCTCGACACCGGCCGGTGAAGGGACCGGCTGTCGCCGTACGACGGTCACGCCGGGTTCTGGGTGGCCAGGGCCTCGGAGAGTTCACCGGCGACCTGCTGGAGGACCGGCACGATCTTCTCGGTGGCTGCCTCGGTGACCCGTCCGGCCGGGCCGGAGATCGAAATGGCCGCCGCGGTGGGGGAGTTGGGCACCGAGACCGCGAGGCAGCGGACGCCGATCTCCTGCTCGTTGTCGTCGACGGCGTAGCCCTGCGCGCGGACGTCCACGAGGGCCTCGAGGAAGCCGTCCGGTGTGGTGATCGTCTTCTCGGTCGCGGCCGGCATGCCGGTCCGGGCGAGAAGAGCGCGCACCTCGTGGTCGGGGGTGTTGGCGAGCAGTGCCTTGCCGACGCCCGTCGAGTGCGGCAGGACGCGTCGGCCGACCTCGGTGAACATCCGCATCGAGTGCTTCGAGGGCACCTGGGCGACATAGACGATCTCGTCCCCGTCGAGCAGGGCCATGTTGGCCGTCTCCCCGGTCTCCTCGACCAGGCGGGCCAGATAGGGCCGGGCCCAGGTGCCGAGCAGCCGGGAGGCCGACTCGCCGAGGCGGATCAGGCGCGGGCCGAGGGCGTAGCGGCGGTTGGGCTGCTGGCGGACATAGCCGCAGGACACCAGCGTGCGCATCAGGCGGTGGATGGTCGGCAGCGGCAGCCCGCTGCTCGCGGAGAGCTCGCTCAGACCGACCTCCCCACCCGCGTCCGCCATGCGTTCCAGCAGGTCGAAGGCGCGCTCGAGGGACTGCACCCCGCCGGCGGACCTGGCGGAGTCGGTGGTGCTGGCGCTGGACGTCGGCACGGCGCGTTCCTTTCGGGGCTGCCTTCGGGGCGGGGCAGGAAGGAGCAGCAGCCTACCCGGCAGTCGGTTGACTCCCCGCTGGTGCATGGCTACGTTCTGCTTGCTGGAAGTCTAATTCCGCTTTGTGGAAACGTCCAGAGAGGCGACATCGGGCGCACTCTGGAGAAGTGTGCCCTTGACGGCGTCCGAACGGGAGTGAAGACTCCTTCAACAGAAAGTTGAATTCCGTTACGCGGAAGTTAACGGCGGCGCGGGAGTCATCCGCGGCAGAGAGGGGTCCGGGTGTCCGACACTGAACTGGTGCTGCGCTCGACGCGCGTCATCACACCCGAGGGGACACGCGCCGCGTCGGTCGCGGTCGGCGGCGGAAGGATCACCGCCGTCCTGCCGTACGACTGCGAGGTGCCGACGGACGCCCGTGTCGAGGACCTCGGCGACGACGTCCTGCTGCCCGGCCTCGTCGACACCCACGTGCACGTCAACGACCCCGGCCGCACCGAGTGGGAGGGCTTCTGGACCGCCACCCGCGCAGCGGCGGCCGGCGGCATCACCACCCTCGTCGACATGCCGCTCAACTCCCTCCCGCCCACGACGACCGTCGAGAACCTGCGGACGAAGCGCGAGGTCGCCGCCGACAAGGCCCACATCGACGTCGGCTTCTGGGGCGGCGCGCTGCCCGACAACGTCAAGGACCTGCGCCCGCTGCACGAGTCGGGCGTCTTCGGCTTCAAGGCGTTCCTCTCGCCCTCCGGCGTCGACGAGTTCCCGCACCTCGACCAGGACGGACTCGCCCGCTCGCTGGCCGAGATCGCCTCCTTCGACGGTCTGCTGATCGTGCACGCAGAGGACCCGCACCACCTGGAGACCGCCCCGCAGCGAGGCGGCCCCAAGTACGCCGACTTCCTGGCCTCCCGCCCGCGCGACGCCGAGGACACGGCCATCGCCCAACTCATCGCCCAGGCCAAGCGGTTGGACGCACGTGTGCACGTGCTCCACCTGTCGTCGAGCGACGCGCTCCCGCTGATCGCCCAGGCCAAGGCGGACGGCGTCCGCATCACGGTCGAGACCTGTCCGCACTACCTGACGCTGACCGCAGAGGAAGTCCCGGACGGCGCAAGCGAGTTCAAGTGCTGCCCGCCCATCCGCGAGTCCGCCAACCAGGACCTGCTGTGGCAGGCGCTGGCCGACGGCACCATCGACTGCGTGGTCACCGACCACTCGCCGTCCACGGCCGACCTGAAGACCGACGACTTCGCCACGGCCTGGGGCGGCATCTCCGGCCTTCAGCTGAGCCTGGCCGCGGTCTGGACGGAGGCCCGCAGGCGCGGCCACACCCTGGAGGACGTCGTCGGCTGGATGTCCGCCCGGACCTCCCGGCTCGTCGGCCTGGACCGCAAGGGCGCCATCGAGGCCGGCCGCGACGCCGACTTCGCCGTCCTCGCTCCCGACGCCACCTTCACCGTGGACCCGGCGGCCCTACAGCACCGCAACCGCGTCACGGCGTACGCGGGCAAGACCCTGTACGGGGTGGTGAAGTCGACCTGGCTGCGCGGCCAACGCATCGTGGCCGACGGCGAGTTCACGCCCCCGAAGGGCCAACTGCTCACCCGCACGCCCTGACCCCACCCGCACGTCCCGATCCCCCCCGCACCGGCCCACTCCCGAAAGGCACATGTACGTGACGGCGATTCCCAGCTTCACCGGCGACGCGCACCCGTACGGCGGCGGCGACCCGTACGCGGACTACCGCACCGCCGACTTCCCCTTCACCCAGTACGTCAACCTCGCCGCACGGACGCTCGGGGCCTCCGTCATCGCCGCCAACGACGAGTTCTTCGCCCAGCGCGAGAACCTGCTGATGCCCGGGCGGGCCGAGTTCGACCCCGAGCACTTCGGGCACAAGGGCAAGATCATGGACGGCTGGGAGACACGGCGCCGCCGGGGCGCCTCGGCCGAGCACCCCTGGCCGACGGCGGAGGACCACGACTGGGCGCTGGTGCGGCTCGGCGCGCCCGGCGTGATCCGGGGGATCGTCATCGACACCGCGCACTTCCGCGGCAACTACCCGCAGGCGGTGTCGGTCGAGGGCACGAGCGTCGCCGGTTCCCCGTCCCCCGAGGAACTGCTGGGCGACGACGTGAAGTGGACGACCCTGGTCCCGAGGACACCGGTCGGCGGCCACGCGGCGAACGGCTTCGAGGTGCCCCTGGAGCAGTGCTTCACCCACCTCAGGGTCAACCAGCACCCGGACGGCGGCATCGCCCGTCTGCGCGTGTACGGCGAAGTCGTCCCGGACCCGGCGTGGCTCGAGGTCCTCGGCGCCTTCGACGTGGTCGCGCTGGAGAACGGCGGCCGGGCCGAGGACGCCTCCAACCTCTTCTACTCGCCCGCCTCCAACACCATCCAGCCCGGCCGCTCACGCAAGATGGACGACGGCTGGGAGACCCGCCGCCGCCGCGACCAGGGCCACGACTGGATCCGCTACCGCCTGGTGGCCCAGTCCCACATCCGTGCGATCGAGATCGACACGGCGTATCTGAAGGGCAACAGCGCGGGGTGGGCGTCGGTGTCGGTCCGCGACGGCGACGCCGGCGACTGGCGCGAGATCCTTCCGCGCACCCGGCTCCAGCCCGACACCAACCACCGCTTCGTCCTGCCGGAACCGGCGGTCGGCACGCACGCGCGCGTGGACATCTTCCCGGACGGCGGAATCTCCCGCCTGCGACTGTTCGGCTCCCTGACGGAGGCGGGAACAGCGGCGCTGTCGGCCCGGCACCGGGAGGTGGGCGGCTGAGCGGAAGCCTGCCGGCCGACGCCGGACCACGCCGGTCGGCCACCGACCGGACGACGTCCGTCGACTGCCGACCCGACGGCGGCGTCTCGCTGCTGCCGACCAGGCGGCGTTCCCGGGCCTTCGACCAGGTGGAGTTTCCGGGCCGTCGGCCGGGCGGCGCTTCCCGGCCGCGGTCGGGCAGTGTTTTCCGGTCCCGTTGGACGGGGCTAACCCGTCGGCCGCGACAGGGCGAGCCCCGGCTGCCGACGGGCTCGCCCAACGCCTGCGGCGGAGCGTCCGAGCGGCTGAGACGGAGTTGGCCCCTGGCCCGGACCGGCCCCTGGCCCGGACCCGGACCCGGTCCCGGACCCGGACCCGGTCCCGGCCCCGGCCCCGGACCCGGCCCCGGACCCGGGACCCGAGCCGGGGACACGGCAACCTCCGCCCGGCCCCGCCCAAGCCGCGACCTCACGCCGCATGTCCCCCGTCCACCGAGAACTCCGCGCCGGTGACATACCCCGCGGTCGCCAGACACGCCACCATCGACGCCACCTCCTCCGCCGCCCCGAACCGCCCCAGCGCGGTCATCGCGGCCTGGCCCGGCGCGAACGGTCCGTCCGCCGGGTTCATGTCGGTGTCGACGGGACCGGGATGCACGAGGTTCGCCGTGATCCCGCGCGGCCCCAGCTCCCGCGCGAGGGCCTTGGTCAGCCCGATCAGAGCCGACTTGCTCGCCGCGTACAGCGTCCCGCCCGGCCCCGGCACCCGCTGGGTCATACAGCTGCCGATCGTGATGATCCGCCCGCCGTCCCGCATCCGTCCGGCCGCCGCCTGAGAGGCCAGGAACACGCCCCGCACATTGACGGCCAGCACCCGGTCCACGTCCGCGAGGGACAGCTCGCCGAGCGGCCCGAGCACCCCCACCCCCGCGTTGTTCACCAGCACGTCCAGTCCGCCGAGCGCCTCCGCCGTACGGCCGACCGCCCCCGCCGCCTCCTCGGGGTCCCCGGAGTCCGCCCGCAGGGCCACGGCCCGCCGCCCCAGCGCCTCGACGCGCCGTACGACGTCATGGGCCGCTTCCTTGCCGGCCACGTAGGTCACGGCCACGTCCGCGCCCTCCCGCGCCAGCCGCAGGGCCGTCGCCGCCCCGATGCCGCGACCGCCGCCGGTGACGAGCGCGACCCTGCCGTACAGATGTCCTTGAGTCGTTGTCATGACACCCATCCCAGCGGCCAGGAACGGGGATGACCGGCGGCCAACGGACATCGACCCCGACCGCACCACCCAAGGGCGCCGGCCCCACCACCCGACGGCCCCGCCCCGTCGCCCCCCTCGGCGTCACCCCCGGCTTCCGACAGCCTCCGCCGCCGCGAACAGGGCGAACGCCAGCACGATCAGGGCGACGCTCGCGTAGACCTCGTATCCGTCGAGGAAACCGATCCGCTGCACGAGTCCGACGTGCCAGTCGGTGAACTCGTGCAGCAGGCCCATCCCGCCCTGCACCAGGGCGACGAAACCGACCACTTCCAGCAGTTGCTTCATGAGGAGACCCTCCCCCCGCGGGCCCCGCCCGGACATCGGCCGCGGGGTGAGCGCGGTCGCGCGAAAGCATGACGCCCGCCGGGCCCCGTACGCCGAAAGTCTGCGCTGCCGCGACTTTGGTCGCCGATGCCGTCCGTGGACGGGTGCGACGCGCCCTCGCTGCGTAGATTTGTCGACCGTGAGCCGTGACGAGACAGTGTCCGACCCCGAGGCCTTCGCCGGCCGGCGCTGGCTGATGCCGTCGGCCGTGATCCATGAGTTCGACCCCTCCGCCGTACGGCCCCGGCGTACCGCACGCGACTGGATCGTCGACTTCTCCTGCTTCCTCCTGGCCGTACTTGTCGGCATCATCGGCGCGGAAGCGGCGGGCGACAACCCGCATCTCTCGCACTCCGCGGCCACCCTCGACCAACTGCTCGGCGCCCTCGCCTGCGCCGCCGTATGGCTGCGCCGTCGCTGGCCGTTGGGCCTCGCCGTGGCGACCATCCCGCTCGGGCTGCTCTCGGACTCCGCGGGCGGCGCCTGCACGATCGCCCTGTTCACCCTCGCCGTGCACCGCCCCTTCAAGTACGTGGCCTGGGTGGGCGGCATCAACATCGCCCTGGTCCCGGTCGCCTTCCGGATGCGCCCCGACGCCGACCTGCCGTACGTCGTCTCGGTCGTCTTCTCGGTCCTGGTGATCGCTTCGATCATCGGCTGGGGCCTGCTCGTGCGTTCCAAGCGGCAGCTCATGTTCAGCCTGCGCGACCGCGCCCGGCGCGCCGAGACCGAGGCTCGGCTGCGGGCCGAACAGGCGCAGCGGCTGGCCCGTGAGGCCATCGCGCGCGAGATGCACGACGTCCTCGCGCACCGGCTGACCTTGCTCAGCGTGCACGCGGGTGCCCTGGAGTTCCGGCCGGACGCGCCCCAGGAGGAGGTCGCGCGCGCCGCCGGTGTCATCCGGGAGAGCGCCCACGAGGCACTCCAGGACCTGCGGGAGATCATCGGCGTACTGCGGGCCGGGGAGCAGGACGAGGGCGGGCGCCCGCAGCCGACCCTCGTCGCCCTGGACACCCTGGTCGCCGAGTCCCGCGAGGCCGGCATGAAGGTCGTCCTCGACAGCCGGGTCACCGACCCCGCCGCCGTGCCCGCCTCCGTCGGCCGCACCGCCTACCGCATCGCCCAGGAGGGCCTCACCAACGCCCGCAAGCACGCCCCCGGCACGGAGGTCACGGTCACCGTCTCCGGCGGTCCGGGCGGCGGACTCGTGGTGAGCGTCTGCAACCCCGCGCCCGAGGGGGAGGTGCCGCACGTCCCCGGCTCGGGGCAGGGTCTGATCGGCCTCACCGAGCGCGCGACGCTGGCCGGCGGACGGCTGGAGCACGGGGCGGAGGCGGACGGGGCGTTCCGGGTGCAGGCGTGGCTGCCGTGGCCGTGACACCCCCCGCCACGACGGATCGCTCCCCATGACGGACCGCCCCCGCCACGACGGACCGCCTCCGGCCATGACGGACCACTCCCGGCCATGACAGACCCCTCCGCCACGACGGACCGCCTCCGGCCACGACGGACCACTCCCGGCCATGACAGACCCCTCCGCCACGACGGACCGCCCCCCCGGATCACCGGGCCCCCGCCGAGCCCTTCCTGCCCGCACAACTCGCCCGCCCGCGAGGGTGATTGCCCCCGGTCCCTCGGCCCGACCGTGATTACGTAAGGCACATGACTGTGATCAGACTGCTCCTCGTCGACGACGACCCCCTCGTGCGGGCCGGCCTGTCCCTGATGCTGGGCGGGGCCGAGGACATCGAGATCGTCGGCGAGGCCGCGGACGGCGCCGAGGTCGCGGCCGCCGTCGACCGGACCCGCCCGGACGTCGTCCTCATGGACATCCGGATGCCGGCGGTGGACGGCCTCACCGCCACCGAGCGGCTGCGGGCCCGACCCGACGCCCCCGAGGTCGTCGTCCTGACCACCTTCCACGCGGACGAGCAGGTCCTGCGCGCCCTGCGCGCGGGCGCCGCCGGCTTCGTCCTCAAGGACACCCCGCCCGCCGAGATCCTCGCCGCCGTCCGCCGCGTCGCGGCCGGCGACCCGGTCCTGTCGCCCACCGTCACCCGCCAGTTGATGGAGCACGCGGCCGGAACCGCGGCGGACCGGCGCAAGGCACGCGCGCGTGAGCGCATCGGCGCCCTCAACGACCGGGAGAGAGAAGTGGCCGTCGCGGTCGGCCAGGGACTGTCCAACGCCGAGATCGCCGCCGCCCTCTTCATGAGCGTCGCCACCGTCAAGACCCATGTCTCCCGCGTCCTGGCCAAGCTCGACCTCAACAACCGGGTGCAGATCGCGCTGTTGGCGTACGACGCGGGGTTGCTGGAGCAATCCGCGGAACCCGAGCCGGACGGGCACTAGGCGAGGCCGCCGGGCGTTGACGGTGTGAAGGGGGAGCCTCATGACCGATCCAGTGATCGACCTCGGGAAGTACGGCGACGCGTTCCGCGTCGATCCGCACCCCGTCTACGCCGAGTTACGCGCCCAGGGACCCGTCCACCGGGTACGACCACCGGGCTCGGACCCCGGCTACTCCACGTGGCTGGTCGTCGGCCACGAGGAGGCGCGCGCCGCGCTCGCCGATCCCCGGCTGGCCAAGGACGGCCGCCGCATCGGTGTGCTCTTCCAGGAGGACGGGCTGATCGGCCGCCATCTGCTGGGCAGCGACCCGCCGGAACACACCCGGCTGCGCGCCCTCGTCTCCCGCGCCTTCACCATGCGCCGCGTGGAGACCCTGCGTCCCAGGATCCAGGAGATCACCGACGAACTCCTCGACGCGATGCTGCCGTACGGCCGCGCCGACCTGGTGGCCTCCTTCGCGTACCCACTGCCGATCACCGTGATCTGCGAACTCCTCGGCGTGCCCGAGATGGACCGCACGGAGTTCCGCAGGCTCTCCACGGAGGTCGTGGCACCGACCAGCCCCGAGAGTTCGTACGACTCCTTCGTGCACCTCGCCGCCTACCTGACCGAACTCATCGAGGACAAGCGGTGCGCGGGCCCGAGCGACGACCTGCTCGGGGACCTCGTCCGCACCACCGCCGAGGACGGCGACCGGCTCTCCCCGTCGGAACTGCGCGGCATGGCCTTCCTGTTGCTGATCGCGGGTCACGAGACCACGGTCAACCTCATCACCAACGCCGTGCACGCCCTGCTCACCCACCCGGACCAACTCGCCGCCCTGCGAGCCGACATGACCCTCCTCGACGCCGCCGTCGAGGAAGCCCTGCGCTACGAGGGCCCGGTGGAGAACGCGACCTTCCGGTACGCCGCCGAGCCCCTGGAGATAGCGGGACGGGCCGTGGACGCGGGCGACCCGGTGATGATCTGCCTCGGCGCGGCCGACCGCGACGCCACGCGCTACCCGGACCCGCACGACTTCGACATCCACCGCGACTCCCGCGGCCACCTCGCCTTCGGCCACGGTCTCCACTACTGCCTGGGCGCCCCACTGGCCCGCCTGGAAGCCCGCACGGCGCTGCGGACCCTGCTGGACCGCGCACCAGCACTCGCGTCGGACGGGCCGCCGGGGGAGTGGCTGCCGGGAATGCTGATCCGGGGGGTGCGGAGCCTGCCGGTGCGGTGGGTCACCTGAGGCGGCGTGACAGCCCTCAGAACGCGCCCGCGCTCGTGCCGCCCGGGATCTCCGCCAGCCGAACGGCCCGGTGCTCCCGCCGGGACACCTCGCACGCCTCGGCGATCCGGAGCGCCTGGAGGGCCTCACGGCCGTCGCAGGGGTTGGCCCGCTCACCCCGGACCACCTCGACGAACGCGGCCAGCTCTGCCTCGTAGGCCGGTCCGAACCGCTCCAGGAACCCCGTCCACGGCTTGTCCGCGGCGGGCGGTCCGCTCGGCTCCGTGGACGCGATGGGCGTCCGGTCGTCCAGGCCCACCACGACCTGGTCCAGCTCCCCGGCGAGCTCCATGCGCACGTCGTACCCGGCCCCGTTCAGCCGCGTGGCCGTGGCCGTGGCGAGGGTCCCGTCGTCGAGGGTGAGCAGGGCGGCCGCGGTGTCCACGTCCCCCGCGGCCCGGAACATCGGCGGACCCGCGTCGGAACCGGCCGCGTACACGTCGACGACCTCGTGCCCGGTCACCCAGCGCAGCATGTCGAAGTCGTGGATCAGGGTGTCCCGGTACAGCCCGCCGGACAGCGGCAGCCACTCCGCGGGCGGCGGCGCCTGGTCGGAGGTCAGCGCCCGCACGGTGTGCAGCCGGCCGAGCCGCCCCGAGCGCACCGCCTCACGCGCGCCCGTGTACCCCGTGTCGAAGCGGCGCTGGAAGCCCATCTGGAGAACCGTCCCGGCGGTCTCGACCTCGGCGATGGCGTGCAGCGTGCCGGGCAGGTCGAGCGCGATGGGCTTCTCGCAGAACACCGGCAGTCCCGAGCGCGCCGCCCGGCCGATGAGCTCCGCGTGGGCCGAGGTCGCCGTAGTGATCACCACGGCGTCCACGCCCCATTTGAAGATCTCGTCGACGCCCGGGGCCGCGGTCTCCCCCAGGCGGTGCGCGAGCTCCTGGGCCCGTGCGCCGTCCGCGTCCGTGAGGATTAAGGAACCGACCTCCCGATGGCGGCTGAGCGTCTTCGCATGAATGGTGCCGATGCGGCCCGTCCCAATGACCCCGATGCGCATGTGAACAAAATGTGGTCGATGACCGCCGTTGTCAATCCGTATGTCCGGACAACCGAACTACACGACTTCCCGTCAACAACGCACGCAGCTACGCTCGGGCCCGTGCCGAAACCAGAAGTGGACCCGACCGTGACGCTCGAGCTCAGTGTGGACCGCAGCAGCCCGGTGCCCCTGTACTTCCAGCTGTCCCAGCAGCTGGAGGCCGCCATCGAGCACGGAACGCTCACTCCCGGCAGCCTCCTCGGCAACGAGATCGAGCTCGCGGCCCGGCTCGGCCTCTCCCGTCCCACGGTCCGCCAGGCCATCCAGTCCCTCGTCGACAAGGGCCTGCTCGTGCGGCGCCGCGGAGTCGGCACCCAGGTCGTGCACAGCCAGGTCAAGCGCCCCCTGGAGCTCAGCAGCCTCTTCGACGACCTGGAGGCGGCCGGCCAGCGCCCCGCCACGAAGGTCCTGGTCAACGCCGTCGTCCCCGCCACCGCCGAGATCGCCGCCGCGCTCGGCGTCCCCGAGGGCAGCGACGTGCACCGGGTGGAACGCCTGCGCCTCGCCCACGGCGAACCGATGGCCCACCTGTGCAATTTCATTCCGCCGGCCCTCCTCGACCTGGACACCGCACAACTGGAGACCACCGGCCTCTACCGCATGATGCGAGCGGCCGGCATCACCCTCCACAGCGCCCGCCAGACGATCGGCGCGAGAGCGGCCACACCGGAGGAGGCGGACCGCCTGGCGGAGGAGGCGGGCGCCCCTCTGCTGACGATGCAACGCGTCACCTTCGACGACACGGGCAGAGCGGTGGAATACGGCACACACACATACCGCCCGACGCGCTACTCATTCGAATTCCAGCTCCTGGTCCGGCCCTGAAAGGGGCGCGGGGAACCGCGCGACCAGCCACGACGCACCCGCACCCGGCAACGAACCGTGCCCCCCTTCGCCGCCCCGTGTTCGGCACCCGCAGGGCCCGTGCGGCAGAATCGGGCCTTGATGAGCACCTACGGCAACTTCAGCGCCCCCATAGGCTCCCGCCGCGCCCCCGCCCTGCGCACCGTCGGCACGCGGGAACGCCGCTCACACCTGACGGCACCCCGCGTGCCCACGGTCGGCATCGACATCGGCGGCACCAAGGTCATGGCGGGTGTCGTCGACGCCGACGGCAACATCCTGGAGAAGGTCCGCACCGAGACCCCGGACAAGTCCAAGAGCCCCAAGGTCGTCGAGGACACCATCGTCGAGCTGGTCCTGGACCTGTCCGACCGCCACGACGTGCACGCCGTCGGCATCGGCGCGGCCGGCTGGGTCGACGCCGACCGCAACCGGGTGCTGTTCGCCCCCCACCTGTCCTGGCGCAACGAGCCCCTCCGGGACCGCATCGCCGGCCGCCTCGCCGTTCCCGTCCTGGTGGACAACGACGCCAACACCGCTGCCTGGGCCGAGTGGCGCTTCGGCGCGGGCCGCGGCGAGGACCACCTCGTCATGATCACGCTCGGCACCGGCATCGGCGGCGCGATCCTGGAGGACGGCCAGGTCAAGCGCGGCAAGTACGGGGTCGCCGGCGAGTTCGGCCATATGCAGGTCGTGCCCGGCGGCCACCGCTGCCCGTGCGGCAACCGCGGCTGCTGGGAGCAGTACAGCTCCGGGAACGCGCTGGTCAGGGAGGCCAGGGAGCTGGCCGCCGCCGACTCGCCGGTGGCGTACGGGATCATCGAGCACGTCAAGGGCAACATCGGCGACATCACCGGCCCGATGATCACCGAGCTCGCCCGCGAGGGCGACGCCATGTGCATCGAGCTGCTCCAGGACATCGGCCAGTGGCTCGGCGTCGGCATCGCCAACCTCGCCGCCGCCCTCGACCCGTCCTGCTTCGTCATCGGCGGCGGCGTCAGCGCGGCCGACGACCTCCTGATCGGCCCCGCGCGGGACGCGTTCAAGCGCCAGCTCACCGGCCGCGGCTACCGTCCCGAGGCCCGTATCGCCCGCGCCCAGCTGGGCCCGGAGGCCGGCATGGTCGGCGCCGCCGACCTGGCCCGCCTGGTCGCCCGGCGGTTCCGGCGCGCCAACCGGCGCCGGGTGGAGCGGCACGAGCGCTACGAGAAGTACGTGGAGGCCCGCCGCACGTCACGGGACACGGCGTGAACGCGTCCCTGCCGCGCCAGTCCACCGCGCCCCCCGACGAACCGCGGCGGCCCACCGAGGACCGGCGGCACCGCAACCGCCGCCGGGCTATCACGCTGCTCATCATCGGCCTGCTGATCGGCGTCCCGGCCGGCTACCTGGTGATCTCCGCCAACCAGAGCCGGGACAGCGGCAAGGACAAGGAGGCGAAGTACTCGGCGACGGGCCTCACCCCCGACTGGCCGTCCAAGGTCCAGCGCCGCCTGTACCAGGTGCCGGTCCCGCACCCCGCGGACCTGGTCGCCTCCTACGAGACCAACAACTGGAAGACCAGTCGCCTCTACGTCCAGTTCCGGACGAGCGACGCGGGCCTGGCCGCCTTCCTGACCGCGATGGGCGTCAGCCGCGCCGACCTGAAGAAGAACGACATCTCCATCAGCGAACGCGACCAGAAGATCACCGGCTGGAGGTTCGACGGACCCCGCTCGTGGTGGGGCCTGACCCACGCGCAGAAGGACCCGGCACCCACTCAGGACGTCATGGTCAACCTGACCGTCCCGAACGCCCCGAAGGTGTACGTCGTCTCCCGCACCGTGCCGTAGCGCCCCCGCTCCGGCGAGCGGGTGCGGCCCGTCGCCGGAGCCGATTGTCAGACCCCGCCCGTAGAGTCGAAGACGACTGATCCGACACGCGGGCGGGAGGTGACAGGACGTATGAGCGACAGGGCCGTGGCGGCCGAGCGCCCGGGACCGGCCGTCCCTCGCGGGCTGCCGGGATCTCCCGTCTCCGGGGGGCTGCCGGGACCAGCCGTCCCCGCCGGGCTGCCAGGACCGGCCCTGCCCGCCGGGCTCGCCGCGATCTTCCTCCCCGCACCGCTTCCGCGTGAGGGCCGTATCGCCTTCTGGGACCCCGAGGACGCACCCCTGCCCGCCGCGTCCCCCGAGAGCGACGCCAGGCCGGTGGAGCGCACCGAGCTCACCGTCGTACGACCGTACGGCGCCGGAGTCCGCCGCCGGACCGCTCCCGCCCTCTCCCTCCCGGTCGGGGAGGGCCTGCCGCTGCTCGTCCGGGCCCGCCGGGACCCCGCCGCCCATCCCGCCACCGCCTGCTGGGGCGCGGCCGCCCTGCACGCGCTGCGGCTCACGGCCCGCGGCCGGCTCCTGCCCGGCCTGACCGCCACCGGCCACGACGCCTGGCGGGCCGGCCCCCTGGACCCCGACGACATCGCCCACCTGCGCGCGATCGCCGCCGCCCTTCCCTACGAGGGCCACGCGGTGCCGCTGCCGGGAACCGGCCCGCTGCGGCTGCCCGAACCGGAAGCGCTGATGCGCTCCTTCCTGGACGCGGTCGCGGACACCCTGCCCCGCACCCCGGCCGCCCCCTTCGCCGCCGGCAGGCCCTTCGCCGACCGTGCGCCCCAGCGGCTGCCGCACGCGCACGAGTGGGCCGCCGAGGTCGCCGCCGGCATGGACGCGGGCGTGCGGATCTCGCTCCGCCTCGACCTGTCCGCGTCCCGCCTCTTCAACGCCGACGACGCCGGTGCGCGCAGTGCGGGCGCCGCGATCGTCCAGGTGCACAGCCTCGCCGACCCGACCCTGGTGGCCGACGCGGCAGCCCTGTGGGCGGGCGACGCCGACGCGGTCTTCGGACCACGCGCACGCGTGGACGCGGCCCTCGCAGTGCGGCGCGCCGCCCGGGTCTGGCCACCGCTGGACCGGCTCTCCGAGCAGGACGTGCCCGACGTACTGGCCCTGTCCGACGAGGAGTTGGGCGACCTGCTGGGCGTGGCCGCGACCCGGCTCGCCGCGGCCGGCGTGGCGGTGCACTGGCCGCGGGACCTGGCGCAGGACCTCACCGCGGCGGCGGTCGTACGCTCCGCTCCGGGCTCCGCGACCGACGGCACCGGATTCTTCGAGAGCGAGGAACTCCTCCAGTTCCGCTGGCAGTTGGCGCTCGGCGGCGACCCGCTCAGCGAGGCCGAGATGGACGCGCTGGCCGAGGCCCACCGGCCCGTCGTACGCCTCAGGGACCAGTGGGTGCTGGTCGACCCCGCCCTTGTCCGCAAGGCCCGCAAACGTGAACTGGGCCTGCTCGACCCGGTCGACGCGCTCTCCGTGGCCCTCACCGGCAGCGCGGAGGTCGAAGGAGAGACCGTGGACGCGGTGCCGGTGGGCGCGCTCGCCGCCCTCCGTGACCGTCTGACGACCGGTGTGCAGCCGGCGGAACCGCCCCCGGGTCTGCTCGCCACCCTCCGCGACTACCAGCTCCGCGGCCTGGCCTGGCTGGACCTCATGACCTCCCTGGGCCTCGGCGGCTGCCTCGCCGACGACATGGGCCTCGGCAAGACGATCACCGTCATCGCGCTGCACCTGCGCCGAGCCCGCCGCGAGCCGACCCTGGTCGTCTGTCCCGCCTCCCTGCTGGGCAACTGGCAGCGGGAGATCACCCGGTTCGCCCCCGGCGTCCCCGTCCGCCGCTTCCACGGCACCGAGCGCAGCCTGGACGACCTCGACGGCGGCTTCGTCCTCACCACCTACGGCACCATGCGGGCGGCGGCGGCCCGGCTGGCGGAGCAGCGCTGGGGCATGGTCGTCGCGGACGAGGCCCAGCATGTGAAGAACCCCTACTCGGCGACCGCGAAAGCCCTGCGCACCATCCCGTCGCCCGCGCGCGTGGCCCTCACCGGCACCCCGGTCGAGAACAACCTCTCGGAGCTGTGGGCCCTGCTCGACTGGACGACCCCCGGACTGCTCGGCCCGCTGAAGTCCTTCCGCGCCCGGCACGCCCGCGCGGTGGAGAACGGCGAGGACGAGGAAGCGGTGACCAGGCTGGCCCGTCTGGTCCGCCCGTTCCTGCTGCGCCGCAAGAAGTCGGACCCCGGCATCGTCCCCGAACTGCCGCCCAAGACGGAGACCGACCACCCCGTCCCGCTCACCCGCGAACAGGCCTCGCTGTACGAGGCGGTGGTGCGCGAGTCCATGCTGGCCATCGAGACCGCGCAGGGCATCGCCCGCAGGGGCCTGGTGCTCAAACTGCTCGGGGCCCTGAAGCAGATCTGCGACCATCCCGCGCTGTACCTGAAGGAGGAGGTCCCGGCGACGGTCGGCGACCGCCTCGCCGCCCGCTCGGGCAAACTGGCCCTGCTGGACGAGCTGTTGGACACCCTGCTGGCGGAGGACGGCTCGGCGCTCGTCTTCACGCAGTACGTCGGCATGGCCCGTCTCATCACCGCTCACCTCGCCGCCCGCGCGGTCCCGGTGGACCTGCTGCACGGGGGCACGCCAGTGCCGGAGCGGGAGCGGATGGTGGACCGCTTCCAGAGCGGGTCGATCCCGGTCCTGGTGCTGTCCCTGAAGGCGGCGGGCACCGGCCTCAACCTCACCCGCGCGGGTCATGTCGTCCACTTCGACCGGTGGTGGAACCCGGCCGTGGAGGAACAGGCCACCGACCGCGCCTACCGCATCGGCCAGACCCAGCCCGTCCAGGTCCACCGCCTCATCACCGAGGGCACCGTGGAGGACCGCATCGCGGAGATGCTGGAGTCCAAGCGGGCCCTGGCCGACGCGATCCTGGGCTCCGGCGAGTCCGCCCTCACCGAACTCACGGACCGCGAACTGACCGACCTGGTCTCCCTCAGGAGGCCGTCATGACCCCGGGCCCCGCGGACGAGGCCCGCCGGGCCCTGCGGGCGGCACGGGAGCGGGCCACGGGAGCGGCCGACGGCGCCGGCACCCCGGCGCCGGAGGGCGCGGGACATCGGGAGACGGCTGACCCGGCGGCTCCGGACCCGAGGAGCGTGCCGGTGGAGGAGGGCGGGACCGCCCGGGCGTTCACGGAGCGCGACGGGCCAGGCGGGCCGGCTGGACAGGACACAGAGGCCCTGAGGTCCGAGCACACCGTCAAGGACCCTGCCCCACCCGAGCCTCGCCCCGGGGACGCGGTCCGCGCCGCCTTGCGCAAGGCCGTCGCGGGCGTGGATCACGGCACAGGCCGGTCCGACGCCGGTGCCGTCGACGCCCCCTCTGCCGCCGGCTCGAATGAGGAAGCGGACCGGAGCCCGCAGTCGGCTCGACCCCCCGCGGCAACCCCCCAGGACAACCCCCTGCCCTCCGACCCCCGCCCCGGGGACGCCGCACGCGAGGCCCTGCGTGCGGCACGCAAGAAGCATGCGGAAACCGAGGCCGCGGAGGCGGAGGCAGCCCTCGCGCGCCGCTCGCGTCGTGTCACCGCCGCGCCGCCACGGGACCGGATCCGCACCCCGCGTCCCGCTTCCGACGACCGGGCGCGTGACGTACGGGCGCGTGACGTACGGGCCCCTGACGTACGGGAGCTGCTGGCCGACGCCTTCCGGATGCCCGACGACGTGAGCAGCGGTCCGGGGGACAGGACCGAGAACAACGGCCCTGCACGACAAGGCAGTTCCGGCATACGGCCACCCGTCGCCGAGAAGGCCGTCCTCGACACCACCCCACCCACCGGCACCGACTCGACGGCCCGCTCCGCCGAACCCCCGTCAGCCCCCCGCCATCCCCGCTCCATGGCCGCCCCCAACCGGGACAACGACCTGCGCCGCACCTTCCCCGCCTTCCCGCCCCACACCTCGGGCGGTGCGCCGGACGCCCCGTTCGCCGCGACCTGGTGGGGCAACGCCTGGGTCACCGCCCTGGAGGAGGGCGCGCTGGACGCCAAACGGCTTGTGCGGGGCCGGAGTTACGTCGAGCAGGGACACGTGGACGCGATCACCGTGACGCCGGGACTCGTGCTCGCGTACGTGCAGGGGAGCCGCCCCCGCCCGTACCGGGTGCAGGTGCGCCTGCGGACGCTCGACGACGCCGACTGGGACCGGTTCCTGGACCTCGCCGCCGACCGCACCGGACACATCGCCGCACTGCTGGACGGGGAGATGCCCCAGTCGCTGGCGGAATGCGGCGTGCCGTTGCTCCCCGGCCCCGGGGACCTGGAACCGCAGTGCAGTTGCCCGGACCGCGGCCACCCCTGCAAGCACGCCGCCGCCCTCTGCTATCAGACCGCGCGCCTCCTCGACGCCGACCCCTTCGTCCTGCTCCTGCTGCGCGGCCGGGGCGAACGCGAACTCCTCGACGACCTGTCCCGCCTCAGCGCCGCCCGCGCGGCCCGCGCCGCCCAGGAACGGGAGCCGGCACCCCTGCCCGGCGTGAGGGCGAGCGAAGCCCTCGCGTCCCGCCGGCTCCCGCCGCTCCCGGCCCCGTTGCCCGCCCCGCCGCACCCCGAGCAGCCACCGGCGTACCCGGCGTCCCCGGGCGGCCCCGACCCCTTCGCCCTGGACCAGCTCGCCACCGACGCCGCCGCCCGCGCCCACACCCTGCTCGGCACCGGCCATGACCCGGTCGGCGAACTGACCCTGTGGCAGGACGCGGTCCGGCTGGCCGCGGCCCGCCCCGGTTCCGGCCTCACCGCAGGCACCCGCGCCCTCTACGTCTCCCTGGCCGCCGCCACCGGCCGCACCCCGGCCGACCTGGCCCGCGCGGTCGCCGCCTGGCGTCAGGGCGGCCCAGAAGGTCTCGCCGTCCTCGAGGAGCCCTGGGACCCGCCCGCGGGCCGTTTCGACCGCGCCCGGCCCCTGCTGCTCGCCGCCGACCTGCCCGCCTTCCGCCCCTGGCGCAACCACCTCACCCACCCCCGCGGCCATGTCCAGCTCCGCCTGGGCCGCGACGGCCTGTGGTACGCCTACGAATCCGAACCGGGCCACGACGACTGGTGGCCCCGCGGCACCCCCGACCTCGACCCGGTAGGTGCCCTCACCGGATTGGGCACCCAGAGCGACCTCTGAAAGCGGCGGAGCTTCCGGCACTCATCGCGCTCCTCGACCCACTGCGGGGCCGGATCACCCGGGTAACGGTGAATCCCACGTTCTGGCCCGTCATCCCGCGGAAGGTGCCCGTTCACGGGCACGTGGTGCGCGTCGGCTGGTTCGAGGCCGAGCAGGACCCGCACAAGTTGCTGCTGCTCCCCTGCACCGTCGGCCGCTGGGACCTGCTGGTCATCCCGCCGGACACAGAACCGGCCACCGCGGCCCGGCTCATGGCCACGGCCACCGACCCGTCGCGGACTCTCACGGCGACCGGCCTGATCCATGAGGGCGAGCGCTTCCGGACCGTGGCAGCGGAAGCGGCCGACCGGGACTCGCTCCGGGAGGCGGTCTGGGATGCGGAAGGCGGACATGCCGCACGTACCGCTGCCGCAGAGGTCATCGAGCACGTGCCCACCCCGGTAGTAGGGATGTGACAGGCAGGGAGAACGTCACCACGGTGGGCATCCTGCGGATGCGGCTGCTCACCACGCACAGCTATCCGCCCTAGTGGACTCCGTCCGATTGCCGGCGCGTCCCCCGAGGTGACCGGCCGACCCTGCGCCTGGAACAAGGGCTTCTGAACCGGCCGTTCGCCTCTCCGCACGCGAGCACGACCGTGTACCGAGCGCAGGATGAGCCGCGTGTCCGGTCCTTCGCGCGCCAGGCCCGTCTTCTGAACCGAGGTGCAGAACGGCATTGCTGACCAGTCCGCTCAGCAGGACCGCCGACTCCGCACTGTCCTCGGACACCGCCCATGCCCTCAAGACGGCCCGCGGCCGACAGCAGGTGCCACGGACGTTCTCCGGGTGGCCGGCGAGCAGCATGCGAGCCTGCGGAGCGTTCCAGGGGCGGGGGCCGTCGGCGGGCTTCCTGCCCGGTGCGGCGTCGGCCGCGTCGGCGGATGCCGGTCACGAGTGGGCGAGAAGCCGACTCCGCGTCAGCCCCGTCCAGTCCAGGTTGCGCCCGGCGTTCATGAGGCTGTCTCACATGCCGATGATCAGGCGGCTGACGTCACCGGCCTTTGCCGGTACCGCTGCGGACGTCACGCAGGTACCGCCCTCGTACTCCCAAGCCTCGTCCGGATCGAGTGGCCGGTCGGCCGTGGAGACTGCGTGCCCGGCTCGGTCCGCGGCGATGAGTGCGCTCGCGGTCAGCGGCGGGCCGTCGTAGTCGGATGCGGCCGCCATCAGGCGGGCCGCCGACTGCGCCCCGGTCTCGGGTGGGATGACGAGCAGATCCCAGCGTCCGGTGCCGTAGGAGAGCAGCAGCAGCTTGTGCGGGTCGATCTCCGGCGTGAACCAGCCGACCTTCACGACATGGCCGTTGACGGGCACCTTGCGCGGGATGACCGGCCAGTGCTCGGGGTTGACGGCGATACGGGTGATGCGGCCCCAGACGGGGTCCAGCGCGTCGGTCAGTGCTGGTAGTTCGCGCAGCAGGTCGCGCGAGCGCGGCCACCAGGCGCCGTCCAGGAGTCCACGGGAGGGGCCGTCCGTCTTCAGTACGAGGCGGGCGGGAGGGGCTGCGACGGGTGCGGGCCGCGGCAGGGTTGCTTCGAAGGTCGCGGTCATGATGCGGACCCGTCTCCGGGCCGCCCCTGGGGTTACGGCCCGGGTTTCATCTCTCGCCGAGAACGACCCGGCGTGGAAGCCGGTGTGCGAAATGCCCTCGGTGCCTTCACCCTACTCCTTCCGGAAGGCTGCGGTGGCCGTCGCACCGGCAGGAGTGGGCCGACAGAACCAGGGGCCGTCGCAGGTGATCAGACCGGTCTCGCTGTACCATCCGAGCGCGCCAGGGGGCGCCCGCCGATCGCACCCACCCAGGGCGGCCTGACGACTCCGCCGTCCACCTCTGTCGTCGCAGCCGGTCGTCAGCGGGACTCCCCGGGCTGCCACACGACAGACGGCCAACGGTGTGGCTGGCGTCGGAGTCACGTCGTCGTTCTGGGAGCTGTTCATGATCGACCGACCCGTCATCCCGTCATCGGGCGTCGGCCGGTGGCTTCGGCGGTCACCGCACCACTTCAGATGTGCCGGAGCGGCTGTCCCGAGCAGGAGTAGGCTGAAAACGTCGAGGGCACGTCGTACGCCGGTGTCCGGACCGGTCTCGTCCTCGTCGCAAGAGATGTGGTCCGTGTTCGCCGGCGATGAACAGCGCAGCTATCCCGGCCCCTCGGGAAGCGGGACGCGGCTGCACCTCACACTGGACGCCTCGCGTGCCGCCGGTCCGCTCGGCTCCTGGCTCGACTCCAGCAGACCGCCCGCCGATCGCACCCACCAGGGCGAGACCGCCTGACGGCCCCGCCGCCCACTCTCCACGTCCTCACCAGCCCAAGCCCCTGTAGCTCCCGCAGCCACCGTCCGTGCGACTCGCATCCGCTCTCAGCGATGCCGTTGCGCACCCACGTCGAAGAGGCGCAGCCCAAGACCCCGGCCGCACTGTCGTCACCGAGGTCAAGGACCGCGCATGTCTCTCCATATCCTCCGCTCCCCCTCAGCCAGCCCGCCGTCCCCGGAGTACGACGGGAGGGCAGCCTTCCCGAGAGAGGGAACGGCTGCCGGGCGCACCGGCAGCGAGCGGCTGTCGCTGGCGATCACGGCGTTGATCGTCCTTCTCCCGTTCCTGGCACTCGGTCTGGCCGTCTGGCTGCTGTGGGGGCGCCTGATCCATCCCGCCGATGTCCTGCTCGCCGCGGCGCTCTACATCGTCACGGGCCTCGGCGTCACGGTCGGCTTCCACCGTGGGTTGACCCACGGCAGCTACCGGGCCGTACGGCCGCTGCGCACCGCGCTCGCGGTGGCCGGGTCCATGAGCTTCCAGGGAGACGTGATCGGCTGGGTCGCCATCCATCGCCGCCATCACGCCTTCACCGACCGGCCGGGCGATCCTCACTCTCCGTATCGCTACGGCACTTCTGTATACGGCCAGTTGCGCGGACTGATGGATGCCCACGTCGGCTGGTTGTTCCGCAACGACCCCACGTCCGCCACGCGTTACGCTCCCGATCTGCTGGCCGACCGTGACATCCGGGCCGTGTCCCGGGCCTTCCCGGCTCTGTGTGTGCTCACCCTCGCCCTGCCCTTCGCCGTGGGGTGGCTGATCGGCGGCAGCTGGGTGTCCGCCCTGACCGCCCTGCTGTGGGCGGGACTTGTTCGCATCGCCCTGCTCCACCACGTCACGTGGAGCGTGAACTCCCTCTGCCATGTGATCGGTGAGCGCCCGTTCCGTACCCGTCGCCACGACCGCGCCACCAACCTGTGGCCCCTGGCCCTGGTCTCGTTCGGCGAGAGCTGGCACAACCTGCACCATGCCGACCCCACCTGCGCCCGGCACGGCGTCGACCGCGGCCAGCTCGACCCGTCCGCCGCCGTGATCCGCCTCTTCGAACGCCTCGGCTGGGTCAGAGACGTGCGCTGGCCCACCCCGGAGCGTATCGCCGCCCGCCGCGTGTGAACCCGAGCGACCGCATCCCCTTCAGGAGTTCCCATGACCCTCGCCCCACCGCCCCCGCTCTCCTCGTCGTCCGCCGTTCGCCTGCGCCTGGTGTCCCAGCCGGCACAGGGCCACATGGCCCGGCGCATCGACGGCGCCTGGTGGCCCCACTCGCCCGATCTGGCGTCCGAACTGCCCAGGCTGCTGGGCGGCCTGCCGCACGCCTGGGGACAGGTCACCAGCGCCCTCGTGGATGAGGCCGTATGGTCCCCGTTCCCGGGTCGGCTGCTCGTCGCCAACCAGGTCGTACGCCTGCGCCGGACGACCATCCAGCGCTCCCCGTCCACCGTCTGCCTGCTGGCGCCCGGCCGCGGCCGGTGGGACCTGCTGGTGGTGCCGCCCGCCGCCACGGACGCGGAGGCCGGGCGGCTCATGGAGAGTGTGGCCACCGTTGTGAAGGACAGCGTGGGCTTGGGAGTCGCAGTCCGTTGACGCTGGCCGTCGGACCACCCCGGGTCGGCACTCCGGGTGCGGGCCTGGGGATGTTGTCACCGGACCCGGCTGGGAGGCTCCACGTGCCCGGTCCTGGACCGGCCGCGCTGTCCGACGGGGAGTCCGCTCGGACCGTCGACGGAGTACGCTGGTGTTACCGAGGGTATTTCGTGCACCGGCTTCCATGTCGTTGTCGCTTTCGGCGATTTGATCACGCCGGGCCGGTTCCGGTCGGCCCGGAGCAGGGTTCGCGTCGTGACTGCGACCGTTTCCCCACGCCGATCCCCGGAAGCACGCCCTGCTCTACGTCACTCCGGATCTCTTGCGCTCCTCCCGGTTCCTCGCCGACGGCCGTGCTCGATCCGCTGTCGGGGCTGTTCACCGGGGGCCTGACGAACCGCGCGAACTGGCCGGCCGCGCCGGGTGCGGGGCCCTTCGGTGGGCAGGTGCAGCCGACGCCCGTCTCGGCCCTCTGGCTGATGGCCGCCGGCCGAGGCTGTCTGCGCACCTCGCACGTGCACCGGCTGATGGTGGACGCGGCGCGCCTGCGCACGATGTCGGAGACCGACTCGGCCGTTCAGGCGGCCTGGGACTCCGAAGAGGACCACGAAGTCCGCTGTCCGGCTGCACGCCCGCAGATCCCGGCCGTTTCCGCTGCGCCGACGGCGAGGTGAGGGCCATGCGCACTCCAGCGGCCACCGGGGCCACAGTCGGCGGAGCCCGGACCGGCGTACCGCAGAGTGCTCCCGGCTGAGCCGGGCCGACACACCAGAGCCTCAAAAGCAGCCCGAGACCCCGGCCGCACCGCAGACGACAGGCCGGGGTCCTCCCGCGCCGTGTGCTCCCCGGACCGCTCGGGTCCGGGACCGTCATCGACGTAAGGAAAGTGAGAACCATGGGTGTTCTGATCCCCGTGCTGGCGGTGTGCGCCGTGGCCGGGCTGGTCCTGCTCGCCCTGAGCGTGCGCAACGTCCAGCAGTACGAGAAGGGCGTGGTGTTCCGCTTCGGACGGCTGCTGCCGGACATCCGCGGGCCGGGCCTGCGGGTCATCCGGCCGATCGGGGACCGGATGCGGAAGGTGTCCGTTCAGACCGAGGTCCTCGGCATCCCGCCGCAAGGATCCATCACCGCCGACAACGTGACGCTCACCGTCGACGCGGTCGTCTACTTCAAGGTCATCGACCCCGTCAAGGCCCTGGTGAACGTGCGCAACTATCCTGCCGCCGTCTCCCAGATCGCGCAGACGTCGCTCCGCTCGGTCATCGGAAGGGCCGACCTGGACACGCTGCTCTCCGACCGCGACCACATCAACGCGGAACTCAAGAAGGTGATGGACGCCCCCACCGAGGAGCCCTGGGGACTGCGCATCGAACGCGTCGAGATCAAGGACATAGCCCTTCCGGAGTCGATGATGCGCTCGATGTCGAAGCAGGCCGAGGCCGAGCGGGAACGCCGCGCGCGGGTCATCGCGGCCGACGGAGAGTTCCAGGCGTCCCAGCGGCTGACCGACGCCGCCGCGACGATGGCCGACACCCCCGGAGCACTCCAACTGCGGCTGCTTCAGACCGTGGTGGACGTCTCTGCCGAGAAGAACAGCACCCTCGTGATGCCGTTCCCCGTGGAGATGCTCCGCTTCTTCGAGCACCAGAGCAGGGAGACCGGCGACGAGTCCGCGGGCCGGCGCGTGCACCGGACCGCCAGGCACCCCGCGCTGTCCACCAGCGCTGTGATCCCCGAGCCGGCCACCTCGGCACCTGCCTTCGCACCGTCGGTGTCCCTGCCCGGGGAGCGGGCCGGCAGCCGTGCTGAGGTGGCCCGGGAGCGGCGGGACAACTGGCCGACGCGGCGGGATGCCGAGGAAGCCTTGAGCGGTTGACCGTTCCGGGCCGCCCGGGGTGACGCGATCGTCCTGGTGTGGTGCGGAACCGCTGACGGCCCCGGTGACAGCGTGTCACCGGGGTCGCAGCGGTCCGGGGTGGCTGAAGCGGCCGGCCCGACGGTGGATGCGATGCCGGAGGGTGCGGTGGCGGACCGGCGGCTGTGCGGCCCGCGCGTCGAGGCGGGCGTAGAAGACGTGTTTGGCGCCCTCGATCAGTACCAGGTAGAGCACGACCATCAGGGCCAGGGTGAGGAGGAGTCCGAGCGGCAGGGACTGGAAACCGAGTGGTCCCGCGAGCGGGGACATCGGCAGTGCGACACCGACGGCGACGACGCTGAAGGCGCTGACCAGCAGAGGGCGGCTGGGCCGGCTGCGGTAGAACGGCACCCGGCGCGTGCGGATGGCGAAGACGACCAGCGCCTGCGTGGCGAGGGACTCCACGAACCAACCGGAGCGGAACAGCTCGGCGCCGGTGTGGAAGACCTCGATCATGACCGCGAAGGTGAGGAAGTCGAAGAGGGAGCTGACGGGCCCGAAGAAGAGCATGAAGCGACGGATGAAGGCGATGTCCCAGTGCGAGGGCGCGCGCAGCTGCTCCGGGTCGACGTGGTCGGTGGGGATGGTCAACTGCCCTGCGTCGTAGAGGAGGTTGTTGAGCAGGATCTGCGAGGGCAGCATCGGCAGGAACGGCAGCACCAGGGAGGCTCCGGCCGCGCTGAACATGTTGCCGAAGTTGCTGGAGGTGCCCATCAGGACGTACTTGATGGTGTTGGCGAAGATCCGGCGGCCCTCGGTGACCCCGTCGGCGAGGACGCCGAGGTCCTTCTCCAGGAGCAGGACGTCGGCCGCGTCCTTGGCCACGTCGGTCGCGGTGTCCACGGACAGGCCCACGTCGGCGGCGTGCAGGGCCAGCGCGTCGTTCACGCCGTCGCCCAGGAACCCGATGTCCCGGCCCCGGCGCCGCAGCGCCCGTACGACTCGGGCCTTGTCCTGGGGCGAGACGCGGGCGAAGACGGTGGTGGTCTCGGCCGCACGGGTCAGCTGGTCGTCGTCCAGCTGACCGATGTCCTGGCCGGTGAGGGCGCGGCCGGGCGGCAGGCCGAGGTCGGCGCAGACCTTCTGGGCGACGAGCGCGTTGTCGCCGGTACAGATCTTGACGGTGATGCCGAGGTCGGCGAGGCGGCGCAGTGAGGCGGCGGCGCCGGTCTTGGGCGGGTCGAGGAAGACCAGGAAGCCGGCCAGACACAGCCGGTACTCGTCGGCGGCACTGAGGGACGTCTGCCCGTCCGCGTCCCGGGTGGCCACGGCGACCACCCGGCTGCCCGCCGCGAAGTGCTCCTCGAGTACCGCCGCGGCTTTCTCCGGTACGTCACCGCAGCGGGCCAGGACCGCCTCGGGCGCGCCCTTGACGACGAGAAGGCGGCTGCCGTCCGGGCGCTCGACGAGCGCGGAGCCCAGCTGCCGGTCGTGGTCGAAGGGCAGCAGGGCGAGCCGGTGGTGTCTGGCCGGGGGTGTGCCCGTGGCCTGCCACAGCGCGCTGTCCAGCGCGTTGCCGCCCACGTGGTCGAGGTCGCCCTCGGTGGCCAGCAGGCCGAGCTTGAGCACCGTGTCGGAGAGTGCGCCGGCCGGGTCGAGGGCCGCGTCGAAACGGATGCGGCCCTCGGTGAGTGTGCCGGTCTTGTCGGTGACCAGGACGTCCATGTCGCCCAGGTCCTCGATGCACACCAGCCGCTTGACGAGGACCTTGCGCCGCGCCAGCTGCCGGGAGCCGGTGGCCAGGCTCGTGCTCACCACGGCGGGCAGCAGCTGTGGGGTGATGCCCACCGCGATGGCCAACGAGAAGAGCAGAGCGTCGAGCAGGGGGCGCTGGAGCAGGAGGTTGATGACGAAGATCCCGGTCGTGAGGGCGGCGGCGACCTTGAGGAGCAGCATGGAGAAGCGGCGCAAGCCCGCCTGGAAGTCGGTCTCCGGCTGCCGTTCCCCCAGCCCCAGCGCGATCCGCCCGAACTCGGCACGGCCCCCGGTGGCGACGACCACTCCGGTCGCGCTGCCCGCGTGCACCACCGTTCCCATCAGCGCGCAGGAGGTCAGCTCGGCCAGGGCCGCCCCGGCGACGACCGGTTCCGGTTTCTTGTCGGCGGGGGCGGACTCGCCGGTGAGGACGCTCTCGTCGCAGGCGAACGCGGTGCATTCCAGCAGGCGCAGGTCCGCTGGCACCACCTGCCCCAGCGTCAGACGCACGACGTCGCCCGGGACCAGCTCGGTCACGTCGACCTCGGCGGCCGCACCGTCCCGGACCACGACGGCGGCGTGCCGCACCCGTGAGTGCAGGGCCTGCGCCGCCTTCTCCGCCCGGTACTCGTTGACGAAGCCCAGCGCCACGCTCAGCACCAGGATCCCCGCGATGATGAGCGCGCCGGTCCGCTCGCCGAAGAAGTACGAGACGCCGGCCGTCACCGCCAGCAGGATCAGCAGGGCACTGCGCAGCTGCCGCCCGAGGACCGCGAGGACGCGGACGTGGTGGGTGCGCACGGCGTTCGGGCCGACGGCCGCGAGCCGCTCGGCCGCTTGCCCCCTCTCGCCTCCCGACAGGCCGTCGGGGCTGCTCGCGAGCGCGGCCAGAACGGCCTGCGTGTCCTCGGCGGCGGCGTCGCCCACCCGCAGCTCTGCCGTCCGGATGGTTGACTCCGCGGTCACTGGGCCCATGTCCATTCGGCGACCTCGGGCAGGTCCGCCCCGTGGGCGCGGATCCAGTCGTGATGGCGGTAGCGGACGTCGACCATCCGTTGCCGCAACGCAGCCGCGCGGACCGCGAGGCCCGGCACCCGGTCGATGACGTCCATGACCAGCCGGTACCGGTCGAGGTCGTTGCGGACGACCATGTCGAACGGGGTCGTGGTGGTGCCCTCCTCCTTGTAGCCGCGCACGTGCAGGTGCGGGTGGTTGGCCCGGCGGTAGGCGAGCCGGTGGATCAGCCACGGATAGCCGTGGTACGCGAAGACGACGGGCTTGCCGGGGGTGAACAGCGCGTCGTACTCGCTGTCGGGCATCCCGTGGGGGTGTTCCTCCGCGGGCAACAGCCGCGCGATGTCGACGATGTTGACCACCCGTACCGCGAGTTCGGGCAGGTGGCGGCGGAGCAGCGAAGCCGCGGCCAGCACTTCGAGGGTGGGTACGTCTCCCGCGCAGGCGATCACCACGTCGGGCTCGCCGGGGTCGGACTCGGTGCCGGCCCACTCCCAGATGCCTGCGCCGCGGGCGCAGTGCGCGCGGGCGGCGTCGAGGTCGAGCCAGTCGAAGCACGGCTGCTTGCCCGCGACGACGACGTTGACGTAGTCGCGGCTGCGCAGCACGTGATCCGCGACGCACAGCAGAGTGTTGGCGTCCGGCGGATAGTAGACCCGCACGACCTCAGGCGACTTGTTGAGTACGTGATCGACGAACCCGGGGTCCTGGTGCGAGAAACCGTTGTTGTCCTGGCGCCACACGTGCGAGGTGAGCAGGTAGTTGAGGGAGGCGATCGGGCGGCGCCAGGGGAGCCGACGGGCGACGCGCAGCCACTTGATGTGCTGGTTCGCCATGGAGTCGACGATGTGGACGAATGCCTCGTAGCAGGAGAACAGGCCATGCCGGCCGGTGAGGAGATAGCCCTCCAGCCAGCCCTGGCAGGTGTGTTCGGAGAGGATCTCCATCACCCGGCCACCGCGCTCCAGGTGCTCGTCGGTGTCCAGCACCTGGGCCTCCCACGCCTTGCCGCTCGCCTCGTAGACGGCTTGAAGCCGGTTGGAGGCCGTCTCGTCCGGGCCGACCAGCCGGAAGTCGCGCCGCTCGCCGGTGTCGGCCATCACCTGCGCCAGCAGGTCGCCGAGGACTCGGGTCGGTTCGTGCGCCGTCGCACCGGGCTTGTCGACCGGGACGGCGAACCGCTCCAGGGAGGGCACGGGCAGGTCGCGCAGCAGCAGGCCGCCGTTGGCGTGCGGGTTGGCGCCCAGGCGGTGTGCACCGCAGGGGACGCAGGCAAGGACCTGTTCCCGGGGGCGTCCAAGCTCGTCGAAGAGTTCCTCAGGGCGGTACGAGCGCAGCCACCGCTCCAACTGCCGCAGATGGTCCGGGTTCTCGCGCACGGCCGGCAGCGGCACCTGGTGTGCTCGCCAGGTGCCCTCCACCGGGAGCCCGTCGACCTCGGCGGGCCCGGTCCAGCCCTTGGGCGTACGCAGGACGATCACCGGCCACCGTGGGCGTTCGGCGGTGTCCTCCGTGCGGGCGGCGTGCTGGAAGGCGGCGACACGGTCCAGGGCCTCGTCCATGGCACGAGCCATCGTCTGGTGGACGGCGTGAGGGTCGTCCCCGGTGACATGGAGGGGCTCGTGGCCGTATCCCCTGAGCAGGGCGTCGAGTTCGGGCTCCGGTATCCGGGCCAGGACCGTCGGGTTGGCGATCTTGTAGCCGTTGAGGTGCAGGATCGGCAGGACGGCACCGTCCCGTACCGGGTCGAGGAACTTGTTCGAATGCCAGGAGGCGGCCAGCGGGCCCGTCTCGGCCTCACCGTCGCCGATCACGCAGGCCACCAGGAGCCCCGGATTGTCGAACGCGGCCCCGTAGGCGTGCGAGAGGGAGTAGCCCAGCTCGCCGCCCTCGTGGATCGATCCGGGGGTCTCGGGTGCGACGTGACTGGGGATGCCGCCCGGGAAGGAGAACTGCCGGAAGAGGCGGGTCATGCCGGCCGCATCCCGGGTGATGTCCGGGTACGTCTCGGTGTAGCTGCCCTCCAGCCAGGAGTTCGCCACCACGGCCGGCCCGCCGTGACCGGGCCCCCAGACACAGATCGCGTCCAGGTTCCTCGCCTTGACGACCCTGTTGAGGTGGGTGTGGACCAGGTTCAGGCCCGGTGACGTGCCCCAGTGCCCGAGCAGTCGCGGCTTGACGTGCTCAGGCGCCAACGGCTCGGTCAGCAGAGGGTTGGCCATGAGGTAGATCTGCCCCACGGCCAGGTAGTTCGCCGCCCGCCAATGGGCATCCAGAGCGCTCAGCTCCTCCTCGTCGAGGGGGTTGGGGGTGTCCGGAGTGTCGAGGGAGATCTCGCTGGTGGGGCCGAGCGGCATGACGAACCCTTCTCGCAGGAGGCTGATCAGGAACTTCCGGAAGTGAGACCGGGGAGGTGCTCGGTTTCGTCGACGAAGGCGCGGGCGTAGGCGCGCAGCGTCGTGAAGGTCCGCTCCATGTCCGTGTGGCGGCGTTCGGCGAGCTTTCCCTTGGCCTGTTCGATCAGGACGCGGCTGTTGAGGGCGGTCTGTTCGTTGAGGAGGGTGCTGCGCTCGGTGGTGCGCTGTTGCAGCAGGCTGATGGTGGCGACGTCGGCGAGGGCCTGTGCGAAGGGGGTGGCGGCGGGGCTGATGGGCGCCGGGGTGGTGTGGAAGAGGTTGAGGGCGCCGACGACCTCGTCGCGCAGGCGCATGGGCAGCGCCTGGACGGCGGTGAAGCCGAGGCGCTGCGCCTGGGCGGTGAACAGAGGCCAGCGCGCCGCTTCGTCGCGCAGGTCGGGAACGGAAACGGTGATCCCGGTGTGGAAGCAGTCCAGGCAGGGGCCTTCGTGGTTCTGGAGCTGGAAGAGTTCGAGGAGGCGCACCCGTTCGTCGGAGGTGGCCATGACGCGCAGCACTCCGTCGCGGTCGGCGAGCAGGACGCCCGCCGCACTCGCGTCGAGCAGATCGACGCAGCGGTCGGTGAGCAGACGCAGGAAGTCCATGAGGTCGAAGTCGGCGACGAGACTGTCCGCCAGCTCGACGAACGTCCGGGCCATCAGCTGTTCCTTCATCGTGCACACCTCTGTTTGTGGGGCGTGAGCATCAGGGCTCCTCGTCGGGCGGTCGCGCATCCGGCGGTTGCGGGTTGGACGCTGTCGTCTCCGGGGGGAAGCGGAGCCGATGGGCGACCACGTCGGGGGCGACCACCGAGATCCGTGTCCCCCAGGCGTACGCGCGGGCGCGCAGCCGGATGAAGGCTTCCTCGACGCCGACGCCGAGCTGGACCATGAGGATGCCGGTGGCCTGGTCGATCTCGGCCCGGTAACCGCCCAGGTCGTCGAAGGGCGCGGCGTCCGGCCGGTCCGTGCCGGTCATGTCGGTGCCGGGCGCGCCGGTGCCGGACGGGACACCCGTCTCGCTGATCCCGGCGTCGAGCAGAAGCAGCGTGGCAGTGTCGGCGAAGGCCATCGCGTCGGCCACCTCGTCCGGGTCCAGCTCGACCGAGGTGCTGGAGTACAGGTCGAGTACGCCGGGACTGATGGCACCGATCTGAAGGGGGAAGGCGAAGACCGCCCTGGCTCCGGCTTCCAGAGCCGCGTCGGCGAACACCATCCAACGCCACTGGAGTTCAGCGGCCAACAAGTCGGTGCAGAGGACCGAGGAGCCGAGGACAAAGGCATCCACGCACGGCCCCTCGCCCAGTGTGAGCTGGAGTTCTTCCAGCTGCTGGCTGACGGAGTCGGTGCTGCACAGCGGATGACTCGCCCGGTCGCGGGACATCGCGGACACCCCGGCCCCGCCGACCGGCAGCGCCGCCACCGCCGCCGTACACACGTCGAGGAGGCCGACCCGGGCGCCGCGCAGGGCCGCCTGCTCGGCCACGAGAACCTGGATCCGCGCCGACCGGCTGCCGGGGATCACGGGGACCACCGGATCAAGGGGGGAACCAACGCCAGGAACACGGCACCGCGGGCCGGCCCGCGGACGTTTCCGACGCCTTTCCTGCGCCAGGAGGGGAAAGAGGCCACAATCGGCTCCTCGGCCCGCCCCGCCAAGGCGACACCGAGTGATGCCTGGCGCTCGGAGAGGAGCGGTTCCTGCAACCGTCGGGTCACATCCCGGTGCCGCTCGTGCGGGTGAACCAGGAGCCCGGCGAAGCCGGCGCCGGTGATCCGGCCGACGGCGGGCGGGCGCACTCCGTCGAATTCCGGCCACCCGAAGCCCTCATCGCCTACGACACGGGGGGCTGGGACCGCGTGGGGGAGCCGCCGGTGCCGCCGCCCTGGGGAAGATCCGAACCCGCAGCCCTCCAGGGCCGCGGTCTCCGCGATCACCACGGCGAATCCGGGCTGCTGTACGGCGACGGCGAGACGTCCTGGACGGACTTCCGGGCTCGGCTCGAGAGCATCTTTGTCGAACGCCGCTGCGCGGGACCCCGCGACGGACCCGCGAGATCCCCGCGGGAACAGACGGCCTGCCAGCGGGCTGGACCGGCCCGGGCACATCGCTTCTACGGCGGGCTGCTCGCAACCGCCTCCGCTCCACGGCTGACCGCGGGCTGGAGAGGTGATCATGGTGCCCCCGCCCGCTGGAGGGGACGAGAGCGGCGCGAGCGGTCGCGAGCCCTCCGGCGGATGGACAGCCGCAGAATAGGGCATGACACCTCTGTTCCAGCCGTTCAGGTGTTCTCGGGACCGCTACCGGGCAACGGACGCGAGGCGCCGGGCTTCGTACCTGGCGAGGTGCGACCGAGGTCGGGGCGTACGAACACATGAGTGGGTCACCAGGTCGGAGTTACGCGCTCCGAGGCTCGGTGCCCGACAGGGATCTCCTCGAAGATGCGTCGGGTCCGGACGAGAATCCGCTCCCGTGGCATCGTGGTCAGCAGGCCGTGCGTCCACCGGGGTCCTGGGCGTCCGCTCACCAGCATAGTCCCCGGCCCTTCGCCGAGGTGGGTCCGAACAGGCCGGAATCCGGCAACCGGGCGGCTGCGGAAAGGCATCGGAGAAATCCGGGGCGAGCCGAATGTGAGTGAGCAGGTAGAGGGCTTCAGCTCCGGCCTCGTCGTCTCCGCCTACGGCTACCCCGTCCTCGCCCTCACCGGCGGCATCCTCGCTCTCGCCGTCCTCCCCGCGATCGCCACCAGTGCGAGCAGCCGGTGACCCGGCCTGCCTCGTCGGGGAAGCCGGCCGCCCTCACCGTCGACGGCACCGGGCACCGTCGTCCACGTCTTCGCCAGAACCTCATCCGCCCGATGCTGAACTCGGCAGAGACCGCCAACCCGTCCTCGGCGCCCTCCAGCCAATGAAGGCGGTGCGGTGGATCAGCTGCGGTGCCACGCCGGTGTGGTCACTTCCCGTCGCTGTTCGATGGCGCCGTCGCTGTTGGCTCCGTTTCCTGGGCGGCCGCTTGCTTGTGCTCGATGAGGGCCGTGGTACCGGCTGCCACCGCAGAAAGAGCCACTGCGGCGGACAGCATGGCCGAGGTACGGCTGACGTCGCGCCGCAGGCCCGCAGCCAGGAAAGCGGCGGCATCGACCGAGTCCATGACGATGTTCACCGCAAGAAACTGCTGCTGCTGGGGCCGGGTGAAACTGTCCATCCGTTGCAGTCCAAGCCCGAGAGCAGCGTTGCGGATCGCGAACATCCGCGAGTAGGGGATCGCGGGGGTACCGCTGGCCGTGAGCTGGAAAACCCGCGCGGCCAGCCGCGGGGTGATCAAGTGGGTGGCCGCGACGATGAAGCGCCCGGTCGTCAGCGCTCTGCGGGAAGGAACCAGGTGGAGGGGGAATTTGGACATGGAGAACCCTTTCAATCCGGAACGGGCCGGTCAGTTGTGTTTCATGGGGTTCAGAGCCCGGCGACGGTGCGTCGCAGGAAGCCCGGCGCGATGCGCAGCAAGGCGGGCATGACCTTCGTCTGACCGGGGAATGCCATGTTCCGCCCCCGCCGAAGAGCCTTCATCGTGACCGCCGCCACCTGCTCGGGAGTCAGCTTCTTCCCCGTGGCTTCGGCGTTCATGGGCGTGTCCGTGGACGGTGGGAGGACCTCGAGGACATGGGTGCCCTTCGGGGCGAGTTGACGGCGCAGGCCGTCCGCAAAGCCGTGCAGGCCGGCCTTCACCGCGCCGTGGGTAGGCGCGCGAGTGGGCGAGACCAGAGCGAACCCCGAGGTGATGAACACGAGCGCGTCGGGCTCTGGCCACCGCTCGAGCACTTCGCCCGTCAAGTGGATGGGGGCGGTGAGGTTCAGCGCCACCTCGTCGTCGAGGGTCGCATTAGGGTTCTTGCCGGCTGCATAGTCTCGTTCCTCGAACGTACCGGCGTTGTTGACCAGCACGTCCAGACGCCCGAAGCGATCAGCGACTGCCTGCAGCAACGCTGCCCGATCAGCCGCGTCCGTCACATCGGCCCGCACGGCCAGCGCCTGCGGGTGTACCAGCGCGAATCGGTCGAGCGCAGCCTGCGAACGTCCGCACACGACGACAGACGCCCCGAGCTCGACGAAGGATTGCGCGAGGCTCAAGCCGATGCCTGAGGTTCCGCCAGTGATGAGTACGGTCTGTGACACGATGTCACCTCTCTGTATAGCGTATCGATCGGTACGAAACACGTTAGCACATCCGTACCGATCGGTACCGAAGGAGTAGGATGAAGAAATGACCTCGACGACACCGGCCCCGACCGGCAGGCCCCGCGCGTTCGACATCGACGAGGCACTCGATCGTGCCGTCCTGGTGTTCTGGTCAAAGGGGTTCGAGGGCGCCAGCCTTGACGATCTCACCGAGGCGATGGGGATCAGCCGCCCCGGCCTGTACCGGGCGTTCGGCAGCAAAGAAGACCTCTTCTACAAGGCGCTGGAGCGCTACACCGAGGGCTTGACCGCCTACTTCGGCCGAGCTCTGACAGAGCCCACAAGTGCCGCAGTGGCTACTGCTGTGCTCCACGGGACGGTCGAGGCGGCAACCATGCCGGGACTGCCCACGGGCTGTCTTGGCGTGCTGGGTGCGTTGGCCACCGGGGATGAGAGCCGCCCGGTCCGAGACGCACTCATCGTATGGCGCGAGGATGGGATAGCCCACTTGAAGCGCCGGTTTCAACAGGCGGTGGACGCCGGTGACCTTCCGCCTTCCGCAGATCCTCATCTTCTGGCGCTTTACCTGAGAACAGTCGCCAATGGGATTGCCGTCCAGGCCGCGAGTGGTAGTTCCCGCGCTGAGCTGCTGCAAGTCGCGGACCTCGCGTTGGGCAGCTGGCCAAAGCCGTAGTCAGCCAGTCAGTCAGCCCGGGATCTGCGCACGTACTTCGGTCTTCCGTGGTTCGCGCGAGGCCGGTGTGACTGGCGCGACGGGCGGATGAGCTGCGGGTGCGGCGGTAGCGGGCGGCTCCGAGAGGGCGTGGGATGCCGACGCTGCGACGGGGGCCGACGAGACGGCGCGTGCCGGGGTCGAGTCACGCGGCTGACTTGCGATGATCGACTGTTCATCGAGTCGTGCGTGCCGACGGCATCCCGGCTCCCGTCCTTGTCGCGTCGGTGCCCCAGCTGGCTAGCAGGCGTAGTGCCTCCGCAGACGGGGAGTTGGGTTCGGCGTGGTACGTCGCCAGTGTCTGTTCGTGGTCGTCGGCCAGGTGGAACGATTCGAGGCGGAGCTCGAGTTCGCCGACGAGTGGGTGGTGCAGGCGCTGGATGCCGTGGCACTTGTCCTTGATGTCGTGGGTGGCCCACAGCCGCCGGAACTCCTCGCTCTTCACGGAGAGTTCGCCCACCAGCGCGGACAGCCGGGGGTCATCCGGGTGGGAGCCGGCGTCCAGGCGTAGCTGAGCGACGACGTCGTTCGCTTTGTGCTCCCAGTCCACGAACAGGTCGCTGTACTCGGGCCTGAGGAACACCAGCCGTGCCCAGTTCCGCTCGTGGGCGGGTAGCTCGGCCCAGTCGCCGAAGACCGCCGCGGTCATCCGGTTCCAGGCGAGGAGGTCCCCCCGCCGCCCCACGAGGATCGCTGGGCCGCCTTCCATGGTGTCCAGCAGCGTCCGCAGGTGGCCCCGCACCTGCTGGGTGCGGCCGGCCGGCTTCTTCTTCTGTTTCGGCTTCGCCAGGTGTGTGAGGTGGGCGTGCTCGGCGTCGCTCAGTTTGAGCGCGCGGGCGATGGCGTCGAGGACCTCCGCCGACACGTGCTGCCCGTTGCCCTGCTCCAGCCGCGTGTAGTACCCCACCGACACCCCGGCCAGCTGCGCCAGCTCCTCGCGGCGCAGCCCCGGCACCCGCCGGTACCGCCCGAAGTCCGGCAGGCCCACGTCCTCCGGTTTCAGCCGCGCCCGCCGGGTGCGCAGGAACTCGCTGAGCTCGGCACGCGGGTCCAGAGGGCCGACGGCGGGCTCGTGCACCGGTTCGGGGTATTCGTCCATGCCTTCGAGTATCCACGGTCGGACGCACACCAGCCTGCACCAGCCAGTGGTAGTCACAGCGGATGTACACAAAGCCGTGACCTGGGTGAATACCGGATCGTCCAGCACGCTGGCCACTGTGCCCGGCTGGCAGGCAGCCGGGGCGTGGCTTGCAACAAGAACGGAGCACACCCCATGACTGCAACACAGGGGACCGAGTCGAGGACGCACCAGACCGAAACGGCCGCGGAGGTAGTCGGCCGCCTTCGTGCGACGTTCAACGCCGGCGTCACCCGCCCACTGGACTGGCGCGTCGAGCAGCTGCGGCGGCTGCGGGCCCTGCTGGTGGAGAACGAGCAGGAGCTGCTCGAAGCGCTCTGGGCGGATCTGCGGAAGAGCGCCGCCGAGGCGAAGACGCAGGAGATCGACTTCACCGTCGCCGACATCGACGAGACGCTGGCGAATCTGGAGAGCTGGCTTCAGCCTCGCCCGGTGGAGGTCCCCGCCCACTTCGGTGGTCCCGCGACCACGGCCTACACCACGTACGACCCGCTCGGGGTCGTCCTGGTGATCGCTCCGTGGAATTTCCCGCTGCACCTTCTCATCGACCCCATCATCGGCGCCCTGGCCGCCGGGAACACCGTGGTGGCCAAGCCGAGCGAGATGTCGGTGCGCACCTCGGCGGTCGCTTCACGCCTCCTGCGCGAGTACTTCGACCCTGACGTGCTCACCGTGGTCGAGGGGGGAGCCGAGGAGACCACGGCACTTCTGGCGCAGCGTTTCGACCAGATCTTCTACACCGGCAATGGCACGGTCGGCCGGATCGTCATGGCCGCGGCCGCCAAGAACCTCACCCCCGTCACGCTCGAACTCGGAGGCAAGTCTCCAGTCTTCGTGGCGCCCGACGCCGACGTGGACGAGACCGCGAAGCGGCTGGTCGGTGCCAAGTTCGGCAACGCGGGCCAGCAGTGCATAGCCCCCGACTATGTCCTGGCCGACCCGGCCACCGCCGCCGCCCTGGTTCCCGCCCTGCGCACGGCGGTCGACGCCCAGTTCGGCATCAACCCGCAGACCTCGGCCGACTTCGGCCGGATCATCAACGAGCGGCACTTCGACCGGCTCACGCGTCTGCTGGACTCCGGCCGGGCGGCGGTGGGAGGCCGGCATGACCGCGACGACCTGTTCATCGCGCCGACCGTGCTCACCGATGTCGACCCAGCATCGCCGGTCATGCAGGAGGAGATCTTCGGTCCGATCCTCCCCGTCGTCGAAGTCGAAGACCTCGATGCCGCCATCGCGTTCATCAATGAACGCGACAAGCCCCTCGCTCTCTACGCCTTCACCGAGTCGGAGGCCACCAAGGCGCGCCTGGTGAACGAGACTTCCTCCGGAGGCGTCGCCTGGGGCCAGCCGGTGATGCAGCTGCTCACGCCCGGCCTGCCTTTCGGTGGCGTCGGCGAAAGCGGCATGGGCCGGTACCACGGCCGGTACTCCCTCGAGACGTTCAGCCACCTCAAGGGTGTCGCGGACGTACCGCTCAGCTAACCTCGCGCTTTCGTGCAGCAGGCTGTCCGATGGCGATCGGCCGGCGGAAGTGCCTCAGGCCGAGAATGAGGATCGCTGCGATCGCTGTTCCCGCCACCGCTGCAATCGCCTTCCAGGTGAAGCCGTGTATCGGTCCTCTTCGCGGGTGCGCGTCGAGGCAGTCGATTGTGGCGCGGCCTGCGGACACCGATCCGTACCGACTCCGGCGGCGGCACCCACGACTTCGTCACCTGGCTGACCGCTGATCAAGCGCAAGAAGCGAACGCCCGTACTCCGGCCGGCAGTTGCGCTGACCGGCGACAACGCCGACGGTATGCGGCTCTCACCGCGTTCGCCGCCAACACCGATCGCGTTCCTGGAACCGCGTCACCGCCAGCGGGCCCGCGTCTGCTCGAGGACCGCATCCGCGCCTCCGCCGGGACAGCGTGGACCCCCTGCGTCGCAGACCTTCATCCCGTTTTCCTCCCTATTGCAGAAAGAAAACCCGTGCCTGTTAACACTTCAGACGTTTCGTCCGTTCCTCCGCTTTTCTCCCCTGTCTCTCTCGGGAAGATCGAGCTCGCCAACCGCATCGTCATGGCACCGATGACCCGGGTCCGGTCCGGTTCCTCCGGCATCCCCGGGGACCTGATGGTCGAGTACTACCGGCAGCGGGCGAGCGTAGGGCTGATCATCGCCGAGGGCACCTACCCCGACCGCGCGTCGCAGGGGTATGTCGGTGAGCCGGGCATCGCCACCGACGAGCAGGCGGCCGGCTGGCAGCGGGTGTTCGAGGCGGTGCACGCCGAGGGCGGCCGCATCGTCCTGCAGATCATGCATGCCGGCCGCCAAACCCACCCCGACATCAACGGCGGCCGCCGTATCCTCGCCCCCAGCGCGATCGCCAGGACCGGCGAGACGTTCACCGAGAAGGGCGAGCAGCCCTACCCCGTACCGGAAGCGATGACCACCACAGAGATCCGTGCAGCCCTGGAGGACTTCGTCACCGCCGCCCGCCGGGCCATCGAGGCGGGAGCCGACGGCGTGGAAATCCACGGCGCCAACGGCTACCTGCTCCACCAGTTCCTCTCCCCGGCGGCCAACCAGCGCACCGATGAATACGGCGGCTCGCCGCACAACCGCGCCCGCTTCGTCGTCGAGATCGTCACGGCGGTCGCCCAGGCCGTCGGTGCCGAGCGGGTCGGGCTGCGGATCTCGCCGGAGGTCGACTTCGGGGACGTCTTCGAGACCGACCGGGACGACGTCCTGGTCACCTACGGCACCCTGCTCGACCAACTGCGCCCGCTGGGCCTGGCCTACCTCTCCGTACTGCACACCGAGCCGGGCGGCGACCTGGTACAGGAGCTGCGGCGGCGCTTCGACGGCAAGCTGATCGTCAACAACGGCCCCCTCGGCGGGCACACCACACGCGAGCAGGCGCTCCAGCAGATCGAGGCCGACCACGCCGACGCCGTGGTCGTGGGCCGGGCCCTCATCGCCAACCCCGACCTGGTCGAGCGCTGGCAGGGCGGCCACCCGGAGAACGAGCCGCGGCCGGAACTGTTCTACGGGCCGGGCGCCGAGGGCTACACCGACTACCCCTTCCTCGAAGCGGCTTGAGGCCCACGGTCACGCCTGTCCATGCGGCAGCCCCACCCACCCATGGACAGGCGCCCGACCGGCGACACCGTGATCCGCCTTTGGCAGTCGTTGAGCGCCGTGCGCAGATCGGAGATGAGGGGGGCGTACGTGGCCGGGTCCACGTGTGCGTACGCCTCCGTTACGGCCAGCCCGTCTTCCAGTGGGGTGAGCGCCTCGGACCAGCGCTCCTCGTCTGCCAGGTACTGGCCCACCCGGGCGAGGACCCGCGCGAGGTCGAAGGCGTATCGCACCGGGTCGGCCTTCCACACGGCCTCGTACTGCCTGACGGCGTCGACGCCCGCCGGCAGACGGCCCGGCTGGCGGTCGTTCGCGTTCAGACAGACGGCCAGGATCGACAGGCACCGGCCGAAGTGGGCCCCGTGAAGCTCGGGCGCTTGAGCAAGTTCGATCAGCGAGACCGCCTCCGCGGCGGACAGCGCCTCGGACGGCTGGCGCGCGTGAACGAGGAGGAGGGCGAGGTTGGACAGGGACTGCGTGAGATCACGAGTGTAAGCGGCCGGGTTGTTCCGGAAGAGGCGGTGCCGGATGGCGACGGACTCGGTAGTCGTGGCCACCGCTTCGGGGAGCCGTCCGGCCTCGGCCCGATCGGCGCCATAAACCATAAGGGCATGAGCCATGCGATCGTCGTGGGCGGTGTGGTCGGCCCTGGCCAGAGCGCGCATGCTCTCCACCGCCTTCCGAGAGAACGCCAGGGCTTGCGCGTGCTGTCCCCCTGCGGCCAACTGGGTGGAGAGGGTGAGGAGGGAGTCGGCGAGGCCGGGCTCATGTCCCGACCCGTCCTGTTCGGCGAGTGAAAGCCGGAGGCCGGTCACCTCGCGGGAGACCACATCGGACTCGGCCTGGTGTCCTTGCTCAGACAGCAAGGGCGTGCAGGGCTTCGCCGAGTTGCGGCTCGTGGGCGGGGTCGGCAGCGGAAAGCTGGCGCCAGGCCGCCGTCGCGCGTTTGCTGGCCTCCAGCGCCTCCTGGTGCCGGCCTGTCTCTGCAAGCCGCACAGCGCCCGGATCTTCAAGCTCGCCAAGGACTCCGCCGTCAACGCCCGCACCCAGGCGATCAACCAGCTCAAAGCCGTCCTGGTCATCGCCGATCCCGCACTGCGGGAACGACTGTCCAGCCTGGGCAACCGCGAGCTGTTCCGCACCTGCGCACGCCTCGGGCCAGGCGACGGCGAGGAGGGCGAGAACGCGGTGGCCCAGGCCACCCATAGGACTCTGAGAATGCTCGCGGAGCGTATCGAACAGCTCACCGGACAGATCAATGAGCTGAACCAACGCCTGACCCAGCTCGTCGAACACCACGCCCGACAGCTACTCCCCCCGGTGGGCATCGGCCCGGACAGCGCAGTCACCTTGCTGATCACCATGGGAGACAACCCCGAACGGCTGAACACCGAGGCATCCTTTGCTGCGCTTTGCGGAGTCAGCCCCGTCGAGTATTCGTCGGGCCGTCGGAGCACGCACCGGCTCAACTACGGCGGCGACCGCCGGGCGAACGCCGCCCTGCGCCGCATCGTGTTCACCCGGCTGCGCCACGACCCCCGCACCCAGGCGTACTACGAACGCCGCACCCAGGCGTACTACGAACGCCGCCCCCAGGAGGGCAAGACCCGACGCGAGATCATCCGATGCCTCAAGCGGTATGCCGCCCGAGAGGTCTTCGGCCTGGTCAGGACGGCATCTACCGATCCCGCGTTATAGGGGCGTCCGTGAGACGTGAGAGGGTCTGGGGCGTGAGTGAGACACCCCCGAACACCCTGCAATACCGCTTTGACGGGCCAGAAGACGCTCCGGTCCTGATCTTGGGTCCCTCACTGGGTACCACATGGCACATGTGGGACCGCCAGGTCCCCGAGCTGGTCAAGCAATGGCGGGTGTTCCGGTTCGACCTGCCGGGACACGGCGGAGCGCACGCCTACCCGGCGGGCTCCGTCGCCGACCTCACCGACCGGCTGCTGGCCACCCTCGACCGGTTCGGGGTGCAGCGCTTCGGCTACGCGGGCTGCGCGCTGGGCGGCGCGGTCGGCATGGAGCTGGCCCTGCGCCACCCGGACCGGCTCGCCTCGCTCGCGCTGATCGCCGCCTCGCCCCGTTTCGGCAGCGCCGACGAGTTCCGCCGGCGCGGGGTGATCGTACGGACGAACGGGCTCGACCCCATCGCCCGGACGTCGCCGGACCGCTGGTTCACCACCGGGTTCGCCGCGGCCCAGCCCGCGATCACCGAGTGGGCCGTGCAGATGGTCCGCACCACCGACCCCGGCTGCTACATCGCGGCCTGCGAGGCGCTCGCCGCCTTCGACGTGCGGGCCGAGCTCGCGAGCGTCGGGGTGCCGACGCTGGTCCTCGTCGGCTCCGACGACCAGGTCACCGGCCCGGCCGAGGCCCGCACCCTGGTCGCGGGCATCCCGGACGCCCGGCTCGCCGTGGTGCCGGGCGCCTCGCACCTGGTGCCGGTGGAGCAGCCGGCCGCCGTCACGGACCTCCTGGTCAGACACTTCTCCACCGCCTGGCAGCCCGCCTTCGACTCCACCACCGGGCAGACCGCGATCCCCACGGCCCCGGTCGCACCGGTCCTCACGTCGGCGCCGCCGTACCCGGTGCCGATCGCCGAGATCGCCCCGGCCGTCCCGGACCCCCAGGCGGCGGGCCGTGTCGACCCGTACGACGCCGGCATCAAGGTGCGCCGCGAGGTGCTCGGCGACGCGCATGTGGACGGGGTGCTGGCCCAGGCCGACGACTTCTCGGGCGACTTCCAGGAGCTCCTCACCCGCTACGCCTGGGGCGAGATCTGGGACCGCCCGGGGCTCGACCGCCGCTCCCGCAGCATCGCCACCCTGACCGCACTGGTCGCGGGCGGACACCTGGACGAGCTCGCCTCCCACACCCGGGCCGCCCTGCGCAACGGCCTCACCCCCTCGGAGATCAAGGAAGTGCTGCTCCAGACGGCCGTGTACTGCGGTGTCCCGGCGGCCGGCAGCGCGTTCAGGGTGGCCCAGCAGGTCATCCGCGAGGAGACCACCCCCGCCGAGTGATCGTCGGAGGCGGGTGGCGAGAGCACCCGCCTGGAGTTGCCCGGCCGTACGGGCAGAAGGGCAGGATGAGTCCCATGAAGCTCACGAAGAAGTCGCACGCCTGTGTCCGCCTCGAGAAGGACGGACGCACCCTCGTCCTCGACCCCGGGGCCTTCAGCGAGGAGGACGCTGCCCTCGGCGCCGACGCGATCCTCGTCACCCACGAACACCTCGACCACTTCAACGAGGAACGGCTGCGCGCGGCAATGGACGCCAACCCCGCCGCCGAGATCTGGACCCTGAGGTCGGTCGCCGAGAAGATCTCCGCCGCCTTCCCGGGCCGCGTGCACACCGTCGGCCACGGCGACACCTTCACCGCGGCGGGCTTCGACGTCCAGGTGCACGGCGAACTGCACGCGGTGATCCACCCGGACATCCCGCGCATCACCAACGTCGGCTACCTGATCGACGGCGGCCGCGTCTTCCACCCCGGCGACGCCCTCACCGTCCCCGACCACGCCGTCGAGACGCTGATGCTGCCCGTCATGGCTCCCTGGAGCAAGATCTCGGAGGTCATCGACTACGTCCGTGAGGTCAAGCCGCAGCGCGCCTACGACATCCACGACGCCCTCCTCACGGACCTCGCCCGCCCGATCTACGACAACCAGATCGGCGCCCTCGGCGGCGCTGAGCACCTGCGCCTGAAGCCGGGGGAGAGCACGGCTCTGTGAGTGTCAGTGCCGCCGGGTAGGTTGTCAGGCATGCGCATCGCGACCTGGAACGTCAACTCGATCACCGCCCGTCTTCCGAGGCTGCTGGCCTGGCTGGAGAGCACCGGCACCGATGTGCTGTGCCTCCAGGAGGCCAAGCTCGCCGAGGAGCAGTTCCCGTTCGACCAGCTGCGCGAGGCGGGCTACGAGGCGGCGGTCCACGCGACCGGGCGGTGGAACGGCGTGGCGGTCATCTCCCGGGTGGGCCTGGAGGACGTCGTCAAGGGACTGCCCGGCGACCCCGGTTACGACGGCGCCCCCGAGCCCCGCGCCATCTCGGCGACCTGCGGCCCGGTCCGCGTGTGGTCGGTGTACGTGCCGAACGGCCGCGAGGTCGACCACCCGCACTACGCGTACAAGCTCCAGTGGTTCGAGGCGCTGAAGGCCGCGGTCGCCGGTGACGCGGCGGGCAGCCGCCCCTTCGCGGTCCTGGGCGACTACAACGTGGCGCCGACCGACGACGACGTCTACGACGTGGCCGCCTTCGAGGGCCTCACCCACGTCACCCCGGCCGAGCGCGCCGCCCTCGCCGCTCTGCGCGAGGCGGGCCTGTCGGACGTGGTCCCGCGCCCCCTCAAGTACGACCACCCGTTCACCTACTGGGACTACCGCCAGCTCTGCTTCCCCAAGAACCGCGGCATGCGCATCGACCTGGTGTACGGCAACGAAGCCTTCGCGAAGGCCGTCACCGACGCGTACGTGGACCGGGAGGAGCGCAAGGGCAAGGGTGCGTCCGACCACGCGCCGGTCGTCGTGGACCTGGACGTCTAGCCCCGGAGCCGCACAGCGTCTGGGCCCGGGACCTCACAGCAGCGTCAGATCCACCGACTCCGCGAGGGCGGCCAGCCCCGCGTCTCCCGGATGCAGATGGTCCCCGCTGTCGTACCCGGCCCGCATCCGCTCGGGGCGGGCCGGGTCGCGCAGCACACCGTCGAAGTCCAGGACGCCGTCGAACACCCCGGTGTCCCGGATCCAGGAGTTGACCGCGAGCCGCTCGGCGTCGACGGCGGCCGTGCACTGCGCCTCGCCCCCGCAGGGCAGGATCGTCGCCACGAGCATCCGCAGCCCGCGCGCCCGTCCCCGCTCCGCGAGCTCCCGCAGCCCTGCCACCACCTCCCGCGCGGGCACCCCCGACCGCAGGTCCTTGACGCCCTCGAACACCACGGCCGTCCGCACCGATGCCTGGGCGAGCACATCCCGGTCGAACCGGCTCAGGGCACTCACCCCCTGGGTCACCGTGGAGACCCCGTCACCGGGATACCCGTCCAGGACCACACGGTTCCCGGAGATCCCCTGGTTGAGCACCCCGAAGCGGCACCGCACCCTGCTCCCGCAGCCGTGCGGCCAGCACGTCCGGCCACCGCCGGTTGGCGTCCGTCGTGGACCTCGTCCCGTCCGTGATCGAGTCCCCGACCACCACCACGGACCCCGGCCCACCGCCCACCTCGACACCGGTCAGCAGCGGCCGGCTCGTGAGGACCGAGGTGTACGGCGTAGCCGAACCGTCCGCCGTGTGGTCGCCGGGCCCGCTCACGTACGACCGCTGCGCCCCGAGCCGGTGCACCGGCGCCGCCGTCACCGTCCCCGGCAGATGGAAACTCACCAGCAGGTCGGCGCCGGCGGGCACCTCGAAGCCGAGCGGATCGCTGAACGCCTGCGCCCCGGCCGGGATTCCGACACCGGGCGCGCCCGCGAAGGCCACCGTCACCGGTGTTCCGCGCGCCGCCGCACCCGCCTCGCGCACCGCCACACTCGCGGCGCCGATCCGCACCGGCGCCGCCGCGAAGGTGTTGTCGAACCGCAGCCGCACCCGGTGCCCGCCCGCCGAGGTGTGCACCACGAGCCGCAGCGTCCGGTCGGTCCACGGCCCCACGGCCAGGAGACCGGAGCTCGCGGCAGCCCAACTCCCGCTCCAGCCCAGGGTTTTGGCTCGCACCGCGAGAGCGAACACATGGATGCCGGGTGCCTGCGGCAGTCGTACCGAGGCCACCTCGCGGTCCGGAGCCAGCGGCACCGTCACGACGTACAGCCGTGCCTTCTCGGTGAGTTGACCCTCGCGTGTGTTCACATGCGGCAGCGCCACCGCCTTGGTGGCGAGCGGGCCGCGTCGCCAGTCGGGGACGGCCAGCCGGTACGCCGAGGTGCTGCCGTCCCCGTACGTCACGGACCCCGGGCCTTCGACCGTTTCGCCGTCCGTGCCCGTCGCCAGAAAGGCGAGCGCGTTCCCGCGACCGCTTACCCGGACGTCCTGTCCGGCGGCCCGCACGTTGTCGGGAGCGCCGGCCCGCCGGTCCGGCCAAGTCAGCGCGGTGGCCTGCACGGTGAGGGTGCGGCCCGGGGTCCAGCCCGCGGCGGCGAGGTCCTGGGCCGAGAGGGAGGTGCCGGAGCCGTCGAGGTCCGCCTCGCCCGGGCGGGTGTCGTCGCTGACGGCGGTGTTGTCGAAGTGCCGCTCCAGCGGCAGCGCCCCCGCCGGGAGGACGGGCTCCGCACCGGCGGCCGGGCGGCCCGGCGCGAGAGCCGCGCACAGAGCGAGAACCACCGCACCACACCGGACACGTCGGTGCACAGATGCCTCCTTCTCCTCATAGACCACAAAAAACGCATCGCGAAACTAAGGAGACATCCGTGGCAGGTCAACGCGCCATGCGCCGAGTGGGCGCGAACTCGACCGGAAACGACGGCCCGCGCGCCTGTGGTGCACGCGCCGGGGTGAGTGACACGCTGGGCGTATGAAGATCCCTTTTCTGGGCGGCCGGAGTGAGAATCCCGGGACCCGCGACGCCGAGGGCATCGCCGAACTGCTCGCCGAGTGCGAGCTGCTGCGTTCGCACGCGTTCCGGTCCGGAGTCGAACTCGACGACACGGAGGCGTCGTTGGAGGCGCTCGATCAGTTGGTGCCCGGCTGGCGCGACGACGAGGACGTCCTGCTGTGGCTCGGCAACGACGCCGGGCTCTATCTCGGCACGGTCATCGTGCGGACCGTCCCGGGGGCAGCCTGGGATCTGCGGTCGGACGGACAGCCCGTGATCCGGCTGGAATCCGGCCGTGAGTTCGATGTCGTGGCCGCCGGTCACGAGTGGGCCGGCAGTGGGGTCCCCGAGCTGTCCCAGCTCTACGCGGAGGTCGCCGAGGAGTGAATCCATGGCCGTAAGCTCGGCGTAAATACGGCTAATGACCGAAAAGTGCGTGTCGTTCCTTATGCGAGATCTTGCCTCGATAGGTTGCGGCAACCACGACACAGCTGAGAGTGAGTAGGGCTGGGCATGGCCGTCGTCGATCCGTTGATCGAACTGCGTGACGTCAACAAGTACTACGGAGAGCTGCATGTCCTCCAGGACATCAACCTCACCGTCGGCAAGGGGGAGGTGGTCGTCGTCATCGGCCCTTCGGGGTCGGGCAAGTCCACGCTGTGCAGGACGATCAACCGTCTGGAGACCATCAAGTCCGGTTCCATCACGCTCGACGGGCAGCCGCTGCCCGAGGAGGGCAAGGCCCTCGCGAAGCTCCGTGCCGAGGTGGGCATGGTCTTCCAGTCCTTCAACCTGTTCGCCCACAAGACGGTCCTTCAGAACGTGTCGCTGGCCCAGGTCAAGGTGCGCGGGAAGAAGAAGGAGCAGGCCGACCGCCGCTCCCGTGAACTTCTCGACCGGGTGGGCCTCGCCGACCAGGCCGACAAGTACCCCGCCCAGCTCTCCGGCGGCCAGCAGCAGCGCGTGGCCATCGCCCGCGCCCTCGCCATGGAGCCCAAGGCCCTGCTGTTCGACGAGCCGACCTCGGCCCTCGACCCGGAGATGATCAACGAGGTCCTGGAGGTCATGCGGCAACTGGCCCAGGAGGGCATGACCATGGTCGTCGTCACCCATGAGATGGGCTTCGCCCGCTCGGCCGCCAACCGCGTGGTCTTCATGGCGGACGGCCGTATCGTCGAGGACCGCGCTCCCGACGACTTCTTCACGAACCCGGACAGCGAGCGCGCCAGGGACTTCCTCTCCAAGATCCTCAAGCACTGAGAGGGGCGACGGCCATGTCCTCGAGCCTCGACTACGATGGTCCGTTCATCCCCACGGTGATGGCGGTCGAGCCCCCAGGGACGCTGCTGCCGGGTGGGGATCCCCCCACGGCCCTTGCACCGTAGGGGGCAGCAGTCACAGAGCCATACCCGCCCGGCGCCGGCCGGAGATCACTGCTCGCGCAGCGGAATCGACACGTACGACGGGTCGTTCGCCGGCGAGGAGAAGGTCAGCTGAGCGCCGGACGGGTTGTGCTCGATGTAGAGCGGGTCGACCGTGTCGACCACCAGGGCCAGACGATGCCCTGCCGGGACGTCGTAGGCCGTGGAGAACAGGTCCAGGTCGACGTCGAACGGCTCCCCGGGCGTCCGCCCGTGGAAGGTGTACGGCGCGTTGGAGACCAGCTTGCCGAGGCCGAGCGGCCCCACGTCGTACAGGTAGGCGACGAGGGTGCCGCTCTCCTTGGTGGGAGTCAGCGTGGTGTGCAACTTCGCGGTACCGCGCACCTGTTGGGCGCTCCGGTACTTCTCCGACTGCCATACGGCGGCCCAGCGGCGCGGCAGCAGGGGGATCGAGGCCATCGGCGGAGCCTGGGCGATCTGGTCGAGGATGCTGGACAGGAAGACGATCCCGCCGTCGGCGCCCGAGTCGACGTTGGTGTGGATCGTGGTGGTGCCCGACAGGGCGATCTTCTTCCGCGTGGCGCCGACGGACTTCCAGTCCGGGTAGCCCTCGTAGCCGCCTGTGGAACGGGACTTGAGCTGGACCGGGTCCTCGCGGTCGATCCCGTTGTCCTCTCCCTTGAGGTAGTGGTCGAACCAGCGCCCGGTGTCGGTCCACACGTCGTTGGGCAGTCCGAACAGCCCGGGAATCTCGGCGGTCGCGTGGTCGCCGGGCCTGAGTTCCAGCCGCTTCGGGCCGGTCAGCTTCTCGTAGAAGTCCGCGTACTGGTTGGGCGCGAAGACCGTGTCGCCCCACGCGTTGGCCATCAGGACCGCCGCACCGTTCTGGTTGAGCTGGTCCACGTATGTGGCGGCCGAACGTTTCTTCCCCCAATCGATCATCTCCTGTTCCTTCGACAGGTTCGACGCGTAGAAGTTGTCGAAGATCTGCCGGACTTCGGCGCTCTGGCGGCCGGTCACCAGGCTCGCGCCGTCCAGCACGGCGCCGGCCTCGACGTGCTGGGTGCGTCCCGAGTAGATCGAGTCGATCAGGTCGGCCCAGCCGCTGAGGGAGGCGACCGCCTTGATGCGCTTGTCGTGCGCGGCGGCGAGCAGGCTGATGCCGGCGCCGTACGAGACGCCCGCCATGCCGATGTGCCGGGCGTCGGAAGGGGTGTTGGCGAGCGCCCAGTCGATGACCTTGGACGCGTCGGCGGTGTCGGGCGGGCCCGCCACTTCTATCTGCCCGCCCGACTGCCAGAACCCGCGCACGTTGTAAGTCACCACCACATAGCCCGAGTTCGCGAGCTTCTGGGCCTGGGCGAGGTACTCGACCTGGGGCAGGCCCCAGCTGGTGGGCAGCACGATGAGCGGGAAGCGCCGGGAGCCGTCCGCACCTGGGGGCGTGACGACGTTGGCCTTGAGAACGGTGCCGCCGTCGCCCGCGATGTCGACGAAGCGGACGGCGTCGGTCGCCTGGGCGGCAGGGGCGAGCCCGAGGGCGCCACCGGCGATCAGGGTCGCGGAGACGGCGCCCACGGTGGTCGTGCGCAGGGCCTTGCGAGGGTGTCCCACGGGTCACTCCCTACTCGTGTCAGTGCAAAGTGACCAGACGGTAACCTCGACCGCTTACCGCAAGTAACCCGTCGGTAAGTTACGTGGGAGTAACGATTGTTGTGCTGTGAAGCAATTCAGGAGGCGCGGTGGGAGTTCCGTGCGGGTGTGGTCGTCGGCAGCGGAGCCTGGGCCGCGCGGGTCACGTCGGCGACCAGTTCGGCGACATCCGGGCCGTAAGCGTGCGAGTTGACCACCTTCAGCAGGAGGACGAACGTGTTGTCGCCGTACTTGCGGGCCAACCGCTCGTGGTTGCGGGCCAGATAGCGGGTGGCGGCCTGGTTGGTGATGGCGGTCTGGCCGCAGAACAGGAAGACGGGCCGGCTCTGTCCCGGCTGTCCGGCGGTGAGACGGGCCAGCAGCACGTACTCCGACAGCCCCTTCTCCAGGTGGTAGTCCTCGCCGCCGATCTGGTACGTCATCCGGATCGGGCCCGGCTCCGACGGGTCGATCTTCACCTGCACCCCGGGCAGCATGGCGGTCATGTGCGCCATCATCCGCCGGTTCGACGAGGGGCCGCCGACGCAGAACTCCGTGCGCTCACCGAAGCCTTGCCGGGCCGTGTCCTGGGTGACCACCTCGGCGTGCGCACCGCAGTCCTTGATGAGGGCGGACAGTTCGAGGAGGGCGAACACGTCGTAGCGGTGCACCGCGAGATCGGAGCTGCCGGCGTCCCGGTTGACGACCAGCAGCGACTCGGAGTTGTCCGGCAGCCCGAAGAAGGCCTGCTTGCGGCGGAGTTTCCGCTTCCACAGATACGTCCGGGCAAGCCAGCCGAGCGCGGCGCTGATGCCCGCCGCCACCACGCCGAGGACGATGTTGCGCACGTCGTCGTTCATGTGCGCGCATGCTAGCGGCCCGACGGCACTGGTACGTACCGGTGTTCGAAGTGTGGCATTCGCATGACACCTCCACCGAGGAGGGGTGTCGGTGCACCTGGGATGTGGTTACGCTGCGCGGACGGTCCTGGACTGGAGGTAAGGATGCGTCGCCCTGTCGCACGGAAACTGTCGGTCCTGGCGGTCTCGGCCGCCGTGGTGTCGGTGGGGGCGGCAGCGCCGCCGCAGGCCACCTCGGCACCGCAGAAAGCACCTGTCGCCGTCGGCTACGGGGGTGCCGTCTCCAGTGTCGACGCGGACGCCTCCGCCGCCGGCATCGAAGTCCTCAGGAAGGGCGGCAACGCGGTCGACGCGGCCGTCGCCACCGCCGCCGCGCTCGGCGTCACCGAGCCGTACTCCTCCGGCATCGGCGGGGGCGGCTACTTCGTCTACTACGACGCCAAGTCCCGTACGGTCCACACCATCGACGGCCGCGAGACGGCACCGCTGAGCGCCGGCACCGACCTCTTCGTGGAGAACGGCAAGCCGCTCGCCTTCGCCGACGCCGTCAGCAGCGGACTGAGCGTCGGAACACCGGGCACACCGGCAACCTGGGCCACCGCGCTCGGCAAGTGGGGCAGCAGATCCCTGGGCACCGTCCTCAGGCCCGCCGAGCGGATCGCACGGAACGGGTTCGTCGTGGACGACACCTTCCGCTCGCAGACCGCCTCCAATGAGACGCGGTTCCGGTACTTCCCGGACACCGCGAAGCTGTTCCTGCCCGGCGGCCGGCTCCCGGTCGTCGGATCGACCTTCAAGAACCCCGATCTCGCCCGCACCTACGCCGAGTTGGCGCGCAAGGGCGTCGGCGCGATCTACCACGGAGACCTCGGCGACGACATCGTCGACACCGTGAACCACCCTCCGGTGGACCCGGCCTCCGGCTGGAACGCGCGTCCCGGGAACCTCACCGAGAAGGACCTGGCCGCCTACCGGGCCAAGCTCCAGAAGCCGACCAAGACCTCCTACCGAGGGCTCGGCGTCTACTCCATCGCCCCCTCCTCCTCCGGCGGCACCACCGTCGGTGAGGCCCTCAACATCCTGGAGCACACAGACCTTTCGAAGGCCAGCGAGGTCCAGTACCTGCACCACTACATCGAGGCCAGCAGGATCGCGTTCGCGGACCGCGGGCGCTGGGTCGGCGACCCCGCCTTCGAGGACGTACCGACGAAGGAACTGCTGTCGCAGAAGTTCGCCGACTCGCGGGCCTGCCTCATCAAGGACGACGCGGTGCTCACGAGCCCGCTGGCGCCCGGGGACCCGCGGCATCCCGCGACCTGCGCCGACCGGGGGACGGCGGCCCCGACGACGTACGAGGGCGAGAACACCACGCACCTCACGGTCGCCGACAAGTGGGGCAACGTCGTCTCCTACACGCTGACCATCGAGCAGACCGGCGGCAGCGCGATCACCGTGCCGGGGCGGGGGTTCATCCTCAACAACGAGCTGACGGACTTCTCCTTCGTGCCCGCGAACCCGGCGGTGCACGACCCGAACCTGCCCGGGCCCGGCAAGCGGCCGCGGTCCTCGATCTCGCCGACGATCGTGCTCGACCGGCACAACAAGCCGGTGGTGGCGCTGGGTTCGCCCGGTGGGGCGACCATCATCACCACCGTGCTCCAGGTGCTGACCGAGTTCGTGGACCGCGGGCTGCCGTTGGTGGACGCGATCGCGGCGCCCCGGGCGAGTCAGCGGAACGCCGCGCAGACGGAGCTGGAGCCGGCGTTGTACAGCAGCGGGGTGCGGTCTCAGTTGGAGGCCATCGGGCACTCGTTCAAGCTGAATCCGGAGATCGGGGCGGCTACTGGGGTGCAGCGGTTGCCGGGTGGGAAGTGGTTGGCGGCTGCTGAGACGGTGCGGCGGGGTGGGGGATCCGCGCAGGTGGTGTACCCCGCGCCGTAGGTCACTGCGGGCGCGTGGGGGCTGGTCGCGCAGCTCCCCGCGCCCCTAAGAACCTCACCTGAACGTCAGCGTGCCTGCTGAGGCGTCCACCGTCACCTGGTCGCCGTCCTTGATGGTGCCGTCCAGGAGCAGGCGGGACAGCTGGTTGTCCACCTCCCGCTGGATCGTGCGGCGCAACGGACGTGCGCCGTACTCCGGTTGGTAGCCGTGTTCCGCCAGCCAGTCCACCGCGCTGTCCGTGAAGGTGACCTCCACGCCCTGGGCCCGGAGCAGACGGCGGGTGCTCCGGAGCAACAGCTCCGTGATCTCGCGCAGTTGCTCGTCGGTGAGCCGGCGGAAGACGACCACCTCGTCGATGCGGTTCAGGAACTCCGGGCGGAAGTGGTCGCGCAGGGGCCGCAGGATCTGCTCGCGGCGGGCCTCCTCACCGGACTGGGAACCGAAGCCTATGCCCGTGCCCCCGCGGGTGATCGCCTCCGAGCCCAGGTTGCTGGTCATCACGATCACCGTGTTGGTGAAGTCGACCGTACGGCCCTGGGAGTCGGTGAGGCGGCCGTCGTCGAGCACCTGGAGCAGGATGTTGAAGACGTCCGGGTGGGCCTTCTCCACCTCGTCCAGCAGGAGCAGGGAGTACGGGTGCCGGCGGACGGCCTCCGTCAGCTGGCCCGCCTCCTCGTGGCCGACGTATCCGGGCGGGGCGCCGACCAGGCGGCTGACGGTGTGGCGCTCCTGGTACTCGCTCATGTCGAGGCGGACCATGCGCTCCACGCTGCCGAACAGCGACTCCGCCAGGGCGCGGGCCAGTTCGGTCTTGCCGACGCCGGTCGGGCCGAGGAAGAGGAAGCTGCCGATCGGGCGGTCCGGGCTCGCGAGGCCCGCCCGGGAGCGCAGCACGGCGTCCGAGACGACCCGTACGGCCTCGTCCTGGCCGACCACCCGCTCGTGCAGGTGCTGCTCCAGGCCGAGCAGGCGGTCCTTCTCCTCCTGGGTGAGGCTGCTGACCGGGATGCCGGTCAGCCGGGACACCACCTCGGCGACGGCCTCGGCGGTGACCTCCAGGTGCTGGCCCTCGTCGGCCTCGTCGCCCCCGGTGGCCTCGGCGATCCGCTGCTTCAACTCGGCGATGCGGTCCCGCAGTTGCGTGGCCTGCTCGTACTGCTCGTCGGCGACCGCCCGGTCCTTGTCGTGGCCCAGCTGCTCGACCTCGCGCTCCAGGGCCCGTACGTCCGTGCCCTTGGTGCGCGCCCGCAGCCGTACCCGTGCCCCTGCCTGGTCGATGAGGTCGATCGCCTTGTCCGGCAGCCGGCGGTCGGGCAGATAGCGGTCGGAGAGCTCCACGGCGGCCACCAGCGCCTCGTCGGTGTAGCGGACCTGGTGGTGGGCCTCGTAGCGGTCGCTGAGTCCGCGCAGGATCTCGATGGCGTCCGCCGTGGTGGGCTCGGGGATCAGGATCGGCTGGAAGCGGCGGGCGAGGGCCGCGTCCTTCTCGATCCTGCGGAACTCCTCCAGCGTGGTCGCGCCCACGATGTGCAGTTCGCCGCGGGCCAGGGCCGGCTTGAGGATGTTGGCGGCGTCCATGGAACCGCCCTCGCCGCCTCCGCCCGCGCCCACGACGGTGTGCAGTTCGTCGATGAAGACGATCAGCCGGTCGGAGTTGTCGCGGATCTCGCCCACGATGTTCGTCAGGCGCTCCTCGAAGTCGCCCCGGTAGCGGGTGCCCGCGACGACCCCCGTCAGGTCCAGGGCGAAGACCCGCCGCCCGGTCAGGACGTCGGGCACGTCCCCGTCGACGATCCGCTGGGCCAGCCCCTCCACGACCGCGGTCTTGCCGACCCCCGCGTCACCGATGAGCACCGGGTTGTTCTTTCCGCGCCGGGACAGCACCTCGATGGTCTGCTCGATCTCGTCGTCCCGGCCGATCACCGGGTCGATACGGCCCTGCCGGGCCAGGTCGGTGAGGTCGCGGCCGTACTTGTCGAGGGTGGGCGTGCTCGTGCTGCGCTGGGCCTCCGCGCGGGGCTGCCCGCCGTCCGGGACCGCCTCGGGCGGCAGGCCGGCGGGGGCGAAGCGGGCCGAGTTGAGGATGTGCCCGGCGGCCGAGTCGGGGTTCGCGGCCAGGGCACTCAGTACGTGCTCCGGGCCGATGTGGCCGGCGCCCCGGGCGCGGGCCAGCTCGTGCGCGTCCAGCAGGGCCCGCTTGGCGGCGGGGGTCAGCGCCAGTGAGGTCGGTGGTGGGGCCTCCTCCGGCTGGTGCTGGACGGGTCCGGAGCGTTCGTCGATCTCCGAGGCGAGGGTGTCGGGGTCGGCGCCCGCACGGCTCAACAGGGTCCGGGTCGGTTCGGCGGCGAGTGCCGCCCGCAGCAGATGCTGGGTGTCCAAATCCCGGCTGCCGTGCTCGGTGGCGTACTGCGCGGCGTCCCGCACCAGCTCCCGGGCAGGACGGCTCAGCAGCTGGCCGATGTTGATCTGCCGGGGGCCCGGGCGGGGGCCGCCGAAGAAACGGGCGAGGAACTCTCCGAAGGCGTCGTAGCCGTCCGGTCCGCTGAAGCCGCTGGTCATGGGCGTTCCCATCCGGCATCCCCGCGGGTGTCCCCCCGGGCCGAGTCCGCGCGCGGACTGGTGGAGGGCCGGGGACGCCCTCGCTGATCGACGTGCCGGGGCCGGGTAACCCGGGAGTCAGCCGGTTACACCTTCGCACGGATGGGGGAGCGGGGCACGTTCAGTCATGAGCGCCGGGCAGGCCGGTCCGCGGGCGGTGGGACCGGCCCTGCCCGGCCCGCGGATCTGCCCTGCCCGCGGCCCTGCCCTGCCCGCGGCCCTGCCCTGCCCGCGGACCGACCCTGTGAGGCCGGGCTCAGCGTGCCGTCAGGACGCGGGGGCCCGCGTCGGTGATCGCCACCGTGTGCTCGACGTGCGCCGCCCGTGAGCCGTCGGCCGTCTTCAGGGTCCAGCCGTCCGGTTCCTCGCGGTACGCGTCGGTGCCGCCCGCGATGAGCATCGGCTCGAGCGCGAGGACCATGCCGTGCCGCAGGGGGAGACCGCGCCCCGGGCGCCCCTCGTTGGGGACCGGCGGGTCCTCGTGCATACGGCGGCCGATGCCGTGTCCGCCGAAGTCGTCCATGATGCCGTAGCCGCCGGCCCGGCACACCGAGCCGATCGCGTGCGCGATGTCCCCGATGCGGTTGCCCACGACCGCGGCACCGATCCCGGCCGCGAGGGCGCGCTCGGCGGTCTCGATCATGCGCACGTCCTCCGGCCGCGGCGCGCCCACCGTGAAGCTGATCGCCGAGTCCCCTGCCCAGCCGCCGAGTTGGGCACCGCAGTCGATCGATACGAGGTCGCCGTCGCGCAGCCGGTAGTCGCTCGGGATGCCGTGCACGATCGCGTCGTTCACGGAGGCGCAGATGACCGCGGGAAAGGGGGTGGTGGCGAAGGTGGGCCGGTAGCCGAGGAACGGCGAGGACGCCCCGGCCGCGCGCAGCACCCCGCGCGCCACCTCGTCCAGCTCCAGCAGGGATACGCCCACGTCAGCGGCCTTCTCCACGGCTGTCAGGGCTTGCCCGACGACCTGTCCCGCCTCGTACATGGCATCCATCGATGTGTCCGTCTTCAGTTCCACCATGCCAATTACTATACCGGTATTAGAATGGGGTCATGGTGCGCACCCCTCTCACCCCCGAAGAACGCGAACGCGGCGAGCGGCTCGGCCGGTTGCTGCGCGAAGCCCGTGGCGGCCGCAGCATGACCGAGGTCGCGGCGAGTGCCGGGATCTCCGCGGAGACCCTCCGGAAGATCGAGACCGGGCGGGCGCCGACCCCGGCGTTCTTCACGGTCGCCGCGCTCGCCCGGGCCCTCGGGCTGTCCATGGACGAGTTGGCCGGGATGTGCGAGGCCGCAGGCGTGTGACGGGAGTTCACCCAGTGGCCCGGGTCGCGCCGGGGGACTCCTGCTGCGCCTTTGAAAACTCGCTGTAGCCCGTTCGTAACACTGCTGGTGTTCTCTTACGCACTGGAGTGCTCCGGTCTAACGGGAGTTGAGCGATGGCAGTGGATCAACTCCCGGGACAGGTGCGGGAGTTCGTGGCCTACCTGAGCGGTGTGCTGGCCCGTCTGGACCAGGGTGGCGGCTGGTGCGCGGTGTTCTGGCAGCGCGATCCGGACGGTATGCAAGCGTGCCTCGACGGCCGCGAGGTGCCGCCCTGGGACGTCGTGGAGGCACTCCTCCAGGACCTGGCCGGGGCGTACGGCATCGACGCGGCCCGCGCCGAGGCCGAACGGGCCCGTCCCCTGCACGCGGCCGCGCAGGGCGCCCACGACGCCCGTCCCGGCGGCCGGGACGCCCTCGGTGACCGCTTCGACGTCATGCTCCGCGAACAGCGTTACGCGGCGGAACGGCAGGCCGAACTGGGCCGGCTGCTCGCGGCCGCCGCCACCCAGGAGGAGGCCGACGCCCTCCGCCTCGACCTCGCCTGGGCCCGCGACGACCACGAACGCGCGGTCCGCCGCTGCGCCGAACTCCAGTCCCGGATGAAGGAGTTGGACCGCCGAACGATGGGCGACCGCGCCGACGCGGTCCGGCGCGGCCAGGTGGAGAGCGCCGGATTCTTCCGCCGTGGCCGGACCGGCAACACGGCGGCGTACGGGGACGACGAGCCGGGCGTAGGACCGGGCATGAGCGGGCACGGCGAGCGGGGCGACGGGGCTTGGGTCGGCGGTCGCGTGGGCGGGGGTTCGGCTTGGGTCGGCGGTCGCGTGGGCGGGGGTTCCGGGTCGCACGGGCATGAGGGCGAGGAAGCAGGCGGGAGCGGGCACGGGGAGCCGGACGACCGCGGTTGGGGCGACGCCCGGGTGAGTGAGGGCTTTTCGACGGGCGGGCGTGGGCACGGCGACGAGTGGGCGGGCGGGCACACGGGCTCCGCCGACGGCGTGGGGGCGGGCCGTCCCGGAGCCAACACCACCGGCTTCCCCGCCATGCCTCAGCAGCGCGGCACCGCGGGCGCGGCGGCCACGGAAGCGGTCGGCACCGGCTACGCGGCGCAGCGCCCGGCCGCTCCTCAGGACGCCGGACCGGCCGCTCCTTCCGCCACCGGCCCGGGACCCGCCGAAGGGCCCCACTCCGGATACGGCCCGCGGCCGTCGGCACCCGACACATCCCTCCGCCCCGGATACGGCACCCCCCAGCCGAACCGCGCCGACGCGTTCGACCAGCCATATGCCCCGCAGCAGACCTCGACCGGAACCGCCGCCGACGACCGGACCCCCCGTACCGACGCCCCAACCGGTACCCCTCCGGAGACACCCCCGACGACCAAGCAGCGCAAGCGTCGCCGAGGTGGTGCTCGGTTCGCCGGGGAGGCGGACGCCGAGGTCGGCCCCGTCGTCGTACCGCCGACCGCCGTACCGGATCTTCCCGCCCAGTCCGCCAAGCGGGGCCGCACTCCACGTGGAGCGCGGTTCGCCGGGGCGGCCGAGGCGACGGACATACGGCAGCCGGGGCGCACGCGGTCGCAGAAGGCGCCGAGCGGCGCCGAGGACGCGGCGGCGCCGCGGGAGACCGCCGACACCGTCGCGACGCTGGTACGGCTGCGCGCCGAGGGCCGTACCGGCGAGGCGCACGCCCTGCTCGTCGAGGTCGCCCACTGGCCCGCCGCCCGTTTCCCGCTGCTCGCGGCGGAGCTCCACCGCGCCGGGCTCGGCGCCGACTGGGCGACCCTGCTCTGGGAGGCCGCCTCACTGCCCGCCGAGCGGTTGGTGGCCGCCGCGGACGCGCTGGTCGCGGCCGGGCGGGGCGCCGACGGCGAGCAGATGCTCCGCCAGGGGGTCGCGCGGCCCGCCGGGGAGATCGGCGCGGCCGTGCTCGCCCTGCTCGGCGAGGGGCGGCGCCGCGAGGCCTCCGCGCTCCTCGACGCGTACGTCCGCGTCCGTACCCCCGAGGAGGCCGCCCGCAGCGCCGAACCCGACCCACGGACCCTCGTCCCGCTCCTCCTCGCGGCCGCGGGGGCCGTGTCGCAGGAGCGGCACTGGGACCTGGTGCACGCCCTGCGCGTCGCCGGGTTCTCCGCCTGACAGGTCCCGCACCACGCCGCCGACCGGGCACGTCACTCCTCCACTGGAGTGTGAAACGTGATCGACTTGCCGGGTTAACGACAATGGTCTTGGCAAGCCTCTCCAGGAGGCTTACGTTCGTCCCTCTACGGTCTGATCTACGGGCGTAGAGGCTCTGACGTCCCGCCGAAGGAGCAGCTCATGGCCAACGTCGTACGTGCCGCTCTGGTCCAGGCCACCTGGACCGGCGACACCGATTCCATGGTGGCGAAACACGAGGAGCACGCCCGCGAGGCGGCCCGACAGGGCGCGAAGATCATCGGGTTCCAGGAAGTCTTCAACGCCCCCTACTTCTGTCAGGTCCAGGAACCCGAGCACTACCGCTGGGCCGAGCCGGTGCCGGACGGCCCCACCACCACGCGGATGCAGGAACTCGCCCGCGAGACCGGCATGGTGATCGTGGTGCCGGTGTTCGAGGTCGAGCAGTCCGGGTTCTACTACAACACCGCGGTCGTCATCGACGCCGACGGCAGCGTCCTCGGCAAGTACCGCAAGCACCACATCCCGCAGGTCAAGGGCTTCTGGGAGAAGTACTACTTCAAGCCCGGCAACCTCGGCTGGCCGGTCTTCGACACGGCGGTGGGCAAGGTCGGCGTCTACATCTGCTACGACCGCCACTTCCCGGAGGGCTGGCGGCAGTTGGGCCTCAACGGCGCCCAGCTCGTCTACAACCCCTCCGCCACCCACCGGGGCCTGTCCTCCTACCTGTGGCGCCTGGAGCAGCCCGCGGCCGCCGTCGCCAACGAGTACTTCGTCGCCGCCATCAACCGGGTCGGCGTCGAGGAGTACGGCGACAACGACTTCTACGGCACCTCCTACTTCGTCGACCCGCGCGGCCAGTTCGTCGGTGACACGGCCAGCGACAAGGAGGAGGAACTGGTCGTCCGCGACCTGGACTTCGACCTCATCGAGGAAGTGCGGCAGCAGTGGGCCTTCTACCGCGACCGCCGCCCCGACGCCTACGAAGGGCTGGTGCAGCCGTGACCAGGGACCTGCTGGGACGCCACCGCGCCGTCCTGCCCGACTGGCTCGCCCTCTACTACGAGGAGCCGCTGGAGATCACCCACGGCGAGGGCCGGCACGTCTGGGACTCCGAGGGCAACAAGTACCTCGACTTCTTCGGCGGCATCCTCACCACGATGACCGCGCACGCCCTGCCCGAGATCACCAAGGCGGTCAGTGAACAGGCGGGGCGGATCATCCACTCCTCCACCCTGTACCTGAACCGGCCGATGGTCGAACTCGCCGAGCGAATCGCCCAGTTGTCCGGCATCCCGGACGCCCGGGTCTTCTTCACCACCTCCGGCACCGAGGCCAACGACACCGCGCTGCTGCTCGCCACGACCTACCGCCGCAGCAACACGATCCTGGCGATGCGCAACAGCTACCACGGCCGCTCCTTCAGCGCGGTCGGCATCACCGGCAACCGCGGCTGGTCGCCCACCTCGCTGTCCCCGCTCCAGACGCTGTACGTCCACGGCGGGGTCCGCACCCGCGGCCCCTACGCCTCGCTCAGCGACGACGACTTCATCGCGGCCTGCGTCGACGACCTGAAGGACCTCCTCGGCCACACCCGCCCGCCCGCGGCCCTGATCGCCGAGCCGATCCAGGGCGTCGGCGGCTTCACCTCCCCGCCCGACGGCCTCTACGCCGCCTTCCGCGAGGTGCTGAACGAGCGGGGCATCCTGTGGATCGCCGACGAGGTGCAGACCGGCTGGGGCCGCACCGGCGACCACTTCTGGGGCTGGCAGGCACACGCGAGGTCCGGTCCGCCGGACATCCTCACCTTCGCCAAGGGCATCGGCAACGGCATGTCCATCGGCGGGGTCGTGGCCCGCGCCGACATCATGAACTGCCTCGACTCCAACAGCATCTCGACCTTCGGCGGCACCCAGATCACGATGGCGGCCGGGCTCGCCAACCTGTCGTATCTCCTGGACCACGACCTCCAGGGCAACGCCCGGCGGGTCGGCGGGCTGCTGCTCGAGCGGCTGCGGTCCGTCGCCGCGCAGGTCCCGGGCGTACGGGAGGTGCGCGGGCGCGGGCTGATGCTGGGCGTCGAGCTGGTGAAGCCCGGCACCGACGAGGCCGATCCGCAGGCCGCGTCCGCCGTGCTGGAGGCCGCCCGCGCCGAGGGGCTGCTGCTCGGCAAGGGCGGCGGGCACAACACCAGCGCCCTCCGGATCGCCCCGCCGCTGTCCCTGACCGTCGCGGAGGCCGAGGAGGGCGCCGCGATCCTCGAACACGCTCTGAGGAGCACCATCCAGTAGGCCCACAGCGAGGGAACACCGTCATGAGCACCACCTTGGAGCCCTTGGAGCCTCTGGAGTCCATGGAGCCGACCCTGTCGGTCCGGCAGGTCCTCATGCTGGAGCGGGTCCTCGCCGGGGAGCCCGAGGTGGTGGCGGGTGCCGGTCAGCTCGACCGGGCCGTGCGCTGGGTCCATGTCGCCGAGGCCGCCGACGTCGGGGTGATGCTCAGCGGCGGCGAGATGGTCCTCACCACCGGGGTGCTGCTGGCCGGGGACGACGACAAGCAGGCCGAGTACATCCAGTCGCTGCACCGCGCGGAGGCCGCGGCCGTGGTCCTCGGACTCGGCCGCGCCTTCCCGGCGCCGCCGGACGCGATGCGCCGGGCCGCCGAGCGGTGCGGACTGCCGATGGTCGTCCTGCACCGGCCGTTCCCCTTCGCCGAGTTGACGGAGGAGGTCCAAGCCCGGCTGGTGCGGCGGAAGTTCGCCGCCATCAGCATGTCCGAGGCCGTGCGGACCGCCCTCACCGGACTCATCACCGCGGGCGCCCCGCTCCAGCACCTGCTGGACGAGATCGCCCACCACAGCGGCTGCCCCGTCGTCGTCACCAACCTCGCGCACCGCGTCCTCGCCACCGCGGGGGAGCGGTCCGCGGTGGACGACGTGCTGCGCGACTGGGAGCGCATCGCCCGCCAGGCATGGGGGCACCTCCCAGGCCGTTCAGGCACTGGGGGAGGCAGCGAGGGCGACCGCTGGATCCGCGCCGAACTCGGCGGGCGCGGGGAGCGCTGGGGCCAGATCATGCTGTGCGGCTACCGCGGCGACACCGCCACCGGCCGCCTCCTCGCCGACCGCGCCGCCGAGTCCCTCGTCCTGCACCGCATGCTCGGCGGCACCTCCGCCCACACCTGGGAGGAGCAGTCCGCGCAGAGCCTGCTCACCGACCTGGTCAGCGGGGTCGTACCGGCGCGGCAGCTGCTGCCCCGCGCGCGGGCGGCCGGCCTTCCGGTCAACCGGCGGACCTTCGTGCCGCTCGTCGTACGAGACGGCGATCCCGCCGAACTCGACCGTGTCCTACGGCTGTTGGGGCTGCCCGGGATCGTCGCCGAACTCGCCGACGGGGCCACCGCCGTGCTGCTGAGCCTGGCCCGGGACCAGGACGCCACCATCCTCACGGCGAACTTCGCGGCCCGGCTGGCCGGGACCGTGGTGGCGGCGGCCGACCCCCGTACGGCCTGGGACGACGTGCCCGCCGGGATGCGCGAGGCCCGGCATGTCGCCGACGCCGTCGCGTCCGGGGTGCTCGACCTCCCGGCCGTCGTACGCCTCAAGGACGTCCATCTGCGCGGCCTGATCAGGCTGTTGCGGGACGATCCGCATGTGCAGTCCTTCGCGGAGCGCGAGCTGGACGGGCTGCTGTGCGACTCGGGCTCGGGTGCCGCGGACGATCTGCTCGCCGTGCTGCGCACCTATCTCGCCACCGGCCGCAACAAGTCCCGCACGGCCCAGCTCCACCATGTCTCGCGGCCCGCGCTCTATCGCCGGCTGGAGGCGATACAGGGCCGGCTCGGCGTCGACCTCGACGATTTCGAGCAGGCGGCCTCAGTGCACATCGCGCTCCTCGCGCACGACGCGCAACAGAGCTGAAACATGCCATGACCTGGGAAAACGGCGGTGAAACATGGGCTCGCGAAAGGGTGACACGGTGGCACGCCGGGTGCCCGCAGACGTGACACCGTGCAACTCAAAGCCGGTTTTCGGACTTCCTACGCTTCTCGCACACCGAGCGACCGGAGGTCCCGATGAGCAGAGTGATTCGTGCCGCCCTCTTCCAGACCGCGTGGACGGGCGACAAGGAGTCGATGATCCAGGTACACGAGCAGGCGGCCCGGGACGCGGCCGCGCAGGGTGCTCAGGTCCTGTGCTTCCAGGAGCTGTTCTACGGGCCGTACTTCTGCCAGGTCCAGGACAAGGCGTTCTACGAGTACGCCGAGCAGATCCCCGACGGGCCGATCGTCAAGCGGTTCCAGGCGCTGGCCAAGGAGCTGGGCATCGTCCTGATCCTGCCGATGTACGAGGAGGAGCAGCCCGGCGTCCTCTACAACACCGCCGCCGTGATCGACGCGGACGGCTCGTACCTCGGCAAGTACCGCAAGCACCACATCCCCCAAGTGCCGGGATTCTGGGAGAAGTTCTACTTCCGCCCCGGCAACCTGGGATGGCCGATCTTCGACACCAAGGTCGGGAGGATCGGCGTGTACATCTGCTACGACCGCCACTTCCCGGAGGGCTGGCGGGCGTTGGGGCTCGCGGGCGCCGAGATCGTCTTCAACCCGTCGGCCACCTCGCGCGGACTGTCCGCCTACCTGTGGCAGCTGGAGCAGCCGGCCGCGGCGGTCGCCAACGAGTACTTCGTGGGGGCGATCAACCGGGTGGGCGTGGAGGAACTGGGCGACAACGACTTCTACGGGACGACCTACTTCGTCGACCCGGAGGCCCAGTTCGTGGGCGAGGTGGCGAGCGACAAGGAGACCGAACTGGTCGTCCGCGACCTGGACATGGCCAAGCTCCGCGAGGTACGCGACCGCTGGCAGTTCTACCGCGACCGCCGTCCGGACGCGTACGAGCCGCTGACGGCGCCGTAACAGCCGACGTCGGCACCCGCGCCCTGTTTTCAGGGGCGCGGGGCAGCGTCCATATGCGGCTCCACCGCGTGGGCGCGACCAGCCACAGATGACCGTCACTTTCTTCGACAACCGAACGGAGCGTGAACCCATGGCCGGCCGTACCGTCATCAGCGGTGGACTCGTCATCACCGCGTCCGACGAGATCCACGCAGACGTGCTGATCGAGGACGGCCGCATCGCCGCCCTCGCCGTGCCCGGTACCCAGAGCTGGACCGCCGACCGCACGATCGACGCCACCGGAAAGTACGTCATCCCCGGTGGCGTCGACGCCCACACGCACATGGAGCTGCCCTTCGGCGGCACCTTCGCCTCCGACACCTTCGAGACCGGCACCCGGGCCGCCGCCTGGGGCGGCACCACCACCATCGTCGACTTCGCCGTGCAGAGCGTCGGCCACACCCTGCGCGAGGGCCTCGACGCCTGGCACGCCAAGGCGGAGGGCAACTGCGCCATCGACTACGGCTTCCACATGATCGTCTCCGATGTGAACCGGGAGACGCTCAAGGAGATGGACCTGCTGGTGGAGGAGGGCGTCACCTCCTTCAAGCAGTTCATGGCCTACCCCGGTGTCTTCTACTCCGACGACGGCCAGATCCTGCGCGCCATGCAGCGCTCCGCCGAGAACGGCGGACTGATCATGATGCACGCCGAGAACGGCATCGCGATCGACGTCCTGGTCGAGCAGGCGCTGGCTCGCGGCGAGACCGACCCCCGCTATCACGGCGAGGTCCGCAAGGCGCTGTTGGAGGCCGAGGCCACCCACCGCGCCATCAAGCTCGCGCAGGTCGCCGGCGCCCCCCTGTACGTCGTGCACGTCTCGGCCATGGAGGCAGTGGCCGAACTGGCACGCGCGCGGGACGAAGGGCTCAACGTCTTCGGCGAGACCTGCCCGCAGTACCTGTTCCTGTCCACGGACAACCTCGCCGAGCCGGACTTCGAGGGCTCGAAGTACGTGTGCTCGACGCCCCTGCGGCCGAAGGAGCACCAGGCCAAGCTGTGGCAGGGCCTGCGGACCAACGACCTCCAGGTCGTCTCCACCGACCACTGCCCCTTCTGCTTCGTGGGCCAGAAGGAGCTCGGCCGCGGCGACTTCTCGAAGATCCCCAACGGCCTGCCCGGCGTCGAGAACCGCATGGACCTGCTCCACCAGGCCGTCGTCGACGGACACATCACCCGCCGCCGCTGGATCGAGATCGCCTGCGCCACCCCGGCCCGGATGTTCGGCATGTACCCGAAGAAGGGCACCATCGCCCCGGGCGCCGACGCGGACGTCGTGATCTACGACCCGAACGCCGAGCAGATCGTCTCAGCCGAGACCCACCACATGAACGTCGACTACTCGGCGTACGAAGGAAAGCGCCTGACCGGCCGGGTCGAGACGGTTCTCTCGCGCGGCGAACTCGTCATCACCGAGCGGGAGTACACCGGGCACGCCGGGCACGGCGCCTACACCCCCCGCTCCACCTGTCAGTACCTCAACTAGGAGTGGCGCCCATGGACTTCGGACTCGTTCTCCAGACGGACCCGCCCGCCTCGAAGGTCATCAGCCTGATGAAGCGGGCCGAACGCAACGGCTTCACCTACGGCTGGACCTTCGACTCCGCCGTGCTCTGGCAGGAACCGTTCGTGATCTACAGTCAGATCCTCGCCAACACCTCGAAGTTGACCGTCGGCCCGATGGTCACCAACCCGGGCACCCGCACCTGGGAGGTCACCGCCTCCACCTTCGCCACCCTCAACGACATGTTCGGCAACCGCACGGTCTGCGGCATCGGCCGCGGCGACTCCGCGATGCGCGTCGCGGGCCGTACGCCCAACACCCTCGCCCGCATCAGCGAGGCCATGAAGGTCATCAGGGCGCTCGGCTCCGGCCAGGAGGCCGACCTCGGCGGCACCGTCGTCAAGTTCCCGTGGATCAAGGAAGGCGCCGAACTCCCCGTCTGGATGGCGGCGTACGGGCCCAAGGCGCTGAAGATGACCGGTGAGGAGGCCGACGGGTTCATCCTCCAGCTCGCCGACCTGTACCTCACCGAGTACATGGTCAAGGCGGTCAAGGACGCGGCCGCGGCCGCCGGCCGGAACCCGGCGGACGTGAAGATCTGCGTGGCCGCCCCGGCCTATGTCACCGAGGACGACTCGCCGGAGGCACTCGCGCACGCACGCGAGCAGTGCCGGTGGTTCGGCGGGATGGTCGGCAACCACGTGGCCGACCTGGTGTCCAAGTACGGCACCGGCGGTGGCCTGGTCCCGCAGGAGCTCACCGACTACATCAAGGCCCGCGAGGGCTACGACTACTCCCACCACGGCCGTGCCGACAACCCCGACACCGCCTTCGTGCCCGACGAGATCGTCGACCGGTTCTGTGTCATCGGACCGCCCGAGAAGCACATCGAGAAGCTGCACGCGCTGCGCGAGCTGGGCGTCGACCAGTTCGCCGTCTACGACATGCACGACGCCCAGGAAGCGACCATCGACGCCTACGGCTCCACGATCATCCCCGCTGTCAACGCCTGACCAGCACGCCGTAACCGCTCGACCGACCCCCCACTCCTTGTCCCCCCTCCCCTCCGTCCAGGGGAGGGGTGGCGGGGCCGGGAAAGGCCTCCCCGCCCGTCCCGGTCCCGCCCGAGGCCCCCGCACGGCCCATCCCGTCCCGTCCTGATCCGATTGGCCTGCCCATGACCGAAACAGTCCCCACGGGGTCGTCGATACCGCACAACCCCGGTGCTCGCGTCGAGCTCGCCCCCGAGGCCTTCCCCGCCGACAGCCCCTTCGCCAACGAGGACCTGCGTCCCGTACCGGTCGCCGAACGCAAGTGGACGACGTACAACTTCGCGGCCCTGTGGATCTCCATGGCGCACTGCATCCCCAGCTGGACCCTGGCCTCCGGCCTGGTCGCGCTCGGCATGGACTGGAAGCAGGCCGTGTTCACCATCGCCCTGGCCAACATCATCGTGCTGTTCCCGATGCTGGCCACCGGGCATGCCGGACCGAAGTACGGCATCCCCTTCCCGGTGCTCGCCCGCGCCTCCTTCGGGTTGCGCGGCGCCAACATCCCGGCGCTGATCCGGGCCGCGGTGGCCTGCGGCTGGTTCGGCATCCAGACCTGGATCGGCGGCAGCGGCATCTTCGCGCTGGGCTCCAAGCTGACCGGCGGCCACTGGGAGGACGCGGGCAAGATCGCGGGCAACCCGTGGCCCCTGTGGCTCTGCTTCATCCTGTTCTGGGCGCTCCAGATCGCGATCATCTACCGCGGCATGGACTTCCTGCGGCACTTCGAGAACTGGGCCGCCCCCTTCGTGATCGCGGGCGCACTCGTGCTGCTGATCTGGATCGCGGTCAAGGCCGACGGCTTCGGCGCGCTGCTCGACCAGCCCTCCAAGCTCGGCTGGGGCCCCGACTTCTGGCCGGTCTTCTTCCCGTCGCTCATGGGAATGATCGGCTTCTGGGCCACCCTGTCCCTCAACATTCCCGACTTCACGCGCTTCGGTGCCAGTCAGAAGGCGCAGACCTGGGGGCAGGCCCTGGGGCTGCCGACCACCATGACCCTGTTCGCGGTCCTCGCCGTGCTCGTCACCTCCGGCTCCGAGGCGGTCTACGGCGAGGCCATCTGGGACCCCGTCGCGCTCGCGGCCAAGACGGACAACGCCTTCGGGCTGCTGTTCGCGCTGATCGTGGTGCTGGTCGCCACGATCTCCGTGAACATCGCGGCGAACGTGGTCTCACCGGCGTACGACCTGTCCAACCTGGCCCCGAAGTTCATCAACTTCCGTACGGGCGCGCTGATCACGGGTGTCGTCGGCATCCTGATCTTCCCGTGGAAGCTGATCTCGACGCCCGAGTTCTACATCTTCACCTGGCTCGGCGTGGTCGGCGGTCTGCTCGGCACGGTCGCGGGCATCCTCATCGCCGACTACTGGATCGTCCGGCGCACGGTCCTGCACCTCGCGGACCTCTACACGCCCGGCGGGCGCTACTGGTACGCCAACGGCTGGAACTGGCGGGCGATCGTCGCCTTCGTCGTCGGCGGTCTGCTCGCGGTCGGCGGCTCGTACTCGGCCGTGGGCGCGGACGGCAAGAAGACCGGGCCGTTCCCGGTCGACGGTCTGATCCCGTTCCTCAAGCCGCTGGCCGACTACGGCTGGGCGGTGGGCCTGGCCACCTCACTGCTCCTGTACGTGGCGCTCATGCTGCCCAAGGGCAAGGAGCAGGAGGGCCTCGCGGCCTGACAGCGAAAGCGGTCAGGGGGCCCGGGCCGGTTCGGCTCAGGCCTTCTGACCGCTTTGCAGTGCCGCCACCGCTTCCTTGGCGGCCTTGATGGCGCCCTTGTTGATCTCGTCCGTGGCGGGCGCCTTCTTGGACTCGAAGTCGCTGCCGTTGTACGTCACGGTGACCAGCGCGTTGGAGGCCTGGATCATGACCACGCCCTCACGGGTCTGCTGCTTGTCCTCGGTGGTCAGGTTCACCACCGAGTACCCGGCGTCGCCGACCCCGGGCACGGTTCCGCCGCCGCTCTTCGCGGTGATGTTCTCCTTGTACGACTTCGCGGCCGCCGCGTCGGACTCCGTGATCTCGAAGGAGACGTCGAGCCAGCGGTAGTCGTACCCCTTGAGCGCGTTCCAGGAGCAGGTGCGGCGCAGGGCCGGGTCCGTGGAGGGGATCTCCTTGCCGGCCGTCTTGGCGCCGGGGACCAGCGACTTGATCGTCGCCGCGCCGATGCTGCCGCAGGGGGCGGGGGCGGCGGAGTACCGCTTCGTCGTGGCCGCCGCGGACGCGCCGCCGTCCGAGGACGGCTGGTCGGCGGACTGCGGTGCCGACGCCTTCTGGGGGGCCGGAGTCGCGGCCGGGCCTGACGTCAGCACCCAACCCGCCGCGGCGAGCACGACGACGGGCGAGATGCGCGCGGTGAGGGCGAGCGGCAGGGAAAGAGTTCGCACGGCGCACTTTTCGTGGGGGACGGACGGTGCGGACGGGTCCGCACTGCGGACGGTACGCCAGTTTCACACGTCTCCCTGTGGGGTGGAAGTGCGAACTCGCTCCGTGGTGGGGCCGTCACCGCACCCTGCCGTCGATGCGTCATGTGTCCCTTTATGTCCCGGCGATGGGGTGGTCGAGGGCCGATTCGCCGACCGTCTCAGGCTCTGGCGACGGTGCGCGGGAGGGCCGATTCGATGCGGTCCACGGCCAGGAACGCCCCGTAGGCCGCGAGGTGCACCAGGCACTGGTCGGTGTGCTCCGGCCGCCGCCAGGCCGCCACGTCCTCGTCCGTGATCCGGTACGGCGCGAGCGCGGCCAGCAGCACCAGCCGTGCCCCGGGACGCTCCCGCCGGTCCGGGAAGGTACGGAGGCCCAGCGGGGGATGCGAGCCGTCCCAGTCCAGCAGAACCTCTTCCACGAGATCCTGGTCGTCGGTGCCGAGGAGCCCGGCGCCCGTCATGGCGGCCCGCAGCAGCGCCGCGTAGGCGAGCCCCACGGGGGTGCCGTCCGCCCACGCGGGAGCCTCGCCCGGATCGGGCAGGTCGAGGAGCGACAGTGACGCCCCCGGCCGGGCCGGCGCACGGTCCGGGCGAGCGTGCGGCCAGCGAGACTGCGCACCGCCCTGAAGCGCTGGGCGTTGCCCGGCAGCAGGCTCTCGGTGAGCAGGGCGGACACGATCCGGTTGATGAAGTGGAAGGTGAACGCGGTGCCCAGATAGCCGGGGGCGTGCTCGCGCGGGAACGGGTACGGTCCGGCGCCCGCGCCGCCCGGCACACGCGTGTGCCTGCCCCACTCCAGCACGCGCGCGTGGTCCTCGTTCTCCGGCCGTTCCCCTCGGACGACACGTTCGGCGAGGGCGTGGTCCCCGGTGGCGTGCAGCAGCATGGTGTGCGCGTCCACGCAGAACGGGCAGCGGTTGGCCAGCGAGACCCCGAGCGCCGCCAGCTCCTTGCCGGTGCGGCTGCCGGGACCCGCGATCAGCGACTCGCGCATCAGCGCCCAGGCGGGAGCGAGGAGCTCCGGCGCGGAGGAGAGGGCCACGAAGGTGACGGGTTCGGCGATGCCGAAGTCGCGGGACAGCTGCTCGTAGACCTCGGCGACTGGGCCGGTCGCGGCCTTCGGTGGCTGGGGCCGGGTGTACCGGAAGGGTGTGGGCATGGACAGCAGGGTGCGCCCCGGCCCTGGCGGCGGTCGTCGTACGGCCGAAGGGAGTTGGCGCTGCGTCCGTGAGGGCGGACCGGGCGGAGGACTACTCCCTGGGGAGTAGCGCGGGAGTTGTCCACAGGGCTGACGCCGGTGTCGCCGGAGCGGTCTAGCGTGTGGGAGATGAGCGGGCACTCGGTCGACTCGACCGTCTCACAGCGCCTCGCCGACCTGGCCCTGGCGGTCGTGGTCGGCGCCCTCGCCCTGGTCGCGGCGGGCTTCGACGCGGACACGACCGTCCTCGACCAAGGCCTCCTCGTGGTGAGTTCGGCCGTGCTCGCGTTCCACCGCGCGGTCCCGGTGGCGGTGCTGGCCGTGTCCACGCTGAGCGGAGCGGCCTACGTCCTGCACGCCCACCCGGGGCCCCTCGGGGCGCTGCCCGTCTTCGCCGCCGTGCACCTGGCCTCCCAGCAGGGGCGCCGGGGGTGGGCGGCCGGGGCGAGCGGGCTCTTCCTCGCCGCCTACGCTGCCACGGGCCCGACCGTCCATGAGGCCGTGGAGAAGACCGCACTGCTCGCGGGCTGGTTCCTGTGCGGGGTCGTGACCGGCCTCGCCGGCAGCAACTGGCAGGCCTACCTGCGCCAGACCGAACAGCGTGCCCTGGAGGCCGAGCGGACCCGCGAGGAGGCCGCGCTGCGCCGGGCCGGAGAGGAACGCCTGCGCATAGCACGGGAGTTGCACGACTCCCTCACCCACAGCATCTCCATCGTCAAGCTCCAGGCGGGAGTCGCCGTCCACCTGGCCCGCAAGCGGGGCGAGGAGGTGCCGCCCGCCCTGCTCGCCATCCAGGAGGCGGGCGGCGAGGCCATGCGCGAGCTGCGGGCCACGCTGGAGGTCCTGCGCACCGACGAACCCACCGGCACCCCCGGGCTGCTCGTGGAGCGGGCGAGGGCGGCGGGACTCGCCGTCGACCTGAGCGTCACGGGCGAGGAGTGCGCCCTGCCGGCTCCGCTCGACCGGGCCGTCTACCGGATCGTGCAGGAGTCCCTGACGAACGCGGCCCGGCACGCGGGACCGGCGAAGGTGCGGGTGGAACTGGCCTACGGGACGGACCACTTGACCGTACGGGTGGACGACGACGGGGCCGCGGACCCGGACCGTCCGCCGCGGCCCGGCCACGGCCTCACCGGCATGCGTGAGCGGGTCACGGCCCTGGGCGGCACGCTGAGCACCGGACCACGGGACGAGGGAGGGTTCTCGGTGTCCGCGCGCCTGCCGTTGGAGCCGGGGCCGCGACTGCCGCAGGGGGCTGGATCACACCTGTCCTCCGGAGAGGGGGCGCACCTGCCGTCGGGGCCGGGGCCGGGGCCGGGGCCGCACCTGCCGTCCGGGGCGGGGCAGCAGGTGTCCGCAGAGCTGGGGCAGCGGGTGTCCGCGGAGCCGGGGGAGTCGGCGTGATCCGAGTGGCTCTGGTCGACGACCAGGCGCTGATGCGGGCCGGGTTCCGGGCGCTGCTCGACGCCGAGGACGGCATCGAGGTGGTCGGGGAGGCCGCGGACGGGAAACGCGGCGTGGAGCTGGTGCGCGCGCAGGTGCCCGACATCGCGCTGATCGACGTGCAGATGCCGGTGATGACCGGCATCGAGGCCACCCGACAGATCGCCGAGGACCCGGAGCTGGCCGCGGTCCGTGTGGTCATCCTCACCAACTACGGCCATGACGAGTACGTCTTCGAGGCGCTGCGGGCCGGTGCGAGCGGCTTTCTGCTGAAGGACACCGAACCGGCCGACCTGCTCCAGGCCATCGAGGTGGTCGCCCGCGGCGAGGCGCTGCTGTCACCCGCGGTCACCCGCACCCTGATCGGCGAGTTCGTGTCCCGCCCGCCCGACCGGTCCACCGCCCCCGGTCTGGAGTGCCTCACCCGCCGCGAGCGCGAGGTCACGGCCCTGGCCGCCCGGGGGCTGAGCAACGAGGAGATCGCCGAGCACATGGTGATCAGTCCCCTGACGGCGAAGACGCACGTCAGCCGTGCGATGACGAAGCTGGGGGCCCGGGACCGCGCCCAACTGGTCGTCTTCGCCTACGAGTCGGGGCTGGTGACGGCGCGCCTCAACTGAGTTGCGGACCGGGGGCGTTGATCAGCACTCTGAGGTGATGACCGAGACGGCACCGCGGGTGCGTGAAGAGATCCTCGCCTATTACGCCCGGGGCAAGGAGGACGCCCGTCTCCGAGACGGTGGTGCCCCGGCCGGGCGGCTGGAGTTCTGGCGCACCCAGGACGTGCTGCGGCGACTGCTGCCGCCCGCGCCCGCACGCGTGCTGGACGTCGGAGGCGGCAGCGGAGTGCACGCCGAGTGGCTCGCGCAGGACGGACACCAGGTCCGGATCGTCGACCCCGTACCGCTCCACGTGGAGCAGGCCGCCCGGCTGTCCGCAGTGACCGCGCGCCTCGGGGACGCCCGTGAACTCACCGAGGCCGACGCCTCGTACGACGTGGTGCTGCTGCTCGGCCCGCTGTACCACCTGACCGAACGGGCCGACCGGGTGACGGCGTTGGCCGAGGCGGAGCGTGTTGTCAGGCCCGGCGGACTGGTGGTCGCCGCCACCATCAACCGGTACGCGCAGCTGCACGACCTGCTGCGCGAGGAGCGCTACTTCACCCCGTCGGTCCGGGCGCACACCGACGCGGTCCTCGCGGACGGCAGGCATCCCTACCAGGAGGGCGGCTTCTTCACCGTGGCGCACTTCGCCCAACCGGCCGAGGTGACCGCCGAGTTCGCCGAGGCGGGGCTGTCCGTCGGGGGACAGTACGGCGTGGAGGGCGTCGCCTGGCTGATGGGCGGGGTCGAGGACTGGCTGGACGACCCCGAGCGGCGGGAGACGGTCCTCGCGGCCTGCCGGCACATCGAGTCCGAGCCGGCACTGCTGGGAACGAGCGGGCATCTGCTCACGGCGGGCAGACGGCCACGGTGACCACGGTCATGGTGAGCACGGTCGCGATGAGCGCGGCCACGGTGAGCAGATGCCGTGTGGGCAACTACGCGGCCGTACCGCCCGAGTAGTCGCCCGCGAAGGTGGTCTCGATCGTGGTCGCCACGGACTGGGCCACCCCGGTGCCGGTGAGGACGATGCCCAACTCACGGTTGGCGGTCAGGGAGTTGCTGCTCAGGTTCATGGAGCCCGCCTCCACCTCCTGGCCGGCGAGGCCATAGTCGGCGACCATGGCCTTGGCGTGGATGTAGAAGCCGTTCGGATCGGAGTACCCGACGACCGTGCCGCCGGCCGCCTTGATCTCGGAGACCTCGCTCGCGTAGTCGCCCGGCGTCTCCAGCACCACCCGCACCTTCACTCCCGCCTTCGCCCGTGCCGCGACGGCGTCGACCACCGCGCTGTCGCTGAACTCCAGTTCCTCGACGTCGAGCGTCTTCGTGGCCGCGTTCACCACGGACAGCAGCCGGTCGCGGGAGTCCGTGGGCGACCAGAGCAGATGGTCGCCGTCGGTGGGGGTGACCGAGGTGCCGGCGTAGTCCGCGGCGAACACCTTCTCGATCGCGGCGACATCGCGGCTGTCGTCGGTGAACACGCCGTAGTCACGGCCGGTCGCGTAGTACTGGGAGGTCAGATTGCCGGTCAGGACAAGGGACTTGGTGCCATCCACGGTGATCGTCTTCTGGTGCGTGTAGACGAAGCCCGACGGCGACCACACCACGCCCACACCCGCATTGGTCAGTGCCGTGTAGGCGGAGCCGTTGGCGCTCTGGTGCGCGCGGTCCAGCACGACCCGGACGGTGACGCCCTTGTTCTTCAGAGCGATCAGGTCATTGACGGCCGTGGTGTCCTCCAGCTCGTACATAGTCATGTCGAGGGACGTGGTGGCGGAGTCGATGAAGTCGTAGATCGTGGGTTGCGTGGTGCCGCTGCGCGAGAAGGCGAAGGCGGTGTAGGTCGCGGCGTCGGCGGGGACGGAGGCGGCGAGGACCGCGGCGCAGGCGGCGAGCGTGACACCAGCGCGGGTGAGGACCTTCGGCAACATGCGTGACTCCTGGTCGAGTTGGGGCCCACGTGGGGGTCGCAGGCGTTCGCATCGCACCACGCGCGTAGAACCCGGAGGAAGGGCAGGCCGGTGAACTCGGGGTTACCGACGGTCCGAGCAGCCGGGCAAAAGGGACTCCGTGCAGGTGGCGGGTGGTTCATGGAGTTCTCGTGCACTCGCAAAGACTTCGTAGACAGGTCGGTGGGGGATGAAAGGATCCCCACAGGCGACCGCTTCGGACCGGCCGAGGCGGGCCCGACGCGCGAGGTGAGAGATGTCGTTCACCACCCGGCCGACCCTCCAGGGCACCTTCGGCATGGTGTCCTCCACCCACTGGCTGGCCTCGCAGTCGGCGATGGCGGTGCTGGAGGACGGCGGTAACGCCTACGACGCCGCGGTGGCCGGCGCGTTCGTGCTGCACGTCGTCGAGCCGCACCTGAACGGCCCCGCCGGTGAGGTGCCGATCCTGCTCGCGCCGGCCGGCGGCGAGGTGCGGGTGCTGTGCGGACAGGGCGTCGCACCGGCCGGGGCGACCGTGGCCCACTACCGGGGGCTCGGCCTGGACCTCGTGCCCGGCACCGGTCCTCTCGCCGCCGCCGTACCCGGCGCCTTCGACGCCTGGATGCTGCTCCTGCGCGACCACGGCACCAAGTCCCTCGCCGACGTCCTCCGGTACGCCATCGGATACGCCGAGGACGGGCACGCGCCCGTGGAGAACGTCGGCGCGACGGTGGAGAGCGTGCGGGAGCTGTTCGAGACGGAATGGACCTCGTCGGCGGAGGTCTATCTGCCGGGCGGCAAGGCCCCGCGACCCGGTGAGCTGTTCCGCAACCCCGCCCTGGCCGCCACCTGGCGGCGGCTGATCGACGAGGTGGCGGACGCGGGGGACCGGGTGGCACAGATCGACGCGGCCCGCGAGGTGTGGCGTACCGGATTCATCGCCGAGGCGCTCGTCCGGCAGGCCCGGCGGCCCACCCTCGACACCAGCGGCACGCGCCACACCGGCACGCTCTCGGCCGCCGATCTCGCCGGGTGGTCCGCGAGCTACGAGGCGCCGGTGACGTACGACTGGAACGGCTGGACCCTGTGCAAGGCCGGCCCCTGGAGCCAGGGCCCGGTCCTCCTCCAGCAGCTCGCCCTGCTGCCGCCCGAGCTGCCCCGGTACGGGTCCGCCGAGTACGTCCATCTGCTGGTCGAGGGCTGCAAGCTGGCCATGGCCGACCGGGAGGCCTGGTACGGGGACGCGGCCGAGGTGCCGCTGAAGGAACTGCTCTCGGCGGAGTACAACGCCGGCCGGCGCGCCCTCGTGGGCGACAAGGCCTCGCACGAGCTCCGGCCCGGCAGTCCCGGGGGGCGCGAGCCGCGGCTCAGCGCGCACGCGCGCGTGATCGTCACCGACGAGCCCGGCTTCAGCCCGATGGGCGTCGGCGAGCCCACGGTCGCCAAGAACCCCACGTCCCCCGTGCCGGGCGAGCCCACGGTCCACCCCGTGCCGGGCGAGCCCGCGGTCCACCCCGTGCCGGGCGAGCCCGGGGTCCTCTCCGACGGCACGACCCGGGGCGACACCTGCCACCTCGACGTCGTCGACCGCTGGGGCAACATGGTCGCAGCCACGCCCAGCGGAGGCTGGCTCCAGTCCAATCCGGTCGTGCCCGAACTGGGCTTCCCGCTGGGCACCCGGCTCCAGATGACCTGGCTGGAGGAGGGCCTGCCGAACTCCCTCACCCCCGGCCGCCGCCCCCGCACCACCCTCACCCCCTCCGTCGCCCTGCGCGACGGCGTGCCCGTCCTGGCCTTCGGCACGCCCGGCGGGGACCAGCAGGACCAGTGGCAGCTCCACTTCTTCCTGGCCCTCGCCCTGCGCTCCCCGGTCCGCGGCGGCCTCGACCTCCAGGGTGCGATCGATGCCCCGAACTGGCACAACGACAGCTTTCCCGGCTCCTTCTATCCGCGCGGCATGCGGCCCGGGAGCGTCACGGTGGAGGCCCGGACGCCTCCCGAGGTGGTGGCGGAGCTACGGCGACGGGGGCACGACGTGACGGTGGGGGACCCGTGGTCGGAGGGCAGGTTGTGCGCGGTGGCGCGGGACCCGGAGACGGGGGTGCTGTCGGCCGGGGCGAACCCGCGCGGGATGCAGGGGTACGCGGTGGGGCGGTGAGGGGGCAGGCCGTCGGGGCGTGCGGTGACAGCGGCGGGCCCCCAAGGGTGCGTGCGGTGACGCCGGGTCCCCAAGGGTGCGTGCGGTGACGTGGACGGGGCGGTTCGGCGAACGGCTTCCTCGGAACCCGGTGTTCACGGTAATTCCATACGGCGTCCATCAGGCGGGTGGGGATTGTCAGTCCCGCGTGCTCTCATGGACTCATGATCGGAGACACGGAAACCATCGACGAGTTTCTCGACCTGCACGCCGGCGACGTGGAAGAGGCGGTGCGCAAGGCGGCCGCGGCCGAGGTCATGCCCCGGTTCCGGCGGCTCGCCGCACACGAGGTCGACCAGAAGGCGGGCCCGCACGACCTGGTGACGGACGCCGACCGTCTCGCCGAGCAGTACCTCACCGAGGCGCTCGGCGCCCTGCTGCCGGGCTCGGCCGTGGTCGGCGAGGAGGCGGTGCACGCCGACCCGGCCTCGTACGAGGCGATACAGGGCGACGCCCCCGTCTGGATCGTCGACCCCGTCGACGGCACCCGGCAGTTCGTGCACGGCGACCCCGGCTTCTGCATGCTGGTCGCGCTGGCGAAGGGCGGTGTCCTGCTGGCCTCCTGGATCTACGCACCGGCGCGCGACCAACTGGCCACGGCGATACGGGGCCGGGGCGCGTTCCTCGACGGCGAGCGGCTGCACGCGGGCGCCCCCGAACCGGGCCGCGACCTCCAAGTGGCCACCTCCCACCCGGACTACACGACGGAGGACCAGAAGCGCGGGCTGCGGAGGCTGTGGACGGACGGCGTCGCACCGCGTGCGTGCGGCTCGGCGGGGCTGGAGTATCTCGCCGTCGCCCGCGGTGAGTTGGACGCGACCGCGTTCTCCTGGGAGGCGGCCTGGGACCACGCGGCGGGCCTGCTGCTGGTCGAGGAGGCGGGTGGCGCCCATCTGACCCTCACCGGCGAGCCCTTCCGTATCACGGGAGGCAACACCCTGCCCTTCACCGCGGCCCGGGACACGGCGACGGCGGGGAGGATACGGGGGGTGCTGGCGGGGGAGAGCTGACGGGGCGCCCACGGGGACCGGAGGTTCCTGGATCCGGGGCGGCAGTCTGCCGGAGCCGCGTGCTTGACCGCATCGGTCAGAGCTTCCTGGACGATGCGCCGCCTGCCTCCCGACGTACCCCCGAACCCCAGGACTGTCGGTCCCCCGGCATATCCTGATCCTCTGGCCATCGGCTGACGAAGGGGTCCGAAGGTGCCGTCGATGCTCGATGCGGTCGTGGTGGGTGCGGGGCCGAACGGACTGACGGCCGCCGTGGAGCTGGCCCGGCGCGGCTTCTCCGTGGCCGTGTTCGAGGCCCGCGACACCGTGGGCGGAGGCGCCCGCACCGAGGAGCTGACCCTCCCCGGTTTCCGGCACGACCCCTGTTCCGCGGCCCACCCCCTCGGCATCAACTCCCCGGCGTTCCGCGCGCTGCCCCTGGAGCGCTACGGACTGGAGTGGCTGCACGCGGAGCTGCCCATGGCGCACCCCTTCACCGACGGCACCGCCGCCGTCCTGTCGAGGTCGGTCGCCGAGACGGCCGCCTCCTTCGGACCGCGTGACGCGGGGACGTACCGAAGGCTCGTCGAGCCGTTCCTGCCCAAATGGGACACCCTGGTCCACGACTTCATGTCCCTGCCCCTGACCGCGCTGCCCCGCGACCCGGTCACCCTGGCCCGCTTCGGCCTCGCCGGGCTGCTCCCGTCGACCCTGCTGATGCGCCGCTTCCGCGATGAGCGGGCCAAGACCCTGTTCGCAGGGCTGGTCGCGCATGTCATGGCCCCGCTCAGCGGGTTCGCCACCGGCGCCATCGGCATGGTCTTCGCACTCGCGGCACACGCCCGCGGCTGGCCCGTCGCCCGCGGCGGCTCCCAGTCCATCTCCGACGCGCTCGCCGCGTACCTCAAGGACCTCGGCGGCAGCGTGCACACCGACTACGAGGTCAAGCGGCTGGACGACCTGCCACCGGCGCGCGCCTACGTCTTCGACACCTCACCCACCGCGCTGGCCCGCATCGCCGGCTTCGGCGACTACTACCAGGGCTACCGCTACGGCCCGGGCGTCTTCAAGGTCGACTACGCCCTCGACGGCCCGGTGCCGTGGACCGCGAAGGAGGCGCGCAGCGCCGGCACCGTGCAGATCGGCGCCGACAGCGCGGAGATCGGCAGGGCTCTGCGGGCCGCGTCCCGGGAGGGCCGGGCCCCCGACAGGCCGTTCATGATCACCGTGCAGCCGAGTGTCGTGGACCCGGGCCGGGCCCCCGCCGGAAAGCACGTGTTCTGGGCCTACGGCCATGTCCCCAGCGGCTGGACCGGCGACCTCACCGACGCCCTGGAGCGCCAACTGGAGCGCTTCGCACCGGGGTTCCGCGACCGGGTCCTCGCCCGCGCCACCGCGGGGCCGCCCGAACTGGCCGCCCGCAACGCCAACTACGTCGGCGGCGACATCGGCTCCGGCGCGGTCACCGGCCTCCAGATCATGCTGCGCCCCAAGCTCTCCCTCTTCCCCTACGGCACCCCCCACCCGGCCGTCTTCATCTGCTCGTCGGCGACCCCGCCGGGTCCCGGTGTGCACGGCATGTCGGGCCACAACGCCGCGAAGGCCGTGTGGCGACGGCTCCGCCAGGAGACCTGAAGCGCGGCCGACTCCTTGCGCACGTCCCATACCGAGCTGACCTCCGCGCACCGTGCTGGAAGAGTGGGTGCATGACCACCATTCGACTCGTCCGGGGCGACATCACTAGGGAGAGCGCCGACGCGATCGTCAACGCCGCGAACTCCTCCCTTCTCGGCGGCGGAGGCGTCGACGGTGCCATCCACCGGCGCGGCGGCCCCGCGATCCTGGCGGAGTGCCGCAGGCTGCGCGCCGGGCACTACGGCAAGGGCCTCGCCACGGGCCAGGCCGTCGCCACCACGGGCGACCTGGACGCGCGCTGGGTGATCCACACCGTCGGCCCCCGGTACAGCCACGAGGAGGACCGCTCGGCACTGCTGGCCTCCTGCCACCGGGAGTCCCTGCGCGTCGCCGATGAACTCGGCGCCCGGACGGTCGCCTTCCCCGCCGTCTCCGCCGGCATCTACGGCTGGCCGATCGACGACGCCGCCCGGATCGCGGTGGAGACGGTGCGGGAGGCGACCACGGTCGAGGAGGTCCGGTTCGTGCTGTTCGACGAGAAGGCGTACGACGCGTTCGCCCGGCAGCTCGACTGACACCCGAGTCCCGTGACGGTGATCCTGGGTCCCCTGACGGCGGAACGCGCTCAAGAGCGCGCAGCGGGCCTGTGTCTCAGGAAAATACCTGGTCAGAGCCGTCCGGCCAGGGGGTGAAGGGCGGGGGCGGGTCACCTGACCGGTTGCGCGCCACGCGGGCGCTTTCCACGGTGGGGCCAACGAAGTCATTTCGAAAGGAACATGCATGCGCCCCCTCGTCTCCCGCGGCCGTCTCCTGCCGCCCCTGGTCTGTGCCGCGCTGATCCTGGGCCCGGTCGGCACCGCGGCCGCCGTCACCGACGCGGGCCGCGCAGCGTCGGACCCCGGGGTGTCGCAGCCGGCCGTCCCGTCCGACACCGCCACCCTGGTGGACCGCCTCGACGCACTGGACCGGGCCGAGCACGGCACCGTCCTCGCACCGCTCCTGGACGCGGTCACCGACGTCACCGCGCTGGACGCCACCACCCTCGACGCGGACAGCGCGGCCGCCCACGCCAAGGCCGTGGCGGCCGCGAACGCGCGGGTCCAGCAGGAGCTGCGGCGGCTGAGCGTTACAGACCGGTCCGCGGTCGCCGCCGCCGACCCGGTCTCCGACCTCCTGGCCTCGCTCCAGTCCACAGTCGACGACCTCCTCGGCTCGCTCACCTCGCTGGACCTGGGCGGCGTCCTGAGTGCGGTCACCGGACTCCTCGGCGACGTGCTCGGGGCCGTGACCGGCCTCCTCGGCGGCGGCCTGCCCGCGCTGCCCTCACTGCCCGCCCTGCCGGAGCTGCCGGCCACCTGACCCACCGGCACCACTTCGCACAGCACCACGGCACCCCCGCGTGATCGCACGCGGGGGTGCCGTCTGTCGTCATCTCCCCAGGACCTCACAGAATCCTGCACAGTCATTGCCAAGTCATTGCCTGGCGGGCCTTCGGGATCTAGGTTGAGTCGCATCCTGTGCCTCAAAGTCACCATTAGCGCACAGGAATTGACGCTCCCTCAGTACGTACACCGCACTGTCGTCCCGAGGAAGGTTCCGCTCATGCCCCACCCGTACCTGCCCGCCCCCATCAGCCGCAGGCGCCTGCTGGAGGGAGGGGCGGCCGTCCTGGGCGCCCTCGCCCTCTCCTCCGGGCCCCTGGCCGGCCGCGGCCACGCGGCGGACGGTTCCCCGGAGTGGAACGGCGCCATCGACCTCTTCCGGGTGGGAACCGAGCCCCCGCACTCCACCCTGATGCCGTACGCCACCGTCGGCCAGGCGCTCGCCGCCGACCGCACCCGCTCGCCGTACCGGCTCAGCCTCGACGGCAGGTGGAAGTTCGCCTACGCCGACCGGCCCGCCGACCGCGACACCGACTTCTACCGCACCGACCTGGACGACAAGGACTGGGACACCATCCCCGTCCCTTCGGCATGGCAGGTGCATGGCTACGACTTCCCGATCTACGTCAACATCACCTACCCCTGGTGGGGCCCCAACGGCCTGGGCGAGGAGGCCCAGCCGCCCGCCGCTCCCACCCGCTACAACCCCGTCGGCCAGTACCGGCGCACCTTCACCGTGCCCAAGGACTGGTCGGGGCGGCGGACCTTCCTGCACTTCGAGGGCGTCAAGTCGGCTCACTACGTGTGGATCAACGGCGAACTCGTCGGCTACCACGAGGACTCCTACACGGCCGCCGAGTACGACATCACCCCGCACCTGAAGCCCGGCACCAACCGGATAGCCGTCGAGGTCTACCGCTACTCCGACGGCGACTGGCTGGAGGACCAGGACATGATCCGGCTGAGCGGCATCTTCCGCTCGGTCTACCTGTACTCCACCCCGCCCGTCCACCTGCGCGACTTCAAGCTGGACACCCCGCTCGGCGACGACTACACCTCGGCGCAGCTCTCCGTGACCGCGAGCGTCCGCGACTACGGCGGCGGCGACGCGGGCCGCTACACGGTCGAGACGCAGCTCTACGACAGCGGCGGCCACGCCGTCTGGTCCCGGCCCCTCCAGCAGGCCGTGACCCTCGACGCCGGCGCCGAGACGACCGTACAGGCGTCAAAAGCCGTGCCCTCGCCGAAGCTGTGGTCGGCCGAGCATCCGAACCTCTACACCGCCGTCCTGCGGCTGCGCGATCCCGCGGGCAAGGTGATCGAGACGCTCTCGCACCGGGTCGGACTGCGGGAGTTCGCGCTCAAGGACGGGCTCATGCGCATCAACGGCAAGCCCGTCTCCTTCCGCGGCACCAACCGCCACGAGATGCACCCCGACCGCGGCACCGCGCTCACCCGCGCGGACCTCGTGAAGGACATCACGATCATCAAGCGGATGAACATCAACTCGGTGCGCACCTCGCACTACCCCAACAACCCGCAGTGGCTCGAACTCGCCGACGAGTACGGCCTCTACCTCGTCGACGAGACCAACCTGGAGACCCACGGCATCCGCGGCGAGTACCCCGGGAACCACCCCGACTGGAGCAGGGCCTGTGTGGCCCGCGCCCAGAACATGGTCCACCGCGACAAGAACCACGCCTCGGTGGTCATCTGGTCACTGGGCAACGAGGCCGGCGGCGGCAGCACCTTCGTGAACATGCGCGACTGGATCAAGTCGTACGACCCCACCCGCGTCGTCCAGTACGAGGGCGACGACCGGCCCACCATCAGCGACATCCGTTCGGAGATGTACGACAGTCCCGCACGGGTCGAGCAGCACGCCAGGAACACCGCCGACACCCGGCCGTACGTGATGATCGAGTACTGCCACGCGATGGGGAACTCCAACGGCAACTTCAAGAAGTACTGGGACATCATCCGCCGCTATCCCGTCCTCCAGGGCGGCTGGATCTGGGACTTCGTCGACCAGTCCCTCACCGAGCCCGTCCCGGTGCGCCAGTTGCTCACCGAGAGCGGTCCGGGTGCGCTGACGGGTGAAGTCCTGCCCGCGAGCGCCCGGTTCGACCGCGACAAGGGGGTCTCCGGGGCCACCGTCTTCGCCCGAGACCCAGGCCTCGACCTGACCGGCTCGCTGACCCTGGAGGCCTGGGTCACCCCGAAGGTGACGGGCTATCACCAGCCCATCATCGCCAAGGGCGACACCCAGTACTGCCTCAAACAGTCCGACAGGACACTGGAGTTCTTCATCTACGGCGGCGGCCAGTGGATCACCGCCACCTGGGCGCTCCCGGACGACTGGACGGGCCGGGAGCACCACGTGGCCGGAGTCTTCGACGCGACCGCGGGTACCCTGACCCTCCATGTCGACGGCCAGGTCAGGGCCACCCGGACCACCACCCAGAGGCCCAGCCGCACCACCGCCCCGCTCGCGCTGGCCGTCGACGTCGACAACCCGACCAGGGAGTTCAGCGGCACGATCAGGAAGGCGCGCGTCTACGCCCGTGCCCTGAGCGCCGCCGAACTGGCCTCCGACAGCCGGGAACCCGGCGACGAAGGCGTCCGGTTCTGGTTCGACGCGGCGACCGTGCGGCTCACGGAGAAGCGGGCCGCGCAGAAGACCTTCTTCGCGTTCGGCGGCGACTGGGGCGACAACCCCAACGACGGTGCCTTCGTCGCGGACGGCATCGTCACCGCCGACCGCGGCCACACCGGCAAGGCCGCCGAGGTCAAACGGATCTACCAGGCGATCCAGGCGAGTCGGGCCCCGGGCGGGACGGCGGTGACGCTCACCAACGAGAACCTCTTCACCAACCTCCGAGAATACGGCGGCAGTTGGACGCTCTCCGCCGATGGCAAGGTCGTCCAGCGCGGCAGGCTCACCCGGGACCAGCTGGATGTGGCCCCACTGTCGAGCAAGGACATCACCGTCCCGTACCGGCTCCCGAGCGCCCCCGCTCCCGGCACCGAGTACTTCCTCCGGCTCTCCTTCACCACCAGGGAGTCCACGCCCTGGGCCCCGTCCGGCTTCGAGGTCGCCGCACAGCAGCTAGCCGTGGACGCGGGAAGCCCGGCGGTGACTCCGGTCCCGCTCGCGAAGGTGCCGGTGCTGTCGTACAAGGACACCTCCGCCCAAGTGGCCGTCAACGGCAAGGACTTCTCCGTCGTCGTCGACAAGGGCAGCGGGACCATCACGTCGTACAAGGCGCACGGCACCCGATTGCTCACCTCCGGTCCCGTGCCCAACTTCTGGCGGGCGCCCACCGACAACGACCACGGCAACGGGCAGCACGTCCGCAACCAGACCTGGCGCGACGCCGGGACCCACCGCACGGTGACCGGCGTCAGCGTGCGCGCGGTGGGGGAGCGGGCCGTCGAGATCAAGGTGAGCGGCACCCTGCCGACGACCACCGAGTCGTCGTACACCACGACCTACACGGTCTTCGGCAACGGTGAGATCAAGGTGGACAACACCCTGCACCCGGGGGCGAGTTCACTGCCGTACATCCCGGAGGTCGGCACGATCCTGCTCCTGCCGCGCGGGCTCGACCGGCTGCACTACTTCGGCCGCGGCCCCGAGGAGAACCACTGGGACCGCAACGACGGTACGGACGTGGGTCTTTGGTCCGGGACCGTGGCCGAGCAGTGGACGCCCTACATCCGCCCGCAGGAGAACGGCAACAAGACCGACGTCCGCTGGGCCGCGCTCACCGGTCGCGACGGTGTGGGACTACTGGTCTCCGGCGAGCCGCTGCTTGAGGTCAACGCCTCACACTTCACCCCGGAGGACCTGTCCAACGGGGTGCGCCACGACTACCAGCTCACCCCGCGCGACGCCGTGGTTCTCAGGGTGAACCACCGGCAGATGGGTGTCGGCGGTGACAACAGCTGGGGCGCGCACACCCATGACGAGTACAAGCTGTTCGCCGACCGGGACTACGCGTACACCTACCGGCTGCGGCCCCTGACAGATGTGAGCCACGCCACGGCAACCTCGCGGCGGCCGACGGCAACCAACTGATACGACAGGAAGCACGCGGCGTGCGAGGAGTGAGGCGTCCCGCTCAGGGGCGCCTCACTCTGTTTCCGCCTCGGTCGGGTCGCTCAGCCCCAGCCTCAGGTGCTCCACGTGGTAGACGGCCTGGTCGAGGAGTTCGGCGACATGGTGGTCGTGCAGCGCGTACACCACCGACCGGCCCTGGCGCTCGCCCACGACAAGACCGAGGTTGCGCAGCAGCCGCAGCTGATGCGAGCACGCCGACTGCTCCATGCCCACCTCGGCGGCCAACTCCGTAGCGGGCAGCGGCCCTTCGCGCAGCCTGGCGAGGATCAGCAGCCGGGACGGCGTGGAGAGGGCCTGGAGCGTGGTGGCCACCTTGGCGACATTGGCCGCGTCCAGGCGTACCCGCTCGTCGTCGGTGGTGGTGACGGCTCCATGACCCATGCGCGGTATCTTACCCACCACACATGAACAGATGAATGAGTCTTCATGTGTTCCTGTATGGTGCTGGGGTGTCCACGACTCTCGCCCCCGTCCGTGTCCCCCCGGCCGTTCACCAGGAGCCCCGGCGCCGCACCCGCGTCCTCGCCCTGGCCGAGGCCCGCTGGGCGCTGGCCTCGACCGTCTCGTTCCTGCTCGGTCTCACGGTGGACCTGAGCGGCATGCCGTGGTGGGCGTACGGCCCGCTCTACGCAGTCGCCTATGCGACCGGCGGCTGGGAGCCGGCCCTGGAAGGGCTCAGGGCGCTGCGCGAGCGGACCCTGGACGTCGATCTGCTGATGATCGTCGCGGCGCTGGGCGCCGCCGCGATCGGACAGGTCCTGGACGGCGCCCTGCTGATCGTCATCTTCGCCACGTCGGGCGCCCTCGAAGCCCTGGCCACCGCCCGTACGGCCGACTCGGTGCGCGGCCTGCTCGACCTCGCGCCGACGACGGCGACCCGGGTGACACGGGACGGCGAGGAGACGGTCCCGACATCCGAACTCACCGTGGGAGACGTGTTATTGGTCCGCCCCGGCGAGCGCATCGGCGCCGACGGCGTGGTGGCGGACGGGGCGAGCGAGGCCGACCAGGCCACCATCACCGGCGAACCCCTGCCGGTCGCCAAGGGGCCCGGCGACGAGGTCTTCGCCGGCACCCTCAACGGCACCGGAGCGCTGCGCGTCCGCGTCGGACGCGACCCCGCCGACTCCGTCATCTCCCGCATCGTGACGCTCGTGGAGGAGGCCTCCCGCACCAAGGCACCCACCCAGCTGTTCATCGAGAAGGTCGAGCAGCGGTACGCGGTGGGGATCGTCGCCGCCACCCTGGCCGTGTTCGGGGTGCCCCTGCTGTTCGGCGCCGACCTCACGGACGCGCTGCTCCGTGCGATGACCTTCATGATCGTCGCCTCGCCGTGTGCGGTCGTCCTCGCGACCATGCCGCCCCTCCTCTCCGCCATCGCCAACGCAGGCCGGCACGGCGTCCTGGTGAAGTCCGCGGTCGCGATGGAGCGGCTCGGGGAGGTGAACGCCGTGGCCCTCGACAAGACGGGCACGCTGACCGAGGGGGCGCCGGAGCTGACGGCCGTACGACTGCTGCCGGGGGCCGGCCTCGACGAGGACGAGCTGCTCGCCCTGGCCGCCGCGGCCGAGCACCCCAGTGAGCATCCGCTGGCCCGGGCGATCGTCGGGGCGGCAAGGGCCAAGGGGCTGCGGATCGAGCATGCGACGGACTTCGTGGCCGTGCCGGGGCGTGGGGTGACGGCGGTGGTGGACGGCCAGGAGGTCGAGGTCGGCCGGGAGACCGAGGTCGGCCGGACGAGCCCGGAGGACGTCTCCGGCCCCGATGACGCCCTCGCGGGCGGGGATACCGTCGTCCTCGTGACCCGGGACGGTGTCCCCCTCGGGACCCTCGCCCTCGCCGACCGGCTGCGCCCCGGCGCCCCCGCCATGACCGCCGCGCTCACCGCCCTGACCGGCACCGCCCCCGTCCTGCTCACCGGGGACAACGCGCGAGCCGCCGCCCGGGTCGCCGAGGCCACCGGGCTCACGGACGTCCGCGCGGACCTGCTGCCCGAGGCCAAGGTGGACGCCGTACGGGAGCTTCAGGACGCCGGGCGCAAGGTGCTGTTCGTCGGCGACGGAGTCAATGACGCGCCCGCGCTCGCCGCCGCCCACTCCGGCGTCGCGATGGGCAGGGCGGGCTCCGACCTGGCGCTGGAGACGGCGGACGCGGTCGTCGTGCGCGACGAGCTCGCGACCGTCGCCGCGGTCGTACGGCTGTCCCGGACCGCCCGCCGGCTGGTGGTCCAGAACCTGGTGATCGCGGGGACCTTCATCACCGGACTCGTCCTGTGGGACCTCCTCGGCCATCTGCCGCTGCCGCTCGGCGTCGCCGGGCACGAGGGCTCGACGGTGCTCGTCGGCCTGAACGGGCTGCGGCTGCTGCGGGAGTCCGCATGGCGGCCCGGACCGGCCCGGGGTCCGCGAGGCTGAGCGGGCCGGACCGGCCCGGGGTCCGCGAGGCTGAAGGCGTCCCGGTCCGGTCGAAGGCCCGCGAGGCCGGGGCGAGGTTGATGTCGGATTCTCGCCAGCCCGGGCTCGGGCCGTGGCCGATGCTGGACGTATGCAGACGGGGATGTACACCGAGACCGAGCGCTGTGTGCGCGCCGTGCAGTCCAAGGACGCACGGTTCGACGGCTGGTTCTTCACGGCTGTTCTGACGACCCGCATCTACTGCCGGCCGAGCTGTCCGGTCGTCCCGCCCAAGCCCGAGAACATGACGTTCCACCCGAGCGCGGCGGCCTGCCAGCAGGCGGGTTTCCGGGCCTGCAAGCGGTGCCGGCCCGACACCAGCCCGGGCTCGCCCGAGTGGAACCAGCGGGCCGACCTGGTGGCCCGCGCGATGCGGCTCATCGCCGACGGGGTGGTCGACCGCGAGGGCGTACCGGGCCTCGCCGCCCGGCTCGGCTACAGCACCCGGCAGATCGAACGCCAGCTGCTCGCCGAACTCGGCGCGGGCCCGCTCGCGCTTGCCCGCGCCCAGCGGGCCCAGACGGCGAGGATCCTCATCGAGACCACCCCGCTCCCGATGGCGGACGTCGCCTTCGCGGCCGGCTTCTCCGCGATCCGCACCTTCAACGACACCGTGCGGGAGGTCTTCGCGCTCTCCCCGAGCGAGCTGCGTACCCGGGTGCGGGGGAGGGCGGCGGCGACCGCGGTGGCCGACCCGGTGCCGCGGGCGGCCGGTCCCGGCACCCCCGGTGTGCTGAACCTGCGGCTGCCGTTCCGCGCCCCCCTCAACCCCGACAACCTCTTCGGCCACCTCGCGGCCACCGCCGTCCCGGGCGTGGAGGAGTGGCGAGACGGTGCCTACCGACGCACGCTGCGGCTGCCGTACGGACACGGCGTCGTGGCCCTCTCCCCGCGGCCCGACCACATCGCCTGCCGGTTGCGGCTGAGCGACCTGCGGGACCTGACCGTCGCCATCAGCCGCTGCCGCCGCATGCTCGACCTGGACGCCGATCCGGTCGCGATCGACGACCAGCTGCGCACGGATCCGCTGCTGGCCCCGCTGGTGGACAAGGCACCCGGCAGACGTGTCCCGCGCACCGTGGACGAGGCGGAGTTCGCCGTACGGGCCGTGCTGGGGCAGCAGGTCTCCACAGCGGCGGCCCGGACCCACGCGGGCCGTCTGGTCACCGCCCACGGCGAGCCGGTGGACGACCCGGAGGGCGGCCTCACCCACCTCTTCCCCACGCCCGAGGCCCTGGCCGCGCTGGACACGGCCTCCCTGGCGATGCCCCACACCCGCAGGACCACCTTCACCACCCTGGTGCGGCAACTGGCCGACGGCACACTTCAGTTGGGGGTCGAGTGCGACTGGTCGGACACACGGGCCCAGCTGCTCTCGCTGCCCGGCTTCGGCCCCTGGACGGTCGACGTCATCGCCATGCGCGCCCTCGGCGACCCGGACGCCTTCCTCCCGACCGACCTCGGAATCCGCCGTGCTGCGCAGGAGTTGGGCCTGCCCTCCACCCCGGCCGCGCTGACGGCCCGCGCCGCGGCCTGGCGACCCTGGCGGGCGTACGCGGTCCAGTACCTGTGGGCGACCGACAGCCACCCGATCAACTTCCTTCCCGTGTGAGGACGTTCCGTGAAACAGCACACCGTGATCGACAGCCCCTACGGCCCGCTGACCCTCGTCGCCGACGACGGCGTCCTCTGTGGCCTCTACATGACCGACCAGCGCCACCGCCCCCCGGAGGAGTCCTTCGGTGAGCCGGACGCCAGTCCCTTCAGGGAGGCCGAGGAGCAGCTGCACGCCTACTTCGCGGGCGAGTTGAAGGAATTCACCCTCGAACTACGCCTTAACGGAACGGCGTTCCAGGACGCCGTCTGGCAGGAACTCCGCAGGATCCCGCACGGCGAGACCCGCAGCTACGGCCAACTCGCCGACGCCCTCGGCAACCCGGGCGCCTCCCGAGCGGTCGGCCTCGCCAACGGCAAGAACCCGATCGGCATCATCGTCCCCTGCCACCGGGTCGTCGGAGCGGACGGCGGCCTCACGGGGTACGGCGGGGGGCTGGAGCGGAAGCGGCGGTTGCTGGACTTCGAGCGGGGTGCGTCACTGTTCTGAACGGTACCGCCGAGCAGGGAGTCCACTCGGCACTCCCTGCTCGCCGGTGTATTATGACGATGAATGGCACGTTATGAGCGGTTCATTCATCAACCGCCATCGACAAGACGAATCCTCCGTCCACTCCTCACGGGGGTGGGATCATGGCGACTTCTCCGGATCGCTCCGGTCCCCAGCTCACTTTCCTTCGTCCCTCGCATCTGTACGGATCCCCGCTCCCCCTGTCCGCCGCGAGATCGGTGCTCGGGAGGGATCCCGGCTGCGACATTCGGATAGACGATCCGTATGTGAGCGGGAGACACGCGATCCTGAGCCGTTCGGGCGCGAGCGTGGTCCTGGAAGACCTCGGCTCCGCCAACGGCACGTCGGTGAACGACCGTCCGCTCGCCGCCCCGCAGACCCTGCACGACGGCGATGTGCTCACCCTGGGGAGCGTGAGCATGCGCTACGAATGGCCGGCAGGTGCCGCGCGAGAGCGTGAGGCCGCACTGGGCACCGTGATGATGCCGACGGTGGGCAGTACCCCGCGATTCGACGTGGGCGGGCAGTACGGGGCCAACATCAACAATGTGGGCGGTCACCAGTACGTCGACCAGCGACAGGAGAGCTTTCTCCGGCAGATCGCGGCAGCTCGCACCAGAGCCCGAAGAGTCATTCTGTTCGGATTCGTACTGTGTTTGATCGGCTGCGCTGTCTTCGCCTACGGAATTCTGCGATTCATGGGCCGTATCGGGGAGCCGGTGTCCGACAACCCCGATGAATGGCCCGATCCGGGAGACATGTTCGGCACGGAGATCGGTGGCTTTCCGGTGTTCCTTCTCGGTTGGGTGGCCGCCGGCATCGGCTCGGTCCTGATGATGACCGGGCTGGTGATGCACATCGTCGCCGCATCGCGTCAGCGCTCGTTCGACGCGGCCGTGCGCCGCCAGTGACTCATGCGAGAGGACATCCGGTGACCTTCCATATCGGCAGCCAACAGGGCAACATCAACAACGTCGCCGGCGACCAGACCATCCACGGCGGCCAGCACGGGCAGTTCGCCACGGCCACGGATCCGCGTGCCATGCTCGGCGTGCTGCGTACGGAACTCGACCGGCTCGCCCTTCCGCCCGACGTCGCGCGTCAGGTGAACACCGAAGTCGAGTCCCTCGACGCCGAACTCGCTTCCCCTGCTCCGGATCGCCCCACCATGGCCGACCGTCTGGTGCGGATCACGAGGCTGGTGACCGCCGCGGGTGCGGCCGTCACCGCCGGCGGGACCCTCGCGGGAGCCCTCACCTCCTTGGCGGCCTGGCTGGGGCCGATCGGTGACTCCGTCCTCCGTGTCATCGGGTAGTGCTCGCGGTACGGGTCGCAAGACCCGCCGCCGGGCCGTGTCGGTCACGGACCCCCGAACGCCGAGATCCTGTGCAGGAGTTCCGGCAGCGCCGTCCCGATCGGTTCTCGGATCACCTCGTGGGCGCGGTCGTCGTACGGGGTCGGGTCCGCGTTGACGACGACGAGCCGGGCGCCGTGGTCGGCGGCGACTCCCGCGAGGTCCGCCGCGGGCTGGACCTGGAGCGTGGTTCCGACGGCGACGAAGATCTGGCAGGCCTTGCTGATGGCTGCCGCCTGACCGAGGACGACCGGGTCCAGGCGCTCGCCGAACATCACGGTCGCCGACTTCAGGATGCCGCCGCAGGACAGACACGGCGGGTCCGGTTCACCGGCCTCGACCCTGCGGAGCGCGTCCTCCATCGGCCCGCGCGCGTGACACTTCGTGCACACCACCTGGCGTGCGGTGCCGTGCAGTTCGAGGACCTTGCGGGCGGGCATCCCGGCGAGCTGGTGCAGCCCGTCCACGTTCTGCGTGATCACCCGTACCGGTACCCCGGAACTCTCCAGCTCGGCGACCGCCACGTGCGCGGCGTTCGGCTCGGCGTCGAGGGCCCGGTTCGCGCGCCGCATCTGCCACGAGCGGCGGCGGATCTCCGGGTCGCCCATGTAGTAGTCGTACGTCACGAGCTTCTCGGCCTCGGGGTCCTTGCGCCACAGCCCGTTCGGACCGCGGTAGTCGGGGATCCCGGAGTCGGTGGAGACACCGGCGCCGCTGAGGATCGCGACGAGGGGCTTGGTCATGGTGGCGAGGGTAGGCCCGGTGATCCCGGTGCGGCGAGCGGATATCCCGTCCCCGGGTGCCGGCAGCCGTGGACGCCGACGGGCGCGGGATCAGCCCACCCGGTACCCGTCCTCCAGTTCCACCGCCCCGGCCCCCTCCTCCAGGACCTCCAGCGCGGTCAGGACCCGGCGGCCGAGGGCGCCCAGCAGATGGTCGGTGAGTTCCTCGCGCGGGACGAGGCGCCAGGACAGCAGCTCCTCCTCCTGGAGGCGGATCGCCTTGAAGTCGCTGTCGGCGAGGACTCCGCCGTCGTACAGGTAGGCGACCAGCGGCGGCCGGGCCTGCGTACCGGGCACCCAGTCCACCGCCAGCAGGCTCCCGGGTTCGCGGTCCAGGCCGATCTCCTCCGCGGTCTCGCGGCGCGCGCCCTGGCGCGGGGTCTCGCCCTGGTCGGACTCGACCGTGCCGCCGGGAAGCGCCCAGCCCTCCCGGTAGTTGGGCTCGACGAGCAGCACCCGTCCCTCGGCGTCACGGAAGAGGGCGGCGGCACCGGCGAGGACCCGGGGGAGACCGGCGATGTACGCGGCGAAGTCAGGGGTGATGGTCATCCTCGAAGGGTAACCAGCATGCGCGGCCGCCTTCATCGGCGCAGCAGGTCGTCACGGGGCTCAAGGGCGCCCCCTACGGCTCCGGCACGCCCCCCCCGGCCAGCCTCAGCCCCCCCGGCCAGCCTCAGCCCCCCGGCCAGCCTCAGCCCCCGTCGGCCGCCTCAGCCCCGCGCCTGTCGCCGCATTCCCCGTCCCGTCGGCTCACCCCCCCGGCAGACCGCCTCAGCCCCCGCCCGTCGCCTCACCCCCGGCATCTCAGGCCCCGGCCTCCACCAACCGCACCGTCCGCTCCGCCAGTTCGCTGATGTGTGCCCCGTCGAAGCCGAACACCGCGCTGCGCACCCGGTCCTCCAGCGGCTCCGTCCACTGCGCCGGAATCGCCTCCGCGCCGGTGAGCACCCCGGTCACCGAGCCCGCGGTCGCGCCGTTGGAGTCGGTGTCCAGGCCGCCCCGGACCGTCAGCGTGATGGAGCGGGTGAAGTCGCCGTCGCCGTAGAGGAGGCCGGCGGTCAGGACGGCCGCGTTGGGGATCGTGTGGATCCAGCCGAGCCCCGCGGTCTCCTCCGCGACCGTGGTCAGCGTGTCCTCCCAGGTCATCCTGGTGTCGTGCAGGGACGCCACCCGGCGAACCGTGCGGGCGAGGCGACTGCTCGCCGGGATCACCGCGAGCGCCTGGTCCACGGCCTGCCGCACGGTGTCCACCGTGAACGCGGCCGAGATCAGCGCCGCCGCCCACATCGCCCCGTACACGCCGTTCCCCGTGTGCGAGAGCACCGCGTCCCGGCGGGCCAGCGAGGCGGCACGGCGCGGGGCACCCGGGCAGGTCCAGCCGTAGATGTCGGCGCGGATGAGGGCCCCGATCCACTCCTGGCAGGGGTTGTCGTACGTCGCCGTCAGCGGCGGTTTCAGCCCGTTGGCGAGGTTGCGGTAGGCGGCCCGCTCGGCGGTGAACGTCTGGAGGTACGGCAGCCTCAGCAGCCACAGGTCGCCGACCTGCTCGGTGCTGAAGTCGAAGCCGTGGGTCTCCAGGAGGTGCAGGCCCAGGATGGCGTAGTCGACGTCGTCGTCACGGCAGCTGCCGTGGATGCGGCCGCGCACGCACTCGCGCCACTCGGGCCGCAGCTCGAGCCCGTCGTCATCGCCGACGGGCTCGGGAAGATAGTCGGTCAGGGGCAGGGCGGCGGCCTGCCGCAGATAGCGGTCGATCCGGTCCCGCGTCCACAGGTCGCCCTGCTCGACCGGTTTGCCGAGCATGTTGCCCGCGATCCGGCCCAGCCAGCCCCCGAGGACGCGGTCGGCGAGCTCTTGCTCGGTGCCCACAGGGGTCATAGCTCCGGTTTACCCCATTCCGGCGAGCCGCACAGAGGGTCCGCGGTGACTTCGCAGTGCCGTCTCAGTGCCTTCCCGGTGCCGTCGCAGCGCCTCTCAGGGACTGGGCGGTGCATGACGCCGAGGGCGGTCTCCGGTTAAGGTCGCAGCGGCGCGACTGGCCTTGACGTGCGCGAGGCCCGGAGAGCAAGGGGAAAACGTGACACAGCGCGTGCTCATCGCCGCGGACAAGTTCAAGGGCTCGCTCACGGCCGTACAGGTCGCGGAGCGGGTGACGGCGGGGCTGCGCCGGGTCGTGCCGGACCTGGAGGTCGAGGCGCTGCCCGTCGCCGACGGCGGCGACGGCACCGTCGCCGCCGCGGTCGCGGCCGGTTTCGAGCGCCGGGAGGTGGCGGTCGCCGGGCCCCTCGGGCAGGAGATCACCGCCGCCTTCGCGGTGCGCGCGGAGACCGCCGTCGTGGAGATGGCCGAGGCCAGCGGCCTTCAGCGGCTGCCCGCCGGCGTCTTCGCCCCGCTCACGGCGTCGACGTACGGATCCGGCGAACTGCTGCGCGCCGCGCTGGACGCGGGCGCCCGCACCATCGTCTTCGGGGTCGGCGGCAGCGCCACCACGGACGGTGGCGCCGGCATGCTCTCGGCCCTCGGCGCGCGCTTCCTGGACGCCGACGGCGAGCCCGTCGCCCCCGGCGGCGGAGGCCTCGCCGACCTCGCCACGGCCGACCTGTCGGGCCTGGACCCGCGGCTCGCGTCCGTCGAGTTCATCCTCGCCAGCGATGTCGACAACCCGCTGACCGGCCCCAAGGGCGCCCCCGCGGTCTACGGCCCGCAGAAGGGCGCCTCCCCGGACGACGTCCAGGCCCTGGACAGCGCTCTCGCCCACTACGCGAAGGTCCTGGAGGGCGCCGTCGGCGCGAAGGCCGCCGAGTACGCGGCCTCGCCGGGCGCGGGTGCGGCCGGCGGCATCGGCTACGGCGCCCTCCTCGTCGGGGCCCGGTTCCGCCCCGGCATCGACGTCATGCTCGACGTCCTCGGGTTCGCGCCCGCGCTGGAGTGGGCCGACCTGGTGATCACCGGTGAGGGCTCGCTCGACGAGCAGACCCTGCACGGCAAGGCCCCGGCGGGCGTCGCCGCGGCCGCCCGTGCCAAGGGCAAGGAGGTCGTCGCCGTGTGCGGTCGCCTCGCCCTGCCGCCGGAGGCCATCGGCAGGGCGGGCATCCGCCGTGCCTACCCGCTCACCGACGCCGAGCCCGACATCCAGAAGTGCATCTCCGAGGCGGGCCCGATCCTGGAGGACGTGGCGGAGCGGATCGGCCGGGACTTCCTGGTCTGAGACCGGCCAGGTCGCTCGCCGGTGGGACTCCCACTCTCCGAGCCTGCCGCCTCACCCCTGCCGGCCGTCTCACCCCCGGCTGGCTCTCTCGCCCCCGGCCAGGACCGAGGCCGGGGCCGCAGCAGGCGAGACCGGCCCTTGCCGGGTCAGCCCGTCGGCTGCACTCCTCGCCCGAGCTCGGCGCGCCGGCCGCCCGACAACCGGTACGCGTCGAGCGCCAGCGTCATCTCGATCAGGTCCCGTGGCCGGGCCAGCGACCGGGACGTCAGCTGCTCCAGCCGCCGTAACCGGTTGAAGACCGTGTTGCGGTGGCAGTACAGGCGGCCCGCGGCCCGCCCCGCCGAGCCCTCGCACAGCAGCCACACGTCGAGGGTCTCCAGGAGCACGGCCCGGTCGGCGGGCTCCAGCTCCAGGAGCGCCCCGAACACGTCCGACACCAGCCGGTCGGCCAGCTCCGGCTGGCTCACCACGAGCGCGGTCGGCATCCGCTGATCAAGGCGTACGACCGCGCTGTCGTCCGGCGGACACGTGCGCAACGCCAGCTCGGCGAGCCGCCGGGCCCGCCCCAGCTCGGCCAGGCCCGGCACCACCGGACTGATCCCGCCCGGCCCCGAACAGCGCCCCTCCAACGCGCGCGCCACTCCGTCCAGGCCCTGACCGGGCGCGAGCGCCACGACCGCGACCTCGCTGTCGGCCCGCATCCGCCAGATGAACCGGAACCCGGCACCCCGCAGCGGCCGCTCGGCAGACTCCCGCCGCTCGGCCCGCAGCACCACCACCGCGTACGGCCCGTGCTCCGGCAGATCGAGCCCCGCCGCCGCCCGCGCGGCGAGCCCGGGCGTGGCCTGCCCCTCCAGCAGCGCGTCCAGGAGCGCCTGCAACTGCTCGTCCGTACGCCGCCGAAGCTCCGCCTCGGTCGCCCGGTACGCCTCCGAGGCCGCCTGCGCCTGCGCGTCCACCGCCGACCACACCATCGTCGTCGACCGCATCAGCGCCGCGAGCCGCTCCGGCTCCCGCCCGGTCGCGCCCTCCACGAGCGCGTCCCACACCAGGTAACCGGCGTTGCGGTAGGCGTGCACCAGGAGGTCCAGCGGCAGCCCCTGGTGCGCCCGGCGGCGGCCCGCGTCCTCGGCGTACTCCAGGTCGCGGCGCGGTGAGTCCCGGGGCGCGGAGATCGTCTCGATACCGATCCGTATCGCCTCCTCGGCCTCCCGCCACTGCTGGTCGTACGGCAGCACCTGCCCGTAGACGCGGGAGTGGTCGGTGAGTTGTCGCAGGTGCTCGTCGACGAGTTCCGGCACCCGTTCCAGCAGAGCCGTGCAGGACTCCGCGAGCAGCTTCCAGTCATGACCGGTCCGCGGCCGTCGCCCTCCCATTCCCGGAGGATGCCATCGGCACACCGCCTCGCACAGGCCCCTGACACGCGGTGTTGTGCGCACGCACAACGACGGCATCGGCCCGGTGGGCACGCGCAGCGATTCCGCCGGGGCCCGTGGACGGACGCCTCCACCGGGTGCTGGGGTGAGCGCCACACCGAGAGCGGACAAGGGGGAGCCCATGATCGGAGCCGGACTGGCCGTCCAGGGCCTGTCGGTCGGATACGGTCCCGTGCGCGCCCTGCGCCGGGTGTCCCTGGAGGTGCCGGAGGGGGCCGTGGTGACGGTGCTCGGTGGCAACGGCGCGGGCAAGTCCACCCTGCTCAGGGCGATCAGCCGGACCCTCTCCTTCCACGGCGGCGCGGTCACCGAGGGCACGGTGGCCCTGGACGGCCGCCGCCTCGACACCCTGGCGCCGGACCGGGTGGTCGCCGCCGGGGTCTCCCAAGTGCCGGAGGGCAGACGGGTCTTCGCCCGCATGACGGTCGCCGACAATCTCCGCGCGGGCGCCCTCGGCGGCAGCGGATCCGGGCGCGGGCAGGCCCTGGACCGGGTCCACGCGCTGTTCCCCGTGCTCGCCGAACGCGCGAACCAGCGCGCCGGGCTCCTGTCCGGCGGCGAACAGCAGATGCTCGCCGTCGCCCGCGCCCTGATGGCCGCGCCCCGGGTCCTGCTCCTCGACGAACCCTCCCTCGGACTCGCCCCGCTCATGGCCCGGCGGATCGCCGACACCGTCCGCGAGATCAACGCCCAGGGCACCTCGGTCCTCCTCGTCGAACAGAACGCGGCACTCGCCCTGCGCCTCGCGACGCACGCGTACGTCCTCGAGGTCGGCGAGATCACCCTGTCGGGCCCGGCCGGGGAACTCGCCGCCTCCGACGAGGTCCGCCGCCGCTACCTGGGCGTGGTCGACGAGGACGCGGCGGCGGACGCGGAGACGACCGGCGCACGGACCCTCACCCGGTGGAAGGGATGACCCGGTGGACCCCCTCGACATACGCGATCTGACCGTCCGCTTCGCCGGGCTCACCGCCCTCGACGCCGTCTCCTTCACCGTCCGCCCCGGTACCGTCCACGCTCTCATCGGCCCCAACGGGGCGGGAAAATCAACCTGCTTCAACGTCCTGTCCGGCGTCTACCGCGCCACTTCCGGCAGCGTCCGCTTCGGCGCGCACGAGCTCACCGGAATGCCCGCGCACCGCATCGCCGCGCTCGGGGTCGCCCGCATCTTCCAGAACCTCGCCCTGCCGCCCCATGCCTCGGTCGAGGACTGTCTGCTGCTGGGCCGCCACCGGCTCACCCGAACCGGTTTCCTGGCCGCGGGACTTCGGCTGCCGTCGGCGGCCAGGGAAGAGCGCCGGCACCGCCAACGCGTCCGGGAGATCGCCGAGTTCGTCGGCATCGCGGACTGTCTGGAGCGCCCGGCGGGCTCGCTCCCGTACGGACAGCAGAAGCTCGCCGAACTCGCTCGCGCGCTCTGCATGGAACCCCGTCTGCTGCTCCTCGACGAACCGGTCGCGGGCATGACCGCCGACGAACGGCGCCGGACGGCCGCGGTGATCGCGGGAGTCCGGGACGGCCTCGGTATCTCGATCGTGCTGGTGGAACACGACATGGGGGTGGTGATGCGGCTCGCGGACGCGGTGACCGTACTGGACTTCGGGCGCCGGATCGCCGACGGCGCCCCCGCCGACGTACAGAACGACCCGGCCGTCGTACAGGCCTACTTGGGGGCGGCGTCATGAGCACCTTCGCCGAGCTCCTGCTGAACGGCGTCTCGTTGGGGTCGGTGTACGCGCTGATCGCGCTCGGCTTCGTGGTGATCTTCCGGGCCACCGAGGTCGTCAACTTCGCCCACGCGTCCCTGCTGCTGGCGGGCGGATACGTCACCGCGACCCTCCACGACGACCTCGGCTTCTGGCCCGCCCTGCTCGTGGGGATCGTGGGTGCCGCGCTGGTGGGGGCCGCCGTGGAGTTCCTGGTGATGCGGCGGTACCGGGGGAGCGACCACAGCGTGCTGGCGATCGTCACCATCGGCGTCGACATCCTGCTCACGACCGAACTGACCCGCCGTATCGGCACCGACGTGCTGACGCTCGGTGACCCGTGGGGCGACGCCGTCCTGAGAATCGGGCCGGTCTCCCTGGCGCACACCCGGATCGCCGCCTTCGTGGCCGCCGCGCTGCTCATCACGGCCTTCCTGCTGGCCTTCCGGTACACCTCGTGGGGCGTGGCGATGCGGGCGGCGGCGGAGAGCGCTGAGACGGCCGCGCTGATGGGCGTGCGGCTCGGGCGGGTGTCGCTCGGGGCGTGGGCGGTGGCGGGCGGACTCGCCGCCGTGGCCGCCCTGTTCCTCACCGTCTTCCCGACGCCGGGCCTGGAGCGGGCGACCTCGCTGGCCGCACTCAAGGCGTTCCCGGCCGCCATCCTCGGCGGGCTGGACTCCACGACGGGCGCGCTGGTGGGCGGGCTGCTGGTCGGGGTCACGGAGTCCCTCGCCACCGGCTACCAGAGCCATCTCACCTTCCTGGGACGGGGGTTGGGGGACCTGGCCCCCTACCTGGTGATGGTCGCGATCCTGCTCGTACGCCCCTCGGGGCTGTTCGGCACCAAGGAGCTCGCCCGTGTCTGAGGCCCTGGTGAGACCGCTCAGGCTCCTGAGCGCACGGACGTACCTCTGGACCGCGGTGGCCGTTCTGCTCCTCGCCCTGCCCTTCTACCTGGACCGGTTCTGGCTCCAGGCGGGCCTGTTCGCGATGGCCGCGGCGATCGGGGCGATCGGCATCAACCTCCTCACCGGCGCGACCGGCCAGCTCTCCATGGGCCACGCCTTCTTCCTCGCCGTCGGGGCCTACGGCTACTGCGTGTTCGCGGCCGACGGCGGTGACGGACTGGCCGGGCTCGGCCTGCCGACCTGGCTCGCGGCCGTGCTCGCGGTCCTCGTCACCGGGGTCGCCGGCGGGCTTTTCAGCCCCATCTCGGGGCGGCTCAGCGGCGCCTACCTCGGCATCGCCACGCTCGCGCTCGTCTTCATCGGCCAGCACGTGATGTTCAACGCGCACGATCTGACCGGCGGCGCCAACGGCCGGGACGTACCGCCGCTGAGCCTGTTCGGCCTGACCTTCGACGACAGCGAACTCCTCGTCGCCGCCGTGCCGTTCGGCTCGGCGGAGAAGCTCTGGTACGCGGGTCTTGCCCTGCTGACGGCCGGCGCGCTGTTCGCCAGGGGTGTCCTGCGCGGCCGCCCGGGCCGGGCGATGAACGCGATCCGGGACCACCGCGTAGCCGCCGGCGTGCTCGGTGTGCCGGTCGCCCGGCACCGGGCCGCGGTCTTCGTGCTGTCCTCGATGTACGCGGGCCTGGCGGGCGTCCTGCTCGCGCTGGTCTTCCAGCGGACGGTGCCCGACTACTTCGGCATCACGCTCTCGCTCGAATACCTCGCGATGATCGTCATCGGCGGCCTCGGCTCGGTCTCCGGAGCGGTGGCCGGGGCCGTCTTCGTCTCGGTGCTCCCGCAGCTGCTGACCCGCTGGAGCGACGCGCTGCCGCTCGTCTCCGCACCCGGCACGGGCGGGATCGCACCGGGCGAGGCCTCCCGGTACCTCTACGGCGCCGCCGTCGTGCTGGTGGTGCTCTTCCTGCCCGGCGGCCTGGTCGGCACGGCCGCCCGGCGCCGCACCGGAAACGACACGGGAACCCACACGGAGGAACGATGAGCACGACGACGTACGTGACCAGGACCGCGGCCGGTGCCCTCGCCGCCCTGCTGCTGGTGGCCGGGTGCAGCTCCAAGGCCAAGGACTCCGACGGGGACGGCGACAAGGCGGGTGCGGGCGGGGTGAAGACCGGGGAGGGCGTCTCCGGGAAGACGATCACCCTCGGCGCGCTCACCGACATGACCGGCGTCTACGCGACCCTGGGCAAGAGCGTCACCCAGGCCCAGCAGCTGTACGTGAAGCAGCTCAACGCCGCCGGGGGCGTCTGCGGCTACCAGGTGGCCCTGTCGGTCCGCGACCACGGCTACGACCCGCAGAAGGCCGTCTCCGGCTACACCGAGCTGGAGCCGAAGGTGCTGGGCTTCACCCAGTTCATCGGCTCGCCCTTCGTCGCGGCGGTCAAGCAGCGGATCGACGGCCAGGACAAGGCGCTGGTGCTGCCGCAGGCCTGGTCCTCCGCACTGCTGGGCAGCCCCTACATCCGGGTCATCGGGTCGACCTACGACGTCGAGACGATCAACGCCGTCGACTTCTTGATCAAGGAGAAGGGGATCAGGAAGGGCGACAGGATCGGCCACGTCTACTTCGAGGGCGACTACGGCGAGAGTGCGCTGGCCGGTTCGAAGCACATCGCGAAGGAGGCCGGGCTGACCGTCGTCGAGCAGAAGATCAAGCCGACCGACAACGACATGACGGCCCAGGTCACCGCGCTCAAGCAGGCCGGGGTCAAGGCGGTCGTGATCAGTGCGGGGCCGCGGCAGGCGGCCTCGCTGGTGGGAGTGGCGGCGGCGAGCGGCTTCGACGTGCCGGTGATCGGCAACAACTCGGCGTTCGCGCCGCAGTTGCTCGCGACCCAGGCGGGTCCGGCCCTGATGAAGAACTACTACGTGGCCTCGCCCTCGCTCCCCATCGGCGCGGACACCCCGCAGGCGAGGAAGCTGGTCGCCGACTACCGCTCCGCCTACCCGGACGACGCCCTGGACAACGGCATCGTCGCCGGCTGGACGGCGGCGTCCGCCTTCGGCGAGGCCCTGAAGAAGGCATGCACCAGCAAGGACCTCACCCGGGAGGGCGTCGACAAGGCCCTGCTGTCGATCAACTCCTACGACATCGGCTTCGGCGTCACCCAGGACTTCACCGACCCGGCCTCCCCGTCCTCCCGGGAGAGCGTGATCCTCCAGCCGGACAAGGACGCGACGGGCGGCATGAAGGTCGTACGGGAGGCGGGGGCCTCGCAGGCGGCGCAGGCGTACACACCGAGGGCCTGAGAACGGCTGAGGGGCTCGGACCGGAATCGGTTCGAGCCCCTCACGCACGCACTGTCATCGCTACGGCAGCTGCGCTGCCCGAGCCTCGCGCCTGTTGTCGCGGAAGTTGTTCACCCGGCGGGCCGTGGCGAACAGGGGGATCACCGCGCCCATGACCAGCTGGAGCGCGCACCCCGTCTGGAGCAGCAGCTGGCCGCCCGGAGCGCCGAACGCCCAGGCCGCGAGGAGGCCCATGCCCAGGACGATCCAGGAGAGCATCCCGACCGCGAGGCGCCCCCGCGGCTTCGGGTACTCGACCCGGCTCACCATCAGCCACGCCGTCCCCAGGATCGCCAGGAGCGTCGCCACGAACGGCAGCTCCAGCAGGACGATCGACACCACGGTCAGCGCGCCGAACGGCGACGGCATGCCCTGGAAGGTGCCGTCCTTCACCGTCACACAGGAGAACCGCGCGAGTCTCAGCACCACCGCTAGCAGCACCACCACGGCCCCGACCGCGGCCACCTTCTGCGAAGCGTCGTCCGCCACCATGCCGTAGACGAGGACGAAGTACGCCGGCGCGAGGCCGAAGCTGATCAGGTCGGAGAGGTTGTCCAGCTCCGCGCCCATCGGCGAGGACCGCAGCTTGCGCGCCACCAGGCCGTCGAACAGGTCGAAGACCGCCGCGCACAGCATCAGGATGACCGCGGTGGCCGCGCTGTTGCGCGCCATGCCGGATTCCTGGCTGTCGGTGAGGTGCGGGATCAGGATGCCGGTGGTGGTGAAGTACACCGCCATGAAGCCGCACGTGGCGTTGCCGAGGGTGAGGGTGTCCGCTATCGAGAGGCGGAGAGAAAGAGGCATCTCCTCGTCGTCGTCGACGTCGTCGGCCTCGGGCACCCAGCCTGCCTGGGTCTCGGGATCAATCACGGTCAATGCGAGTCACCCCAGCCACCGTCTTCTGTCCGACCTCGACCGCGACCTCCACGCCCTCGGGCAGGTAGATGTCGACACGCGAGCCGAAGCGGATCAGCCCGATGCGGTCACCCTGCTCGACCTTCGTCCCCTGCGGGATGTACGGCACGATGCGGCGGGCCACCGCGCCGGCGATCTGGATCATCTCGATGTCACCGAGTTCGGTGTCGAAGTGCCAGACGACGCGCTCGTTGTTCTCGCTCTCCTTGTTGAACGCCGGAACGAACCCGCCGGGGATGTGCTCGACCGACGTCACCGTGCCGGAGAGCGGCGCGCGGTTGACGTGGACGTTGAGCGGGCTCATGAAGATCGCGACGCGGGTGCGACCGTCCTTCCACGGCATGATGCTCTGCACCACGCCGTCGGCCGGGGAGATGACCCGGCCCGGGGCGATCTCGCGCTCGGGGTCGCGGAAGAACCACAGCATGCCCGCCGCGAGCGCGGTGGTGGGCACGGCGACGGCCTTCGCGACGCCGGAGCGGCGTGCGCGCAGCAGGCTGACGGCTGCGGTGGCGACGGTCGGAAGAAGCCACGGCGATGCTCCGCGGGCCAGGCGTACGCCTGCCAGGCTGTCGCGAGGTGCAGAGGTTTGGCTGTGGGGCATGGATGACCTTCGTAGCGGATGATGCCGCGCACTAGACGGGGGACGGCGGCTTTCCGGGATCGTACCGGGCGCGGGCCACAACTGGGCAAGCCAGGAAGCCGAGTCGGCGGCCGAAGCCCATCGACGGGGTGTGATCTTCTTCTCCAAGAAAACACCCCGTATCCGGACATCTAACCCTGGAACCGATACTCTTCGAGCAGCCTGCGACCGATGATCATTTTCTGGATTTCGGCGGTACCTTCACCGATCAGCAGCATCGGGGCCTCACGGTAGAGACGCTCGATCTCGTACTCCTTGGAGAAGCCGTAGCCGCCGTGGATCCGGAAGGCGTCTTCCACGACCTCCTTGCAGTACTCGGAGGCGAGGTACTTCGCCATCCCTGCCTCAAGGTCGTTTCGCTCCCCGGAGTCCTTTTTGCGTGCCGCGTTGACCATCATCGCATGCGCGGCCTCGACCTTGGTAGCCATCTCGGCCAGCTTGAACTGAATCGCCTGGTGCTGGGCGATCGGCTTGCCGAAAGTGTGACGCTGCTGGGCGTACTGGACGCCCAGTTCGAAGGCACGCTGAGCGACACCGCAACCACGCGCCGCCACATTCACGCGGCCCACTTCCACGCCGTCCATCATTTGGTAAAAACCTCGGCCGGTGGTCCCGCCGAGCACCCGATCGGCCGGAAGCCGCAGGCCATCCATGATCAGCTCGGTGGTGTCGACGCCCTTGTAGCCCATCTTGTCGATCTTCCCGGGGATGGTGAGGCCCGGACGGACCTCTCCGAAGCCGGGCTCCTTCTCGATCAGGAAGGTGGTCATCGACTTGTGGGGCGCGGTGCCCTCAGGGTGTCCTTCATCACTTCGGACGAGAACGGCGACCAGACTTGACGTTCCACCGTTCGTCAGCCACATCTTCTGGCCGTTGAGGACGTATTCGTCACCGTCCTTGACCGCCTTGGAGGTGATGGCGGACACGTCCGAGCCGAGACCCGGCTCCGACATCGAGAAGGCGCCCCGGATGTCGCCGGCCGCCATCCGCGGCAGGAAGTGGTCCTTCTGCTCCTGCGTACCGTGCTGCTTGAGCATGTACGCCACGATGAAATGGGTGTTGATGATGCCGGACACCGACATCCATCCACGGGCGATCTCCTCGACGCACAGCGCGTACGTCAGGAGGGACTCGCCCAGGCCGCCGTACTCCTCGGGGATCATCAGGCCGAACAGGCCCAACTCCTTGAGCCCGTCGACGATCTGCTGCGGGTACTCGTCGCGGTGCTCCAGCTCGGTCGCGACCGGGATGATCTCCTTGTCCACGAAGTCGCGGACCGTGGACAGGATCTCCTGCTGGATGTCGGTCAGACCGGCGGTCTGGGCGAGGCGTGCCATCGGGCTCAGCCCTCCTGAAGTTCCGGGCGGCCGGGCTGCTCGCCGCCGCGCTCCTTGATGTAGGTCTCGGTGGGCACCATGACCTTGCGGCGGAACACGCAGACCAGCGTGCCGTCCTGCTTGTAGCCCTTGGTCTCGACGTAGACGATCCCGCGGTCGTTCTTCGACTTGGAGGGCCACTTGTCGAGCACGGTCGTCTGACCGTAGATCGTGTCGCCGTGGAAGGTCGGCGCCACGTGCTTCAGCGACTCGATCTCCAGGTTGGCGATGGCCTTCCCGGAGACGTCCGGCACCGACATGCCGAGCAGCAGGGAGTAGATGTAGTTGCCGACCACCACGTTCTTGCCGAAGTCGGTCGTCTTCTCGGCGTAGTTGACGTCCATGTGGAGCGGGTGGTGGTTCATGGTGAGGAGACAGAAGAGATGGTCGTCGTACTCCGTGACCGTCTTCCCTGGCCAGTGCTTGTAGACCGCCCCGACCTCGAACTCCTCGTAAGTGCGTCCGAACTGCATGGCGCTCAGCCCTCCGGGATCTCGAACTTGGAGGTGCGCTGCATGCCGGCCGCGCGACCCTTGCCGGAGATGACCAGCGCCATCTTGCGGCTGGCCTCGTCGATCATCTCGTCGCCGAGCATCGCCGAGCCCTTCTTGCCGCCCGCCTCGGACGTGTAGTAGTCGTACGCGTCCAGGATCAGCTCGGCGTGGTCGTAGTCCTCCTGAGAGGGCGAGAAGATCTCGTTGGACGCCTCGACCTGGCCCGGGTGCAGCACCCACTTGCCGTCGAAGCCGAGCGCAGCGGCGCGCTGGGCGACCTCGCGGTAGCCGTCGATGTTGCGGATCTGGAGGTACGGGCCGTCGATCGCCTGGAGGTTGTTGGCTCGGGCGGCCATCAGGATCTTCATCAGGATGTAGTGGTAGGCGTCCGCCGGGTAGCCGGGCGGCTGCTCACCGACCACCAGCGACTTCATGTTGATCGACGCCATGAAGTCGGCCGGGCCGAAGATGATCGTCTCGACGCGCTGGGAAGCCGTCGCGATCTCGTTGACGTTGTTGAGGCCCTGGGCGTTCTCGATCTGCGCCTCGATGCCGATCTTGCCGACCTCGAAGCCCATGGTCTTCTCGATCTGCGTCAGCAGGAGGTCGAGCGCGACGATCTGCTCCGCAGTCTGCACCTTCGGCAGCATGATGCAGTCGAGGTTCTGGCCGGCCCCCTCGACGACCGTGACGACATCGCGGTACGTCCACTCGGTCGTCCAGTCGTTGACGCGCACGACCCTCGTCTTGCCGGTCCAGTCACCCTCGTTGAGGAACTTGACGATGGTGTGCCGCGCCTCGGGCTTGGCGAGCGGGGCGCACGCGTCCTCCAGGTCGAGGAAGACCTGGTCCGCCGGGAGGCCCTGCGCCTTCTCCAGGAAGCGGGGGTTGCTTCCCGGTACCGCGAGACACGAGCGGCGGGGACGCAGACGGTTGACGGTCATGCGGGGACCTCCAGGGGGTCGAGCTTGTTCGCGTTGCGGATCTCGTCGACGATCCGGCCGATGATTCCGGTGATGTCGAAGTCCTTCGGGGTGAAGACCGCGGCCACTCCGGCTGCCCGCAGCTGTTCGGCGTCACCATTCGGGATGATGCCACCGGCGATCACCGGTATATCTGTGGCACCGGCCACACGGAGCCGCTCCAGGACGTCCGGCACCAGCTGGGCGTGCGAGCCGGACAGGATCGACAGGCCGACCGCGTGCACGTCCTCCGCGAGGGCCGCGTCCACGATCTGCTCCGGGGTGAGCCGGATGCCCTGGTAGACCACCTCGAAGCCGGCGTCACGCGCGCGGACCGCGATCTGCTCGGCCCCGTTGGAGTGCCCGTCCAGGCCCGGCTTGCCGACCAGGAAGCGCAGCTTGCCGACGCCGAGGTCCTTCGCCGTGACGTCGACCTTGCGGCGGACGTCGGCCATGGCCGAGCCCTCCTCCGCAGGGACCGCCACCGGCGCCGAGGAGACGCCCGTGGGCGCCCGGAACTCGCCGAACACCTCCCGCAGGGCACCGGCCCACTCCCCGGTCGTCGCGCCCGCGCGGGCGCACTCCAGGGTGGCCTCCATGAGGTTGCCGGTGCCGCGCGCGGCCTCCTTCAGCTTGTCCAGCGCCTTGCAGGGGCGCGGGTGGTTGAAGGGCGGCTGGTAGCGGGTGTCACGCCAGTTCTGGAGCGACGAGATGACCCGGGCCTCGACAGCCGGATCGACCGTCTGGATGGCTTGGTCGAGATCGGCCGTCAGGGGATTGGGCTCGGTCGTGTTGAAGATGTTGACGCCCACGATCTTCTCTTGACCGGACTCGATACGAGCGCGCCGCTCGGCGTGCGAGGAGACCAGCTGCGACTTCAGGTAGCCCGACTCGACGGCGGCCATCGCGCCGCCCATCTCCTGGATCCGCTCGATCTCCGCGAGCGACTCCTCGACGAGCCTGCTCACCTTCGCCTCGACGACGTGCGAGCCCTCGAAGATGTCCTCGTACTCCAGCAGGTCGCTCTCGTACGCCAGCACCTGCTGCATCCGCAGCGACCACTGCTGGTCCCAGGGCCGGGGCAGCCCCAGGGCCTCGTTCCAGGCCGGCAACTGCACGGCACGCGCGCGTGCGTCCTTCGAGAGGGTCACGGCCAGCATCTCGAGGACGATCCGCTGGACGTTGTTCTCCGGCTGCGCCTCGGTCAGCCCGAGGGAGTTGACCTGGACGCCGTACCGGAAGCGGCGGTGCTTGGGGTTCTCGATGCCGTAGCGCTCGCGCGTGACCTTGTCCCAGATGCGGCCGAAGGCGCGCATCTTGCACATCTCCTCGATGAAGCGGACGCCCGCGTTCACGAAGAAGGAGATCCGGCCGACCACGTCGCCCATGCGCTCCTGCGGCACCTGACCGGAGTCCCGGACGGCGTCCAGGACCGCGATCGCCGTGGACATCGCGTACGCGATCTCCTGGACCGGCGTGGCGCCCGCCTCCTGGAGGTGGTAGCTACAGATGTTGATCGGGTTCCACTTCGGCATGTGGGAGACCGTGTACGCGATCATGTCCGTCGTCAGGCGCAGGCTCGGCCCCGGCGGGAAGACGTGCGTCCCCCGGGACAGGTACTCCTTGACGATGTCGTTCTGGGTCGTGCCCTGGAGCTTGGTGATGTCCGCACCCTGCTCCTCGGCGACGACCTGGTAGAGCGCCAGCAGCCACATGGCGGTGGCGTTGATCGTCATCGAGGTGTTCATCTGCTCCAGGGGGATGTCCTGGAACAGCCGGCGCATGTCACCGAGGTGCGCGATCGGCACGCCGACCCGGCCCACCTCGCCGCGGGCGAGGATGTGGTCGGAGTCGTAGCCGGTCTGCGTCGGCAGGTCGAAGGCCACGGAAAGGCCCGTCTGCCCCTTGGCGAGGTTGCGCCGGTACAGCTCGTTGGACGCCTCGGCCGTGGAGTGCCCGGCGTACGTGCGCATGAGCCACGGCCGGTCCTTCTCCCGCGCGCCTTCGGCGGGCTGACGCTCAGTCATCTATGACCCCGGGTGTCTCAGACGTTGCGGAAGCGGTTGATGGCGTCGATGTGCGTGGCGCGCATCTCCTCGTCGCGCACGCCGAGACCTTCCTCGGGGGCCAGGCAGAGCACGCCGACCTTGCCCTGGTGGAGGTTGCGGTGCACGTCGTAGGCCGCCTGGCCGGTCTCCTCCAGGGAGTAGACCTTCGACAGGGTGGGGTGGATCTTGCCCTTCGCGATGAGCCGGTTGGCCTCCCAGGCCTCGCGGTAGTTGGCGAAGTGCGAGCCGATGATCCGCTTCAGGGACATCCACAGGTAGCGGTTGTCGTACTCGTGCATGTAGCCCGAGGTCGAGGCGCAGGTGGTGATGGTGCCGCCCTTGCGGGTGACGAACACGGAGGCGCCGAAGGTCTCGCGGCCCGGGTGCTCGAAGACGATGTCGATGTCCTCGCCGCCGGTGAGCTCGCGGATGCGCTTGCCGAAGCGCTTCCACTCCTTGGGGTCCTGGGTCCGCTCGTCCTTCCAGAACTTGTAGCCCTCGGCGTTGCGGTCGATGATCGCCTCGGCGCCCATCGAGCGGCAGATGTCCGCCTTCTGGTCGCTGGAGACGACACAGATCGGGTTGGCGCCGCCGGCGAGGGCGAACTGCGTGGCGTACGAGCCGAGTCCACCGCTCGCGCCCCAGATCAGGACGTTGTCGCCCTGCTTCATGCCGGCGCCGTTGCGGGAGACGAGCTGCCGGTACGCGGTCGAGTTCACGAGCCCCGGGGCGGCGGCCTCCTCCCAGCTGAGGTGGTCCGGCTTCGGCATCAGCTGGTTCGACTTGACCAGTGCGATCTCCGCGAGGCCGCCGAAGTTGGTCTCGAAGCCCCAGATGCGCTGCTCGGGGTCGAGCATCGTGTCGTTGTGGCCGTCGCTCGACTCCATCTCGACCGACAGACAGTGCGCGACGACCTCGTCACCGGGCTTCCAGGCGTTGACGCCGGGGCCGGTGCGCAGCACGACGCCCGCGAGGTCGGAGCCGATGATGTGGTACGGCAGGTCGTGGCGCTTGGCCAGGTCGTTGGTACGGCCGTAGCGCTCGAGGAAACCGAAGGTCGACAGCGGCTCGAAGATCGAGGTCCACACCGAGTTGTAGTTGACACTCGATGCCATCACGGCGACCAGGGCCTCGCCCGGGCCGAGTTCGGGCACGGGAACGTCGTCGAGGTGGATCGACTTGCGCGGGTCCTTGTCGCGGGTCTCCAGGCCCGCGAACATCTCCGTCTCGTCCTTGTGCACGGTGATCGCGCGGTACGACTCGGGGAGCGGCAGAGCGGCGAAGTCGGCCGGAGTCGAGTCCGGCGACTGGATCGCGTCCAGGATGTCCTTCACGGTCACGGTGTTGCCTCCGGCGAATGGCGTCTTGAGGGGAGACGCTGAGGGTTACGTCGGTGCCGTCGGTTCGGCGGTCTTGCTGTGCGGCAGCGCTTTGTGGCGCGGGAGGTTGCCTGTGACGCAGGCGTCCGGGCGGGCAGCTCGATGAGTTGCTGGGACAGCCGACGTGCGAAAGGTCTCTGCACGCCGGCCGCCCGGACACCCTCAACGTAAGACACCGCGTGCCACCATGCAAGGCACTGAGTGCCAGAGATTGCTCTCAGATGAAATCTTTACGTAACAAATGAGCGATGATCGATCGAACGGCGGCTGAAAGCTGCCTGAAATGGGTCCCTGACATGCCAAAACGGCCACCCCGAAGGGTGGCCGTCATCACAGCGGGGAAGCGCCGCTCAGCGCTCCTTGAGCGCCTGCTCGATGGCCCGCATCACCTCGTCGAGCGGCGCGTCGGTGTGCGCGACGGTCACCAGCACCTCGCCCTGGGACGTCACCGAGGCGGGAGCCGACCGCGGTGCGGTGGTGGTGTCCCGGCCCGCTCCGATGCCCGTCCCGAAGGTCTTGCGCACGATGGCGAAGGCGTGGTCCAGCTGCGCCTCCACGTCGCCCTGTCCGCCCGCCCGCAGCCATCTGCGCAGCACGTGGTTGTGGGCGGTGACCACGGCGGACGCGGCGACCTCGGCCAGCAGCGGATCGTCGTTGGCGTCGTCGTCGTGCGCGTGCTCGTCGAAGTGCCCGAGCAGATACCGCGTGAACAACCGCTCGTAGCGGGCCACCGAAGCGATCTCCGCCTCCCGCAGCGTCGGCACCTCGCGCGTGAGCTTGTAGCGGGCGACCGAGATCTCCGGCCGGCCCGCGTACATCTTCATGACTTCCTTGATGCCACGGCACACCGTGTCCAGCGGATGCTCGTGCGCCGGGGCCGCGTTGAGCACCGCCTCGGCGCGGATCAGGGTGTCGTCGTGGTCGGGGAAGATCGCCTCTTCCTTGGAGCGGAAGTGGCGGAAGAAGGTGCGACGGGCGACCCCGGCCGCGGCCGCGATCTCGTCGACGGTGGTCGCCTCGTACCCCTTGGTGGAGAACAGCTCCATCGCGGCGGCCGCCAGTTCGCGGCGCATCTTGAGCCGCTGGGCGGCCGCGCGGCTGCCGGCGGCACTCTCCGGCGCGTCGGGTGTGGCTGGCGTACGGGACGACTTGGCGGGCTGGGGCATGCCCCGAACGTACTGCATGTGTGCAGGTTGGTGCGCGTGTCCGGGGTTTGTCCCGCCCCGGGCCGGCGCAGAGCCGCCCGCCCAGGGCGGCGGGGGCGGGCCGCCCGGGCCGAGCAGCCCGCCCCAGTCCTCGCCGCCGAACCAGTCGCCGGCGTGCTCAGCGGCGGGCATATTCGCGGAAGCCACGGCCGGTCTTGCGGCCGAGGCAGCCCGCGGCCACCAAGTGCTCCAGGAGCGGGGCCGGGGCCAGGCCCGGGTCGCGGAACTCCCGGTGCAGGACCTTCTCGATCGCGAGCGAGACGTCGAGCCCGACGACGTCGAGGAGCTCGAAGGGCCCCATCGGGTAGCCGCCGCCGAGCTTCATCGCCGCGTCGATGTCGTCGAGCGACGCGTAGTGCTCCTGGACCATCTTGATCGCGTTGTTGAGGTACGGGAAAAGCAGGGCGTTGACGATGAAGCCGGCCCGGTCCCCGCAGTCCACCGCGTGCTTCTTGATCCGGACGCAGACCTCGCGGACCGTCGCGTGGACGTCCTCGGCCGTGAGCACCGTACGGACGACCTCGACCAGCTTCATCGCGGGCGCCGGGTTGAAGAAGTGCATGCCGATCACGTCCTGCGGGCGCGAGGTGGCGCGGGCGCAGGCGACGACGGGCAGCGAGGAGGTCGTGGTCGCAAGGATCGCGCCCGGCTTGCAGACCTTGTCCAGCGCGGCGAACAGCTGCTGCTTGATCTCCAGGTCCTCGGCGACGGCCTCGACCGCCAGGTCGACGTCCGCGAAGGACTCGTAGGAACCCGCCGGGGTGATCAGGTCCAGGGTCCGCGCGGCGGCCTCGGCGGTCATCCGGCCCTTGTCGACAGAGCGCGAAAGCGACTTGCCGATACGGGCCTTCGCCGTCTGCGCCTTCTCCTCGCTGCGGGCGGCGAGCACGACCTCGTAGCCCGCCTTGGCGAACACCTCGGCGATGCCGGACGCCATGGTCCCGGAACCGGCGACCCCGACCGAGCGGACCTCGCGGCCCGCGACCTGCTCCGAGCTCTCCAGCGGCGTCAGCGCGTCCCGCACGACCGTCGCGCTGCCCGGGGCCTCGTACGTGTAGAAGCCGCGTCCCGACTTACGGCCCGTCAGTCCCGCCTCGCTGAGCTGCTTGAGGATGGGGGCGGGAGCGTGCAGCCGGTCGTGGGACTCGGCGTACATGGCCTCCAGGACCGTGCGGGCGGTGTCGACGCCGATCAGGTCGAGCAGGGCGAGGGGGCCCATCGGCAGACCGCAGCCGAGTCGCATCGCCGCGTCGATGTCCTCGCGGGAGGCGTACTTCGCCTCGTACATCGCGGCCGCCTGGTTGAGGTAGCCGAACAGCAGCCCGTCGGCGACGAACCCGGGCCGGTCGCCGACCGCGACGGGCTCCTTGCCGAGGTCGAGGGCGAGGTCGGTGACCGCGGTGACCGCGGCCGGCGCGGTGAGCACCGAGGAGACGACCTCGACCAGCTTCATCGCGGGCGCCGGGTTGAAGAAGTGCAGGCCCAGCACCCGCTCCGGGCGGGCCGAGTCGGCGGCCAGGCGGGTCACGGACAGCGCGTTGGTGCCGGTCGCGAGGATCGCGTCGGGGCGCACGATCCCGTCGAGCTCGCGGAAGATCTGGTGCTTGATCTCGTACGACTCCGGAGCCACCTCGATGACGAGGTCGGCGTCGGCCGCCGCACGCAGATCGGTGGAGGTGCGGACGCGGGCGAGGACGTCGGCGCGCTCCTGCTCGGTGAGCCGGCCGCGCTCCACGGCACGGGCGGTCGCGGTCTCCAGGGCGGCGACCGCCTTGGCGGTCTGCGCCTCGCTGATGTCGATGCCGACGACCTCGCGGCCCGCCTTGGCGAGGACCTCGGCGATACCGGTGCCCATGGTGCCGAGGCCGACGACGGCGATCGTCCTGAGCGGGGACAGGGAGGGGTCGGACAGGGGAGTGGCCATCGCGGAACTCCAGGAATGAGGGTGACGACTGGGAGCGCGACCCGGTACGCCGAGGGGCGTACCGGGTGCGTGAGGCGTTGCGGAATGCGGGTGTTGCCGGGCTGCGAGCGCACACGCCCGGGCCGTCGTCGCGGGCGCTGCACACGCCCGGAGAACGGGAGAAGCCGACCGGCCCTGTCCCAGACCGGGTCGTACTGGTGGTACCCGAGGTACCGAACCGACTGCTCTCACGGTGGCTGCGTCACCAGGCCACCGCAAGGAGTTCCGCGAGTGGGTAACTCGCTCGTCTGAGCTTAACCGGTGGGTAACGAGCGCGCCAGCCCCCGGATTTGTGATGTACGTCCCGTGCCCCGGGCCGTCCCCCTAACCTCGGGTTCATGGACGAAGAGTTGCGATCGCTCACGGAGCGTTTACGGCGGGAGGCGGGAGCGTCGGCCGCCCTGGACCGGCTGGCGGCGACCGGGGACCTCGACGAACTGGCCGAGGTGCTCACCGCGCCCGGGCAGCCGTTGTGGGCCAGGGAACTGGCCGCGTTCCGGCTCGGACTCGCCGGGGACCGCCGGGCCTTCGAGGCGCTCGTCCTGCTGCTCAACCACCGTGATCCGCCGCGCTGTGCCACTGCCGCGTACGCGCTCGCCCGACTGGGAGACCCGCGCACCGCCCGCGCGGCCGCCGCCCTCGCCACCAACGAACTCCGGGTCGCCTACGCCCTGCACCCCGTGCGCCTCCTTGCGCAACTGCGCGCCCCCGAGTCGGTGCCCGCGCTGATCACCACGCTGGAACGGCGACTGAATCCGCACGACCCCTATCGCCGGGTCGCCCTGGCCTGTGTGGAGGGGCTCGGCACCCTGGCCGACGCGCGGGCCAGACCCGTACTGAACGAGGCCCTCGCGCACCCGGTGCTGGCGGAGGCGGCGGTGCGGGCGCTGGCGCGGATTCCCCGGCAGCGGTGAGCCGTCGAGAGTTCCAGGGCAGCGGCGAGGCGTCGAGGATCCCAGGGCAGCGGTGAGGCGTTGCGGATTGCGACCTAGCGGAGAGCCGTCGCGGATTCCGACCCGCCGGTGAGCCGTCAGGGGGTGAGGGGCCGGACGTACCGCACCTCCGGCACCGGGACGCCGTCTGCCTCGAAGGGCTCCTCGGTGCCGTCGGCCTCGAAGCCCGCCCGCTCGTAGAAGCGGCGGGCTCGGGTGTTGTCCCTCAGGACCCACAGGTACATGCGGTCGTGTCCGAGAGCCGTGCGGTTCCACAGGGCTTCCCGGAGCAGGGCCTGTCCGATGCCGGTGCCGTACCGCCGCGGGTCCACGTAGACGGCGTACAACTCGGCGTCGGCGGTGCGGACCTCGCCGTCGCGGTACGGGCCGTGACAGGCCCAGCCCACGACGTCGCCGTCCCACTCGGCCACGAGGTTCACGATGTCCGGGTCCCCCTGCGCGAAGCGGGCCCGGTGCCGTTCTGCGTCCCCCGCAGGGCTCATCGCGTCGAGGTACGACTGGGGGACCAGGCCGCGGTAGGCGCTACGCCAGCCGCGGACGCGGATCTCGCCCACGCGGTCGCAGTCGTCGAGGGCCATGGGGCGGACGAGGAAGCGGTCATCGTCGATCATGACGGCACCCTAGACACGCCGACCCGCTCCGGGCTCCGCATTATTCGGCGAGCACCGCGAACGCCTCGACCTCCATGAGGAACTCCGGCCGCACCAGCCCCGCCACCTGCACGGCGGAGGCCGCCGGCAGCCGGTCGTCGGGTATGTGCTCGGCGCGGGCCGCGCGCAGAGCCGGCATGTCTTCCAGGTCCGTGACGAAATACGTGAGCTTGACGACGTCGTCGAAGCTCGCGCCCGCGGCGGCCAGACAGCGGCGGAGGTTCTCGAAGACCTGGCGGGCCTGGGCCTCGGCGTCGCCCTCGCCGACCAGCTCGCCGTTCTCGTCCAGGGCCACCTGGCCGGAGATGGCGACGAAACGGCCGCGGCCCAGCACCACATGGGAGTACTGGGCCGCGGGGGCGACCCCGTCGGGGGCGGGAATCCTGGTCAGCTCGGTCATGGGGCCATGGTGGACCACGCCACTGACAACGCCGTCCCTGACGGAGTCTCGGGCGCTCAGCCGCGGAAGCCCAGCAGCCCGTGCAGCGTCGATCCCCGCGAGGACGTCGACGCGGCCTTGGCGGTCAGCGGCTTGGGGCCGGGCAGCGCCTTGCACACCGCGTCGGCCTCGCCGTGACCGCGCGGCACCCTGCCGTCGGTCAGATACGCGGCCAGGTGCTTGTCCAGGCACGCGTTCCCGCTCAGCGTGATGCCGTGGTTCTCGCCGCCCTGCTCGACGACGAGGCTGGAGCCGGCCAGCAGACGGTGGACCGTCGCGCCGCCCTGGTACGGGGTGGCCGCGTCGTTCGTCGCCTGGAAGAGCAGCACCGGCGGCAGCTTGCCGTTGGCGATGTTCACCGGCTTCAGGGAGTCCGTCGGCCAGAACGCGCACGGCGCGTTGTACCAGGCGTTGCTCCAGGTCATGAACGGCGCCTCCTCGTGCACCGCCCAGTTGTCCTTCTGCCACTGCCGCCAGTCGCGCGGCCAGGAGGAGTCGCGGCACTGCACGGCGGTGTAGACGCTGTAGCCGTTGTCACCGGAGGCGTCCACGGCGGCGAAGTTCTCGTACGCCTCGACGAGCGGGTCGGCGTTCTTCTTGTTCACGTACGCCGAGAACGCCTCGGCCAGATAGGGCCAGTAGCCGTTGTAGTAGCCGCCGGGCATGAAGGTGTCCTCCAGCTCGGAGGCACCCACCTTGCCGCCCGCGGGCTTCCGGGCGAGGGCGGCCCGCATGGCGTACCACTTGGCCTCGATCCGTTCCGGGTCGGTGCCGAGCCTGTACGTCCTGTCGTACTTGGCGATCCACGTCATCAGGGCGCGGTGCCGGTCGTTGAAGGCGTAGTCCTGGCCGAGGTTGTCCTCGTACCACACGCCGGTCGGGTCCACGATGGAGTCGAGGACCAGGCGGCGCACCTGGTGCGGGAAGAGCTTGGCGTAGACCGCGCCCAGGTAGGTGCCGTAGGAGTAGCCGAAGTAGTTGATCCGCCGGGCGCCGAGTGCCTGGCGGATGGAGTCCATGTCCTGCACGGCGCTGACGGTGTCGATGTACGGCAGCACGCTCGCGTACTTCCGGCCGCAGGCGGCGGCGAAGGCCTCGACCCGGTCGAGGTTGGCCTTCTCGATCGCGGGCGTGACCGGCACGGAGTCGGGGCGCACCGGGTTGAAGTAACCCGGCTTGCAGTCGAGGGCGGGCTTGCTCCTGCCGACGCCGCGCGGGTCGAAGCCGATGACGTCGTACTGCGCCGCGACCGCCTTGGGCAGTGCGCCCGCGACGAACGCGGCGAGGGTCAGGCCGCTGCCGCCCGGGCCGCCCGGGTTGACCAGCAGCGGGCCCTGGTACGTCTTCGCGGTGTGCGGGACCCGGGACAGGGCCAGGGTGATCTGCCGCCCGCGCGGGTTCGCGTGGTCGAGCGGCACCTTGAGCGACGCGCACTGGAGCGTCGGGTGGTCGTCGGTGCCGCACTTCTTCCAGGCGAGGGCGACGGCTTGCGGGGGCTGCGAGGAGCCGGCCTCGGCGGGGACCGCGGTGACGGACCCGGCCACGACGACCGCGGCGCCGCACAGCACGGCTGCGCGTTTTCTCATGAAGTCCTCCCAGGACGGAGGGTTTCTGGCCGCGAGGGTCACGGTCCACGCCGTATCGTCCCGGAAAGTACGTCCGGAAGAACCTGATCTGACAATAGTTGACCCGATTGGGCCGAATGATGCGCTCGAACGCTCTCAGAGCAACGTGAGTTGAGTCGGTTCGGACACCGGCTCGGCCTCGGGCTCCGGTTCCCGGATCCGCCGCGGCATCCCTGCGCCCGCCGGACCGATGCCGTACTCCCGGGCCAGCTCGTGGACCTGACGGGTGATCCGGCGCTGGTACCACTTCGGGGCGTAGGCGCCGTCCGCGTACAGCCGCTCGTACCGGCGCACCAGATACGGGTGCTCCCGGTCCAGCCAGGCCATGAACCACTCACGGGCGCCCGGCCGCAGATGCAGCACCAGCGGGGTGACCGAGGTGGCCCCCGCGGCGGCGATCGCGCGCACGGTGGCCCGCAGCTGGGCCGGATGGTCGCTCAGGAACGGGATCACCGGCGCCATCAGCACCCCGCATCCGATGCCGTGCTCGCCCAGTGTCCGTACGACGTCCAGGCGCCGCTCCGGCGCGGGGGTGCCCGGCTCCACGGTGCGCCACAGTTCGCGGTCGGTGAAGCCGACCGACACCGAGACGCCGACGTCGGTCACCTCGGCGGCCTGCTTCAGCACGTCCAGGTCGCGCAGGATCAGCGTGCCCTTGGTCAGGATCGAGAAGGGGTTCGCGTGGTCGCGCAGGGCGCCGAGGATGCCCGGCATCAGCCGGTACCGCCCCTCCGCGCGCTGGTAGCAGTCGACGTTGGTGCCCATCGCTATGTGGTCGCCCGTCCAGCGGCGCGAGGCCAGCTGCCGGCGCAGCAGCTCGGGCGCGTTCACCTTGACCACGATCTGTGAGTCGAAGCCGAGACCGGTGTCCAGGTCCAGGTAGCTGTGGGTCTTGCGGGCAAAGCAGTACACGCACGCGTGCGTGCAGCCCCGGTACGGGTTGACCGTCCACTCGAAGGGCATGCGGGAGGCGCCCGGCACCCGGTTGATGATCGAACGGGCCCGGATCTCGTGGAACGTGATCCCGGCGAACTCGGGGGTGTCGAACGTCCGGCTGACCACCGCGTCGGCGCCGAAGAGGGCGGCGTCGGCCCGTCCGTGTTCCGCGGACTCGGTGAGGTTCTCCCAGCGCATGAGGCCTCCTCGGTAGCACTGCCCTTCGAGTGAAACACTTGTTCGAATTTTCGTGCAACCCCGATTTGGGAGGCCGTGGGCCGGGGTGGTTGGCTTGCCCCGACCCCGAGAACTTGAAGTCCTGGAGGAAGTCGATGGCGCAGGTCGAGGCCACTACGGAGCGGATCGTCGCGGCGGACGCGGAGAAGGTGTTCGACGCCGTCGCCGACTACAGCGGCACCCGCGGCAAGGTGCTGCCCGAGCAGTTCAGCGAGTACGAGGTCCGCGAGGGCGGCGACGGCGAGGGCACCCTCGTGCACTGGAAGCTCCAGGCCACCAGCAAGCGGATCCGGGACTGCCTCCTGGAGGTCACCGAGCCCACCGACGGCGAGCTCGTCGAGAAGGACCGCAACTCCTCCATGGTCACCACCTGGCGGGTCACCCCGGCCGGCGAGGGCAAGTCCCGCGTCGTCGTGACCACCACCTGGGACGGTGCCGGCGGCATCGGCGGCTTCTTCGAGAGGACCTTCGCGCCCAAGGGTCTCGGCAGGATCTACGACGCCCTCCTCGACCGGCTCGCCGCCGAGGTCGAGAAGTAAGTCGTCCGCACGCGGCGGATGTTGATCTCGGTCACCTGATCGAGTGGATCTCCGTCCGCCCCGCCGATCTGCCGTAACCCGTCACGCCTGTTCGTAGTTGTCGCCCAAAGCGGGAATTGCGTGACAGGCGTGACGAGGGGAGCGGCAGGTGGGCGTGACGACTCCGGCGTACCAGGAACGGGTCGAGGCGGCGCCCCCGCCGGCTCCCGTGCGCAGCGCCGAACTCGGGCCGCGCCGCGTCCGGTTGGTCTTCTTCGGGCTCATGCTCGCGCTGCTCCTCGCCGCGCTGGAGCAGATGATCGTCGCCACCGCGCTCCCGAAGATCGTCGGTGAGCTGCACGGCCTGGACCGGATGTCCTGGGCGATCACCGCCTACCTGCTCACCGCCACGATCGGACTCCCGGTCTACGGCAAGCTCGGCGACCTGCTCGGCCGTAAGGGCGTCTTCCAGTTCGCCATCGTCGTCTTCGTCATCGGCTCGGCACTGGCCGGACGGGCGAAGACCATGGACCAGCTGATCGCCTTCCGCGCGGTCCAGGGCGTCGGCGCAGGCGGCCTCATGATCGGTGTGCAGGCGATCATCGCCGACATCGTGCCGCCCCGTGAGCGCGGCCGCTTCATGGGACTGATCGGCGCCGCCTTCGGACTCGCCTCCGTCGCGGGACCGCTGCTCGGCGGCTACTTCACCGACCACCTCTCCTGGCGCTGGTGCTTCTACGTCAACGTCCCCTTCGGGCTCCTGACCCTGGCCGTCGTCACCGCCGTCCTGAAACTGCCCCGGCCCACCGCCAGGCCCCGCTTCGACGTCCTCGGCACGCTCCTGCTCGCCGCCGCCTCCACCTGCCTGGTGCTGCTGACAAGTTGGGGCGGCACCGAGTACGCCTGGGACTCCCGGGTCGTCCTCGGACTCGGCGCCGGAGCGGCCGCCACCGCCCTGCTCTTCGTGGTCGCCGAGCACTTCGCCGCCGAACCCCTCATCCCCCTGCGGCTGTTCCGGGACTCCGTCTTCAACGTCACCAGCCTGGTGGGCCTGGTGATCGGCGTCGCGCTCTTCGGCGCGGCCAGCTATCTGCCGACCTTCCTCCAGATGGTCGACGGCGTCAGCGCCACCGAGTCCGGACTGCTGATGCTGCCCATGATGGCCGGGATCGTCGGCGCCTCCGTCGTCTCCGGACAGCTCATCAGCCACACCGGCCGCTACAAGATCTGGCCGGTCCTCGGCAGCGCCCTGGCCGTGCTCGGCATGTGGCTGCTGTCCCGCCTCGAAGCCGACACGCCCCGGCTGCACTACAGCCTCTGGATGGCCGTCCTCGGCGCCGGGATCGGCATGGTGATGCCGGTCCTGGTCCTCGCCGTGCAGAACTCCGTCCGCCCCGCCGACCTCGGCACCGCGACCAGCGCCAACACCTACTTCCGGCAGATCGGCGGCAGCGTCGGAGCGGCGGTCTTCGGCACGCTGTTCGCCCACCGGCTCGCCGACGCGCTCGCCGCCGAACTGCCGGCAGGCACCGGGCTGCCCGACTCCGAGTCCCTCACCCCGCAGCTCGTCCACACCCTGCCCCCGGCGCTGCGCGACGGCTACGTCCGGGCCTACGCCGACGCCATGCCGAGGATCTTCCTCTACCTCGTCCCGGTCCTCGTCCTCGGCCTGCTCATCGCCTTCTTCCTCAAGGAGAAACCGCTGATGTCGCACCACGCCCCCGAGGCGGAGACCGCGCCGGTCCCGCAGGCGCGGGCGTCGCACTCCGGCCGGCTCCTCGTGCACGCCACCGTCCGGCACTCCGACGGCACCCCCGTGACGGGGGCCGCCCTCACCCTCATCGACGTGGCCGGGGCGCAGATCGGGCGCGTCACCGGCGGTCCGGACGGGCGGTATGCACTGTCCACGCCCGGACCGGGGCCGTACGTCCTCATCGCCGCCGCGGGCGGCCACCAGCCGCAGGCGGTCTCCGTGACCGTGGGCGAGCGGCCGGTCGAACTCGAGATCGTGCTCGGCGGCGCCGGGCGGCTCACGGGCCGGGTGCGTACGGCCGACGGCACCCCCGTGCGGGACGCCGCCGTCACCCTCACCGACGCGCACGGCGAGGTCGTCGCCACCACCCGCAGCGGGCCGGACGGCACCTACGTCATCACCGAACTGCTCGCCGGGGAGTACACCCTCGCCGCCGGCGGGGCCGGACTGAGCCCCGCCGCGCTCCCGGTCACCGTCCGGGCCGCCCGGGAGACCCGCCAGGACGTCGAGCTCACGGGCGGGGCCGTGCTGCGCGGCACCGTACGGGCGGGCGGAGCGCGCCCGGTCGAGGACGCGCGTGTGACCCTCCTCGACGCGGCGGGCAACGTCGTCGACACCCTCACCACCGGGCCCGACGGCACCTTCCGCTTCCTCGGCCTGGCCGCCGGCGACTACACCGTGATCGCCACCGGCTACCCGCCGGTCGCCACCGTGGTGCGCATGGCCGGAGGCGACCGCGCGGAGCGGGACGTCCGGCTGGGCCACGAGGACTGACAGGGCGTCAGCGCGGGGCGTGCGCCGGGGCGGACCGGACCGGACCAATTCCCGCATTGCCGCACACCGTGACCGACCGGCGCCGTACGGTGGAGCAGGCGGCACAGATCTTGCGGAGAGAGGGCCTGGGCCATGGACCGAGGCACCGAGCGGGGCGCACCTCCCAGCCGCGGGGCTGGACCGGGCGCGGCGGACGGCCACGCCCCGGCCGGACGCGTACCGCTGGCCGTGGTGGTGGTCGACCGCGTCGGCCTGGTGTCCCACTGGAGCCGGGGCGCGGGGCGGCTGTTCGGCGTGACCAAGGAACAGGCCATAGGCCGTCCAGCCGCCGACCTGCTGCCCGTCTCGGGAGCGCTCCCCGACGACGAGGACACCCCGCTCCACGGCCACGCGGTCCACGACGGACTGGGCCCCGACCTGGAGTCGTCCCTCGACGGCGGGCTCTCCTACCCGGCCGCCGGCCGCGCCCGGCTCACCGTGCCGGGAGCGGCTCGTGTCGACGTCCTGTGGTGGGCCTATCCGCTGGTGGGCCCCGGCCCGGAGCGCCTGCTGGTCCTCGCCGCCGACGCGGACGCACTGCGGCAGGACCTGGAGCTGGACGACGGTGCCGTCGCGGTCGAGCGGATCGCGCCCGCCTTCGCCCTGCACACCGACTTCCCCGGCGCCGACGAACTCGCCCGCAGGCTCCCCGAGATCCTGCCCAGCATGAGCGTCGGCGAAAGCGCCCGCATCGTCGCCCAGATCCTCGAACTGGGCTATCCCGTAATGGAGTTCAGCCAGAACGACCGGGTGCCCGTGACCCCCGACTGGGGCGTGCCGCGGCGCGCCGAGCGCAAGGCCCGCCGCGAGCGGGCGGCGCGGGCGGCGGCCGAGGGACGGCCCGTGCCGCCGGACGAGACGGACGAGGGCGAGGACCTCGAGTACGTCGCCGTGCGCGAGCGTCTGGAGTTCCTCAACGAGGTCAGCGGGAGGATCGGCACCTCCCTCGACCTGTCCCGCACCATCGTCGAGGTCAGCAAGGCGGTCGTGCCCCGCTTCACCGACGTCGCCGGCACCTATCTGCGCGAACAGGTCGTCGCCGGCGAGGGCTTCCCCGACGGCGTGCCCGACACCACCACCATGTGGCACCGGGTCGCCCTCGAACACACTGACGAGCCCGGCCGCTGGGACGATGTGGTGCCGGTCGGCGAGGCCATGCCGTTCCCCGCCCACACCCCGTTCTTCCAGTGCATGACCAGCGGCGAACCCGTGCTGGTGCCGCGGATCAGCGAGCAGATGGGCCACGCCATCGCCTCGCAGTTCGAGAAGCGCGACATCAGGCCGCTGATCACCGGCCGCTCGATGCTCGTCGTCCCGCTCAAGGCCCGGAACGTGGTCCTCGGGTTCATGATCCTGCTGCGGCACCCCGAGCGTGTCGAGTTCAACGACATGGACCGCGTCACCGGCGCCGAACTCGCCGCCCGCGCGGGCCTCGTGCTCGACAACGCCCGCATGTACACCTTCCAGGAGTCCGTCGCCGAGACCCTCCAGGACAGCATGCTGCCGCACATCCCGCCGCGCATGGCGGGCTGCGACATCGCCACCCGCTATCTGCCGGGCACGCTCCTCGGCCGCGTCGGCGGCGACTGGTTCGACTCCGTCAAGCTGCCCGGCGCCCGCACCGCCCTGGTCGTCGGCGACGTCATGGGCCACGGGCTCAACTCCGCCGCCATGATGGGCCAGTTGCGGACGGCCGTGCAGACCATGGCCGCGCTCGACCTGCCGCCAGGACAGCTGCTGCGCAACCTCGACGACCTCGCCCAGCGACTCGGCGACACCTACCTCGCGACCTGCCTCTACGCCGTCTACGACCCGATCGCGGGCGAGCTGCTGATCGCCAACGCGGGCCACATCCCGCCGGTGATCGTGCGGGCCTCGGACGGGCGCAGCGAGCTGCTCCAGCTGCCCACCGGTGCGCCCATCGGCGTCGGGGGAGTGCCCTTCGAGGCCGTACGCGTGCGCGTGGAGCCCGGCGACCGGCTGCTCATGTGCACCGACGGGCTGGTGGAGGTACGCGGCGAGGACATCGGGGTGGGGCTCGCGACGCTCACCGAGTCCGCCGCCCACCCGGCCGCGTCCATGGACGACGCCTGCGATGCGATCATCCGGGCGCTCAACACCCGCGGCGGCCGCAAGGACGACGTGGCCCTGCTGATGGCCCGGCTCAACGGCATCGAGCCCGACGACGTCGCCGAGTGGCGGATCGCCCTGGACCCGGCCGAGGTGGGGCGGGCCCGGGCGGTGGTGCGGGAGCAGCTCCACGACTGGGGGCTGGCGAAACTGGCCGACGGCGCCGAGCTGATGGTGAGCGAACTGGTCACCAACGCCGTACGGCACGCGCACCGGCAGCCGGTCCAACTGCGGCTCGTGCGGGGGGACACCCTGCTGTGCGAGGTGGACGACGACGACCACGACCTGCCGAACCTGTCGAGCGCCGGACCCGCCGACGAGCGGGGGCGGGGGCTGCGGGTGGTGAGCACGCTGGCGCGGGAGTGGGGCACGAGCCGTACGAAGACGGGGAAGACCGTGTGGTTCGAACTGACCCTGCCGCGGCGCTGAGCAGGCCCGCGAAGGGCACGTTTCTCGAACTGACCGTGAAGGTATACGCCTTGCGCTTGTTCGGGTGACCCCGGCGCGATACACCGTACTGGCCCGCCAAGTGTGGCGGGTTTGTCACTTCCTGGGGAGTTGGGCATGAGCGTGACGGGTCGGTACCGGGAGTCCTGGGAGGGGTTCTGGCGGGAGGCTCCGGGGCGGCAGGGGGCCGTGTTCTGGGACGCGGAGCCGGTGTTGACCTCCGGGGTCCACCTCGCCCACTTCGAGCCGCTGCTGCTCGATCCCGGGCTGCCGCTCGTGGACCTGGGCTGCGGCAACGGCACCCAGAGCCGCTTTCTCGCCGCCCACTTCAGCCAGGTGATCGGCGTCGACCTGTCCGCCGCCGCCCTCGACCGCGCACGGGACGCCGACCCCGACGAACAGGTGACCTACCGGCAGCTGGACGCCTCGGATAAGGGCGAGCCGGAGAACCTGCACGCCGAACTCGGGGACGTCAACGTGTACATGCGCGGTGTGCTGCACCAGGCCGCCCCCGAGGACCGGCAGCAGATGGTCGACGGGATCGCCAGCCTCGTGGGGGAGAGGGGCCGGGCCTTTGTCGTCGAGCTGTCCGAGGCGGCCAAGCCCGTCCTCCTGGGGCTCGCGCAGAGCCCCGACGGACCGCCCGACAAGCTGGCGCCCATATTCCGCCACGGCATCGCGCCCGGCGAGGTGGCCGACGACGCGGTGCCCGTGTACCTCGGCGCGGCCGGGCTGAAGATCGTGGCGAGCGGTGAACTCCCGCTGATCACCACGGAGTACCGCGCCGACGGCACCCGGATCGAGCTGCCGTCGAAGTGGTGGGTGGTGGGACGCGCCGCCTGACGGTCCGGCCGGGGGCCGCGCTCTACCGGCGACCCTGGGCCGGCACCGGCGCCCCGCCGGCCTCGGACGGGGCCTTGCGGAACGCCCACTCCATCTGCGGTTCCATCACGCACCGGAAGACCCGCCGCACCGGTGCGGTGCACAGCGCGGTCACCACCGCCCCGGCGACCAGGGTGACGGCGATCTCGCCGAGCGGGCTGTGCGGCCACCGGTGGGCCGTCCAGTCGACGTGGTTGCCGGCCTGGACGACGAAACCGTGCAGCAGATAGCCGTACAGCGTGCCCGCGCCCAGGGTCGTGAACCACATCCGGCGCCCCGGCACCCAGGACAGGAAGCAGGCGACGAGGACCAGGGAGCAGCCGAAGAGGCCCAGGGTCATCAGCGGGCCGTACCAGGAGGGCACGCCGAAGTGCTCGGCGGCGTCGCGGTGGAAGAACCACGCGTAGTCCATGCGCGGCACCGCCCAGTACGAGAACAGCACCGCACCCGCGAACACCGGGACCGCGAGCAGCCGAACCCGCCACCGCCGCACCAGCGAGAAGTGCTCGGGCCGCAGACACAGGCCGAGCACGAAGTAGGGCAGGAACTGGAGGGTGCGCTGGAGGTCGAGGTCGTCGCCGATGGACGGGCTGAGGGTGGCCAGCGCGGCGACCGCGAGGGCGATCGGCAGCGGCCACCGCAGGCTCCGCCAGATCGGCGTGGTCAGCCGCCAGATGAACAGCGCGGCCAGGAACCAGGTCAGGTACAGCGGGTCGAGCAGGCTGATCGGGCGGTCCGGGACACCGTCGGACCAGCGGGTGAAGAGGGTGTACGCCGTCTCGAACACGACATAGGGGACGACGACCCCGGTGACCAGCCGCTTGATCTTCGCCGGGCTCGCGTCGAAGGTGCGGGAGAAGTAGCCGGAGATGATGATGAACGCCGGCATGTGGAAGGCGTAGACGAGCGTGTAGAGCGCGGTGACGGTCCGGCTGCCGGAGCGCAGCGGCTCCCAGGCGTGGCCCATCGCGACCAGCACGATCGCCAGGTACTTGGCGTTGTCGAAGAACGCGTCGCGCTGCTTCGGGCGGCCCTGCGGGTTCCCCGGCGCCGGCGCGGCGGTCGCCGGGGGCGTCGCCGTCGTCCGTCGTACCGACTGCTGTGCGGGCTGTGCGGTGTCGCTCACGCTTCTCCCTGTCCGTCTCCTGTGGAACCCGCGAGGGAGAATACGCGTCTTCCATGAGTGGCCTGTGCGGCAGGGGTGAGCCGTGTGCGACTCGCCTCACCCCGCGCGGGCGACGTAAACCTCTTCGCCGCGTAACGTGGCGCACCATGAAGATCCTGATCAGCGCCGACATGGAGGGCGCCACCGGCGTGACCTGGCCGGCCGACGTGCTGCCGGGGACGCCGCAGTGGGAGCGGTGCCGGTCCCTGTTCACCTCGGACGTGAACGCGGCCGTGCTGGGCTTCTTCGACGGGGGCGCCGACGAGGTCCTCGTCAACGAGGCCCACTGGACCATGCGCAACCTGCTCCTGGAGCGGCTCGACGAGCGCACCGAGATGCTCACCGGGCGGCACAAGGCGCTGTCCATGGTCGAGGGCGTCCAGCACGGCGACGTCGACGGCATCGCGTTCGTCGGCTACCACGCCGGAGCGGGCCAGGAGGGCGTCCTCGCCCACACCTATCTCGCCAACTCCATCACCGGGGTCTGGCTGAACGACGTCCCGGCGAGCGAGGGGCACCTCAACGCGCACGTGGTCGCCGAGTACGGCGTGCCCGTCGTTCTCGTCACGGGCGACGACGTGGCCTGCGAGGACGCCCTCGGCTACGCCCCCGAGGCGCTGAAGGTCGCGGTCAAGGACCACGTCTCGCGGTACGCCGCCGTGTGCCGCACACCGGCCCGCACCGCGGCCGACATCAGGGCCGCCGCCAAGGAGGCCGCACGGCTGGCGGTCCGTCAGGAGCCCGTCCAGGCGGGCCCCTTCACCATCGCCGTCGAGTTCGACGCCGAGCACCTCGCCATGGCCGCCACCGTGGTGCCGGGCGTCGAGCGGATCGGGGCGCGGAAGGTGGCGTACACGAACGACACCATGTACGCGGGAATCCGCACCTTCAAGGCGGTCACCACCATCGTCTCGGCCGCCGTGGAGGAGCAGTATGGCTGACCAGCAGGCACTGGACGAGGTCGTCCGGTTCACCTCCGACCTCATCCGCATCGACACCACCAACCGGGGCGGCGGGGACTGCCGGGAGCGGCCCGCCGCCGAGTACGCGGCCGAGCAGCTGGCCGGGGCGGGCCTGGAGCCCCTGATGCTGGAGCGCACCGAGGGCCGTACGAACGTCGTCGCCCGGATCGAGGGCAGCGACCCCTCGGCGGACGCCCTGCTCGTCCACGGTCATCTGGACGTGGTGCCCGCCGAGGCCGCCGACTGGAGCGTGCACCCCTTCTCCGGGGAGATCCGCGACGGGGTCGTCTGGGGGCGCGGTGCGGTCGACATGAAGAACATGGACGCGATGATCCTGGCCGTGGTGCGGTCCTGGGCCCGGCAGGGCGTACGGCCCCGGCGGGACCTCGTGATCGCGTTCACCGCCGACGAGGAGGCCAGCGCCGAGGACGGCTCCGGGTTCCTCGCCGACGAGCACCCCGAGCTCTTCGAGGGCTGCACGGAGGGGATCAGCGAGTCGGGGGCCTTCACCTTCCACGACGGCGCCGGCCGGGAGATCTACCCGATCGCGGCGGGGGAGCGCGGCACGGGCTGGCTCAAGCTCACCGCGCGAGGCCGGGCCGGACACGGCTCCAAGGTGAACAAGGAGAACGCGGTCACCCGGCTCGCCGCCGCCGTGACCCGCCTCGGCGAGCACGAGTGGCCGCTCCGGCTCACCCCGACCGTCCGCGCGGCCCTCACCGAACTCGCCGCGCTCTACGGCATCGCCACCGACCTCACCGACGTGGACGCGCTCCTGGAGAAGCTGGGCCCGGCGGCCAAGCTGGTCGAGGCGACCGTGCGCAACAGCGCCAACCCGACCATGCTGGAAGCCGGTTACAAGCTCAACGTCATCCCGGGGGAGGCCGTGGCCTACGTCGACGGCCGTTATCTGCCCGGCGGCGAGGACGAGTTCCGCACCACCCTCGACCGGCTCACCGGCCCCGACGTGGAATGGGAGTTCAGCCATCGCGAGGTCGCCCTCCAGGCACCGGTCGACTCGCCGACGTACGCCAACATGCGGGCCGCGGTGGAGGAGTACGCCCCCGAGGGGCACGTGGTGCCGTACTGCATGTCCGGCGGTACGGACGCCAAGCAGTTCTCCCGGCTCGGCATCACCGGCTACGGGTTCGCACCGCTGAAGCTTCCGGAGGGCTTCGACTACCAGGCCCTCTTCCACGGCGTCGACGAGCGCGTCCCCGTGGAGGCCCTGCACTTCGGGGTCCGGGTGCTCGACCGCTTCCTGCGGACGGCCTGAACGAGTGGGGGAGAACATGCAGACGTCGCCGTACGGTTCCTGGCCCTCGCCCATCGACGCGGCCCTCGCCGCCGCGCACGACGGACACCCGGAATGGCTGGGCTTCGTCGGGGACGAGGTCTGGTGGACCGAACCCCGTCCCACCGAGGGCGGCCGCCGCACCCTGGTGCGCCGGCGCGCCGACGGCACCGAGGAGTCGGTGCTGCCCGCGCCGTGGAACGTGCGCAGCCGGGTCATAGAGTACGGCGGCCACCCCTGGGCCGGCGTGGTCGTGGCGGGCGAACCGCTCGTCGTGTTCGTGCACTTCGCCGACCAGCGGCTGTACCGGTACGAGCCCGGGAGCGAGCCGGTGCCCCTGACGCCCGTCTCCCCGGTGGGCGGCGGACTGCGCTGGGTGGAGCCGCAGGTGCGGCTGGACCTGGGCGAAGTGTGGTGCGTCCTGGAGGAGTTCACCGGCGACGGGCCCACCGACGTGCGCCGGGTCCTCGCCGCCGTCCCGCTCGACGGCTCCGCGGCACAGGACCGGGACGCGGTGCGCGAACTCACCGGCGAACGGCACCGGTTCGTCACCGGCCCCCGCCTCTCGCCGGACGGCTCCCGCGCCGCCTGGCTCGCCTGGGACCACCCGAGGATGCCCTGGGACGGCACCGAACTGATCGTCGCCGAGGTGCGCGATGGCACGCTCAGGGAACCCCGCACGGTGGCGGGAGGCCCGGAGGAGTCCGTCGCGCAGGCCGACTGGTCGCACGACGGCCGGCTCCTGTACGCGAGCGACCGCACCGGCTGGTGGAACCTCTACCGCGACGGCGAGCAACTCTGCCCGCGCGAGGAGGAGTTCGGCGGCGCCCTGTGGAAGCTCGGCCACCGCTGGTTCGCCCCGCTGGACAGCGGCCTGATCGCCGTCGTGCACGGCACCGGCTCGACCGCCCTCGGCATCCTGGACCCCGAGACCGGCGAACTCGTCGACGCGGCAGGACCCTGGACCGAGTTCGCCCCGACCCTCGCAGTGCACGGGGAACGGGTCGTCGCCGTGGGCGCCGGCCCGCGCACCGCCTACGAGGTCGTCGAACTGGACGCCCGCACCGGCCGGGCCCGGGTGATCGGCGCCGCACACGAGGACCCCGTCGACCCCGCCTACTACCCCGAGCCCCAGGTCCGCACCTTCACCGGACCGGACGGCCGGGACATCCACGCCCACGTCTACCCGCCGCACCGGCCCGGTTACCTGGCCCCCGGCGACGAACTGCCGCCCTACGTCGTGTGGGCGCACGGCGGACCGACCGGGCACGCGCCCCTCGTCCTCGACCTGTCGATCGCCTACTTCACCTCGCGCGGCATCGGCGTCGCCGAGGTCAACTACGGCGGCTCCACCGGGTACGGGCGCGAGTACCGCAACCGGCTGCGCGAGCAGTGGGGCGTGGTCGACGTCGAGGACTGCGCGGCCGTCGCGCTCGCCCTCGCCGACGAGGGCACCGCCGACCGCGACCGGCTCGCCGTCCGCGGCGGCAGCGCGGGCGGCTGGACCGCCGCCGCCTCGCTCACCTCGACCGACGTCTACGCCTGCGGCACCATCGTCTACCCCATCCTCGACCTGGCCGGCTGGGGCACCGGGGAGACCCACGACTTCGAGTCGCAGTACCTGGAGAGCCTGGTCGGACCGCTCGCCGAGGTCCCGGGCCGGTACGCGGAACGCTCGCCCGTCGAGCACGCCGACCGGGTCACCGCGCCGTTCCTGCTGCTCCAGGGCCTGGACGACGTGATCTGCCCGCCCGCGCAGTGCGAGCGGTTCCTGGAGAGGATCGCCGGGCGGCGGATCCCGCACGCCTACCTCGCCTTCGAGGGGGAGGGCCACGGATTCCGCCGCGCCGACACCATGATCCGCGCCCTGGAGTCCGAACTCTCCCTGTACGCCCAGGTCTTCGGGTTCGACCCGCCCGGCGTCCCGACCCTGGAGCTCATCAAGTGACCGCACTGGTACGGCCGTCCCGGCTCGCCCCCGGCGCACGCGTGGCCGTCGTCGCACCGAGCGGCCCGATCGTGGAGGAACGGCTCCAGGCCGGGCTCGACATCCTGCGCGGCTGGGACCTCGACCCGGTTGTGACCCCGCATGTCCTGGACCGGCACGGCGAGTTGGGCTACCTCGCCGGATCCGACGCGGACCGCGCCGCCGACCTCCAGGCGGCCTGGTGCGACCCCGCGGTGGACGCGGTGCTGTGCGCCCGGGGCGGCTACGGCGCCCAGCGGATGGTCGACCTGCTCGACTGGGACGCGATGCGGGCGGCCGGCCCGAAGCTGCTCGTGGGCTTCAGCGACGTGACCACGCTCCACCAGGCCTTCGCCACCCGCCTCGGCCTGGTCACCCTGTACGGGCCCGCCGCGGCCGGTGCCGACTTCGTCAAGAACGCCCTCACCCAGGAACACCTCAGGGCCACGCTGTTCGCCCCGGAGACGGTCCGCACCCTCACCTCCCGGGGACCCGCCCTGGTCCCCGGCCGGGCCCGCGGAGTCACCCTCGGCGGCTGCCTCAGCCTGCTCGCCACCGACCTCGGCACCCGGCACGCCCGCAGCGGCGCCCGGGACGGACTCCTCCTGATCGAGGACGTGGGGGAGCAGCCGTACCGCGTGGACCGCCTGCTGACCCAACTCCTGCGCACCGGCTGGCTGGACGGCGTCCGGGGGATCGTCCTCGGCTCCTGGGAGAGCTGCGGGCCGTACGACGTACTGCGGACGGTCCTCGCCGAGAGGCTCGCCGGACTCGGCGTGCCCGTCGTCGAGGAGTTCGGATTCGGGCACTGCGAGGGGGCCCTCACCGTGCCCTTCGGAGTGGCGGCCGAACTCGACACCGAGGCAGGCACGTTGACGCTGGACGAGCCCGCCCTGCGCTGAGTCCGCGCGTCGGACCCGGGGGCGGCGGGCACGGCGGCGGCCGGTCACCCGGAAGGCAGCGCCCGCCGTGCGGGCCGCGGGCCCCGGGCTCACCCTGGTCGCATGAGCCCGAAGACCGCCGAGAGCGGCACGACCAGAGGCAGCAGCGGGGCGGTGACCCCCGCGCGGCTCGCCGTCCTGCTGCTCGCCGCCCTCGCCCTGACCTTCGTCTTCGAGAACACCCGGGCGACCAGGATTCGGCTGCTGGTCCCCGAGGTCACCATGCCCCTGTGGACCGCCCTGCTCGCCACCGGCCTGATCGGCGCCCTGTGCGGGGCGTACGCCATGAGGCGGCGGGGGTAGCGCCGTAGGCTGGCGGGATGCCGCACACCGCTTCCCGCTATCTCGCCGAAGGCCCCCGCGTGGGCATACGCCCCTTCACCTACGAGGATGCCGCCGAGTTCACCGCCCGGGCCCGGGAGAGCAAGGAACTGCACCAGCCCTGGCTGTTCCCGCCGGACAGCGAGAGCGCCTACCTCGCCTACGCGGGCCGGCTCATCGAGGACCGGACCAAGGCCGGGTTCCTGGTCTGCGAGAAGGACGGCGAGCGGGGCGACGGGGCCATCGCCGGGTTCATCAACATCAACAACATCGTCGAGGGCGGCTTCCGGTGCGGAGCCCTCGGCTACGGCGCCTTCGCGCACGCCGCCGGACGCGGGCTGATGCGCGAGGGGCTGAACCTCGTGGTCGACCACGCCTTCGGGCCCATGCGGCTGCACCGACTGGAGATCAACGCACAGCCCGGCAACACCGGCTCCCTCGCCCTCGCCCGCAGCTGCGGCTTCCGCCTCGAAGGGTTCTCCCCGAAGATGATCTGGATCGACGGGGACTGGCGCGACCACGAGCGCTGGGCGATCACCGCCGAGATGCGGGCTTCCGGTTGATCTTCATGGTGTCGAGGTCGGTGACCGTCGACCTCAGATCCCGGAAGCCGTAGCCGCGAGCGCGCAGGGCCGTCTCCGCGCGGTCCTCCGCGAGCGCGCCCGCCATCTCCTCGCCGTCCGCCGCGTCGGAGACCACCACGTACCGCATCGAGAAGTGCTTCAGCGGCGCCGGCTCGTACGACAGCGAGCCCTCCTCGCAGAACCGCATGCTCGCCATGCCGTGGTCAGCCGCCTCGGCGAGGAGCCGGGCGCGGGCCTCCTCGGTGAGCCCGTCCCAGGTCCCCCGCACGATCACCCGGTAGGTGTGCTGCTCACTCACTGTCGCTCCCTCGCGTATTCCGTGGACGGTCGAGGGTACGTCGGCGAGGATGATCCGCATGCGGAATATCGTCGTGCTGGACGCCCCCTCCAACCTCGGCCTGCGTCCCCCCGCCCCCGGCACCGTCCCCGGCTGCCACAAGCTCGCCGGCGCCCTGCGGGAGCAGCGGATCGTGCAGCGGCTGGGGGCGCTGGAGGGCGGGGTCGTGGTGCCGCCGCGCTACGACCGGGGGGACTGGCAGGAGGGCGACGGGGTCTTCAACGCCGCCGCCATAGCCTCCTACACCGTCAAACTCGCCGACCGCGTGGAGCGCCATGTCCGCGCCGGTGACTTCCCCGTGGTCCTCGGCGGCGACTGCTCCATCCAGCTCGGCGCCTCCCTCGCCCTGCGCCGCGTCGGCCGCTACGGCCTGGCCGCGATCGACGCCTCACCGGACTTCCGGCACACCGGCAACTCCGACCGGATGGGCGCTGCGGGCGGTGAGGAGGTCGCGCTGGCCACCGGGCGCGGGCAGGACGACCTGACGGACCTGGAGGGGCTGAAACCCTATCTGCGGGACGAGGACGTGCGGTTCTTCGGGATCCGCGACGCGTTCGAGGAGGACCGGGCCGAACTCGCCGCCCTGAAGATCCCGGTCGTCACCGTCGGGGACCTCCGGGAGTGGGGTGCCGACGCACTCGCCCGGGCCACCGCGCAAGCCTTCGAGATCCCGGAGATCGACGGATTCTGGGTGCACCTGGACGCCGACGTCCTCGACCCGTCCGTCATGCCCGCCGTCGACAGCCCCGACCCCGAGGGCCTCCAGCCCCGCGAACTCACCGACCTCCTCAGGCCGTTGCTCGCCTCCCCCGCCTGCGTCGGGCTCAACGTCACCATCTACGACCCCGATCTGGACCCCGACGGCACGGCGGGCGCGCTTCTCACCGACATCGTCGTGGACGCCTTTGCGCAATCCTGACCGGTAGCTCCCCTGGCCGACTCGGTGCCGAGCGGCTTCCATGGTGATCGTGACGACGATCCGGCGAGACGTACTCACCCTCCCCGCCGCACCGCTGGGCCCGGACAACCCGCTGCCGCCGCTGCGCCTCCCGCACGAGGTGCACCGCGTCGACGTACGGGACCGGGCCGACCTGCCCCGGGACATGGCCCGGCAGGCCGGCTACGGGCCCCTTCGGAGCCTGCTGCCGGTGCCCGTCCGGGACGGCTACGGCAGAGCGCGCGAGCCGCGCGAGTTCGAGACGATCGTGATCGAGAACGACCGGCTCAGGGCCACCGTCCTGCCCGCTCTGGGCGGCCGGATCGCCTCCCTCCTCCACAAGCCGACCGGGCGTGAACTCCTGTACCGCAACCCGGTGTTCCAGCCCGCGAACTTCGCCCTGAACGGCGCCTGGTACTCCGGCGGCATCGAGTGGAACATCGGCGCCACCGGACACACCACCCTTGCCTGCGCACCCCTGCACGCCGCCCGCGTGGCCGCCCCCGACGGCGGGGAGATGCTGCGCCTGTGGGAGTGGGAGCGGCTGCGCGACCTGCCCTTCCAGGTCGACCTGTGGCTGCCGCGGGACTCGGACTTCCTGTATGTCGGCGTCCGGATCCGCAATCCGCACGAGCGGCCGGTGCCGGGCTACTGGTGGTCCAACACCGCCGTACCGGAGGGCCGCCGGGTGCTCGCCCCGGCCGAGGAGGCCTGGCACTTCGGCCATGAGCGCCACCTGCGCCGGGTGCCCGTCCCGGCGGACCCGCAGAGCAGCCCCTGCGCCGCCGACTGGTTCTACGACCTGCCCGACACCCGGCGCCGCTGGATCGCCGCTCTCGACGCCGACGGCCACGGACTCGTGCAGACGTCCACCGACGCCCTGCGCGGCCGCAAGCTGTTCGTGTGGGGGACCGGCACGGGCGGTCGCCGCTGGCAGGAGTGGCTCACCGAGCCCGGCACCGGCGGTTACTGCGAGATCCAGGCCGGACTCGCCCGCACCCAGCTGGAGCACGTACGCCTGGACCCGGAGAGCGAGGTCTCCTGGCTCGAGGCGTACGGGCCGCTCAGCGCGCCCCTCGCGGTGTCCGAGGCGGAGGCCCGCCTGGAGGCCGCACTGCCACGGGCCGCCGTCGACGAGGCTCACGCCGCCTGGAAGCCGTACGCCGACGCCGAACCCGGCGAGATCCTGGCCTCCGGCTCCGGCTGGGGCGCCCTGGAGGTGCTGCGGGCCGGCTGGAAGCTGCCCGGCACGCCCTTCGAGGAGAGCACGCTCGGCGAACCGCAGGCGCCCTGGCTGGAGTTGCTGCGCACGGGGTCCTTCCCCGAGCCGCGCCGGGTACGGCCGCCCGGCGGGACCCTGGTCGCGCCGCACTGGCGGGACATGCTGGAGACCGCACCCGCCACCCCGCTCACCGAGTACCACCTGGGCGTCGCCCAGTGGCACGCCGGTGACCGGGCCCAGGCGGTGCGCAGCTGGGAGCGCGGGCTCGAACTCGCCCCGTCCCGCTGGCCGTTGCTGCGCTGCCTCGCCGTCGCCGACCAGGAGGGCGGCCACCGGGAGCGGTCCGCGGAGCGGTACGCCGAGGCCTTCGACGACCTGTGCCAGGAGCGGCGCGACGACGGCGAGTCGTGGACGGCGGCGACGGCCGCGCTCGGCCGCGAGGCACTGGCGGCCCTGCTCGCGGCCGGGCGCACGGCCGAGGCACGCGCGGTGTGGGAGCGGCTGCACGCCTCGACCCGGACCCGCGGGCGGTTCCGGCTGATCGAGGCGCGGCTGCTGCTAGCCGAGGGGCGGCCCGAAGCCGCCCGGGCCGTCTTCGACGAGGGCTTCGAGGTTGCCGACCTGCGGGAGGGCGCCGAGGCGATCGGCGCCCTGTGGAACCGTCTGGGCGACGAACCGCTCCCGCCCGCCTACGACTTCCGTATGCGCCCGGAGGACGGGTCGCCGTAGGTCGTGTCTCTTCGATCAGGTAGTTCGTTGTTCTGGTCATGCTCAGCAGGGGCGATCTGACTGACACCGAGTGGGCTGTGTTGGAGCCGCTGTTGCCGGTGAGCGACAATCGATGCGGCCGTTGGCGGGATCACCGTCAGGTGATCAACGGGATCATTCACCGGCTCGGCACTGGCGTGCACGGCGTGAACTGCCCGAACGCTTCGGGCCATGGAAGACGGTCCACAAGCGGCATTTGCTGTGGTCGGCAGACGGCACTTGGGAGATGCTCCTTCAGCACGTCCAGGCCGCTGCCGACGCCGACGGCGACATCGACTGGAACGTCAACGTCGACTCCACTTCCGTGCGGGCCCACCAGCACGCCGCCGGCGCTCCCAAGAGGCCGCCACCTACTTCACCCAGCTCCTCAAAAGGGGGCACCAGCAAGATCAGTTCATGCCCACGCGCACACCACCTTGCACCTCCTGGTGGAGGAAGCGGAGCGCCGGGCGAAGCCCTTGGCCGCTCCCGCGGCGGGCTCACCACCAAGGTCCATGTCGCCGCGGAGGGTCGCTGCCGACCGCTGACCCTGCTCATCACGCCGGGCCAGCGGGCGGACTGCACCCAGTTCGAGCCGGTGATGGACAAGATCCGCGTTCCCCGCATGGGGCTCGGGCGTCCCCGTCGCACTCCGGACAGCGTGGGCGCCGACAAGGCATACAGCAACCGCAAGATCCGCACCTACCTTCGCAAGCGCGGTATCCAGCACGTCATCCCGGAGAAGAAGGACCACAAGGCCGCCCGGCTGCGCCGGGGTTCACGCGGCGGACGGCCTAAGCAGTTCAGAGCCGTCGCTACCCGATATGACAAGCGAGGGTACGTCTACCTCGGCACTGTCACCGCCGCTGCTCTCCTCATCTGGCTCCGATCATGATCCGCTGGGCGAGAGCGAGAGCGTGGCGAGTTCGCCCAGAACCCGGGCGGCCGGTGCCGGGTCTACCAGCCACTTCAGGTGGCTGCTGGTGAGTGTACGGACGTCGTAGGGGTTGTCCGGCGTCAGTGCGTTGCCCTCGCGGATCATCCGGTCCTGCATGGCGAGCGGCACGCTGGTGTCCTCGGTCAGCCGGATGTATGTCTTGGGGATCCGCCCCCAGGTGTCGGCCTGTGCCCGGTCCTTGGGTGTGCCGGCGTCGAGGTTCTCGTCGGGTTGGAAGGTGTTGAGGAAGACCATGAACTCCTCGTCCGTCCCGTCGGCGAGGAAGGCCGCCTTGAAGGCCGCGAGGACACCGGGGTCGGCGGTGCGGAAGTTGGAGCGCAGCAGCCCGAGCTGGGCAGGATTCCCGACCATCGCCGATGCCAGCCCTGTGGCGTCGACCGTGGCCATCTCGGGCTCGGCATAGTAGGCGCTGACGTCGAGGTCGACGGGGCACCAGGCGGAGACATAGACGATGCGGTCGACCAGGTCGGGCCGCTGGTTGGCCGCGACGGTGGCCGTCATGCCGCCGCGACTGTGTGAGACGAGGATGACGGGCCCGTTCCGCTTGGCCCGCTCCAGGATCCCGATGAGGTGCGCGGCGTTGTCGGCGAGCGTGACGCCCTTGATGGCCCCGGGCGCGTTGGCGAGCCCCTCGAGGTCCTGCGGAGCCTGGTAGGCGCGCGGGTACGTCGCGGCGAACCCGTGCCCGGGAAGGTCGACTGCGACGGAGCGGTGTCCGAGGAGGCCGAGTTCGGCTTGGAGCGGTGCGAAGGAGAAGGAGTTCGCGAAAGCTCCGTGAACCAGTACGAACGTCGGTTGCATCTATCTGCTCACTTTCTGGCCCTGCGCGGCGTCGGCAGCACGCGCATCGCCCGTTCCGGCGCCGCGAACCACCTCGCGACCGAGGCCGGGGAACGAGTCGTCGTCCCGCAGCGCACCATCCCCGCCGCAGAAGCGTCTTCGTGCATGGCAAACGCCAGCGGTCAAGCGCGGAGTCACGAGGGCGGCTTACGACAGCTGCCCATCCGATGCTTCACAGTACTCAGTGAAAGATCATCCGCACTACTCGTATGAGTCCTTCCGCTTGTGCACTTCGCCGCCCGCACGACCTTGGCTTCGACGGACGGGCCTTCTCATCACCGCTGTCGTGCGGGGGCCATGTCCATCATCTCCTTTATGCGGGAAATTCAGTGTGAAGCGGTGGGACCCTGGCCACTGTGATCGGGCAGCCCGACGCCCCCTAGGGCCTGTCGTTTGGATCATCCCGGTGCCGCGGAGTCTGGCACGCGCATCTGACCCCGCTCGGGTCGGCTGACAGGCACCGCACCTCACAACCAACCTGATCCAAACGACGGGCCCTAGGTGACGTTGCGGTCGACGTACTCGTACACCACGCCGTCCGGGTGCATCGCGATCAGGTTGCGGCCCACCGGGGTCGGCACCGGGCCCGCGATGATCCGGGCGCCCAGCTCGTCGAGGAGCCGGCGGGCCTCGTCGACGTCCTTCACGGCGATGGTCGCCGCGACCTTGCGCAGCACCTCCAGCTCCGCCTCCGGCCCGCTCATCAGCAGGAAGCAGCCCACCGCGGCCACCTGGACGCCGCCGCGCTCGAAACGGAGGGCCGTGGCGCCCGCGAGCCGTTCGTAGAAGACGACCGCGCTGTCCAGGTCGTCGACGCAGACACGCAGCGTGGTTCCCAGAATTTCCATGAGCCGAGCCTAGTTCGGCCGGCCGGCCGCGGGAGATCGTTTCACGCGATCCTCCCGACCCGGCCGCCGGTGCCGCACAGCCGGCCCGGCGGGCGTTACGCGTACGCCCGTACGGGTACCCGGCGGCCATGGACCGCTTGGATCACCTGGAGCATCTGGACAAGCATCTGGTCGACGAGCTGGCGCAGGTGGCACGCGAGACCGTACGGGACGAACTGCGCGAACAGACGCGCAAGCAGCGCCGTACGGCCATGCTGTACGCCGCGTCCGGTGCCGTCGCCCTGTACGCGGGCGCCGCCCTGGCCCTGGCCGTGGGTCTCGCCCTCGCCCTCGGGCTGCCCGACTGGGCCGCCGCCCTGATCACCGCTGTCATCCTGGGCGCCGTGGCCTATGTGCTGCGCGGCGCGGCGAGGCCCGGAGGGTCCCGGCCCGAGGCCGGGCAGGGCGCCGGTGCGGGTGTCGGTGCGGGCGTCGGAGGCACCGCCCCGGTGGCCGCCCCGCCGGCCGGGCCCGGCACGCCGTACCCGCCCATGCCGCCGGTCGCGCCCGGAGCGACGGGCACGCCGGAGCCCGGTGCGGCGCCGGCGCAGGCCGGTACCGATCCCGAGCAGCCGCACCACCGCGCGTAACGCCCGGTGCCCGACCCATGGGAGGAATCGCGCGTGAAGCACGGCAAGGTCGTGGTGGTGACCGGAGCCAGCGGCGGGGTGGGACGGGCCACGGCCCGGGCCTTCGCCGAGCGCGGCGCCCGGGTCGCCCTCCTCGCCCGGGGACGCGAAGGCCTCGCCGCGGCGGCCGACGAAGTGGAGCGGGCCGGGGGTGAGGCGCTCGTCGTGAGCGTCGACGTGTCCGACGCGAAGGCCGTCGAGGACGCCGCACAGCAGGTCGTGGACGCCTTCGGGCACATCGACGTATGGGTCAACAACGCCTTCACCGGCGTCTTCGCCCCGTTCACCGAGATCACCCCGGACGAGTTCCGGAGGGTCACCGAAGTGACCTACCTGGGCTATGTGTTCGGCACCAGGGCCGCCCTGCGGCACATGCAGCCCCATGACCACGGGACGATCGTGCAGGTCGGCTCGGCGCTGGCCTACCGGGGCATCCCGCTCCAGTCGGCGTACTGCGGGGCCAAGCACGCCATCCAGGGGTTCAACGAGTCCCTGCGGTGCGAGCTGCTCCACGCGGGCAGTGGCGTGCGCACGACGATGGTGCAGCTGCCCGGCCTCAACACCCCGCAGTTCGACTGGGTGTTGAACCGGATGCCCGGGCGGGCCCGGCCGGTGGCGCCGGTCTACCAGCCGGAGATCGCCGCCCGCGCGGTCGTGCACGCGGCCTTCCACCCGCGGCGGCGCGAGTACTGGGTCGGCGGGTCCACGGCGGCCACGCTCGTCGCCAACGCGGTGATGCCGGGGGTCCTGGACCGCTACCTCGCCCGCACCAACATCGAGGCGCAGCAGGAGGAAGGCGAGCACAGCGGTCCCGGAAACCTGTGGGCCCCCGCGGACGGACCGCACGGACGGGACCACGGCGCGCACGGCCGCTTCGACGAGGAGGCCGTGCACCACAGCCCCCAGGACTGGCTCTCCCGCAACCGCGCCCGGATGGGCGTGGGGCTCGTGGCGGCCGCGGCCGGAGCGCTGGGGGTCGTCGCGACCTCCGGGATCCGCCGACGGGGCTGAACGCAGGGACGCATGGACGCACGAGGAGCGGCGGGAGCCAACGGCCCCGCCGCTCAGGGTTGTTCGGCGTGTCCGTGGCTACGCCACCCGGTACTCCTCCACCTCCTCCGTCCGCAACGTCAGCCCATGCCCCACCCCCGCCAGCGGCCGGACCGTGCCCCCTGTCGGGTCGAGGGCTCCGTCGAAGAACATGTCCTCGATGCGGACGTGGTCGTGGAACCACTCCATGTGGCGGATGTTGGGGATCGAGGCGGCCGCCGCCGCGTGGGCGTGCGGAGCGCAGTGCGTCGAGACCTCCAGGCCGTGCGCCTGGGCCAGGGCCGCCGCGCGCAGGAACTCCGTGAGGCCGCCGCAGCGGGTCGCGTCGATCTGGAGACAGTCGACCGCGCCGGCCGCGATCATGCGGGCGAAGTACGGGAGGTCGTAGCCGTACTCGCCGGCCGTCACATCGCACACGAGCGCGTCGCGGACCAGCCGCAGCCCGGTCAGGTCGTCCGAGGACACCGGCTCCTCGAACCAGCCGACACCCTCCTCCACCAATGCCCCGCCCACCCGGACCGCCTGCTTGCGGGTGTACGCCCCGTTCGCGTCGACGTACAACTCCGCGTCGGAGCCGATGACTTCACGGGCCGTGCGGACCCGGGATAGGTCCCGGGCCACCGCCCGGCCCCAGCTCTCGCCGATCTTCAGCTTGACGCGCGGGATGCCCTGGCCGTGCACCCAGCCGTTGAGCTGCGCGGCCAGATGCGTGTCGTGGTACGTCGTGAAGCCGCCGCTGCCGTAGACCGGGACCCGCTCCCGGGCCACGCCCAGAAGGCGGGCCAGGGGGAGTTCGAGGATCCGGGCCTTCAGGTCCCACAGGGCGATGTCGAGCGCCGAGATCGCGCCCGCCGCGATGCCCGGACGGCCCGCGTTGCGGACCGAGCGGCACATCGCGTCGTGCAGCGCGGGGATGTCCAGCGGATCGCGGCCCTCGACCAGCGGTCCGAGGTGCTCGGTGAGGAAGTCACCGACCGCGGCCGGGCCGTACGTCCAGCCCGTGCCGGTCTCCTCGCCCGTGGACACCTCGGCGATCACCATGGTCGTGGTGTCCCACGCGAGCGTCCCGTCCGCCTCGGGGGCGTCCGTCGGGACCGTGTACACCGAGACGACGGGCCTGAGCAGTTTCATCGCTCATCCCTGCTGGAGCTGGGGCAGCACCTTCGTGCGGTAGAAGTCGAAGAAGCCGCGCTGGTCGGGGCCGATCTGGTTGACGTAGATCCGGTCGAAGCCCGCGTCGGCGAAGGCGCTCAGCGCGGACACGTGCTCGTCGACGTCGTCCCCGCACACCGTCTTCTCGGTCACCATGTCCTCGGTGACCAGCGGCCCCAACTGCTCGAAGTGGCTCGGCGAGGGCAGGATCTGGCCCATCTCGCCGGGCAGGAACTGGTTGAACCACAGCTTGCGGACGGTCCGGACGCACTCCGCGCGGTCGGTGCCGTAGCAGACCTTGGTGCCGCCGCTGACCGGCTTCCCGGCCCCGCCGCCCTTGCGGTACTGCTCGACCATCGACTCGTCGGGCATCATCGTGATGTAGCCGTCCCCGACCCGGGACGCCAGCGCGGTGGCCGCCGGGCCGAAGCCGGAGATGTCGATGGGGACGGGCTCGTCCGGGACCGTGTAGAGGCGGGCGTTCTCGACCGTGTAGTGCGTGCCGTGGTGGTTGACCTCCTCACCCGTGAACAGGCGCCGCATCACCTGGATCGACTCCTCCAGCATCTCCAGCCGGATGTGCGCGGGCGGCCAGACATGGCCGAGGATGTGCTCGTTCAGCGCCTCGCCGGAGCCCACGCCGAGCCGGAAGCGGCCGTTCGTCATGACGGCCGAGGTGGCCGCGGCCTGCGCCACCACCGCCGGGTGGATCCGCACGGTCGGGCAGGTCACGGCCGTCTCGATGGGCAGCGACACCGCCTCCGAGAGCGCGCCGATCACCGACCAGACGAAGGGGCTCTGGCCCTGCGCGTCGTTCCACGGGTGGTAGTGGTCGGAGATCCACAGCGCGGTGAAACCGGCCTGTTCGGCCATTCGCGCCTGTTCGACCAGCTCCGCGGGTCCGAACTCCTCGCACGACAGGAAATAGCCGTATTCGGGCATGGGGGGTACCTCCGGCGGTTCCGCATACAACGGGCTTGCCCCGAGTACCCGGCGACCCGTGCGGAAACCGGCGTTTGGGCGTCCTGGCCAGGGGGACGCGGAAGGCTCCCGAGGTACGCGACAGCCCCGGAGGCGAACCGTGAGTCGACCCCGCATCGTGATCGTCGGTGCCGGCTTCGCCGGGTACCGGACGGCCAAGGAACTGTCCCGAAAAGCCCGCGGCAAGGCCGACATCACCCTGCTCAACCCGACCGACTACTTCCTGTACGTGCCCCTGCTGCCCCAGGTCGCCGCCGGCGTCCTGGAACCCCGGCGCGTCACCGTCTCCCTCTCCGGCACTCTGCCCCGGGTGCGGCTGGTGCTGGGCGAGGCCGACGGCGTCGACATGGACGCCGGGACCGTCCACTACACCGGTCCGGAGGGCGAGCGCGGGAGCCTGCCCTACGACCGGCTCGTGCTGGCCGTCGGCAGCGTCAACAAGCTGCTGCCCGTTCCCGGGGTCGCCGAGTACGCGCACGGCTTCCGCGGGCTGCCCGAGGCCCTGTACCTGCGGGACCACGTCACCCGCCAGGTGGAACTCGCGGCCGCCGCGGAGGACCGTGCCGGCTGCGAGGCCCGCTGCACCTTCGTGGTGGTCGGTGCCGGTTACACCGGTACCGAGGTCGCCGCGCACGGGCAGCGCTACACCGACGCGCAGGTCCGCAAGCACCCCCTGCGGAACGGCATCCGGCCGCGCTGGATCCTTCTCGACATCGCCGACCGGGTGCTGCCCGAACTCGACGAACACCTCTCCACCACCGCCGACCGTACCCTGCGGGAACGCGGGGTGGAGGTGCGCATGGGGACCTCCGTGAAGGAGGCCACGCCGGACGGGGTGCTGCTGACCGACGGCGAGTTCGTCGCGACCCGCACCCTGGTGTGGTGCGTCGGCGTACGGCCGGACCCCCTGGTGGAGTCGACCGGCCAGCCCCTCGAACGCGGACGGCTCCTCGTCGACCCCTACCTCCAACTCCCTGGCCGCCCCGAGGTGTTCGCCTGCGGGGACGCGGCCGCAGTGCCGGACCTGGACGACCCGGGCGGCTTCACGCCGATGACCGCGCAGCACGCCTGGCGGCACGGGAAGACGGTGGCCCACAACATCGCCGCCTCCTTCGGGGACGGTGAGCGGCAGCCCTACCGGCACAGGGACCTGGGCTTCGTCGTGGACCTCGGGGGCGCCAAGGCCGCCGCCAACCCGCTGCACATCCCGCTGTCCGGGGTCGCGGCCGGGGCGGTCACCCGCGGCTACCACCTCGCAGCGATGCCCGGCAACCGCGTCCGCGTGGCCGCCGACTGGCTCCTGGACGCCGTACTCCCGCGTCAGGCCGTGCAGTTGGGCCTCGTGCGGTCCTGGTCGGTGCCGCTGGAGTCGGACTCGCCGGAGCTGGCCCGGGTACCGGGGCGGCCGGGCGCCCGCGAGGAGGCGGAGGCACGTTCAGGACCGGGAGCGGCGACGGCCCGGGACACGCAGCCGGGTCCGGGAGCGCTGGAGCAGGACGATCCGGGGCCGGCGAAGGGGGCGGGGGAAGCGCGGAAGGCGAAGGAAGAGCAGGAGGCGAGCGCATTGCAGGAGGCCGGAGAAGTGCAGGAGGCGAGGGAAGTGAGGGACGTCGAGCCGAGCGCGGGTGAGGCGGTGATCGCCGAGGCGAAGGCCCGCGAGGGCGCGCAGCACCGGTCCGGAGACGGTCCCGCGCACAACCGGTCCCCCCACGAACCCGCGACGAACCAGCCCGGCGGGGAACCCGCCAGGAATCAGCCGGGCGGGGAACCCGCCAGGAACCAGCCGGGCGGGGAACCCGCCAGGAATCAGCCGGGCCCTGCGCCCGGTGAGACGCAGGGCGGCGGGGAGTCGCGGCCGAGCCCCGGCCCCGATGCAGGCCCCGCCCCCGTCCAGCACACCGACGCGGACTCCTCGGAAGGAGACTCATGAATACCGGTGAACTCGTCGAACTCGCCCAGCAGTTGCGCGTGGACAGCGTCCGCGCCTCCGCCGCCGCGGGCTCCGGGCACCCCACCTCCTCGATGTCCGCGGCGGACCTGATGGCCGTTCTCTTCGCGCACCACTTCCGCTACGACTTCGACCGCCCCGCCCACCCGGCCAACGACCGCTTCGTGCTGTCCAAGGGCCACGCCTCACCGCTGATGTACGCCGTCTTCAAGGCGGCCGGTGCCCTCGACGACGAGGAGCTGCTGACCTTCCGGAAGCTCGGCAGCCGCCTCGAAGGACACCCGACCCCGCGCCGGCTGCCCTGGGTCGAGACGGCGACCGGTTCGCTCGGCCAGGGGCTGCCCGTGGGCGTCGGCATCGCGCTGGCCGGGCAGCGCCTGGACCGCAGCGGCTACCGCGTGTGGGTGCTCTGCGGCGACAGCGAACTCGCCGAGGGCTCCATCTGGGAGGCCGCCGAACAGGCGGGAGCCGAGCACCTCGACAACATCACCGCGATCATCGACGTCAACCGGCTCGGCCAGCGCGGCGAGACCCGGCACGGCCACGACCTCGACGCCTACGCGCGCCGCTTCCAGGCGTTCGGCTGGCACACCGTCGAGGTCGACGGACATGACGTGGACGCCATCGACCGCGCCTACGGGGAGGCCGCGTCCACCAAGGGCCAGCCCACGGCCGTCATCGCCCGCACCCTCAAGGGCAAGGGCGTCGAGGACGTCCAGGACCGCGAGGGCCTGCACGGCAAGCCGCTGAAGAACGCCGACGACGCCATCGAGGAACTCGGCGGCGTCCGCAACCTCCGCGTCCGGGTGCAGGAGCCGCCGGCCGCCCGCATCCTGCACGCCGTGCGCGCCGGGCACGTCGAACTGCCCAAGTGGGACAAGGGAGAAGAGGTCGCCACCCGGGACGCCTACGGCCACGCCCTCACCGCCCTCGGCACCGGACGCGGCGACGTCGTCGCCCTCGACGGCGAGGTCGGCGACTCCACCCGCACCGAGTTCTTCGCCAAGGAGCACCCCGAGCGCTACTTCGAGTGCTACATCGCCGAACAGCAGATGGTCGCGGCCGCCGTGGGCCTCGCCGCGCGCGGCTGGGTGCCGTACGCCGGAACCTTCGCCGCCTTCCTGACGCGCGCCTACGACTTCGTGCGGATGGCCTCCATCAGCGGGGCCGGCATCAACCTGGTCGGCTCGCACGCGGGCGTCGCCATCGGGCAGGACGGGCCCAGCCAGATGGGTCTGGAGGACCTGGCGATGATGCGGGCGGTGCACGGCTCGACCGTGCTGTACCCGTGCGACGCCAACCAGACCGCGCACCTGGTCGCCGCCATGGCCGACCTGGAGGGCATCCGCTATCTGCGCACCGGCCGCGGCGAGAGCCCGGTGGTCTACGGGCCCGACGAGGAGTTCCCGATCGGAGGCAGCAAGGTGCTGCGGTCCTCCGCCGACGACCGGATGACGATCGTCGCGGCGGGTGTCACCGTGCCCGAGGCGCTCAAGGCCGCCGACGCGCTGGACCAGGAGGGCATCCGGGTGCGGGTGATCGACCTCTACTCGGTCAAGCCCGTCGACCGGGACACCCTGCGCCGGGCCGCCGAGGACACCGGCTGTCTGCTCACCGTGGAGGACCACCACGAAGAGGGCGGCCTCGGCGACGCCGTCCTCGACGCCTTCACCGACGGCCGTCCCGTCCCGCGGCTGGTGCGCCTCGCCGTGCGGTCGATGCCGGGCTCGGCCTCGCCCGAGGAGCAGCTGCACGCGGCCGGTATCGACGCCGAGTCGGTCGCGGCCGCCGCACGGCTCCTGGTGGAGCAGGCGATCGTGCCGTGAGCAGCGACGACGTACGGACCGTACGCGCGGGCAAGCACACCGTAGAGGTGCACCGGCCCGACAAGGTGCTCTTCCCCGGCGGGGACGGCGCCAAGGAGTACACCAAGGGCGACCTCGTCGCGTACTACCGGTCCGTGGCGCCGTTCATGCTGCCGCACCTGCGCGGCCGTCCGCTGATGCTGGAACGGCATCCGGACGGCCTCGCGGGCCCCCGGTTCATGCAGAAGAACACCCCGGACTCGTATCCGGAGTGGATCCACCGGGTCGAGGTGACGAAGGAGGGCGGCACCGTCTGCCACACCGTCTGTGACGACACCGCCACCCTCCTGTACCTCGCCGACCAGGCCGCCCTCACCGTGCACCGCTGGCTGTCCCGGGCCGGCAGCGTGGAGCGCCCGGACCGGATGGTGTTCGACCTCGACCCGGCAGGGGACGACTTCGAGGCGGTGCGCGAGGCGGCCCGGCTGCTCGGGGAGCTACTGGACGAGCTGAGGCTGCCCTCCGCGCTGATGACCACCGGCTCGCGCGGACTGCATGTCATCGTTCCCCTCAACGGCGGCCACGACTTCGACGAGGTGCGTGAGTTCGCCAAGGACGTCGCCGACACCCTGGTCGCCGGGCACCCCGAGCAGTTCACCACCGCCGCCCGCAAGAAGGACCGCGGTGACCGCCTCTACCTGGACGTCCAGCGCAACGGCTACGCGCAGACGGCCGTCGCCCCCTTCACCGTACGGGCGAAACCAGGAGCTCCCGTGGCCACGCCGGTGAGCTGGGCCCAGCTCGACGATCCCGGACTGGACGCCCGCCGCTGGACCGTCGCCGACGCCGTGGAGCAGGCCCGCACCGATCCCTGGGCCGGGATTCTGGCGGGAGGACGGGCTCTCGGACCGGCCCGGCGCAGGCTGAACGCGTTGATGTCGTCCTGAAGGTTTGGCGAACGTGTGAACGGCCACCCGAGGTGAGAGGTGGCCATGGCGAACACAAGAGACACATCAGCATCACAGGATTCACGGAAGCCCCCCAGAGGGGAAGAAAAGGACACGGACGAGAACGTGACGGACCAGCGACGGCCCAAGCCGATGGAGGTGCTGCGCCAGGCGCGCGCCCAGCTCTCCGAGCTGACCGGCATGACGGCCGAGAACGTCTCCTCCTTCGAGCAGACCGAGGACGGCTGGTCGGTGGAGGTCGAGGTCCTCGAACTCTCCCGTGTTCCCGACACGATGAGCCTGATGGCGAGCTACCAGGTCGAGCTCGACCCCGAGGGTCAGCTCACCGGCTACCGCCGCATCCGCCGCTACGAACGCGGGCGGGCCGACGCACACAGGCAGGGCGGTCGCTAGACCGCCCGCATCGGACATCCGTTCACGACACCACCGACAAGGAGGCATGGTCGGCATGACCGTCGTTCCGGCACAGCAGGGCGGTGGAGGCGGCTCCAGCGGTCTCTACGACGTCCTTGAACTGGTCCTCGACAGGGGGCTCGTCATCGACGCATTCGTTCGAGTCTCCCTCGTGGGCATCGAGATCCTCAAGATCGACGTACGGGTCGTGGTGGCCAGCGTCGACACCTATCTGCGCTTCGCCGAGGCGTGCAACCGACTCGACCTGGAGTCCGGGCCGCACAAGAGCCCGGGCCTGCCCGACATCATGGGCGAGATCACCGAGTCCGGCGCGCGCGGCAAGTCCAAGGGGGCGCTCTCCGGCGCCGCGGAGACCATCTCCGACGCCTTCAAGCAGGCGCGTGAGGGGGACGGTCAGAGCGAGTCGCGGCCGCGCACCCGTAAGTCCACCGCCTCGCGCAGGAAGGAGGAGCAGGAGTGAGCACGTACGTCTACGGCATCATCGCCGCCTCCCACCCCGACCTCCCCGAGGGGCTGGCAGGGGTCGGCGATCCCGCGATGCCGGTGCGGGTGCTGAAGGAGGGCGAGCTGGCGGCCGTCGTCAGCGAGGCCCCCGAGGGGCTGCGGCCCAAGCGCCGTGACCTGCTCGCCCACCAGAACGTGCTGAGCGAGGCGGGCGCGGAGGGTTCCGTGCTGCCCATGCGGTTCGGCAGCGTGGCACCGGACGACGACACCGTCACCTCGGTGCTCGCGGAACGCGCCGACCACTACCAGGAGCGGCTGCGCACCCTCGACGGCAAGGTCGAGTACAACGTCAAGGCCACGCACGACGAAGAGGCCGTACTGCACCGCGTGATGTCCGACAACCCGGAGATCCGCTCCGCCACCGAGGCCAACCGGCAGGCGGGCGGCGGCAGTTACGAGGACCGTCTCCGGCTCGGCGAGATGGTCGTGGCCGCGGTCAAGGCCCGTGAGGCCGAGGACGCGGAGGAGGTGCGCCAGGTCCTGGAGCCGGCTGCCGAGGCGATCAGCGTCGGGCCCGAGTCCAGCGGCTGGCTGGCCAACGTGTCCTTCATGGTGGCGCGCGACGACGCCGCGTCCTTCCTCGAGGAGGTGGACCAGCTCCGCAAGAGCCATCCGCACCTCGACCTGCGGGTCAACGGCCCGCTCCCGCCGTACAGCTTCGTCGAACCCGGACCGGGTGAGCCGGCGGGCACCACGGTGGGCATCGACCACGCGGAGGAGTGAGCCGGTGTGGGTCTCATCGGAGAGGTTCTGCTCCTGCCCTTCGCCCCGGTGCGCGGCAGCGCCTGGGTGATCAGACAGGTGCTGAACGAAGCGGAGCGCCTCTACTACGACCCGGCAGCGGTCCGGGCCGAGCTCGCCCGGCTCGAGGAGCGTCTTGAGGCGGGCGAGATCGACGAGGAGGAATTCGACCGACAGGAGGACGAGCTCCTCGAACGACTGGAGATCGGCCTGCGCGGCGGCGCGGGGACTGGCGACGGGACGACACGATGAACCGAGTGGGAATGGGCCTCGCGGTAGGGGCCGGATATCTCCTGGGACGTACGAAGAAACTGAAACTGGCCTTCGCGGTCGGCTCGATCGTGGCCGGCAAGCGGATGCACCTCAGCCCGAAGATGGTCGCTGACCTGGTCTCCCAGCAACTGCTGAAGAACCCGCAGTTCAAGGAGATAGGCGACACCCTCCGCGAGGATCTGAGGGGCGTCGGCAAGGCGGCCTCCGGGGCCATGGTGGAGCGGCAGCTCGACGCGATCGCCGACCGGCTGCACGGCCGGACCGCCCAGGTCCGCGACCAGCTCTCCGATGTGGCGCCGGAGGTGCCCGGCCTCCAGGACGACGACTCCGAGGAGGACGAGGAGCCGGACGAGGAGGAGACTGGCACCAGGGGCGGCAAGGACGCCGAGGCCGACGACGAGGTCGACGACGACGCCGAGGCGGAAGCCGACGACGAGGCCGACGACGAGTCGGACGAGGCCCCGGCCGCCGCGAAGAGGACGGCCAAGAAGGCCCCCGCCAAGAAGTCGGCGGCCAAGAAGGCCCCCGCGAAGAAGGCGCCGGCCAGGAAGGCGCCGGCCAAGAAGGCGTCCCAGAGCCGGACGGCCGGCCAGAAGACCGCGGCCAAGAAGACCACGGCGAAGAAGACGGCCGCCAAGAAGACGACCGCGGCCAGGGGAGCCGGCCGAGGCACCCGGGCCCGCATGCCGAAGGGAGGCGATGAGTGATGACCGATACCGTCGGATCCGCACGCGACGCCACCGACAAGGCGAAGAGCAACCCGCTGACCGAGGTGGCCCACAGCGAGGCCGCAGACCGGCTCAAGGCCGAGGTGCAGGAGTACGTCGCCGCACAGGCCCAGCGCATGCTGGTCGGCGTCGGCCGCAAGCTGGGCGAGACCACCGGCAAGCTGAACGACATCGCCGAGGGCAACAGCCCCGGGTTCGCCAAGCTCGCCCTCGACGGCGGCAAGAAGCTCGCCGAGGGCAAGGGGCCGCTGCGCAGCGCGCTGGAGCTCGGAGCGGGCAAGGCCAAGGACAGCGTGGTCGGCGCCTTCAAGAACCTCGGCGGCGGCAAGGGCAAGAAAAAGGGCGGCTCGGGTCAGAAGCCCACGGTGATCATGGAGTTCATTGACGTGGGCGTGGATCTGCGCACCGCCTACGACCAGTGGACGCAGTACCAGGACTTCTCGACCTTCGCCAAGGGCGTCAAGAGCGCGAACCGCGCCGACGACACCCACACCGACTGGCAGGCGAAGATCTTCTGGTCCTCCCGGAGCTGGAAGGCGACGACCACCGAGCAGGTCCCCGACGAACGGATCCAGTGGACTTCGGAGGGCGCCAAGGGCAGCACCAAGGGCGTTGTCTCCTTCCACAAGCTCGCCGACAACCTCACCCGCGTCCTGCTGGTGATCGAGTACTACCCCAGTGGCCTTTTCGAGAAGACCGGCAACATCTGGCGCGCCCAGGGCCGTCGGGCCCGCCTCGACCTCAAGAACTTCGCCCGGTTCATCACCCTCAAGGGCGAGGCCGAGGACGGCTGGCGCGGCGAGATCCAGGACGGCGAGGTCGTCAAGAGCCACGAGGACGCGGTGGCCGAGGAGGAAGAGGAGAACGCCCAGGACGACGAGGGCGCCGAGGCCTCCGAGGACGAGGACACCGAGCCGGACGACGAGTTCCAGGACGAGGAGGAAGAGGACGGGGAAGCCCCGGACGGGGAAGCCGAGGACGAGTACGAGGAGTACGACGAGGAGGAGCCGGAGGACGAGCTCGCCGAGGACGAGGAGCCTGAGGACGAGCTGCCCGAGGACGAGGAGGCCGAGGACGAGCTGGCCGAGGACGAAGAGCCCGAGGACGAGCTCGCCGAGGACGAGGAAGAGGCTCCGGAGGACGAGGAAGAGTACGCCGAGGGCGGGAGCCGTCGATGAGCATGCCCAGCCGGCTCCCGGACCCGTACGGCCAGGGGAGCGGAGCGAACCTGGCGGACATCCTGGAGCGAGTGCTGGACAAGGGCATCGTGATCGCGGGTGACATCCGCATCAACCTGCTCGACATCGAACTGCTCACCATCAAACTGCGGCTGATCGTCGCCTCGGTCGACAAGGCCAAGGAGATGGGCATCGACTGGTGGGAGGACGACCCGGCCCTGTCCACCAAGGCCCGCCGCGACGAACTGTCGCGGGAGAACGCCGAGTTGCGCGAGCGGCTGGCCCGGTTGGAGGAACTCGAGCCCCGCCGGGCCCAGGAGGAGGGTTCATGACCGGACTGCGTTACGTCTACGCCGTGTGCCGTCCCTTCGGCGCCGCCCTCCAGTCCCAGCTGACGGGACTGGGGGGCGATCCGCCGCGGCTGCTCACCCACCACGGTCTGATCGCCGTGGTGAGCCATGTTCCGGAGCGGGACTTCGCCGAAGCCCCGCTCCGGGCCCATCTGGAGGACCTCGAGTGGCTGACCGCCACCGCGCGGACCCACCAGCTGGTCATCGACGCGCTCACCGCCGTCACCACCCCGCTGCCGCTCCGGCTCGGCACCGTCTTCCGGGACGACAGCGGCGTACGGACGATGATGGAGGCGCGCGAGGAGGACTTCCACCGCATCCTCGACCGGGTGCAGGGCCGGGTCGAATGGGGCGTGAAGGTCTACGCCGAGTCCGAGAAGCACGAGCCGGAGCGGACGAAGCCCGCGCAGCCGGCGTCCGGCCGTGACTATCTCCGGCTGCGGCGGCAGCAGACCAGGGCGACCGAGGACAGCTGGCAGAAGGCGGAGTCCTTCGCGACCCGTATTCACGACATGCTGTCCGCCCACGCCGAGGATTCCCGACTGCACGCCCCGCAGAACGCCACGCTTTCCGGTGCCCCCGGACGGAACGTCCTCAACGCCGCTTATCTCGTACCGCGCACGGCTTCCGAGGAATTCGTGGAACTGGTGGACCACATGAAGGACGACACTCCGGGAATGCGCGTGGAACTCACGGGCCCGTGGGCCGCGTATTCCTTCACGCAGCTCAGTGAGGAGGAGCGCCCGTGACCGTGATCGAACGGCGCGAGGTGGCCCTGGTCGACCTCCTCGACCGGCTGCTGGCCGGCGGGGTCGTCATCACAGGGGACATCACCCTGCGCATCGCGGACGTCGACCTCGTCCGCATCGACCTGAACGCGCTGATCAGCTCGGTCAACGCGCAAGTGCCCTCACCCTGGGGAGACTGACGTGACGGCCCGACCCAACCGGCTGGACCTGGAGCCCGACACCGTCGAGCGGGACCTGGTCAAGCTGGTCCTGACCGTGGTGGAGCTGCTCCGGCAGCTCATGGAGCGCCAGGCGCTGCGCCGGTTCGACGAGGGCGACCTGAGCGAGGAGCAGGAGGAGCGGATCGGGCTCACCCTGATGCTGCTCGACGACCGCATGACCGAGCTGCGCGAGCGCTACGGCCTGCGGCCCGAGGACCTGAACCTGGACCTCGGGCCGCTGGGACCGCTGCTTCCCCGGGAGTGACGCCGGAAGACTCCGGAGGCACGGTTCCGGGGTCCGTCACCACCTGTACCAGCGGCCTCTGCCGCCGCCCGATGTGGTCCCACGCATCAGGAATCCCAGCAGCCACAGGACCAGCAGGGCCAGCGCGATCCACCAGAGAATCTTCACTGCGAATCCGGCACCGAAGAGAATCAGTATCAGAAGCAGTACGAGCAGGATGGCAATCATGATCTGAACCTCCTGCATTCCAGGTTTCCCTATTGCGGTGTTTCAGGCGTCTTTCTTGGCTTCTTTTCTGCACAGGATTTCCCCGTGCAGAACACAGAACCAGCCGTCCTCCTGTTTTCCCCATTCCCGCCAGGCGTCCGAGACGGCCCGCAGTTCCCGTCCGGTGGCGTGGCCGCCCTCGGTGGCCCGCTCCGCGTACGCGGAGGCCAGCGTGCGGTCCGCCCACAGCCCGCTCCACCACTGGCGTTCCTCGGCGGTCGAGTAGGTCCAGGTGCTGGAGGTCGCCGTGACGTCCGTCAGCCCGGCCCGCAGCGCCCAGGACTTCAGCCGGCGCCCGGCGTCCGGCTCCCCGCCGTTGGCTCGGGCCACCCGGCGGTACAGGTCCAGCCAGTCGTCGAGCCCCCCGGAAGCCGGGTACCAGGTCATGGCGGCGTAGTCGCCGTCGCGGACGGCGATGTAACCGCCCGGCTTCGTGACCCGTGCCATCTCCCGCAGCGCCCGCACCGGGTCGCCGACGTGCTGGAGCACCTGGTGGGCGTGGACCACGCAGAAGGTGTCGTCGGGGTAGTCGAGGGCGTGCACGTCCGCTACCGCGAAGTCGATGTTGGCCAGGCCCCGCTCGGCCGCCGTGGCCCGTGCCTGGTCCAGGACGCCCGGCGCGTGGTCCACGCCGGTGACGTGCCCGTCGGGGACCAGCGCGGCCAGGTCGGCGGTGATCGTGCCCGGACCGCAGCCGATGTCGAGGATCTTCATGTGGGGCTTCAGCGAGCCGAGCAGATAGGCCGCCGAGTTGGCGGCGGTGCGCCAGGTGTGCGAGCGGAGCACGGACTCGTGGTGCCCGTGGGTGTAGACGGCTGTCTCCTGCGGTCTGTCCTGAGGATTCGACATGACTGAACGGTACGCCCGCATGTCGCATGGTGAGACCCATGTATTGCCATGTGGACTGACGGCTCGTCAGGCAGGGGATATGGGTTTGCCCGTCTCCTGTCCTCCCCCTGACAATGCCGCCCATGGGACATCTGGAAGCCGCGCACCTCGAGTACTACCTCCCGGACGGGAGGGCCCTGCTCGGCGATGTGTCGTTCCGGGTGGGGGAAGGGGCCGTCGTGGCGCTCGTCGGGCCCAACGGGGCCGGCAAGACGACGCTGCTGCGGCTGATCTCCGGGGAGCTGAAACCGCACGGCGGGACCGTCACCGTCAGCGGCGGCCTGGGGGTGATGCGCCAGTTCGTCGGGTCCGTACGGGACGAGACGACCGTACGGGACCTGCTGGTGTCGGTGGCGCCGCCGCGGATCCGCGAGGCCGCCCAGGACGTGGACCGGGCCGAGCACCTGATCATGACCGTCGACGACGAGGCCGCCCAGCTGAAGTACGCGCAGGCCCTCTCCGACTGGGCCGAGGCCCGCGGCTACGAGTACGAGACGCTGTGGGACGTGTGCACCACGGCCGCGCTCGGGGTGCCGTACGACAAGGCGCAGTTCCGGCAGGTGCGGACGCTGTCCGGCGGTGAGCAGAAGCGGCTCGTCCTCGAGGCGCTGCTGCGCGGCACCGACGAGGTGCTGCTGCTCGACGAGCCGGACAACTACCTCGACGTGCCCGGCAAGCGCTGGCTGGAGGAGCGCCTGAAGGAGACCCGCAAGACGGTCCTCTTCGTCTCCCACGACCGCGAGCTGCTGTCCCGGGCCGCCGAGAAGATCGTGTCGGTGGAGCCCTCGCCGACCGGCGCGGACGCCTGGGTGCACGGCGGCGGTTTCTCCACCTACCACGAGGCACGGAGTGAACGTTTCGCCCGCTTCGAGGAGTTGCGCAGGCGCTGGGACGAGAAGCACGCCCAGCTGAAGAAGCTGGTGCTGAACCTCCGTCAGGCCGCCTCCATCAGCCATGAGTTGTCCTCCCGCTACCAGGCCGCCCAGACCCGCCTGCGCAAGTTCGAGGAGGCCGGGCCGCCGCCCGAGCCGCCGCGCGAGCAGGACATCACGATGCGGCTCAAGGGTGGCCGTACCGGCGTAAGGGCCGTCACCTGCAAGGGGCTTGAGCTCACCGGGCTGATGAACCCCTTCGACCTGGAGGTGTTCTACGGCGAGCGGGTCGCCGTCCTCGGCTCCAACGGCTCCGGCAAGTCGCACTTCCTGCGGCTGCTGGCCGGGGACCCGACCGTGGCGCACACGGGGGAGTGGAAGCTCGGCGCGCGGGTCGTGCCGGGGCACTTCGCGCAGACCCACGCCCACCCCGAGCTCTTCGGGCGTACCCTCCTCGACATCCTGTGGAAGGAGCACGCCCAGGACCGCGGCGCCGCGATGTCCCGGCTGCGCCGCTACGAGCTGACCGGACAGGCCGAGCAGAGCTTCGACCGGCTCTCCGGGGGCCAGCAGGCCCGCTTCCAGATCCTTCTCCTGGAGCTCCAGGGCGTCACCGCGCTCCTCCTGGACGAGCCCACGGACAACCTCGACCTGGAGTCCGCGGAGGCCCTCCAAGAGGGCCTGGAGGCCTTCGACGGCACGGTCCTCGCGGTCACCCACGACCGCTGGTTCGCCAAGTCCTTCGACCGCTACCTGGTCTTCGGCTCGGACGGACGCGTGCGCGAGACCGACGAGCCGGTGTGGGACGAGCGGCGCGTGGAAAGGGCCCGGTGACCGTCGGCCACCGGGCCCTTCCGGGGCGTCTCAGGCCCAGCGCAGCAGCGCGCCGAGGCCGCCCACCGGCGCTTCCCCGGCCGAGGCGCCGTCGGCCGGCGTGACCGAGAGCGCGGGCGCGCCCGTCGCCACCGCCGACCTGATCAGCGCGTCGTCCGCACGGGCCGACCAGGAGTTCTGCTCGCCGAGGATCTTCAGCTCCGTACGGCGGACCGCCAGCTGGTCGGGGTCCTCGCCGATCCACACCGTGCGGTGCGCGTCGGGGCCGTCCGGTCGGACGAGGAGTTCGTGGATACGGTGCTCACGCGCCGCCTCGACCAGCGCGGGCACGCCCTCCACGGCGCCGGGACGCCCGTCCTCGCCCGGCGCGCGGGCCGCGAGGAACCGTTCCAGCTCCCGTTCCGCGCGCTGCCGCACCTGACCGGTGCGGGCCCGCTCCACGTCCTCGTCGAGCAGCCTGCTGCCGGCGCCGTGCTCGGCCTCGACGACCAGGTCGTGCAGCCGCTTCGGGAGCCGGTCGTGCACCGACCGCTTCTCGCGCTCGTCACCGACCAGGATCAGCAGGTCGGCGCCGGTCTCCTCCTGGCAGACGGCCAGTGCGTCGGCGATCTCGGCCGCGTTGTGCTCCCAGGTGTTCTCCACCCGCAGCTGGAAGTGCCGCTCCGACCAGTCGGCCGTGCCCGTGCGGTGCACCGGCCACTGCTTCCCGGTCACCGAACCGGCGTCCTCGCGGCCCAGCGCCCCGCGCAGCTCGAAGTCGGCGCCCTTGCGGTCAACGTACGCCACCACGCAGACCGGGTCCTCCCCGGCCAGCTCCAGCAGCGGCGCGGTGTGCGGCAGCGTGCCCCAGCGGACCACGTCGGCCTCGGGGGACCTGGTCAGCGGGGGTTCGAGGACCACCTCGCCGGCCCGGGCGAAGACGGCCCTGCCGTGCGGCTCCGCCGAGGGCCGCAGCTCCTCCAGTGCCTCCCGCACCGCCACGCAGGTGTCCTCGTCGGCCCCCTGCCTGGACAGTTCCCGGGCGACCGCGACCGCCGCGAGATGCCGTTCGTGGGGGGCGTCCTCCGTGCGGGGCGGGGTGCCGACGTACACGGAGGCCCAGGGGCCCTGATGTTCGTAGAGTGGATGCAGAAAGGCGAGATCCATGATTTCCCTCCCGGATGCCGTTCGGGGGCAGTGCGGTAGTGCTCGCCGGGCGGGTACCCGAAGCGCATGGACGAACACGACGAGCGGGGTACCACCATGAACGGAGTCGACCCCAGCCGGTTGGACGATCAGCAGCTGATGAAGGAGCTGGAGACGATCCACCGCACGCGGCACGACACACTGCTCTACGGCTCGAACGACGCGCTCCGGGCGCACAACGACCGCATGGCGGGCCTGGAGGGCGAGTACCTGCGCCGCAACCCCGACCGGACCGTGGCCGCGGGCCGCACCCGGGAGGGGGCACGGGAGCGGAAGCCGGGGGAGTCGGTTACTCCGGGGGAGGACTGACCGGGCATCCCGGCGAGGCCGGAAGCGACACGCTCGCGAGGCCGGAAGTGACACGCTCGCGAGGCCGGGAGTGACACGCTCGCGAGGCCGGGAGTGACACGCTTGCGAGGCCGGGCGCGGCAGTCCCTGGCCCGGAACGGCGAACGGTGACCCGCCGATCGCATGATCAGCAGGTCACCGTCGACGTGCCACGAGGGCTCAGTGACGCGTGGGCGGCCGGTCCCAGTGCCGGTGCGCGGCGATCGCGGCCACGAACGCGTCCAGGAACTCCTCGCCCGCCGCACCCGGCGACGTCTCCGTGACCACGCCCAGGTCGGACTCCACGTGGTGGAACTCGGCGGACAGCCGCAGCCCCTCCGGCTCCAGGGCCGACAGGATCCCCACGCCCGAGCCGAGCGCGCCGATCGGCTTGCCGTGCCGGTAGGCGTCCCGGACGAACCGCATCGCGTCGGGGTCGGCGGCGGCCGGCGGGGTGCCCACGGGCCCGCCCGGCAGCAGGACGGCGTCGTACAGCACCGACGCCACGGTCGGCAGCGCCCGGTCGACGGTGTACAGCTCGCCGTCGGCCCCCCGCACCTCCCCGTCGACCGGGGCCAGCGCCTCCACGATCGCGCCCTCGGCGGCCAGCCGCTCCCGCACCGAGGTCACCTGCTCGGCGTCGATCCCGTCGGTGACCAGGACCGCGATCTTCCGGGTGCGGATCGAGCCGTCGCCGCGCTGCTGTTCCAGGCTGAGCGCGGGAGAGGCGGACTTGGAGGCCGAGGCGGCTTCGGCGGCCTCGGCGGCGGGTCCCGACGGCTGCGGCACGCCGATGCCACGGGCCACCTCGGCCGCCAACTCGCCGTTCACCTTGGCCAGTTGCTCAACCGTCCGGGCCCGCACCGCCCGGGCGTCCACCTTGCCCAGCTCGAAGCGGAACGCCTCGACGATGTGCTGCTTCTCCCAGTCGCTCATGCTGTTCCAGAACAGCGCCGGCTGGCTCCAGTGGTCCTGGAAACTGGGGCTGCGCCGCCGGATCTTGTGCCCGTCGACGCGCTCGGTGTAGTGCGTGAAGGCCTTCCCGTCGACACCGGCGTGGGCCGGGCAGCCACCGCCGAGGGAGTTCGGGAAGTAGTTCGTGCCCCGGTGGATCGCGCTCTGGTGGGCGCCGTCGCGCTGGTTGGTGCGCACCGGCGCCACCGGCCGGTTCACCGGCAGCTGCGCGAAGTTGGGACCGCCGAGGCGGGTCAACTGGGTGTCCAGGTAGGAGAAGTTGCGGGCCTGGAGCAGCGGGTCGTTGGTGAAGTCGATGCCGGGCACCACGTTCGCGGTGTGGAAGGCGACCTGCTCGGTCTCCGCGAAGAAGTTCTCCGGGTTGCGGTCGAGCACCATCCGGCCGATCGGCCGTACCGGCACCTGCTCCTCCGGGATCAGCTTCGTGGCGTCGAGGAGGTCGAAGTCGAAGGCGAACTCGTCCTCCTCCGGCACCAGTTGCACCCCAAGCTCCCACTCCGGGTACTCGCCGGCCTCGATGGCGTCCCACAGGTCACCCCGGTTGAAGTCCGGGTTGCGGCCCTGGCACTCCTGCGCCTCGTCCCACACCAGCGAGTGCGAGCCCAGCCTCGGCTTCCAGTGGAACTTCACGAAGGTGCCCTTGCCCTCCGCGTTGACGAAGCGGAAGGTGTGCACGCCGAAGCCCTGCATCATGCGGTAGCTGCGCGGGATCGCACGGTCCGACATCAGCCACATGATCGCGTGCAGGGTCTCCGGCTGGAGCGACACGAAGTCCCACAGGGTGTCGTGCGCGGAGGCGCCGGTGGGCATGTCGTTGTGCGGCTCCGGCTTCACCGCGTGCACGAAGTCCGGGAACTTGATGCCGTCCTGGATGAAGAAGACCGGGAAGTTGTTCCCGACCAGGTCGTAATTGCCCTCGGACGTATAGAACTTGGTGGCGAATCCGCGCACGTCCCGCACGGTGTCCGCGGAGCCCTTCGGCCCCTGCACGGTCGAGAACCGCACGAAGACTGGGGTGCGGACCGCCGGGTCCTGGAGAAAGGCGGCCCGGGTGAACTCGGCGCAGGACTCGTACGGCTGGAAGTACCCGTAGGCGCCCGCGCCGCGCGCGTGCACCACCCGCTCCGGGATCCGTTCGTGGTCGAAGTGGGTGAGCTTCTCCCGGAAGTGGAAGTCCTCCATCAGCGTCGGACCGCGCTCACCCGCAGTGAGCGAGTCGTCGGTGTGGTCGACCTCGACGCCCTGGTCGGTGGTGAGCGGCCCGGCGGCCGGGTCGTCGGCGTGGAAGTCCTCACGCTGACGCTGCTTGCGGTCGGCGGACGCGGTGGCGTCCTGGTCGGTGCGGTCCATCAGGCGGCCTCCTGGGCGAACACATCGAGGAACGTCTGGCAGAACGCCTTGAGGTCGTCCGGCTTGCGGCTGGTGACCAGCTTGTTGTTCCCGTGGTCGCAGACCTTCACCTGCTCGTCCACCCAGGTGCCGCCCGCGTTGCGGATGTCGGTCTCGAGACTTGGCCACGAGGTGAGCACCCGGCCCCGGACCACGTCCGCCTCGATCAGCGTCCAGGGCGCGTGGCAGATCGCGGCCACCGGGCGCCCCTGGGTGAAGAAGTCCCGCACGAACGCCACGGCCTTCTCGTCCGTCCGCAGGAAGTCGGGGTTGGCCACTCCGCCGGGCAGCACGAGGGCGCCGAAGGAGTCCGCGGACGTCTCACCCACGACCTCCTGCACGGGGAAGGTGTCCGCCTTGTCGAGGTGGTTGAACGCCTGGATCTTCCCCGGCTCCGTCGAGACGAGCACGGGCTCGTGGCCCGCGTCCACCGCGGCCTGCCACGGATCGGTGAGCTCGATCTGCTCGACGCCCTCGGGTGCGGTCAGAAACGCGATGCGCATGATGGTCAACGTCCTTTCTTGGAAAGCTTTTTCCTTGCACGAGCCGTGCGCGCGCAGCGCAGCAGCTCCTCCCCGTACGGCAGCAGCACGCACGCCCCGATCGCGGCGCCGATGCCCGTCAGATAGCCGGGGGACAGCGGCCGCCTGCGCGGCACCAGCCGCCAGGCGTCCTTGTGGCCCCTTCCGCCCCGCGCCAGCGACTTGACCTGGTCGGCGTGCAGACACATCAGGGCGGCCAGCGCGCCGAACGGCAGCGACTCCAGGAAGCTGTGGATGTGCTGCTCCAGCGGCCTGACCTCGCGGTCGCTGTCGACGGCCGTCCTCACGTCCCACAGCGCGGTCGCCTCGTGGACCGCGGCCCCGCCCAACTGCACGGTCAGCAGCAGGGGGTTGACCTCGTAGCGCAGGGTCAGCGCGATGGGCAGGCCCACCTCGGCCATCATCAGGGTGGGGGTGCCCCCACGTCCTTTCGGGCAGTGGGGGAGGATGAGGGATTCCTTGGTTCCCGAGGTGTCCTCGATGCGGGTGCGCCGGTGCATCACCCAGTCCGCGAGCCCCGGCTCGAACCAGCCGGGCAGCAGGCCGTACAGGAGATAGCGGGTGGTGACGTCGCCGACGTCCACGGTCGTCCCGGCGGCGATCTCCGCGGCCCGGTCCCTCACAGCAGGTCCCTGGGGTCGGCCCCGGGCTCCGGGTCGGGCTCCGCGCGGCTGATGTCGGCGAGCGCCGAGCCGGGGTCCCGGTCCGCGGCGAGGTCGCCGAGGCTGACCATGCCGACGGGCAGACCGTCCTCCACGACCGGCAGCCGCCGCACGGCGTGCGCCCGCATCAGCGCCGCCGCCTGCGTCACCGGGTCGCCCGGGGCCACCGTCACCGGATCCGGGGTGCACACCGACCGGGCGCTCACCGTCGACGGGTCGGTGCCGTCGGCGACGGCCCGGATCGTGATGTCCCGGTCGGTGAGCACCCCGACGACCTCCTGGCCGTCGGCCACGACCACGTCGCCGATGTCCTGCGAGCGCATCAGACGCGCCGCCTCGACCAGCGAGGCGTCCGGGCGGACGGCCACCACCCCGGGCGTCATCACGTCCCGCACGAGCGCGGCCGTCACGGCGTGCCCTCCGTTCCGGTGAGTGCCCGCGCGAGCTCCTGGACGTTGGCGTAGTGCTCCTTGGGCGGCAGCCCCGCCACCGCCTCGGCGAGGGCGTCGGGGGCGTTCTGGCGGCGCAGCACCCGCACCAGCTCCACGGGGCCGGCGGGGAACGAGGTGCGGCCCAGGATCCGGGCCAGTTCCAGTCGGACGCCCTCCAGGGACGCCCCCGCGCCGCCCGGTACCACGGGGCCTCCCCAGACCTGCGGATCGTCGTCGGCGGTCGGCTCCGGGTCGTTCCACTCCTCGCTCCGGGTGGGGTGCCCGGAGCGGAGCAGACCCTGGAGTTCGTGCTTCATCTCGTCGTCGCGGTGGCGGCTCAGCCGGTCGCTGCCTCGCTGCATGTCTCCACTCCAGATCTTCGGGTCCGCACCGCGTACCCGAGGACCGGAGGCCGACACGGGGTTTGTCCGGCCGAAGCAGGGGGTTTGTCCGGCGGAAGCGGGGAGACCCGATGCAGACCCCCCGCGCACCTCCCCTGGGAAGGACTGGCGATGGTCGTCCTCGCCGCGCTCATACCGATCCTGATGCTCGCAGCCCTGCTCGCGCTCGGCCGCTACGAGGAGCTGATGCTCCCGGCTCCGGAGGCCGACCGGCTCGAACCGGCCGCCCTCCCGGTCGGACCGAAGGAAACAGTTCGATTCCCTTGACCTTGACCTTGACCTGGGAGCTCAGCTCTTGTGGGGCGTGGAGACGGTTGCTCGGCTGAGGCTTTCGCTTGACACCCTCACCATATCGGTAACAGTGTATCCATTATGACTCCCTGGTCTGAGCCCCAGCCCGATTCCCGGTTCGCCGAGGTGGACGGCCTGCGGATCCACTACAAGCGTGCAGGGCACGGCCCGGCACTCGTACTGCTGCACGGCAGTGCCTCATCCCTCCAGCACTTCGACCGCGCGACGGATCTGCTGTCGGAATCGTTCGACGTCATCCGTCCCGACCTGCCGGCGTTCGGACTGACGGGCCCGCGCAAGGACCGCGACTACCGCGTTCCGGTGTACGCCGCGACGGTGGCCGGCTTCCTGGAGGCGCTGGGCGTGCCGCGCTACGCGGTGGCCGGCAATTCCCTGGGCGGCAACATCGCCTGGAACCTCGCACTGGATCATCCGGAGCGGCTGACCGGCCTGGTCCTGGTCAATGCCACCGGCTATCCGGAGAAGACGGTGCCCGCGGGGATGCGCCTGACCCGCAACCCGCTGGTGCGGCCGCTGCTGAGGCGGGTGATGCCACGCGGGGCGCTCGAACGCAACCTGCGCGAGGCCGTCGGGCCGCATTCGCGGATCGTGGACGACGCCATGGTGGACCGCGCCCATCAGCTCATGAGCCGCCCCGGTAACCGCTCGGCCTTCGTCGACTTCTGCAACACCGACCAGCCGGACCGCAGCGCGCAGATCCCCCGCGTCACGGTGCCCACGCTGGTGCTGCGCAGCGCGCGCATCGACGGCCAGCACTTCGCCCGCGACATCCCCGGCGCCCAGGAACTCGTCCACCCCCACGGCGGACATCTGCTGCCGGAGGAGGAACCGCAGTGGGTCGCGGACGTGATGACGAAGTTCCTCGGCTCCTGCGCCGACACCCCCGCGAACTGAGAACAAGGGGGCCCGAGGACGGGGATGCGGTCCCTCCGTGGCTACTTCACTTCTTCTCCCGCCCCGGCAGGAACTCCTGCACCTTCGCCTTGAAGCCCTGCTTCACCATGGATCCGGCGTCGGCGTCACCCTTGAGGATCGCGGCGGCCGTGGCCTCCATCTGCTCCCAGGTCGCGTGCGGCGGGATCGGCGGTACGGCCGGATCCGTCAGGAACTCCAGCACCGCGGGCCCGTCCGCCGCGAGACCGGCCCGCCAGGCCGCCTCGACGTCCTCCGGCTTCTCCACCCGGATCCCGGTCAGGCCCAGCGAGCGGGCGAACGCGGCGTACTGCACGTCCGGAAGCTGCTGCGAGGGCAGGAACGACGGAGCGCCCTCCATGGCCCGCATCTCCCAGGTCACCTGGTTGAGGTCGTGGTTGTTCCAGACGGCGATGATCAGCCGCGGATCCTCCCACAGCTCCCGGTACTTGGCCGCCGTGATGAGCTCCGCCATGCCGTTCATCTGCATCGCCCCGTCCCCGACCAGGGCGATCGCCGGCCGGTCCGGGTGCGCGAACTTCGCGCCGATCGCATACGGCACTCCCGGGCCCATCGTGGCCAGCGTGCCGGACAGCGAGGAGCGCATGCCCGGCCGCATGGTCAGGTGCCGGGCGTACCAGTTGGCGGTGGAGCCGGAGTCCGAGGTGACGATCGCGTCGTCCGGCAGCAGCGGGTCCAGCGCCCGGGCCACGTACTCGGGGTTGATCGGGTCGGCCGACTGCTGCGCCCGCCGGTCCATCACGTCACGCCAGCGTTTGACGTTGTCGCACACGGTCGCGTACCACTTGCGCTCACCGCGCTCCGCGTCCAGCATCGGGATCAGCCGCTGGAGCGTCGCCTTCGCGTCGCCGACCAGGTTCACCTCGTAGGGATAGCGCATCCCGATCATGTGCGGGTCGATGTCGATCTGCACCGCCCGCGCCTTGCCGAACTCCGGCATGAACTGCGTGTAGGGGAACGACGACCCGATGGTCAGCAGGGTGTCGCAGTCCCGCATGAGTTCGTACGACGGACGCGTGCCCAGCAGCCCGATCGAGCCGGTGACGTACGGGAGTTCGTCGCTCAGGACGTCCTTGCCGAGCAGCGCCTTGGCGACCCCCGCGCCGAGCATCTCGGCCACCCGCTCCACCTCGGCCCGCGCCCCGGCCGCGCCCTGACCGATCAGGATCGCGGGCTTCTCACCGGAGTTGAGGATCTCCGCGGCCCGCTGGAGCGACTCCTCGGAGGGCACCGTGGTCCAGTTGCTGCGGCCCAGGCTGGACGGCACCATCTTGAACTCGTGCGTGGGCGGCGCGTAGTCGAGCTCCTGGACGTCCCCCGGGATGATGATCGCGGTGGGACAGCGACGGGCGTACGCGGTGCGGATCGCCCGGTCCAGGACGTTCGGCAGCTGCTCCGGGACCGTCACCGTCTCCACGAACTCCGAGGCGACGTCCTTGAACAGGGTGTGCAGATCGACCTCCTGCTGGTACGACCCGCCCATCGCCGTGCGGTGCGTCTGGCCGACGATCGCCAGCACCGGCACATGGTCCAGCTTCGCGTCGTACAGGCCGTTGAGCAGATGGATCGCCCCGGGCCCCGACGTGGCCGCGCACACTCCGATGCGCCCGCTGAACTTGGCGTAACCGACCGCCTCGAACGCGGACATCTCCTCGTGCCGGGACTGCACGAACCGCGGCTGGTTGCCGGCCCGTCCCCAGGCCGCCAGCAGACCGTTGATGCCGTCGCCCGGATAACCGAAGACATGGTCCACACCCCACTCGCGCAGCCGCTCGAGGATGTGATCGGACACCTTGGTGCTCATGTGCTGACCTCCCGGACATAGATGGCACAGGCAGCAGCCCTACGAGTCACCCTGCGTGCTCCGGGAAAACCTTCCCCCGGTGTTTGGCGCGAGGGGCCGGGGGCAGGCGCAGTCCCAGTGCTTCGGACCGGAGGCACACCCGTGGGAGCGGCCCCCCTGCCGCCACGGTCGCGCCCGTCCGGTCACCCCTCGCGGACGCGCTCCCACCCCCGATCGTCCACCCAGAGCACGATCTAGGGAGTTGCGACGCTGATGCCCACTTCAGTGAGCGCGAAGCACCACCCGCACGACGACGCCCCCGACACCGCCGAGGCCTTCCGCAGGCTCGCCGAACTGCCCCCGGGGCCCGAGCGAGACGCCCTGCGCGGACGGCTCGTGGAGGCCTGGCTGCCCATGGCCGACCGGCTCGCCGGCCGCTTCCGCAACCGTGGCGAGACCCTCGACGACCTGCGCCAGGTCGCCGCGCTCGGCCTGGTCAAGGCCGTCGACCGCTACGACCCCGGCCTCGGCAACGCCTTCGAGAGCTACGCCGTGCCCACCATCACCGGCGAGATCAAGCGGCACTTCCGCGACCACATGTGGACACTGCACGTGCCGCGCCGGGTCCAGGACCTGCGCAACCGGGTCCGTTACGCCGTCCAGGACCTCTCGCAGACCATCCCGGGCCGCGGGCCCACCGTCCCCGAGATCGCCGCGCACGCGAGCATGAGCGCGGACGAGGTCCTGACCGGCCTGGAGGCCCTGGAGAGCTTCACCGCGCTCTCCCTCGACGCCGAGCTGCCCGGCAGCGAGGACGGCTACTCGCTCGCCGACGCCCTCGGTTCGGCCGACCCCGCGCTGGACACGGTCGTCGACCGCGAGTCCGTCAAGCCCCGCCTCGCCGCGCTGTCCGAGCGGGAGCGGACGATCCTCTACATGCGGTTCTTCGCCGACATGACCCAGAGCCGCATCGCCGAGCAGCTGGGCATCTCCCAGATGCACGTCTCCCGCCTGATCAGCCGCTGCTGCGGCCGGCTGCGGGAGCAGATCATGCGGGATACGGGGGCGTGAGCGCGGGGGGTGTTCCCTGAGGGGAGCGCCGAGGGTGGTTCTGCCCGGGAGTGGGGGCGGCGTGAGTGGGCCTGCCGATGACGGGCGGGGCAGATTCTGTCGTCGGCCCGGGTCCGGCGGTGGTCGCGCCTGTGGGATGCGGGGCGGTCTCCGTCGGCTTCTTGTCACCCGGTCGGCCCCCGCCGTCCCGCCAATGGACTCCGGCCGCGCGCGGGACGGGGGAGGGCGGGCTGTGATGGCTGCGGGTGCGACCGTCGTGCCCCGGCCCAGTCGTCGTATCCCCGACGCCCGACGACGGGCCCCGCAGCCGTCGGCCGAAGGAGTCCGCCCCATGCGCCGCACCGCCCGTCTCCGGGCCCTGTCCGTCGTCCTTCCCGTGCTAGGGATCGCCCTGGGCGGCACCGCGCACAGCGCATTCGCGGATCCGTCCGCAGAGGTCAGCCCCGGCAGTGTCCAGCCGGGCGGCAGCGTCACGGTGTCCGTGTCCTGCGACCCCGGCACCGGTACGCCCCCCGCCACCCTCGACGCCACCTCCGAGGCCTTCGAGACGGAGACCGTACGGCTGCAACTGGTGCCCGGCAACGAGGACGCGGTCACCGGCCCCGCCTACAGCGGCACCGCGCAGGTCTCCGCCGACCAGGAGCTCCAGGACGGCGCCGGCGGTGTCGGACCGGACTCCGCGTGGACCGTCGACGGCACCTGTCCCACCGCCGACCGCGCGCCCGGCAAGGCCTGGAGCGCCACGTTCACCGTCACCCGGGGCACCGGCACCGGAACGGGTACCGCCACCGACAGCCACCGCCCCTGCGCCGAGCCGAGCGTGGAGCCGTACACCACGCAGCACACCGAGCCACGCACCGACGCCTGCGCCGCCGCCGTCGTCCAGCGTCCGGTCCGGGCCGGCCAGGGTGGCAGCTTCACCGACAGCGTGCCCGCCCTGGTCGCCGGAGGACTGCTGATCACGGGCGCCGCCGGCGGCGCCGTGTACCGGCTGCGCCGCAAGGTCCCGACGAGAGACACCTGACAGGCCCCACGGGCCGGGCAGGCCCCGGCCGAAACGTCAGGACGGTGTGACGGGCGCAACCCGCACGGGCGGCCATGGCCCCTCGGCACCGTGGGTACTCAGATCGCGAGGAGCGCGACAGACGCGACAGGCGGGGCAGGACGAGACGGCGGACCCGACGAGCCACCGCGGAGCGGCTGACGGAGGTGACCATGCGGACCGACCCGAAGGACCACGGCCCCGTCCGCTACGGCCCCCCGCTCCCCGACGACGGACTGCCCGTACTGCCCGAGCTCACCGCAGTCCTCGCCGCCGCGGCCGCCCGCCCCCGGGCCGAACCGGTCGGCGGCGGCACCCCGCTCCTGGAGGCCGCCTGCGACTACACCGCCCGGCGCGGCCTGCTCGTCCGGCCCGACCATGTGGCCGCCGCCCCCGGCGCCCCAGCCCTGCTGCTCGCCCTGACCGCCGCGCTGGGCGGTGACGTCCTGGTGCCGCGGCCCTGTGCCGCCTGGTGGGCGCCGTACGCGCGCCTGCTGGGCAGGCCCGTCTTCCACGTGGCGACACCTGCCGAGTGCGGCGGTGTCCCGGACCCCTACGCCCTCCTGGAGACCGTGCGCCGGGTGCGCGCCGAGGGCGGTGACCCGCGGCTGCTGGTGCTGTCCGTCGCCGACGACCCCACCGCCACCGTCGCCCCGCCCGAGCTCCTCCACGAGACCGTCGAGGCCGCAGCGGGCGAGGGCCTGCACCTGGTCAGCGACGAGACCTGGCGCGACACCGTGCACGCCCCGCACGAGACGGTCCCGCTCAGCCCCGCCGACATGCTGCCCGACCGGGTCACCGTCGTCACCGACCTGGCCGGGGCTCTGCTGCCGACCGGCTGGCCCGCCGCGATCGCCCGCTTCCCGGCGAACGGCAGCGGGGACGGCCTCCGCGCGCGCGTGCTGGACGTCCTGACCGCCCTGGGTGCCCGCGTCGCCGCCCCGGTCGCCGCGGCCGCGGCCCACGCCCTCACCGAGCCCGAGACGGTCACCGCGCACCGCGCGGCCGTCGTGAAGCTCCACGCGCGCGTGGCAGCCGCCGCGCACGCCGCCGTCGTCGGCGCGGGTGCCTTCTCGCTGCCCCCGCGGGCCGGCCGCCACCTCTACGTCGACCTCGGCCCGCTGCGCCCCGCCCTCACCGCCCAGGGCGTCGGCGACGCGCAGGACCTGGAGGACCTCCTCACCACCCGGCTGGGCATGCCCGCGCCCGGCGGCCACCGCTTCGGCGACGACCTCGGCGCCCTGCGCGTAAGGCTGGCCACCGGCCCGCTGCTCGGCGACTCCGACGAGGAACGCGCGGAATGCCTCACGTCACCCGCCCCGTTGGAACTGCCACACGTGCAACGCAAGTTGATGACCTTGAAGTCGGTCTTCGACGACCTCCGCGACGACGCTCAGCGATGGGAGCCTCCTCGATGACGCAGCAGTCCGAGTCGACCACCAGCACCCGGGTGGCCGACGAACCCCCGGCCCCGTCCTCCGTCGCGCCCGCAGCCCCGCCACTCGCCGAGCCCCGACCCCTGGGTGAGCGCAGAGTGTGGCCGCGGTCCTTCCACGACCGACTGACCGCCCCGCTGCCCGGCCTCAAGGCCATGGCCCGCTTCGCCCGCGAAGGCGCCGTACGCCCCGGCCCCGAGGGTCTCGCCGACATCCCGAAGCTGCCCTACGCCCCCGCCCCGCTGCCCGCCGTCGATGCTCGCACGGTCGCCGTCTCCTGGGCGGGACACGCCAGTTGGGTGGTCCGGATCGGCGGGCTGACGGTCCTCACCGACCCCGTCTGGTCCCGCCGAATCCTCGGCACCCCGGCCCGGGTCACCCCGGTCGGCATCGACTGGCACGCACTGCCCCGCGTCGACGCCGTCGTCATCAGCCACAACCACTACGACCACCTCGACGCCCCGACCCTGCGCCGCCTGCCGCGCGACACCCCGGTCTTCGTCCCGGCCGGTCTCGCCCGCTGGTTCCACCGCCGCCGCTTCACCGCGGTCACCGAGCTGGACTGGTGGGAGGCGGCCGAACTCCGAGGTGTCCGGTTCGACTTCGTCCCCGCCCACCACTGGTCCAAGCGCTCCCTCACCGACACCTGTCGCACGCTGTGGGGCGGCTGGGTCCTCACCGCGCAGGACGGACAGCGCGTGTACTTCGCCGGCGACACGGGCTACGGCCACTGGTTCTCCCGCATCGGCGACCGCTACCCCGGCATCGACCTCGCCCTTCTCCCCATCGGCGCCTACGACCCCCGCTGGTGGCTCAGCGACGTCCACTGCGACCCGGAGGAGGCGGTCCGGGCGGCCCAGGACCTGGGCGCCCAGCGCATGGCCCCGATGCACTGGGCCACGTTCGTCCTGTCGGCGGAACCGGTGCTGGAGCCGCTCACGCGGGTGCGGGCGGCATGGGAGAAGACGGGCCTCGATCGTGAGAACCTGTGGGATCTGCCGGTGGGGGGTTCCCGAGTGCTGTCGTAGCAAGGGGCGAGCGGGATCTACCTAGGGGCGCGGGGCTGTATCGATGTGCGGCTCCGCCGCGTGGGCGCGACCAGCCCCCCACGTCGCCGCACCCCGCGACGAACCCTCAGTCCCCAGTCCGAACCCGCTTCCACACACTAGGCGCCACACTGATCGTCACGGTCAGCACCACCGCCGCCAGCACACCCTCCCAAGGCTCCTCGAACAACGAACCCCCGAGAATCCCGATCAACTGATACGTCACCGCCCACGCCAGACACGCCGGCAGATTCCCGCGCACGAACCGCCGCAGCGGCCACTCCGCCATCAGACACGCCAGCATCACCGGAATCCGCCCGGCCGGCACCAGCCGGGACAGCACCAGCAGCGCGATCCCGTGGTCCGCCAGCTTCCCCTGCGCCTGCGCGAGCCGCTCCTCAGGGGCCCGGCGCCGGATCGCCTCCAGCCACCGCGAGCCGTTCTTCGACCGCATCCCGCGCCGCCCCAGCCAGTACAGCGCGATGTCCCCGAGGAACGCGGCGAGCGAGGCGGTGACGAACACCAGCGTCAGGCTCAGCGGCTCGGTCCGGTGGAAGGCCACCACCGCGGCCGAACTCACCAGCGCCCCCGTCGGCACCACGGGCACCAACGCCCCCAGAAACACCAGCAGGAACAGCGTCGGATAGCCGATCGCCTGCCCCGCCGCCCCCGGCGCCGCCCCCGTGGAGGCGGCTGCGAGCCACGTCACCGCGCGACCTCCAACCGCACACTCTCCCCGTGTTCGAGCCGGTGCACGTCCACCTCCGGCGCGAACTCGGCCGCCCACCGCACGAACTCGGCGCCCGGCGCGTGGAATTCGTGCGGCCGCACCGCGTCCATCCCGATCGGCCAGTACGTCCCGTAGTGCACCGGCACCGCACTGCGCGGCGAGAGCTGCGCCAGCGCCCGGGCCGCGCGCCCCGCGTCGAGATGCCCCTCCCCGAGGTACGGCCCCCACCCGCCGACCGGCAGCAGGGCCACGTCGACCGGGCCGACCTCCTTGGCCATGTCGTCGAACAGCCCGGTGTCCCCGGCGAAGTACGTCCGTGCCGAGCCCTCGACGACGTAACCGAGCGCGGGGGAGCGGTGCGGGCCCACCGGCAGGCGCCGCCCGTCGTGCAGGGCGGGAACCGCGCGTATCAGGAGGTCGCCGATCCGGCGTTCGTCCCCCGGCGCCACCTCGTCCACCCGGAGGTGGGTGAGCCGGCGCAGCCCCGGCACCTGGCGTGGTGCGCCCCGGGGCACGAGCAGGTGCGTGCCCGGCGCGAGCCGGGCCAGCGAGGGAACGTGCAGATGGTCGGCGTGCAGATGGGAGACGAGCGCGACCTCCGCCTGCCAGGCGTCGGGGGGCGGTACCGCTCCGCGGCGGCGGCGCAGATGCGCGAGCCGGCGTGCGAACAGGGGGTCGGTGAGCACACGTACGTCCGCATCCGTGACCGTGCAGGTCGCGTGACCCCACCAGGTGATCTCCACCGGCACCTCTTTGCCTCCTCCGCGCGACTCCCCGAAGCCTACGGGCTGGAGTAGGGTCGGCGGCGAAACCCGGAGGTGAGGGGGACACCATGGGATCGGTCCGTGTCACGGCGATCGCGAGTCTGACGCCGTTGGAAGAGCTGGACGCCGATCCCTTCCTGGTGGACTCCCGCAGTCAGCACGCGATGTGCGCGCGCTGGGCCGCCGAGCGCGGGTACACCGTGCGGCGGGAACTGCTGGTGCGGGGGCTCAGAGCCGACCACTGCGTGCTGTGGGACGGAGTGCGGGCCGGCAGCGACCTGTTCGTCGCACCCAGCCGCCGGGTCCTGGAGAGCGCCCTGTCGTCCGTGGAGGAGTTCGCCGCGGAGTGCGCCCGGCGCGGGGTGCGGGTGGAGACGGTGGGCTTCGCCGAGCCCCGCTACGACGCCCAGATGAAGGCCAGCGTGCACCGCAGGCTGTCGATGCCGACGGCGGGATACGACGGACGGTGACTGTCCGACCCGTGTGACACGCTGGTCCCAGCGCCCGCACCGACGACGGGCCAGGACGTGAGGTGTACCGGGCGTGGTGGCGGGGCGTTGGCAGCGGGTGGCCAGTCAGGTCGGGCGGAGCGTCACGGTGTGGGCGGTCTCCACGCTCACCATGCTCGTGCTGGCCGGCATCCTGCCGGACTTCCAGATCCAGTCCCCCGACGGGGACAGCGCCACCCGGATCGCCGTCACGGCCGCGTTCGGCGCGGGCGCCTTCGGCCTGCTGTCGGCCGTGGTGTGGCCGCTGCTCGTGCGGCTCTTCCTGCTCGTGCCCACCCTCGTCCTCGGGCTGCTGGTCTTCGTGCTCAACGGCTCCCTGCTGCTGCTCGCCCTGCGGCTCAACCCGTCCGGGCGGGGCGAGGTGGCCCCCGAGACGGCCGTGGTGGTGGCCGCCGTGATGTCGGCCGTGGCCTCCGCCACCGGCGGCGCGCTCGCGGTACGCGACGACGACGCCTACCGGCGCCGGCTCTACCGGCTCGCCGACCGCCGACGAAGAAGCCACCCGCCCGGCACCGCCACCCCCGGCACCCTCTTCCTCCAGCTCGACGGCGTCGGGCACGACGTCCTGCTCGACGCCGTCGGCAAGGGCCTGATGCCCACCGTCGCCCGCTGGCTGGAGCGCCCCACCCACCGGCTCACCGCCTGGCGCACCGACTGGTCCAGCCAGACCGGCGCCAGCCAGCTCGGCATCCTGCACGGCAGCAACCACGACGTCCCCGCCTTCCGCTGGTACGAGAAGGACCGCGGCGAGGTGATGGTCTGCAACCGGCCCACCAGCGCCGTCGAGCTCCAGCGACGGGCCGTGGAGCGGGCCGGACACGGCGGACTGCTGGCCGTGGACGGCGCCAGCCGCGGCAACCTCTTCTCGGGCGGTGCCGAGGAACAGGCCCTCGTCCTGTCCATCGCCACCCGCCGCCGCAGCCGCGAGACCCGCTCCCGCGCGGGCTACTTCGCCTACTTCTCCGACCCCGCCAACGCGGTCCGCACCGCCCTGTCCTTCTTCGCCGAGGTCGGCCGCGAGATCGGCCAGTCCGTCCTCGCCCGCGCCCGCAAGGAGCGCCCGCGTGTGAGCCGCGGGGGCCTGTACCCGCTCGTGCGGGCCTTCGCGACCGTCGTGGAACGGGACGTCGTGGTCGCCGCCGTCATGGGCGACATGCTCGCCGGGCACACCGCGATCTACGCCGACCTCGTGGCCTACGACGAGGTCGCCCACCACTCCGGACCCATGAGCCGGGACGCCGGGAAGGTTCTCCAGCGCCTCGACCGTTCGCTCGCCCTGATCGAGAACGCTGCCGAGCACGCCCCGCGCCGGTACCGGATCGTGCTCCTCTCCGACCACGGCCAGAGCCCAGGCGAGACCTTCCGCACCCGCTACGGCCTGACCCTCGCCAACCTGGTCCGGGCCGGCTGCGGGCTGCCCGTGCCGCGCAAGGCCGAGCGCACCCACAGCGGGGCCGAGGCCCGCGCCGCCGTCCGGGCCGCACTGCGCCGGCCGGGCAAGGAAAGCCGCGAGCAGTACCGGCCTGCGCGGGACTCCGAGCCGATCGTGCTGGCCTCGGGCAACCTCGGGCTGGTGTCCTTCCCCGATGTGCCCCACCGGATGAGCAAGGAGGAGATCGACGCACGGCACCCGGCCCTGCTGACCACGCTCGCCAACCACCCCGGCATCGGGTTCCTCCTGGTGCGCAGCGAGGAGCACGGCGGGGTGGTCCTCGGACCCTTCGGCACCGAGATACCGCTGGACCGACTCGACGAGAACCCGGGGCCGTTGGCCGACTTCGGGCCCGGCGCGGTCGAGGCGGTGCGCCGTACGCACTCCTTCCCGCACACCGCCGACATCATGGTCAACTCCTGGTACGACCCGGCCGAGGGCGAGGTGCTGGCCTTCGAGGAGCAGATCGGGTCCCACGGGGGGCTGGGGGGCGCACAGGGGAAGCCTTTCCTGTTGTCGCCGCTCGCCTTGTCCGCGCCGCCGGAGGGGCTCGCCGGGGCGGAGGGGGTTCACCGGGTGCTGCGTCGGTGGCTGGATGAAGCGGGGGGTCCTCAAGTGCCGGTGACTGCGCCAGAGGAGACGGCCGCGTAGTTGTCTGGCTGCGGGCCCGTGGGGGGCTTGTCGCGCAGTTCCCCGCGCCCCTGAGTGGGTACAGGCACCCTGCGAAAATTCAGCTGCGTTCGTGTGGCCGGGCAACCACACTGTTCGAGTTGCACCTCCCTTTTCGAACACCCCTGGAGCCACCGCTTTGCAGGCTGCCGTCACCGTCACGCCCTCTCGTATCCCCGAACTCCTCCTCGGCCTCGCCACCGTGCGGCCCGTCTTCGTCTGGGGTGCCCCCGGCATCGGGAAGTCCTCCCTGGTCCGGGAGTTCGCCGCCTCGCTGGGGCTGGAGTGCGTGAGCCTCATCGGTACGCAGCTCGCTCCCGAGGACCTCATCGGGGTGCCGCAGATCCGCGACGGCCGCTCCGTGTTCTGCCCGCCGGAGTCCATCGCGCGCGACGAGCCGTACTGCCTGTTCCTGGACGAGCTGAACGCGGCCACCCCGGACGTGCAGAAGGCGTTCTACTCGCTCATCCTGGACCGCCGGATCGGGGATTACGAACTCCCCGAGGGCTCCATCGTCATCGGCGCCGGCAACCGGGCCACCGACAATGCGCTGGCCCGCCCCATCGCCTCCGCCCTCGTCAACCGCCTCACCCACGTCCACCTGGAAGTCTCCGCGAAGGACTGGCTGGTGTGGGCCGGCGAGCACGGCATCCACCCCTGGATCCTCGACCACCTCACGGACCGGCCCGACCACCTGTGGTCCAAGCCGCCCAAGACCGAGGAGCCCTTCTCCACGCCCCGCTCCTGGCACATGCTCTCCGACGCGCTGCACTCCTTCGGCCGGGACCTCGACGAGGAGACCCTCCAGGTCCTCGCGCACGGCACGCTCACCCCCCGGCACGCCACCGCGTTCTGCGGCTACGTCAAGATCGTGCGCAGCCGGTTCGGCATCGAGGCCATCATCAAGGGCGAGGCCCGCTGGCCGAACCGCCTGGAGGACCGGGACCTGCTCTACTACCTCGCCGAGTCCTTCCGCGGCCGTCTCATCAAGGAACTCCCGGCCGGAAAGGAGCACATGTCGGCCGCCGGCCGCCAGACCGCCTACCGCGCCAAGTCGCTGCTCGTCCAACTCGCCGAGATCTCCGTCGAGGTGGCCCAGACCGTCATCGCCTCCGACGAGGACGGCAACCCCGTCCTGCCCTCCTGGTTCCTCGTCGAGGCGGCCCGGGACATGCCCAGGCTGGTGGAGGCGCGGCGGTGAAACAGCAGCCCGCCAAGAAGAAGCGGGACCTCGCCGCCGAGGCCTTCGCGGAGGGGATGCGGCTGCTGAAGGCCAACCCGGCGCTCGCCGCGGTCGAGTTCGACGTCTGCCGCGACGAGAAGTGCGAGTACGCGCCCCGGGACGGGCTCGTGGCCGTCGACTCCCACGGCGAACTGCACGTCCACCCCCACCGGTTGGCCGAGCCCGCGGCCTGGGCCTGGGCCCTCGCCCACGCCGTCCTCCACCTCGGCTTCGGGCACGTCCCGGCCGCCAAGGGCCCCCGCGTGCAGCCGGACCGGTTCGACCTCGCCGCCCGCTGTGTCGTCGTCAACCGCTTCCTGCTCGGCTTCCCCGTGGGCGAGGCCCCCGAGGACCTGCCCGCCTCCTACCCCGACGGCGACGAGGAGCAGCTCGCCGCCCGCTGGCGGCGCCACGGGCTGCCCGCCGCGTACGAGCGCTGCGGCACCGCCCATGACCGCCCCGACCAGGTGCTCATGCCGTGGTACGGCTATTCCGTACCGCCCCCCGACCACCAGCTGGCGTTCGCCACCGCGCTCACCCGGACCGTCTCGGCGGCCATGGACGTGGCCGGCGGCCGCCGCGACTCCCTGACCGGCGAACGCCCGCCCCGCCGCCCCTGGGAGCGGGCCCTGAGCTGGTTCATCACCTCCTACCCGCTGCTCGGCGGCATCGCGGCCGGCATCGAACTGGTCGCCGACGCCGAACTCGCCCGCGCCCACGGCATCGCGATCGCCGCCGTGAACACCGAGGCCGCCGAGATCTACGTCAACCCGCTGCGCCGCTTCGAGGACGAGGAATGGCGGTTCATCCTCGCCCACGAGATGCTGCACGCCGCACTGCGCCACGGCGACCGCTGCGGCACCCGCGACCCCTACCTCTTCAACATCGCCTGCGACTACGTCATCAACGGCTGGCTGAACGAGATGCAGATCGGCACCATGCCCGAGGGCCTGCTCCACGACCCGCAACTGGCCGGACTGTCCTCCGAGGAGGTCTACGACCGCATCGCCGGCGACCTGCGCCGCATGCGCCGGCTGGCCACCCTGCGCGGCAAGGGCGTCGGCGACATCCTGGGCGGCCCCCTCGGCTCGCCCCGCGACTACGTCGACCTCGACGAGTTCTACCGCCGTGGCCTCGCCCGGGGCCTGGACCTGCACCAGCAGCAGGAGCGCGGCTTCCTGCCCGGCGGACTCGTCGAGGAGATCCGCGCGCTCAGTCACCCACCCCTGCCCTGGGACGCACAACTCGCCCGCTGGTTCGACGAGTTCGTGCCGAGCCCGCACCCCCAGCGGTCCTACGCCCGTCCCTCGCGCCGCCAGTCCGCCACCCCCGGCATCCCGCGCGCCGGACGCTGGTTCCCGCCCGAGGAGATCGCCCGCTGCACCTTCGGAGTCGTCCTGGACACCTCCGGCTCGATGAGCCGCACCCTGCTCGGCAAGGCGCTCGGCGCGATCGCCTCGTACGCCGAGGCCCGGGACGTACCGGCCGCGCGGGTCGTGTTCTGCGACGCGGCCCCGCACGACGCCGGCTATCTGCCCGTGACCGAGATCGCCCAGCGGGTCCGGGTGCACGGCCGCGGCGGCACCGTCCTCCAGCCCGGCATCGACCTGCTGCACCGCGCCGACGACTTCCCCGCGGGCGCGCCCGTGCTGGTGATCACCGACGGCTGGTGCGACGTCCTGCGGGTCCGGCGCGAGCACGCCTACCTCATCCCGCAGGGGGCCCGGCTGCCGTTCACCGCCCGCGGGCCGGTCTTCCGGGTGAGCTGAGCCGTAGTGTGATCGGATGGGTTCCGCAACCCCCGTCAGCGGGACCACAGGAAAGGACTGATCGTGGCTACCACGCGCTCCGCACACACCGTCTGGGAAGGCAACCTCCTCGAGGGGAGCGGTGTCGTCGACTTCGACTCCTCCGGTGCCATCGCGGCACAGCCGGTCACGTGGGCCTCGCGCTCCCAGGACGCCAACGGCAAGACCAGCCCCGAGGAGCTGATCGCCGCCGCGCACTCCAGCTGCTTCTCGATGGCGCTGTCGCACGCCCTGAGCGGCGCGGGCACCCCGCCCACCAAGCTCGTCACCTCGGCCGACGTCAGCTTCCAGCCGGGCGAGGGCATCACCGGCATCCACCTCACCGTCGAGGGCACCGTGCCGGGCCTCGACGAGGAGGGCTTCGCCGCCGCCGCGGCCGACGCCAAGGCCAACTGCCCGGTCAGCCAGGCCCTGAAGGCCGTGCCGATCACCCTGGATGCGAAGCTGGCCTGAACCCTTTCGCGCAGGCCGCTCGTCCGGGGCGGTCTGCGCGAAGTCCGGTCCGGCACCGGACCGGTGGTGTGAAAGGAAGCGCGATGATTCCGGGAACGGCCGCCGGTACGACGGCACTGGACTCCGGCACCCGTGAACTGACCCGTGTCGTGGCGCTGTTCAGCCTGACCGGACGGCTGGACCCCGGGCTGCCCTCGCCGGGCAGCCTCGTCGACACCTTCGACTTCGGCCGCTTCGCCCTGCACCTGGCGTCCAGCGAGGCCGTGCTGCCCGTGCCGGTGCTCGTCGAGGACGTGCCGCCCGCGGAACTCGGGCTGCCGCACGGCGACCACGGCCTCGACCTCGCCTCCCTCCAGATCGCCGTCGTCGCCACCCCGCGCGGGGACGTCACCCTGGCCCTGGACTGCGGATTCGCCGGGCAGACACCGCCCGAGGGCCTCGCGGCCTGGCTCGCCGACACCTGTTTCCACCGGGACCGGATCACCCTCGGCGCCGCCGGCCTGCTCGACTCGCTCAACGGACGGCTCACCCCGGCCGAACCGCTCGCCTTCGGCCAGAACGTCCACCAACTGGTCTTTCCCGGCGGCGAGTTGAAGCGCGACCTGCTGGACCCCGACGAGATCCGGCAGGCCGCCCTGCTCCACGAGATCGTGTACCGCGGCCGGTCCTCCACCTCCGGGCCGCCCCACCTCATGAGGAACGGCCGCACCCTGTCCGCCCACGGCCGGGGGGTCTCCGTGCACGCCGGATGGGCCGAACACGTGGAGAACGGGCTGACCCTGGTGGCGGTCGGCATGGTCTCCGCGCTCGCCGTCCTCCAGCGCACCCGGCTGGCCGCCTTCGGGACCATGCGCGCCAACGAACGGGCCGCGGCCGAGTCGCCGTACGAGATCCGCAGGCTGATCTCCCGGCTCTCCGACGGGGTCAACGAACTCCAGCTGGACCTGGCCTTCGGGGTCGAGGCGTACGTCGACGGCCTGCTGATCCCGGAGACGGTCATGCAGTCCTTCCAGTCCTCGCTGCGGGACGCCCTCGGCATCCCCGCCGGCCTGGACAACTCGGCCCGTATGGTCGAGCGCCTGACCTCGGTGATCAGCGCCCGCTCCGCGGCCCTGGACGCCCAGCTCGCCGAGCGCGACGACCGCAGGGACCGTACGGTCTCGGCGCTCGCCGCGGTGGCCACCGGTATCGCGCTGCCGCCGACGCTGCTGCTCGGGTTCTTCGGGGCCAACGCCTCCACCGTGGACAACCGGCGCTCCATCTTCGACGCCCACTACCTCCCGGCCTATCTGCTGGCCTGGCTGCCCTTCATCGCCCTCGCCGTGATCGGGTACCTGCTGCTCAGGCGGGTCAGCCGGCGTTCCGGCTCCTTCCTGGCCACCTCGCAGGTGAACAGGTCCGTACCGGTGCCCGCCCCCCGGCCGCGGGGTACTCGTTCCCCTGAGCGGGACCCCGCGCGCCATTGACAAGAACGCGCTCAAGTTTTGTGCTGGAGTGCGGGAAGGCTCCCTGACGGGACTCCTGGCGCAAGCGGAACTCCTGGCGCAAGCGGGACTCCGGGCGAAGCGGAACTCCTGGGCGGAACTCCTGGTGGAAGGGGACGGCGATGGGACGGGCGGTCGGGATCGATCTCGGGACCACGAACTCGGTGGTGGCCGTGCTGGAGGGCGGTGAGTCCACGGTCGTCGCCAACGCGGAGGGGGCCAGGACCACACCGTCGGTCGTGGCCTTCGCCAAGAACGGCGAAGTGCTCGTGGGCGAGGTCGCCAAGCGGCAGGCCGTCACCAACGTCGAGCGCACCGCGCGCTCCGTGAAACGGCACATGGGCGACGGGAACTGGCGCTTCCCGGACCAGGGCTCGATCGACGGCACCCGGTACCGGGCCCAGGAACTGTCCGCGCGGGTCCTCCAGAAGCTGAAGCGGGACGCCGAGTCCTATCTGGGCGAGGACGTCACCGACGCGGTGATCACCGTCCCCGCCTACTTCGACGACACCCAGCGCCAGGCCACCAAGGAGGCCGGCGAGATCGCGGGCCTGAAGGTCCTCAGGATCATCAACGAGCCCACGGCGGCCGCGCTGGCGTACGGACTCGACCGGGGCGAGGAGCAGACGGTCCTGGTCTTCGACCTCGGCGGCGGCACCTTCGACGTGTCCCTCCTGGAGATCGGCGACGGCGTCATCGAGGTCAAGGCGACCAACGGCGACACCCGTCTCGGCGGCGACGACTGGGACCACCGGATCGTGGAACACCTGGTCAAGCGCTTCAAGGGGCAGTACGGCGTCGACCTCGGCAACGACAAGATGGCACTGCAACGACTCCGCGAGGGCGCCGAGAAGGCGAAGATCGAGCTGTCGTCGTCCTCCGAGACCACGATCAACCTGCCCTACATCACCGCCTCCGCCGAGGGCCCCCTGCATCTCGACGAGAAGCTGACCCGCGCCCAGTTCCAGGAGCTCACCGCCGACCTGCTCGACCGCTGCAAGACGCCCTTCCACCAGGCGGTCAAGGACGCGGGCATCAAGGTGGGCGCGATCGACCACGTGATCCTCGTCGGCGGCTCGACCCGGATGCCCGCGGTGACCGACCTGGTCAAGGAGCTCACCGGCAAGGACCCGCACAAGGGCGTCAACCCGGACGAGGTCGTCGCGGTCGGCGCGGCCCTCCAGGCGGGTGTCATCCGCGGCGACGTCAAGGACGTGCTGTTGCTCGACGTCACCCCGCTGTCCCTGGGGATCGAGACCAAGGGCGGCATCATGACGAAGCTCATCGAGCGCAACACCACGATCCCCACCCGGCGTTCGGAGATCTTCACCACCGCCGCCGACAACCAGCCCTCGGTGGGCATCCAGGTCTACCAGGGGGAGCGGGAGATCGCCGCGTACAACAAGAAGCTCGGCGTCTTCGACCTCACCGGTCTGCCGCCCGCGCCCCGGGGGGTTCCCCAGATCGAGGTGGCCTTCGACATCGACGCGAACGGGATCATGCACGTCTCGGCGAAGGACCTCGCCACCGGGCGCGAGCAGAAGATGACGGTGACGGGCGGCTCTGCGCTTCCCAAGGACGACATCGACCGCATGATGCGGGAGGCCGAGCAGTACGCCGAGGAGGACCACCGGCGCCGCGAGGCCGCCGAGACCCGCAACCAGGCCGAGCAACTCGTCTACCAGACCGAGAAGTTCGTCCGGGAGAACGACGACAAGGTGCCCGCCGACACGAAGACGGAGGTCGAGTCGGCGGTGGCGGACCTCAAACGCCTCCTGGAGGAGAACGCCGACACCGCCCCCCTCCGCGACGGCGTGGAGAAACTCGCCTCCGTCAGCCAGAAGATGGGCCAGGCCATGTATGCCCAGGCCCAGGCCACCCCGCAACAGCCGCCGCAGGACGAGCCGACGTCAGCGCCCCAGGACGAGGAGGGGGTCGTCGATGCGGAGATCGTGGACGACGACAGGAGCGAGACAGACGCGAACGACCGCAGGGGCGGGGCCGCCTGAGGAACCGGGGACCTAGCGCACCCTCGTCGGCAGTGCGGCGCACACGGCGTCCAGGACCGACGCGTACGGGGTGCCGGCAGCGGTGAGCCTGGAGCGCAGTCGCTCCAGGCCCTCCCGGTGTCCGGTGAGCAGGTCCGTGTCCCCGGTCCGGGCCGTGAACTCCAGCACCGCGGGCAGGAAGTCCGGCACCTGCTCACCGGTCAACTCCAGCCCGGCCGCCCGGAACACCTCCTTGAACCGCTTCCGGGTGCCGCCGTCCTGCCACCGGCTCAGGTACAGACTGTGCCGGTTCCCGGAGCCGAAGACCCGGTCGTAGTGCGCCGCCAGGTCCTGCGCGGACGTCACGGCCGCGTGGTCGGCGAACTCCCGCAGCTGCGGGGCCGCTTCCCGCAACAGCGGCAGCCGGGCGCGCAAGTCGTCGTCGGGATACGTCAGGCAGAGCGCCGCCGCCTGGTACAACACCGCATCCGAGGGCATCGGGCCGCCTCCTGAACGTGGTCGGTGGTCTGCCGTGGGCGCGCTGCGTGGAGACCCTCCACCGACACGAACGGCAGCTGTCTGCACCTCGGGCCTTCCGAGCCGGTCGGGGCCCGGCCGCGCGGTCGAGGCAGCTCCGCGTGCGGGTCGGCTGGGACATGCCACGTCCGCGGTGGTGTCCAGGTGTCGGTCACGCGTGCTCCCTCCTCGGCCCACGGGTCCTTCGAACCTAGGGCGGGGTGCGGGAGCGCACCCGGTATCCGCACCCGTACGGGTCAGGCCTTGCGCGCGACCCCCGCGTACACCGGCACGATGCCCTCCACCTGGGCCGCCACGTCCTCCGGGCCCGGCCGCCAGCCCGACACCGGGATCACGCCGGGCCCGAGCAGCTCCAGGCCGTCGAAGAACCGGGAGAACTCGGCCAGCGAGCGAGGGAAGAACGGCGTGCCGCTGCGACGGAACTGCTCGGCGGCCTTCTCGATGGCCTGGGGGCTGAGATCGGGCGTGACCTGCGAGAGGATCAGGAAACTGCCCGGGGCGAGCGCGTCGACGTACCGCGCGAGCAGGCCGTACGCCTCGTCGCCCAGATAGTGGGTCAGCGCGACCAGGGACAGGGCGGTCGGCTGCGAGAAGTCCAGGGTCTCGGCCGCCAGCCGCAGAATGGTGTCCGGCTCGCGGACATCCGCGTGGACGTAGTTCGTCGCCCCCTCGGGGGTGCTGTGCAGCAGCGCCTGCGCATGCCTGAGGACGATCGGGTCGTTGTCCGCGTACACGACCCTCGACGACGGTGCGACCTCCTGGGCCACCTGGTGCAGGTTGGGCTCGGTGGGGATGCCGGTGCCGATGTCCAGGAACTGGCCGATCCCGGCCTCGGCGGCCGTCCGCACCGCCCGCTGCATGAACCGGCGGTTGGCCCGCGCCCCGCGCACCACCGTGCCGTCCACGGCGAGGATCCGGCGAGCCAGTTCCTCGTCCACCGGGTAGTTGTCCTTGCCGCCCAGCCACCAGTCGTACACCCGGGCCGGGTGCGGCCGGCTGGTGTCGATCCTGGGCGCGTCGGATCCGGTCATGCGGTGTCTTCTCCCCTTCGTCAGGATGCCTGTGCTCAGAAGTCCGCGCGGCGCTCCCGCAGCAGCTTCTTCGTCCGCTCGGCCGACGCGGCCCGCGCCGACATGTGGTCCAGGACCTCCAGATGCGTGGCGACCTCCTGGCGGGAGTCCAGGTACAGCGCGCCGGTCAGGTACTCGGTGAACACCATGTCGGGCAGCTCCGGTTCGGAGAAACGGAACAGCGAGAAGGGCGCGTACGTCCCCGGGTGCGGGCCCTCCTCGAACTCGCACACCTGGAGCGTGATCCGGTCGCGCTCGGCGAACTCCAGCAGTTTGTCCAGCTGCTCGGCCATCACCTCGGAGCGGATGCTCACCGGGCGGCGCAGCACCGTCTCGTCCATGATCGCCCACAGGTGGGGCGGATCAGGGCGGTCCAGGAGCTTCTGGCGGGCCATCCGCAGCGACACGTGCCGCTCGATCGCCTCCGTCCCGGACTGCCCGATCGTCCCGGCCTCCAGGACGGCCCGCGCGTAGTCCTCGGTCTGGAGAAGGCCGGGCACGAAGTGCGGTTCGTAGGAGCGGATGATCGCGGCCGCGCCCTCCAGGCTCACGTAGAGGCTGAACCACTCGGGCAGCACGTCGTGGAAGCGCTGCCACCAGCCCGGCTGGTTGGCCTCCTCGGCCAGCCGGACGAAGTCCTCGACCTGGGCCGCGGGGACCCCGTACGTCTCCAGGAGCACCTGAACGTACGGGATCTTCAGGGCGACCTCGGCCATTTCCATCCGCCGCACGGTCGCGGGGGCCACCCGCAGGACCTGGGCCGCCTCCTCGCGCTTGAGGCCGGCCGCCTCCCGCAGTTCCTGCAACCGCCTGCCGAGCACCACTTGGCCCACGGTCGGCGCAGGTCGCCGCTCACTCACGCCACGCCTCCCCTACGCGTCGAAGCTTGCGTGCAGTGTGTCATGTCCCGGTGTCCCGCTCACCGGTCACGCTCGCTTTGCTCCTTACCACCAGCCTCCTTGCCACCAGCCTCCTTACCGCCAGCCCTCCTTACCTCCCGCGTCATCGACGCCGGCACGGGAGCGCGGGATCGTGGTTCCGAGGGTCCCGGGCCGGCGCACTCCGGCCCGGGACCCCCTCAGGGCAGCAGCGCGTGCAGGTACTTGACGGTCGCCGGGTCGGCCGGAAGGAACGTCTCGATGGCCAGCTCGGCGACGGTCACGTCCATGGGGGTGTTGAAGGTGGCCGTGGAGGAGATGAACGACAGCGTCCTGCCCTCGTGCTCGATCCGCATCGGCAGCGCGAAGTAGGGGACGGGCTCGTCCTGTTCGGCGCCGGTGTCCTCCTGCGGGTCCGGCACCGGATAGGCCGCCACCTCCTCGTACAGCTCACGCAGCTGCTCGGAGCGGCGCAGGGCGATCTGCCGCCGCATCTGTTCCAGCAGATGCCCGCGCCACTGAGGCAGATTGAGGATGCGCGGGGCGAGACCCTCCGGGTGCAGGGTGAGCCGCATGGTGTTGAGCGGCGGCCGCAGCAGCGACTCGGGGACGCCGTCGAGGAGCATCATGATCCCGCGGTTCGCGGCCACGACGTGGTACGACGCGTCGAACACCAGGGCCGGGTAGGGCTCATAGCCCTGGATCAGCCGCTCGATGCCCTCGCGCACGGCGTCCAGGGCAGGGTCGTCCAACGGGGTCTCGGGGAAGCGCGGAGCGTAACCGGCGGCCAGCAGCAGCGCGTTGCGCTCCCGCACCGGTACCTCCAGATGTTCGGCGAGGCGCAGCACCATCGCCTCGCTCGGCCGGGAGCGGCCCGTCTCGACGAAGCTGATGTGCCGGGCGCTGGAGTCCGCCCGCAGCGCCAACTCCAGCTGACTGACTCGCCGTTGCTCCCGCCAGGCGCGCAGCAGCGGGCCGACTCCCTGGTCGGAGGGGGTGGTTGTGGTGGAGGGGGCAGTGGTCATGAGGACGACCGTAGTCGAGGGTGCGAGCAGGTGACCGGGCCGTGGACCCGCCGTCCCTCTCCGTGGGACGGCCGTGATCCCCACGGTGGCGGACGGCCTCGCCGGGACGGCAAGCGGGTGAGCGGCCGGAGATCAGCCGGACCCGGGCCCGCCTCTCACCCGGGGGAACCCTCCGACCAGGACCGCGGCACCCGTCCTGTGGCAGCCTGGACAGAAAGCCGACCCCAGGAAGGAGCGAGGTCATGCCCGTCGAACCGCTGTCGCAGAAGGAGATCGAGGACCGGCTCGCGGAACTGCCGGGCTGGTCCGTCGACGACGGCCGCCTCACCCGCTCGTACCGGCTCGGCGACCACTTCGCCGCGACCGCGATGGTCGTGCACATCGCCCAGGTCCAGGAGGAACTCGACCACCACTCCGACCTCACGCTCGGCTACAACACGGTCGCGCTCGCCGTGCACACGCACAGTGCGGGCGGTGCCCTCACGGAGAAGGACTTCCAGCTCGCGCAGCGGGTGGACGCCCTCGCCGCCGGCCACGGAGCCCAGTGAGCCCGTGCTCGACTACGACAAGGAGGCCCACGCCTACGACGACACCCGCGGCGGCGAGCCCAGGGCCGCCGCGGCCGCCGACGCGGTGCTCGGCCTGGTCCCGCCCGGCACCCGACACCTCCTCGACGTGGGCTGCGGCACCGGAATCGTCACCCGCAGGCTCGCCGCCGCCCGGCCCGCGACCCGGGTCACCGGCGCCGACCTGACCTACGGCATGGCCCGCATGGCCGCCGTACGGCTGCCCGGCGCGGTCGTGCTCGCCGACAGCCGCGCGCTGCCGTTCCCCGACGGGGTGTTCGACGCGGTGACCAGCGTGTGGCTGCTGCACGTCCTCGACCGGCCCGAGGACGTCCGGGCCGCGGTCGCCGAGTGCGCCCGTGTGCTCAGACCCGGCGGGGTGTACGTCACCACCGTCGACAAGGCCGCCGCGCACGACGTCGGCAGTGACGTCGACGCCGTCCTCGCCCCGCGCCCGCGCCGCCCGGCCCCGGACGCGGCGCCGCTGGTGGAGTCGTACGCCGCCGCCCACCTCCTCCACCCGGCGGGACAGGCCCGTTTCCCGGGCCGGGGGCAGGGCCGCAGCCCCCGGCGCACCGCTGCGGACCTGCGACGCGGCTGGTTCACCCAGCTGCGGCCCGGCGAACCGCTCACCGAACGGTTCGCCGAGCAGCTGGAGGCCCTGCCCGACCAGGAACTCCCGCGCGCGGACCCGGTGTTCAGCGTCCGGGCCTTCCGGAAGGCCTACTGAAGTTACTTCGGCTTCGGCCCCCGCCCTGACCTCAGGACACCGTGCAGCTCCGGTCGCCTACCTTGAATGCCGTCGGCTTTCCGTTCGTGCCCGACCAGGTTCCCGTGAAGCCGAAGCCCACGGACGAGCCTGCTGCCACATTGGCGTTCCAGCCGACGTTCTTCGCGGTGACCGTCGAGGTGGACTGGGTGGTTTCGGCGTTCCAGGTCTGGGTGACCGTCTGGCCGTTGGGGAAGGCCCAGGCAAGTGCCCAGCCGGCCCAGGCGCTCGACCCCGTGTTGGTGAGTTGGACGTCTGCCTGGAAACCGCCCGACCACTGGTTGGTGATCTTGTACGTCACCGCGCAGGTGCCCGTCGGGGGCGGGTCGGTCGGATCCGTGGGGCCGCCCCCGCCGGTGTCGGAGGTGTCGCCGTAGATCACACCCCGGCCGTTCGTCGACACGTACACCCGGCCGTACACCCGGGGGTCGCCCGTGATGGCCGCACCCGTCCAACCCCACTGGTGGGCGTCGTCGTTGATGCGGGTCCAGCTCGCGCCCTTGTCCGTGGAACGGAAGATGCCCCGGGCCCCGCCGATCTTCGCGCTGGTGTAGAGCGTCTGGTACGACGCCCCCGGCGCCGCCTTCCCGAAGCCGACGGTGTCGGCCTGGTCGACGTTGGACAGGCTGGTCCAGCTCGCGCCGGAGTCGGTCGAGTGCCACAGGCCGTACGCCCCGTCGGCGGCGCCGCCCGCCAGCCACACATCGCCCTTCACCCCGGGCAGCGCCTTGAACCGTACGCTGTCACCGCTCGGCAGTCCGGTCGACGCCGAGGCCGTGAAGGTCGCGCCGCCGTCCGTACTCACGTAGAACTTCCCGGACTTGAAGCCGTAGAAGGTCTTCGCGTCGACCCGGTCCGACTCCACGATCGCCCCGGCCGGGATCCCGCTCGACGCGGACCACGACGTACCGAAACCCGTCGTGTACCGCACTCCAGCGCCGTCCGGGCTCCACACGAACCGGCCGCCGTCGGAGGAGGCGGCCACCGTGCCGCCCCCGCTCACCCCCGAAGGGTCGGTACCCGCGAACCAGTTGGCCCCGTTGTCGGTCGAGAACGCGATGTGCGGACCGGAGTCCAGGTTCCCCACCCGTACCACCGTGTTCGGGTTGGTCTCGGCGAAGTCCAGACTCGTGGTCGTGGTGAAGTTCGGCTGGGTGAACATCATCGGCGGGACCTTGGTGAGGTCCGTGTGCCGGAAACCGCCGACGTCACCGAGGGCGCTCAGCAGCGGGGCGCCGGACGGGGGCGACGCCAGGTCGTTGACCGCCGTCTCCTCCAGACCCTGGACCATCGGCTTGATGGTGAACTTGCCGCCGGAGTCCCAGTTCGTGAGGTTCTCCGTGCCGTAGAGGGTCGCTCCCGTGCCGTACATCATGCGGTTGGAGTTGAACGGGTCGATCTCCAACGACTCGGTCATCCAGCCGAGTTTGGGCGACTGCTCGGGCGGCGAAGGGTTCGCGCCCCAGGTCAGCCACGGGGAGGAGGAGACGTCGAGGGTGAAGCGGTTCGCGCGGTCGGGGTACGACGTGTAGTCCCACGCCTTCGTCCAGGTCGCCCCGCTGTCCGTGGAGCGGAAGATCTGGGTGTCCGGCCACCAGGCGCTGTAGGCGGTCGCCATGATCGTCTTGGGCTTCTGCCGGTCCACCGTCAGACCGCTGAAGCCGTAGGAGGTGTCCGCCTCCGCGACCGGGCTGATGTTCGTCCAGGTGCCGGTCGCGGTCGCGTACCGCCACACCTGGCCCTTGCCGCCGTCGTACGGCCCGCCCCTGTCGCTGTACGTGAGGTACAGATAGCCGTTCACCGCGTCCAGGACGCCCTTGTGCGCCAGGTACCCCGTCGGCTGCCCGGCGAGCCTGCTCCAGCTCGCGCCGCCGTCCGTCGACCGGTACACCGAGTTCTGGAGGTCGGCCACGCCGACGTAGATCGACCGGGTGGCCGTCCCTGACGTCCCCGTCGACTCGTCGAAGGTGACCCAGACGACGCCCTGGTTGTCGCTTGCGTAGCCGCTGGTGTCGCCCGGATCCTGCTGGTAGGTGCCGGGGTTGGGGAAGGCGGTCACCTGGGACCAGGTGACGCCCGAGTCGGTCGACCGCCACAGCCCCTTGCCGCTGGGCGCGCCCAGGTACAGCACGCTGTTCTTGTTCGGGTCGACGGCGAGCCGCTCGCCCATGCCCCGCCCCGGCATGTTGCCGCCGAGCTTGAAGGGCAGCACGGTCTTCTGCCAGCTCGCACCCCGGTCGGACGACCGCATGACCGCGCCGTTCTTCGGATCCCAGCTGTTCGTGTACGTCCCCACGGCCGCGTACACCTTGTCCGGGTCCACCGGGTCGGAGGCCAGGCCCACCACCCCCGTGTGCCCCCAGTCGTCCCAGCCGACCGAGTCCAGCAGCGGTGTCCAGGTCTTCGAGGACTCCTGCCAGCGATAGGCGCCGCCGATGTCCGTGCGGGCGTACGCGAGGTTCTTCTCCTTGCGGTTGAAGACGATGCCCGGCACGAATCCGCCGCCGTCGATCCGGGCGTTCTTCCAGGTGTACGTGTCGGCGGCGAGCGGGACCTCGGAGGTGTTGCCGGCGGCCACCACGGGTGGGGTGCCCGCGAGCAGCCCGGCCGCGAGCGCGAGCACCGCCGTCAGGATGCGGGTTCTTCGCACGGAGGAGTCCTTTCCGGAAAGGGGAGCGCACGGAGTGGGGGGAGCGCTTTCCGTTCACAGCGAGAAGCGCCGGGCGACCCCCAGTGCGGGAGGGGGCCGCCCGGCCGGTCGGCCCCGCCGTCAGGTGGCGGGGCCTATACGCGGAGCCTTCGAGCGGCTCCGAGGGAGAAACGGTGCCTGTAGCGCTTTCAGGGGCGCGGGGAACTGCGCGACCAGCCACAGCGGACCCGCAGTCGACAACGGTCTCCCCACGGAGTGCTCGGCGGGGGCTATTCGAGTAGCTCCGCGTACGAACCCATGGCCAGGGCGATGTCCGCCTGGGCCCAGAACCGGTGATACGTGAACGACGGCACCGCGCCGCCCGCGAGATACGCCTGGATCTTCGACCAGGCAGGGTCGTTCTTGTAGAAGGACCGGATGGACTCGAACGTCGACGAGGAGTTGATCGCGTCCCCGTTCGGCATGGTCCCGGTCCACCCGCTCGGCACGTACACCGAGTCGTCGAACCGGTTGTAGTCCGCACGGTCCTCCGGCACCGCCACCCCGAGGCTCCGGTAGGTGCCGTCCGGGTTGATGGTGGTCTTGGACAGCGCCCACTTGACCCACTTGTCGAGGACCGCCTTGGCCTGCGTGTTCCCCGTCTGCTGGTAGTACTCGGCGACGCGTTCCATCGACCAGGCCTGGAAGCCGAACCACTGGTTGGACGGCGGGTCGTGGTAGACGGGCTGCTCGTCGTAGTACATCCCGTAGAAGGTCGACTTGCCGGCCGGGGGAGTGGCGTAGCGGCCCGCCCAGCTGTTGGTCGCACCGCCCGCGATGGCACCCTCGTCGGACTGGAGCCAGCGGTAGAACTCCAGCTGCCGGGTCAGCGAGGTGTTCCAGTCCGCCGCGCCCGTCGCCGACTTGGGCTTCAGGTCGGCGTAGGAGCTCAGCGCGTACGCGGCCATCGGGTTCTGGTAGCCGCTGTGCGCGTGGCTGGAGCCGATGCGCCAGGCCCACCCCGCCGAGGTGTCCGTCGCGCCACCCCAGGCGTAGTACCAGGACAGCAGGTACATCGAGGAGTTCTTGCCGCTGCCGGCCGCGCAGGTGGACGGCCCGACACAGTTGCCGATCTTCTTGAAGTACTTGTCGTACATGGCGTACCGCAGGTAGTCGCCCATCTTCGCGGCCTTGCCCACGGTCGCGGAGACGTCGGAGCCCTTGCCCTGCTGCCTGGCCCAGATGTCCGCCCAGTACGCGGCCGAGGAGTCACCGGTGAACAGGTCCAAGTACCCGTTCTTGCCGCCGTACTTGAAGGCGTCGCAGGTCGGCTGCGGCACCGTCTCCCACACCGACTCCTGCGCACCGCGCTGGAAGGTGTTGATGTACGACGGTCCCGTGTCCGTGGGCCCCGCCTCGCACTTGGCCGTAGCCGTAGACGTTGTCGACGTCCTGGAGCCAGTGCATGCCGTAGATGTCGTCCGTGCCGTACGCCGACTTCAGCTCACCGGCGATCGGGTCCGACCCCACCGACACACCGCTGTCCAGCTTGGCCGGGTACTCGTTGGGGGTGTCCAGCTCGGGCGCGTAGGTGGCCGGCTTGGAGGCGTTGTAGAAGGAGTTGGTCGGCTGGTCGGCGTGGGTGGGGATCATGTAC